>NZ_JBFALS010000001.1:0-194249 GCF_040656295.1 Streptomyces sp. NPDC049954
GCCCCAACCCACCCACCCCCCCCGCGCGGGCGCGCGCCGCCCCCGCCCCGCCCCCCCGCGGGGGCGCCCCCCCCCCCCCGCCGGGGGGGGGGCACACCCACGTCAGCGTTCCCGCTCAGCGCGCCGTGCCCGCCGCTCGTCCGGGGCCGGTGCGCGGGGCGGCGGCGGAACCGTCGGGGCCCAGATGCCCGTAGACCCGGCCGAGGAGACCCGCCGGGTCGGGCACGGACTGGAGGCCGGCGAGCAGCAACAGCCACAGTTCGTCGAGGCGTTCCTCGATCCTGCGGCGGCCGTCGAGCGCCTCCGAGATCGTGTGCAGACCGTAGAACGCGCCGACGAGGCCGGCGGCCGCGGTGTCGGGCACGACCCCCGGCCCGAGGTCCCCCTCCTCGCGCGCCTCCGAAAGGAGGGCCGACACCTCCTCGATCCAGCCGACGAACGGCACCGGAAGGGACAGCGCGATGCACTTGCGCTCGGTCCACAGTCGCGCGGCGGCCCTGACCACCACGTCGTCGCGGAAGGCGCGCGCCACGTCGTAGCTCAGGGCCACCATGCGCTCCAGGGCGGGCCGTGCGGAGGCCCGGCGCCGGGCGACCAGCCGCGGCCAGGTGTTGAACTGCGCGTCGATGACCGCTCTGGCCAGTTTCTCCTTGCTCGCGTAGTGGAAATAGATCGCACCACTGGTACGCCCTGAACGCTTGGCGATGTCGCTGATACTCGTACCCACGAACCCGCGTTCGTCGAACAGGCCCGCCGCCGCCTCCAGAAGTATGGTGCGCGTTCCCTCAGCCCTAACCTGCATTTCGCCCCGATTGCCGTTCGGTTTCTGCCGCCGTAAATATAGTCAGCGACTAGCCCGTTCGGAGCACGCACGCGCGCCCATTCCCCAACAAGAGTGCATTCTGCGATAGGAAAATCAGTTCTATCGAGAGTTCTCCTATGATGTGTCCGTTGAGCTGGTCGCGTACGGTTCCGCGCGAATGGGTACACCGGTCCTCGGCCGCCGAAGTACTGATCACCGACGTCGTGGCCCGGGCCGAGAACAGGTACGCGGCGGCCGCCGCCTGGCCGAGGTCCCACCCGACCTTTCCGCTCGACGGCAGCGACCTGCACCACCCGCTGCTCATCATGGAGACCTTGCGCCAGCTGGGCATCTACATCCCCTTGCGCCATTTCGGGGTGCCCGCGGACTCCCGGCTCGTGATCGCCGACGTCCACTTCCGCGCCGATCCGGCGGCCGAGCCGCGGGCCGCCGCCGCGTGCACGGAGGTGACCTGCGACGTCCTCGCCACCCACCTGCGCTTCCGGAACGACGGGACCCTCAGCGGCCTGCGCCTGGACGTGACCCTCTCCGCCGCGGCGGGACCCTTCGCCAGAGGCGGCGGGCTCGTGCACTTCCTGCCCGCCAGGACGTACGTGGCGATGCGCCGCAGCAACGCCGACCTGCCGCCCTCGCAGCCCGACCCCGGCCTGCGCCGCCCGCCCCGTCGGCTGCTGGGCGTCACCCACGACCGGGACGTGGTCCTCGCCGAGGACGGCGGGACCATGCGCGTGGCCCCCTTCGACGTACGCCACCCGTTCTTCTTCGACCACCCCTCGGACCACGTGCCGGGCGTCGTCCTGCTGGAGGCGGCGCGCCAGGCGGCCGCGTACGCGAGCAGGGGCACGCTGGTGCGACCCAGGGCCGTTCGGATGAAAGCGGCGCGCTTCACGGAGTTCCGGCCACAGGCGGCCGTCCACGTCGCGATCCATCACCGGACCTGCGCCTTTCACATTGTCCAGGGGGAGAACCTGACCACGTTCGGCGCCTTGGAATACGAATAAACCGATGATCATAGCGTTCCGTGAATGATTGACGCGTTCTCGCGACCGTCCGTAACGTAATGCTCGTTATTTTTCGGAGTGCACCGAGCATTCCCCCGTTGGCGCGGGGGACTCATGAGCGCCGGGACCCAGGCCATTGCGCCGGCCGTCGCGGCCGCATTCCGATTGCGTGGCGTGCCCAGAACGGAAAGAAGCCGATGCGCGCACATCTGTTGAGTTGGACCCCCGCCGCCATCGTTTTTGACTGCGACGGAACCCTGATGGATACCGAGAAGAGCTGGCAGGACGCCAGGACCCTGACGCTGCAGGACTACGACCTCGTGCCCGCCCCGGGTTTCGCGGAGCGCAGCCTCGGCGTCCACTACACCCAGTGCGGCCGGCTCATGGCCGAGGAAGCGGGTCGCCCCGAACTGTCCGACACCCTGGCGAACAGGCTTCTGGAACACTTCAAGAAGCTCGTCGCCGACCACCCCAAAACCATGCCGGGCGCCCCCGAACTGGTCACCACGGCAGTGAAGTTCGCCCCGCTCGCGGTAGCGAGCAACTGCCCCCGGGAGGTCGTGGAGGCCTGCCTGTCCAACACGGGGCTGCGCGAGCACTTCGACCACATCGTGGTGCCCGGGGAGGGCATCAGGCCCAAGCCGCACCCGGACGTCTATCTCACCGCCGCGAAGGCGTGCGGGGCGGCTCCCGAGTCCGCACTCGCGGTGGAGGACTCGGCGGTCGGCGTCGAGGCGGCGGCCCGGGCGGGTCTGCGGGTCATGGGCGTCGGCCCCTGGCCCGGCGAACAGGTGGCCTCCCTCGTCGACCTGTGGGTCGAGGCGCTGGACGAGCCCGACATCTTCAGCTGGGCGAGCGAGCGCATTCCGCGACGCTCCCCGCAATGACCGGGCCGCGGTGCGGCCCGCCGGGGCAGGACCCCGCCACTCCGCCCACCCTCCGGGGCGGTATCGGCGGGCGGGCGGACGCGGGCGACACGGTAACGGCGCTCAGCCGGTGCCGGAGGCCCGCTCGGTCTCGGTGAGGAACGGGGCGACCGCCTCGACCACGCCGCCCGCCGAGGCGAAGAACACGGCTATGCCGACCGCGCCGGGGTCGGGCACGTTGGTGGAACGTTCCCCCACGTAGCTGGCACGGCCCCGGCGGGAGCGCAGCCTCGTGGTGTCCCGCACTCCTCGCCAGGCCGCCTCGGCGGCGCTCGCCAACGCCGCCGAGGCCTCCGTGTCGGCACGGGCCGCCTCCTCCAGGGCCTCGGCGGCCGGGGCCAGGGCGTCCACGAGCGTCTTGTCCCCGGGCTCGGCCTCTCCCACCCGTTGTATGGCGCGCAGGCCTTGAGTGGTGCCCTCGGCGAGCGCGGCGGCGCTGCGGGCGTCCTCGGACTCGCTGAGCGCGAAGGCGAGTTCCTGGAAGAGCAGGCCGAACAGGGGCCCGCTCGTGCCGCCCACGTGGTCCAGGAAGGCGTCCGCCGCGTACCGCAGGGGACGTGCCGAGGCCACGACGTGGGCGGCCGCCCCCTCGGCGGGCCCCGGCTCCCCGTCGTCCAGGGAGCGCACGGTCCGGGTGAGCCCGGAGCTGAGGTTGTTGCCGAAGTCCCCGTCGCCCACTTCCTGGTCGAGAGCGGTCAGTTCCTCGCGGGTGGCCGCGACGGAGGCCGCGAACTGCCGCAGCCAGCGTTCCGAGAATGCGTCGTCCATGGACATGTCGGTCTGCCTCCCTGCCGATGGGGCCGTTTCACCAGGCGGCTGTGCGCGCCGGCGCGTCGAAGTGGCCGACGGTCCGCGGATCGCTTCTGAGGAAAGTCAGGGAGAATCCGCGCATGTCGAGCGCCGTGACGTAGTCGCCCACCAGGGACCGGTCGGCGTGCACCCCGGCCTCCGCCAGCACGTCGGTGACCTCCGCGTACACGGTGTACAGCTCCAGGGAGGTGACCGCTCCCAGTCCGTTGACCAGGACGATGACCGAGTCGCCCGCCCCCACACCGAGGGACTCGAGCAGCGACCGGGACATGCCCGCGACCAGTTCCTTCACGGGGGGCTGCGCGACCGTGGAACGGGCCCGCTCACCGTGGATGCCGACCCCGTACTCCAGATCGCTCCGCTCCAGCTCGAAGGCGGGCAGACCGGTCTCCGGGGTGGTGTGCGCGGCCCCGGCCACCGCCAGGCTGCGGCTGCGGCCGACGAGGTCCTCGCCGAGGGCGGCCAGTTCGTCAAGACCCATGCCGGTGTCCGCCGCCGCGCCGAGGATCTTCTCGACCAGCACGGTGGCCCCGGTGCCGCGGCGGCCGACCGCGACCTCCTCGGACTCGGTGGCGAGGTCGTCGTCGATCAGCACACGGGCGCAGCGGATGCCCTCGCGCGCGAGCCGTTCGGCGGCGATCCCGAAGTTGATCTTGTCGCCGGTGTAGTTCTTCACGAGGTGCAGGACCCCCTCGGGCCCGGCCACCGCGCGGGAGGCGGCGAAGATCTGCCGGTTGTGCGGGGAGGCGAATATCTGGCCCGGACACGCGGCGTCCAGCATCCCGCGTCCGACGAATCCGACGTGGAGCGGTTCGTGCCCCGAACCGCCGCCGGAGACCAGTCCGGTCCGCCGTCCCGGCGCGCGCTCGACGGCGCTCAGGTAACCCTCGTCCTCATGCCAGACGACCGTCTCCGGGTGGGCCCGGGCGAAACCGGTCAGTGCCTCCTGCGTGAGGTGGTCCGTGGAGTTCACAAAATACTTCGGCATGGCACTCCGATCCCTCGCCCTTTGGGGAACCTGAACTCGGCCGAGTGATGTTGCCCCATCCTCTGGCGTCCCTCGCCCGGCGGCAACTGTTGAGGCAAGGAAGCCCGCTCAGTCACCGGTCCGCTCCACTCGGCGAGCGAGCAGGACCTCCTCGTGCACGGACTCCGTCGCGAAGCCGGCCGCCTCGATCTCGCGGCCCAGTTCCCCGGCCGTGAGGGGCCACAGGGTGAAGGTCTCGGCATGTCTGCGGATCTCCCGTCCGTCGCGGTGCACGTGGTATTCGAAGCGGGCGCTGATCCGTCCGCGGTCAGGAGTGGTGACGACCCGCGCACCGTACACGTCCTGTCCCAGCCGCACCCGGGGCAGCGAGGAGGTGCGGGCGGCGGCGGGGACGACGCAGGGGGGTGTCTCGACGGCGAGCAGGGCCCCGGGCCGCAGGGCCCGGTGCAGCGCGGGCCACAGCGCCCTGCGTCCGGCGGGTTCGAGGCCGGCCACCAGGTTGTGGCACACGGCGGCGTCCGCGGCCTCCCGCAGTCCGCTGCTCTGCAGGTCGCAGGCGTGGACCGTCACGCGGGCCCGCTGGTCGGCGCCCATCGCGGAGAGCCGGGACAGCAGGGCGGTACGCATCGGCAGGGCCGGTTCCACGGCGTGCACGAGTACGCCGGTGCGGCGCAGCAGTATCGCGGTGACGACGCCGGTGCCCGCGCCGACGTCCAGCACGGCGGCCTTCGCCTCCTTCACGAGGTCCCGGTAGAGGCGGGTGACGCGGCGCAGGTCGCGTTCCGCCTGGAGAAGGTCGTAGAACTCCGCCGTCACGCCGTACTCGGGCAGGTGCTCCGACTGCTCGTCCAAGGCCATGCGCCATGACTGCCCCGCGCCCGGGGAAACCACGCGTGGTGCGGCACCGCGTGCGTCCGTCCAGGTCGGCCCGCGGAGGTGCGGCCCGGCACGCGGCCCGCCGCGGGCGCCGTGCGGCATGTCCCGGCGCCCGGGGAGCCGACCGGGGCTCGGGTGACGCGGCCGGGCGCCCGGTGGTGGGGGCGGGGGCCCTCGGTGGGGTGGGAGGGACGGCGCCCGGGGAGCTGGGACGGGGGCGCAACCCGCCGATGTGCCCGGCCTCTTGACGCTGCACCGGCCGCTGCGAAGAATGGGCGCCGCTTGACAACGTTGTCTCAGCGGCTGGAGGTCGTGCCCCGACATGTCATGGACTCATCGATCCCGACGGCGAGCAGCCGGTGCGCTGCTCGCCGGCACGCTCGTGGGAGGTGTGCTGCTCGCGCCCTCCGCACAGGCCGCCGCCGGACACGGTGCGGCACGGGAGCACCTCACCGACCTCGTCAACCCCTTCATCGGCAGTGAGAACGAGGGGAACACCTACCCGGGGGCGGCGCTGCCCTTCGGGATGGTGCAGCTCTCCCCGGACACCGGCCACACCACCGGGTACGACTACCAGCAGGACCACATCCGGGGACTGAGCCTCACGCACATCTCGGGTGTGGGCTGCGGGCTCGGCGGTGACCTCCCGGTGCTTCCCACCACCGGGGACGTCACCGAGACCGACGACGCCAAGTACGCCTCCGCGTACAGCCACGACGACGAGGAGGCGCATCCCGGGTACTACCGGGTGGGCCTGAAGACGTACGGCGTGCAGGCGGAGGCCACCGCGACCGAGCGGACCGGCAAGCAGCGCTACACCTTCCCGGCGACGGACAAGGCCAACGTCCTGCTGAACGCGGGCCAGTCCCTGCACCGGACCGTCTCGACGAAGGTCGAGGTGCTGGACTCCCGCACGGTCCGCACCGCCGTCACGGGCCGGGGCTTCTGCCAGGACACCGTGCCCTACACGGTCTACACGATCACCCGTTTCGACCGCCCCTTCACCTCGCACGGCACCTGGTCCGACGGCAAGGTGACGGCGGGCTCGTCCTCCTCGACCGCGAAGGAGGCCGGCAACGGCGCCTACGTCCGGTTCGACACGCGCGAGGACCGTACGGTCGAGGCGACGACGGCCCTCAGTTACGTCGACGCGGCCGGGGCCGCCCGCAACCTGGCCGCCGAGGGCCGGGGCACCTTCGACCAGGCCCGCCGGGCGGCGGACGCGACGTGGGAGAAGCGGCTGGGCCTCGTGGCCGCGCAGGGCGGCGACGCGACGCTGCGCCGCACCTTCTACTCCTCGCTCTACCGGTCCTTCCTCGCCCCGAACATCGGCAGCGACGTGGACGGCCGCTACACCGGCTGGGACCAGAAGAAGCACCGGGCGGACGGCTTCACGTACTACCAGAACTGGTCGCTGTGGGACACCTACCGCACCCAGGCGCAGTTGCTGTCGCTGCTCGCACCGCGCGAGTCCCGGGACATGGCGCTGTCCGTGCTGCGGGTGGACAAGGAGAGCGGCTGGCTGCCCAAGTGGGGCTACGGCACGGTCGAGACGAACATCATGACGGGTGACCCGGTCACCCCCTTCCTGACCAACGCCTACCAGCAGGGGCTGCTCAAGGGCCACGAGGAGGAGGCGTACCGGGCGCTGAAGAAGAACGCGGACGGGGTGCCGCCGAAGGATTCGCCCGCGGTCGGCCGCGAGGCCAACGAGCAGTATCTGAAGGATGGTTACGCGCCGTACATCAAGGACCGCCCGCACGCCAAGCCCGGCGACTCGGACTTCGACCACGGCGGTTCCGCGACGCTGGAGTACGCCCTTTCCGACGGTGTGCTGAGCCGGATGGCGAAGGACCTCGGGCACGACGCGGACGCGCGGCGCTACGCCGAACGCGCCCAGAACTACCGGAAGGTCTTCGATCCCTCGACCGGGTTCTTCCGGGCGCGCGACGCGCAGGGCGCCTTCACCGGCCCGGCCGACCCGGCGCAGAGCGAGGGCTTCCACGAGGGCACGGCGTGGCAGTACCAGTGGATGGTGCCGCAGGACCTGCCCGGGGTGATCGGCCTGATCGGCGGCCAGGACGCCGCGCGGCAGCGGCTGGACTCCTTCTTCGCCTACGACCAGTTGGTGGCCGACCCGGCGAAGACGGCCCGTGAGGTGTGGGTCAACGGCCCGTACGACTACTACAACGCGGACAAGTACAACCCGCAGAACGAGCCGGACCTGATCGCCCCGTACACCTACCTGTCGACGGGGCAGCCGTGGAAGACCACGGACGTCGTGCACGCCGCGCTGACCCTGTTCACCGACGCCCCGACGGGGATGACGGGCAACGACGACCTCGGCACGATGTCGGCCTGGATGGTGCTCTCCGCGATCGGCGTGTACCCCGTGCAGCCGGGCACCGACACGTGGGGCCTGTCGACACCGGTGTTCGACCGGGTCGATCTGACGCTGGACCGCCGCTACTACCCGGCCGGCCGCTTCACGGTCTCCGCTCCGGGCACCTCGGCCGATCAGCGGTACACGCAGTCGGTGCGGCTGGACGGCAAGGCGCAGGCGCGCACCTACCTGACCACGGACGATCTGCGCGCCGGTCACCGGCTCGACTTCACGGTCGGCGGCGCACCCTCGACGTGGGGCACCGAGGCGGCGGACGCACCGCCGCCGTTGACCCCCTCGCAGCCCGGGCAGGGCTGACGGACGCCCCTTCGGGGGACGAGTCCGGGGGACGAGGGAGGACGACGCGAGGACGGGGCGGGCCCACCGGCACCAGGCCGGTGGGCCCGCCCCCGTGTGCGCCGCCCGGGTCCGAGCGGTGGCGGGTCCGTGGGGTTCCGCGACAATGGAGCGGGGGCCGCGCGACCGCACGGAACAGGCGGGCCGGGGACGACAGCGGGACATCAGCCGACCGAGGGACAGGAGCGGCGCCATGCGCACGCTGGCCATCACCCAGAACATCACTGTCGACGGCTCGATCGAGATGCTCACGGAGTGGTTCGACCCGGGCGCGCAGGGCGACGTCTCCATGGACGATCTCATGGCGGAGAGCCGGCGCCAGGACGAGCGGGCGGACGCCCTCGTCCTGGGGCGGCGCACCTTCGAGGACTTCCGGGGCTACTGGCCCCGGCAGACCGACGACACCACCGGGATCACCGCCTACCTCGACCGCGTCCAGAAGTACGTCGTGTCCACCACGCTCACCGAGCCCGGCTGGGAGAACTCCCGGATCCTCGGCCCGGACCCGGTGGAGGCGGTGGCCGCGCTGAAGGCCGGGGAGGGCGACGACATCGTCGTCACGGGGAGCATCACGCTGACGCACACCCTGATCGCCGCCCAACTCGTGGACGAGTACCGGCTGTTCGTCTACCCGGCGGTACAGGGGCGTGGGCGCCGGTTGTTCCCCGAGGGCACGGTGATCCCGCGGCTGCGGCTCGTGGACGCGAAGAGCTTCCGCAGTGGCGTCGTGTACCAGTGCTACGCGGCGAGTTGAGCCGCCTTCGCCCTCCGGGGTGAACAGGGCCGGACTCCCCGGGCTGCGGCCCGGGGAGTCCGGCCTACGTGACGGGGGCCACCGGCCCTGCACCCTTCACTCCGCCGTCCTCGCGAACTCGCTTCACAGAGGGCGGCCTTCGCCCTGTCCGGCCTCACCCGAATAAGGCGCAAAGGGAAGCATTTTCTCCCAACTGCCCTGAATGCGAAAGCCATTGTGTTGCTTCATCCCGTAACCGGCGTGCAATACGGGGGCGTTGTGGCGTTGGCAAGCCGATCATAGACTTCTCCGGCGTCGACACCACCTGCACCGCCCGCCCCCAACGTTCCGGGAGAAGCATGTGAACGCACGTCGCGCGGCCGCCTGGGCCGTCTCCGCACTGGCCACCACCCTCGCCCTGACCGGTGCCCTCGCCGCCCCCGCCGCCGCCGGGCCGGGCCCGGTGCCCCAGGCCGCCGCCGCCTCGCAGGCCCGGCCGGCCGCGGTCGGGACCGCGACCACTCCGGTGACCCACGCGGAGAACGACCGGGTCCCGGAGGGCGCGGTCTGGACCCAGCACTACTTTCCCTCCGCGGACCGTTCCGGCACCGAACTGCACGCCGACGTCCTGCTGCCCGAGAAGACCCCGAACAAGCGGGTGCCCGTCATCCTGTCGGTCGGCCCCTACTTCGGGCACTCGGGACAGACCGACCCCGAGGGCTGGACGCACACCGGCCCCTCCTCCCGCTTCCAGGACTTCATCGAGGGCACCGACCTGTTCGACCAGGGCTACGCCTTCGTCATGGTGGACCTGCGCGGCTTCGGCGGCTCCACCGGCTGCCTGGACTGGGGCGGCCCCGGCGAGCAGGCCGACGTCAGGGCGGCGATCGACTGGTCCGCGAAGCAGCCCTGGTCCACGGGCTCGGTCGGCATGTACGGAAAGTCCTACGACGCCGCCACCGGGCTCATCGGCAACGACCTGGACCAGCGCGCACTCAAGGCCGTCGTGGCCCAGGAGCCCGTGTGGGACATGTACCAGTACATCTACTCCAACGGGGTGCCGCGCCCGAACGTGACCGGCACCGCGGACGCGTACAACTCCATCGCGACGCTCGCGCCGCTGAGCGACGACGACGCGCGCTACCAGGCCAACGCCCGGTGGGAGGAGAGCCACCCGGAGTGCCTCACGCAGAACTCGGCCGGATACCGGATATCCGACCAGCGCGACAAGCACTGGACCTCGCGCGACCTGGCGAGGATGGCCAAGGGCACGGACACCCCGCTGTTCGTCACGCAGGGCTTCATCGAGAACAACACCAAGCCCGAGGAGATGCAGGAGTACCTGGACAACCACAAGGGCCCCGAGCGCGGGTGGCTCGGCCAGTGGGAGCACGTGCGCGGCGGTGACCGCACGAGTGACGGACGCCTGTCCATGGGCCGCGAGGGCTGGTACCAGGAGACGCTCTCCTTCTACGACCAGTACCTCAAGGGCGCCGAGCCTACGGTCCGTTATCCGGCCTACTCCGTCGAGGACTCCACCGGTGCCTGGCGCGCCCAGAAGACGTGGCCGGTCGTCGAGCGGTCCGTGTCGCTGCCGCTGGGCGGCGGCACGTACGTGGACGACGGGGGCGCCTCGGGGCGTGCGACGCTGAGCAAGCCGGGTGGGGCCGCGCCGAAGGCGCTCCCGCAGCCGTCCGGCGAGTGGGACATGGAGCACGCGCCCGCGATCGATCCGGCCGCCCCGAAGGACCTGCCCAAGGGCCTCGCGAGGCGCCAGACGGCCGGTGCGGTCACGTCGAGCTTCTTCGTGTGGTCCCGGCCCGTGCGCGAGGCGGTCCGGGTGACCGGCACCCCGCAGGTCTCGCTGAACGCCAAGGGCTCGGGCAATGTCATGCTCAAGCTGTACGACGTCGCCCCGGACGGGACCGCCGCGATGTTCGACGAGCAGGTCTCCCTGCTGCGCCCGGGCCGGCTGAGCGTCGACCTGAAGTCGACCGACTGGACACTCGCGGCCGGGCACGTACTGGCCGTGGAGATCGGCTCCATCCAGACGGGTTCGTGGCGCGACACCCCCTCCGGTGAGACCGTCAAGGTGACGGACGCGCGCATCAGGCTGGCCCTGGACGATCCGGCCGACGACGTCCGGACCGCCGGTGACCGCTCCCCGTACCTGGACACCTACCTGCGCCAGTACACGGTTCAGCTGCCCACCGGGAAGCCGGGCTTCACGGTTCCCAGCGGTCGCCTCTAGCCCCGAGGCCGAGGCCCGGCCGGCGCGTCCGGCCGGGCACGGAGCCCAGGAGTCCGGGTTCAGGGGGCAGCACTCCCCCGCCCGGCCTCCTGGTCGAGCAGCGCGTCGAGGTCCTTCAGCCGCTCCAGCCCCCGCACGGGACGCGCCGTGCGGGGGTTGTGCGCGAGCAGGTCCCGGTGCCGGTGCAGGAAGGCCCAGTATCCAGCGGTGTACGGGCAGGCGTCCGGTCCGGTCCGCACGTCGGGCCGGTAGGCGCAGCCCCCGCACAGATCGCTCATGCGGTGCAGGTAGGCGCCGCCGGAGGTGTACGGCTTGGAGGTCATACGGCCGCCGTCCGCGTACTGGGACATGCCGACGACGTTCGGCAGCATGACCCAGTCGTAGCCGTCCACGAAGCAGCGGTGGAACCAGTCGGTGAGCTGTGCCGGGTCCCAGCCGCGCTGCAGGGCGAAGGAGCCGAGCACCATCAGGCGCGGGATGTGGTGGGTCCAGCCCGTGTCGCGCACCTGCTCCAGCACGGTACGCAGGCAGTGCGCGGTCACCGCGTCCGCGTCCAGGTCCCGCCACCAGTCGGGCAGTGGTTCGTGGTGGTCCAGGGCGTTGCGGCTGCGGTACTCCTCGCCGAAGTGCCAGTAGAGCTGCCACACGTACTCGCGCCAGCCGCACACCTGCCGTACGAAGCCCTCGACGCTGCTCAGCGGCGCCCGGCCCGCCCGGTACTCCGCCTCGGCGCCCTCGGCCACCTCCAGCGGGTCGAGCAGGCCCAGGTTGAGCGAGGAGGACAGCAGGCTGTGGGCGAGCACCCCGTCGCGGGCGAGCAGCGCGTCCTCGTAGGGGCCGAAGGCGGGCAGCCGTTCGGCGAGGAAGCGGCGCAGCGCGGCGCGCGCCTCGCGCCGGGTGGCCGGGAAGCGGCGCGGGCCGTCGCGGCCGACGAAGCGCACCGTGCCCTCCCGCTCCCAGCGGTCCAGGTCCTCTCGCACCTGCGCGTCGACGGCGTCCTCGCGCGGCCGGTAGGGGGCCTTCACGTCGAGGTGTTCCTCGCCGCGCGGCGGGGGTTCACGGTTGTCGTGGTCGAGGTTCCAGCGGCCGCCCACCGGCCGCTCGCCCTCCATGAGCAGGTCGTGGCGGGTGCGCACCCAGCGGTAGAAGTCCTCCTGCCGCAGCCCCGAACCGTCCGCGCCACGCCCGTGCTCCCCCGCCCAGTCCCGGAAGTCCTCGTGGTCCACGAGGAATCCGCGGGGCGGCAGCACGGTCACCCCGTCCAGGCCCCGTACGAGTTCCAGGGCGGCCCGTGACGTGGGGTGGTGGACGGTGAGCGGGACGGCGCCGGCCTCGCGCAGCCCCTCCCGGTACGTCTCGGCCCGCACGTAGGTCACGCGCTCACCCAGTTCGGCGGCGCGGTGCCGCATCGCCGAGAGCAGCAGGTGGGCCTTGGCCCGGTGGAAGACGCGGCGGCGCAGTACCGCCCGCGACTCGATCATCACGACCGGTACCCCGCGCCCGGGTCCCCGCGGTCCGGGGCGCAGGAAGTGCGGGCCGAGCTGGTCCCCGAAGAGCCAGTGGGCGCGGGGGGCCTCGGTGCTCTCGGGGTGGTCCTGTCGTCGGTCGTGGCCAGCCATCGCGGGCTCCTCGGTCGCAGGTGGGACGTTCGGTGGGGAAGGCGCGCACCACACGCCTACCACCGGGGCCCCGCAGTCCCCGGCCGGACATGCGGGTCGCCCGCCGTCGAGGTGCGGGGAACTTTCCTGCGCCGTTCTTGTGAAGAGTGGTCACTCGTGGGTACTCGCGCTGCGACGTCACGTGCATGACGGGGCGTCAACCCGGCGAACATGAAGGCGTGACCGCGCCGAGCGCGGCGCGCAGCGGGGCGGGGCGTTCCGAACGGCGGCGTCCCGCTCGTCCGGGCGCCCGCCCGATATCCAGGTGAGTGTGCGGCGGTTCGCCCTTGGGCCGCGCCCATGGACGCAGCCGACTTCTCCACGGGTATCGCCACCGAACTCTACGGTCCGCTGAAGTCCTTCTCCCAGGGCCCCGAGCCCTACGCGGCCTTTGTGCGGCAGGCGGGTACCCCGGCACTGGAGTCGGGTTGCGGAGACGGTGATCCGCTGCTCGGACTGCTTCGGCGCGGTCTTGACGTCGACGGTGCCGGCTCCTCGGCGGATGCTGGAGCGTCGCGCCGTCGGGCACGCGAGCAGGGCGTCAGTGCCACCGTGTTCCACCAGCGTATGGAGGCCCTGGACCTGTCCCGGCGCTACCGGGCGGTCTTCCTGGCCGGACCGGCCTTCACGCTGCTGCCCACCGACGACGAGGCGCTCGCCGCGCTGCGCGGTGTCCGTGCGAGTCTCGCCGAGGGCGGAACGGCGCTGGTCCCCCTGTTCGTGCCCGCGCCGACCCCGGCGGACCAGATCGGCCGCGTGCGCATGGCCACCGCGCCGGACGGCGCCGAACGACGCGCGCACGCAGCGCACGCTCCCGCGCAGCGCACGCTCCCGCGCGGACGGGGCCGATCTGCACTTCCGGCTCCGCGCCGTCGGCTGAGCGACCGGTACGACCCGCGCGGCTCAGCCCAGCGGGGGCAGGTCGAGGTGTTCGCGCAGGGTGGTGCCCTCGTACTCGGTGCGGTAGACGCCGCGCTCCTGGAGTACCGGGACGAGCTTGTCGACGATGTCCGCCACGGAGTCCGGGAGCAGGTGCGGCACGATGTTGAAGCCGTCGACGGCACGGGTGCGGACGTAGCGGGTCCACTCGTCCGCGACGCTCGCGGGGGTGCCCACGAAGGACGGGTGGCCCGGTGACACCTCCAGCGCCAACTCGCGTATGGACAGGCCCCGTTCGTCGGCGAGGTCGCGCCACTTCTGGATGAGGGCCAGTTTGCCGCTGCGGCGCTCGATCGGGATGGTGCCCCGGGAGGGGTCGAGTTCCTCCTCGCTGGGCTCGATGTCGGGCAGGGGGCCGTCCGGATCGTAGGCGGACAGGTCGGTGCCCCAGTACTGCTCCAGGAAGGCGATGGCGCGCGGCCCGTTGATCTGCTCGCCGCGCACCCACCGGGCCTTCTCCCGTGCCTCGGCGGGGGTGTCGCCGAGGACGACGCTCGCGCCCGGGAGGATGCGCAACGAGTCGGGTGACCGTCCGTGGCGGGCCAGCCGGTCGCGCAGGTCGGCGGCGTAGGCCACGGCTTTGCCGTACTCGGTGTTGGCGGAGAAGACCACGTCGGCGTGGCGGGCGGCGAGTTCCCTGCCGCCGTCCGAGTCTCCGGCCTGGAACAGCACCGGGCGTCCCTGCCGGCTGCCCGGCACGGTGGCACTCGCCCGCAGCTTCACGAGGTCGGTGTCCCGTTCCACCGGACGGACGGAACCGGGGCGCGCCCAGTGGGCGGCGTGCCCGTCGGTGGCGACGGCGTCCGGGTCCCAGGACGCCCAGAGCGCCTTGGCCGCTTCGACGAACTGTCCGGCGCGTTCGTAGCGGCGTTCGTGCTCCAGCCAGCCTCCGTGGCGGAAGTTGGCCCCCGTCCAGGCGTTGTCGGTGGTGACGATGTTCCAGCCCGCCCGGCCCTCCGACAGCAGGTCCAGGCTCGCCAGCCGGCGGGCCAGGTCGGCCGGGTAGTTGTAGGTGGTGTTCTGCGTGGCCACCAGGCCGATGCGCTCGGTGGCCGCGGCGAGCGCGGACAGCTGGGTGATCGCGTCGGGCCGGCCGGCCGCGTCGAGGTCGAACACCTTGCCGCGGTTCTCCCGCACCCGGAGTCCCTCACCGAGGAAGAAGGCGTCGAACAGACCGCGTTCGAGGAGCCGCGCGATCTCGACGAAGGTCTCGACGGCCGTGTGCGAGGGCGCCTGCGGATCGCTCCAGACGAGCTGGGGGCCGACGCCGGTGTAGAACACGCCGAGGTGCAGCCGCGGGCTCGGGTTCTGCTCAGTCATGACACTCACCTCAGGCGTGCGTGGCCGCCGGGGCGGCGAATCGGTTGGCGGGACGGGGCAGGCCGAGGGTCTCGCGCAGTGTGTCGCCGGGACGGGGCGGGCGCCGCAGCCCCGCCTCGGACAGGCTCGGCAGGACCCGCTCGGTCAGGACCGGCAGGTCGACGGCGAGCACGGCCGGGTGCAGCCTGACTCCGTCGACCGTTCCGGCCAGCTCGCGCAGCAGCTCCACCAGGGCCTCGGGGGAACCGACGTGACGCAGTCGGCCCCGCTCCGGCCAGTGGGCGGCGGAGTCGAGTGCGGCGAGCCGGTCCGTGGCCGGGGTCTCGGCGTCGAGGACCACCTCCACCTCGGCGAACACCAGCGGCGTGCCCGCCACGCGTGCCGAGGCCGCGCGGGCGGCGACCTGGGCGCGGTCGGGCCGGGCGACCAGGACCACGTCGGCCCGCGAGTCGGCGTCCAGCCCGTCCGGGGCGAGGACGACGACCTGCCCCTGCGGCGGACGCGGGGTGATCAGAGGCCCCTTCACGGCGAAGGCGGCACCCTCGAAGTCGATGTGGTGCACCCGGTCCGAGTCCAGGAACCGCCCGGTCGCGGTGTCCCTGATCACCGCGTCGTCCTCCCAGGAGTCCCACAGGGCGCGGGCGGTGTCGATGACGTCCGCGGCCTCCCGGAGCACCTGCGTGGCGGTCAGTGGCCCCTCCCCCACGGTGGCGAGGTCCTCCACGCCGGCCGCCGCGCCGACCACCCAGCCGGCCCTGCCGTGCGAGGCGTGGTCCAGGCTCGCCAGCTGGGTGGCGAGGTGGAAGGGCTCCGTGGTGGTGACGTGCAGGGTGGGCGCGAGTCCGATCCGGTCGGTCAGCGTCGAGACGTACGAGGCGCGGGTCCCGGCCTCCAGGCGTCCGGCGGCGCCTCGGCCCGCACCGGCCGGTCGAGGCGCGTCGGCGAAGGTGACGAGGCTGAAGCCCGCACCCTCGGCGGTACGGACCACGTCCCGCACCGCCGAGGGTGACAGGACGGCGCGGGGTGGACGCCCCGAGTGCCGCCACGCGGCGGGGTGGGCCCCGTCGCCGTCGGCTTCGAGGGTGAGATGGAGGCCGGGAGGCGGGGCGTCGCGGTCGGTCATGGATATGCTCTCCAGTCGCGAAGTGGGCTGTGGGGCGTGGGTGGGTCGGGTGTCCGGCACAGGTCCGCGCGGGGCTCCCCCGGCCGGCCCCGGCGGTCGGCGCGGTCGCGACCCCGGTGGTCGTCACGGAGCCGCGGTGCGGTGACGTCCCTGGGGCGCGGTGTGCCGGAACGGGGCGAGCGGGAGGGGTGACTCAGCGGCGCGGGGCGGGCCCCGGACACAGCGCGCTGCTCACCCGGAGCAGGTCGACGTGGCGCCGGACGACGCGCAGGAACTCGCAGGACCCGCCGCGGCACGGCTCGCGGCCGTCGCGTCGGGCGGAGGATCGTGCCTGCACGACTGTCACCTCACAGCCACCTGGTCGGTCGGCGGCCCGGGACGGGCTGCGGACACGGTGATCGCTGTGCACGTTAATCGCCCGGACCCAGCCGAACAACGCCGCGCCGGACCGCCGGGACCGGCCCCCGCGAACGCCGTCCCGCGCAGCTCTCCCCCGCGAGGCGGTCCTGACGTGCGAGAGCGCACCACGCGCACGCGCCGATCGTCCTCGCGCGCGACACCGGTGGCCGCCGGGCCGACCGCCGATGTTCACGCGCGTTCACGCGGGCGCAACGCTGCGGCTCGGTTCCGTGACCGCCGCTCCTGCCACCCCGCCCGAGGGGCAGCGCGGGCCGGGCAGGCCAGACGCGCCCTCGGTCACCCAGTGGACGGTGGCCTGGTGGGTGGTGGGTGGTGGGTGTCGTGGTCACGCGGTCTCCTCGGGGACGGGGGCGGGCGCACCCGCGGGCGCGGCGGGGCGTTGGTGGACGGTGGCGCGGCGCAGCGCGGACAGGGCGAGGCCGATCAGGAGCAGGCCCACGCAGACGGCCGTGGACAGGGCGAACGCGGCCCGTGGGGTCCCGTCCTCGTGTGCGGCCCCACGGAGGTAGACCCCTGACACGGCGCTGAGGCAGACGGCGGCGGCGATGCGCTGGGCCATCTGCAGCACTCCGCCGGCCAGTCCGGCCGCCTCGGCGGGGGCGTGCTGGAGCACCTGGGCCTGGTTGGGCGAGACGGTGAGCCCCGAGGCGGCGCCCACCGCCACCTGGGCCGCGGCGAGCGCCGCGGGAAGCGCCGCGACGGGCACGGTGAGGGCCACCGCGGCGCTCGCCACGAGCGCGCAGACGCCCAGGGCGAGGCCCACGCTCACCGCGCGCGGACCGATACGGCGCACCACACGCCAGGCCACCGCCGACGACAGGCCCATGGCGAGCGCCGAGGGCAGCGTCACCGCGGCGGTGGCCAGGGCGGGCAGGCCCAGCCCTGCCTGGAGAAACACGGTCAGCACGAGCGAGGCGGCCATCGAGGAGCCGAACTGCGCCATCGCGACGGCGGTCCCGAGGAGGTACGGCTTCGAGGCCGCCAGGGCGGGATGCAGCAGGGGCTGCCGTTTCGCCCGGGCGCGCCGGCGCTGCCGCACGTACAGGGCGGTGCCCGAGACACCCGCCGCCAGCGCCCACAGTGCGGCGCCGCCGAGAGTGTCCGGGGTGGTGATGAACGGCAGCATCAGCGTCAGCGTGAGCGCTCCGGCCAGCAGGAGGCCGCCCACGTCGAGACCGCTGTGCCGGGCGGTGCGGCGCGGTGGGGGCAGCCGGCGGGAGGCGAGGAACAGGGTGACGACGGCGCACGGGGCGCTCAGTAACAGGCACAGCCGCCAGCCCGAACCGGGACCGAATCCGGCGACGAGCGCCCCGCCGAGAGCTGGTCCGAGCCCCGCCGCGAGACCGCCGACGACCGCGTACCGGCCGAGCGCCCGGGACCGTTCCTCACCGGTGAAGACGTCCTGGAGGAAGCCGATGACCTGCGAGTTGACGAGTCCCGCGCCGGCGCCCTGCACCAGGCGGGCGGCGATCACGGTGCCCGGGGCAGCCGCGGTGGCCGCCACCAGTGCGGCGGCCAGGAAGGCGGAGAGTCCCAGCAGGAACAGGCCCTTGCGTCCGCGTACGTCGCCGAGGCTGCCGCCGGGTACCAGGCGAGGCCGAAGGCCAGTGAGTAACCGGACACGATCCACTGGATGCTGGAGGGCCCCGCTGTCAGCGCGTCACGCAGCGACGGCAGGGCGATGTTGAGGACCGACTGGTCGACGAGAGTGGTGCCACCGGCCGCCAGGCACACCACGAGCGCGCGGCGGCCCGCACGGCCTTCTTCTCGCTGCATGCTCACCTGTGTCCGTGAAGCCGTGGTGGTGGGGGGGGTGCGTCGGGGGTCGCGGGCGTCAGCGACAGGTATGGCCGAGGCGGTCCGCCCGGCGCCCGGCCCGGAAGGGGACGACGAGGAGCATCCCTCGTGTCCGGCCGGTGGTGTCCATGCCCGGAATCACATCACAGGCGCACGCACAAGCCCTGTGCTGTTGCGAGGTGTTCATACGGTCGCCACGCCCGCAGTGGTGTCGGCCGCCTACAGCCGCCCGGCCTCGACGATCCGGCGCAGGAACTTCTGGGTGCGCTCCTCCCGGGGACTGCCGAAGACCTCCTCGGGGGTACCGCGTTCCAGCACCACTCCGGCGTCCAGGAAGCAGACCTGGTCGGCGACCTCCCGTGCGAAGGCCATCTCGTGGGTGGCGATGACCATGGTCATGCCCTCGTCCTTCACCTCGCGGACCAGGCCGAGCACCTCGCCGACCAGTTCCGGGTCCAGGGCTGCGGTGATCTCGTCCAGGAGCAGCAGCCGGGGCCGTACCGCCAGGGCCCGCACGATCGCCGCCCGCTGCTGCTGTCCGCCGCTGAGCCGGTCCGGGTACTCGTCGGCCTTGGCGGCGAGCCCGAGCCGTTCCAGCAGGGCGTGGGCGCGTTCGGCGGCCTCCTGCCGGGAGAGCCCGTGGACGCGTCGCGGGGCCAGCGTGATGTTCTGCAGGACGGTCAGGTGCGGGAAGAGGTTGTACGCCTGGAACACCACGCCGATCCGGCGGCGTACCGCGTCCGGGTCGGCTCGCGGATCGGTGATCTCCTCGCCGTCGAGCCAGATGGCACCGTCGTCCACCTCCTCCAGGAGGTTGGCGCAGCGCAGCAGGGTGGACTTCCCCGATCCCGAGGCGCCGATCAGGGCGGTCACGGTGTGCGGGGCGACGTCCAGGTCGACCCCCCGCAGGACCAGCGAGCGGCCGAAGGACTTGCGGACCGCCTCCATCCGCAGCACGGGGGCCGACTCCGGCTCGCTCATACGATCCCTCCCTGGGCCCGCCGCCGGTCCATGCGGGCCGTCACCCAGTCGGTGAGCCGTGTCATCGGGATGGTCAGTGCGACGAAGACCAGTCCGGCGACGACGTACGGGGTGTAGTTGAAGTCCTTGCCGGCGATGATCTGGGCCGCGTAGACGGCGTCGACGGCACCGGCGATCGACACGAGCCCGGTGTCCTTCTGGAGCGACACGAGGTCGTTGAGGAGCGGCGGCACCACGCGGCGGACCGCCTGGGGCAGTACGACGAAGCGCAGCGTCTGGCCGCTGCTGAGCCCGAGGGAGCGGGCCGCGGCGCGCTGCGAGGGGTGCACGGACTCGATGCCCGCGCGAAAGACCTCCGCGACGTACGCCGAGTAGGTCAGTACGAGGGCGGCGCCGCCCAGGAGGACCGGGTCGGTGGTCACGCCCTGGAGCCGCAGCGCGGGCACTCCGAACACCACCATCAACAGGCAGATGATGAGCGGCAGTCCGCGGAAGAAGTCGGTGTACGCGGTGGCCAGCGCCCGCACCGGGAAGAACACCGGACCGCGCAGGGTGCGGACCACGGCCAGCAGGAGGCCGATCACGAGGACGGCCGCGCCGCACACCGCGAGCATCCGCAGGTTGAGCCACAGCCCCTCCAGGACGCGCGGGAGGGCCACGCGCGCGTAGTGGGCGCTGAAGAAGGTCTCCCTGGCGCGGTCCCAGCCGGGCGAGTTGGTGATCAGGAGATACAGCACGGCAGCGGTCACGAGGGTGCTGATCGCGGCGACCGCCGTCGCGCGCCGGGTACGGGACCGCCGGTGCCGTTCGCGCGCGATGCGGCGCTGCGAGGGGACGTAGGCGTCCTCCTCGTCGGCGAGCACCTTGTGCGGAATCTGCGATGTCCGTGGCATCTGCGGTGTTGGCGGTGGCTGTGGTGTTTGCGGTGTCATCTGAGCACCGGTGCGTCGACGGCTTCGGAGAGCCACTTCTTCTCCAGGCCGGCGAGCGTGCCGTCCTCGCGCAGGGCGTCCACCGCCTCGCTCACGCAGGAGGTGAGCCCGCTCTCCCGGTCGAGGACGAGCCCGAACTGCTCCGGTTTCGCTCCGGAGTCCGGGAACTGACCGACGACCTTCGCCTCGGGCACCTCGGCCCCGGTGATGTAGAAGGCGGTGGGCAGATCCACCACGATGGCGTCCACCTGGCCGTTCTTCAGGGCGGACTTGGCGAAGTCGTTCTTCTGGTAGACGGCGGGCCGCTGCTCCGGTTTCACCAGGTCGTTGATGAAGTCGAGGCTCGTGGTACCCACTTGGGCGCCCAGCTTCACGTCCTTGAGGTCGGCGACGCTCTTCGCCCGGGCGGCCTTGGACGATTTCAGGGCGATGACGGCCTGGCGGACGTCGTAGTAGCCGGAGGAGAAGGCGACGGCCTTCTCGCGTTCCTCGCTGATGGAGACCTGGTTGATGTCGAAGTCGAACTTCTTGGCGCCGGGCGCGAACGAACTGTTGAACGGCACGTTCTGCCAGACCACCGCGTCACGGCCGTAGCCGAGCCGTTTCGCCACGGCGTACGCCACCGCCGACTCGAACCCCTTGCCGCTGGACGGCTTGTCGTCGACGAACCAGGGCGCGTACGCGGGCTTGTCGGTACCGACGGTCAGCTTCCCCGGTACCTCGGTCGCGAGCTTTCCCGGTGCGCACGTCCCGGTCGCATCCCCTTTGCCCGAGGGGGCTTTCCCCTCCGGTTGGGGAGAGCAACCGACAAGTGCGGCGCACAGAGCGACGGCAGCGCAGAAGGCTGTGACCGGGGCGCGGTTGACGAGAAGCATGGGCAGAGCCTCGCAGTGCCCGGACCGGTCTGTCGAGACAGTTGTCCGCATACTGGGAGCGGGTGTTGCGGCCGTGTGAACGCGCCCGGCGGTCACCGGGAAGGCAGGGGGTCTGCCCCGGACCCGGCCGCGCCGCGGGAGCGGCGACGGCCGAGGGAACGAGGTGGAGGGTGAGGGCGGGCGGCGCCCGTTTCACTCCCCTCGCGCGGACTCCTGTGCGCGGGGGTTGGGCGAGAGCGCGTCACCGCTCTCCCCCGCGTGCCGGTGCGGCCTGCCGGGGCCCTTCTCCCCTGTCTCCGCCTCTTCGAACTCCTTGAGGACCTCCTCGGCGGCGGTCTTCGGCACCGCTTCCCCACGAGTACCGGACCGGGCGCCGGAAGCCTGGTCGTTCGCACGTCCCTGCCGGTGGTTCTCCGTCATGACGCTCCTCTCACCGCTCTTCTCGCCCCGCGGGGCCTGAGTGGATCAGGTGCCCGGGACGGCGGGCGTCATGCGTGGCCCGGCCCGGGCGGGCAGATCCCCCGCCGACGTCCGTGACCTGCCGCTTCCCGCCCCCGCCCGCCCGGCGCACACCCGGCGAGGCCGTCCGCGGCGACGCGGTACGATCCCGTGCCGAGGACACACAGTTCGCGTACGGCACGGGGGCAGGCATGAGCGGGACGGACGAGGCACGGCCGAGAGCCGGAGGGCCCGCGAGGGCGCGGCTTCCCACGAACCGGGCAGCCAGGGTCAGCGGGTTCTTCGCGCTGGGCGGTGTCGCCTCCCTCGCGAACTTCGCCACCGGCATCGCCTGGCTCAACCCCGGCGTCTTCGTCGGCATGGCCATGGTGTGCGCGCTGATCGCCATTCCGGCCGGGCACGTCGGCCGCTTCCGGGGCCGTCGGCTGGACGGCGTCGGGCGGGGGCTCTCCTTGACGGCGATCCTGACCGGGTGGGCCGTACTGATCGTCTGCCTGCTCGCGATCCTCGTCTTCGTGGGGCTCCTCGCGGGCGCCGCGTTTCTCGTGGACGGCACCTGAGCGCCTGCCCCGCCGCGTCCACGCACCGCCTGGAATCCTCGCCGCATTCCGTCATGTTTCGGACAGGACGGTCGGCGGGAATCCAGTCGGGCATGATCATGATGCGGAACCTCGTACGAGGTGGCGTCGCGGGCGCCGCCGGAACGACCGTGCTGAACGCCGTGACCTACGCCGACATGGCGTGGCGGGGCAGGGCCTCCAGCGGGGCTCCCGCTCAGGTCGTGGACAAGCTCGCCCGGGCGGCGGGCCGTCCGGTGCCCGGTGCGGGCGACAGCCGCGGCAACCGGCTCACCGGACTCGGGGCGCTGTCCGGCATCGCCGTGGGCTGCGGCACCGGAGTGGCCGTCGCCCTCCTGCGCCGTGCGGGCGCCCGTATGCCGTGGTGGCTGGGCGGCGTGGTCACCGGAGCCCTCGCCCTGGCCGCCACCGACCTGCCCATGGCGGGGCTGGGGGTCAGCGACCCGCGGAGCTGGTCGGCCGGGGACTGGGCCTCGGACGCCGTTCCGCACCTCGCCTACGGGCTGGTGACCTACTCCGTCCTGACGGCCGGGGAGCGGTGAGGGACGACGCCCCGGGGAGAGCTGACCTCTTTCAGCGGACGCGGATCGACGTGACCTCGTAGACGAGGGCCGGGCTCAACTGCGGGCCCCGGCAGGTCAGCTGACGCGGCGATGTGCGGTGGGAGCGCACCTCGACGTCGAGGGCCGTCGGCAGAGTCGGGTGCAGCCCGACGACACGGATGCTCCAGTGGTTGTCGACGCGGGTCGTCCCGGCGACGGCGTAGTCGTGCCGGCCGGCCGGGCCGAAGCGTCCGAGGACCGCTGCCACAGCCGCCTGCTGCGGCGGAAAGAGGTCCGTGTACCCGCGCAGGTGCGCCGCGTGCACACGGCCGGCCAGGTGCTCCGCGACGGCTTCGACGGATGATGCGGCGTCGAGGCCGCCGTAGTAGACACCGTCGGGTGCGAGGACGACGTTCGCGGCGAACCTGTCGCCGCCCACGTGCGTGCACTCCCACACCAGGTCCGGCCAGCGCTCGCTCAGGGTGCGCGCCGCGGGCCGCCCGCGCACCGCGCAGCAGGTGTCGTGCCGGCCGTGGGCGCACACGAGCACTACGGGAGGAAAGCCGGGTTCACCGGGGGCGCCGAGGGCCCCGGCGATCTCCGCCAGATCCTCGTCACGCCTCCACGTGCCCCACTGCTGGCGGTGGGCACCGCAGTGGTCGTAGCGCAGTACCGCCCAGCGCCGGGGCCCCTCGGGCGCGCGGCGTCCGTGCCGCCTGACCAGGAGCACCCGTGCCCGCACCGCCTGGGCGGCGCGGTACACGAGCGCCTTGGTCCCGGGCTTGAGGGCGAGGCCGTCGAAACCGTTGGCCGGCCAGCCGCCGCGGTACTCGACGAGCACCCAGACGACACCGTACGGCGCCGTGCCCGTGATCGAGTCACCTCGGGCCTCGGCGGCCTCGGCGCAGAAGAAACGTTCCCTCGCGGTCACGGCGGCGAGGTCGGTGGTCTACGGTCTGCGGGCACGAGGACGCCCGCGCGCAGCAGCCTCCCGACGAGGCCGACACCGAGCTCACCGGCGGTGCGGACCGCGCCGTCGAGCAGGCGGGCCACCGCCGGCAGGTCGTGTTCCGGGAAGTCGAGCCAGCCCACGCGCGTGGTCAGACGCCTGCCGTCCAGCCGGGCCTCCAGCGCCTCACGGAGCCGTACCCGCGACCGGGGGCCGAGCCCGTCCACGGCCGCCCGCTGGGCCAGCGGCCCGAGCGGTGCCGGGCGCCCCTGGCGCCGCCGCGTGCGGTGGAACAGCGCGGAGGGATCGGCCTGCGCCAGGGCTTGTACGAGGCGTTCGCGGACCGGGCCGATCTCGTCGGCCGGCCCGTCCACGCCCAGCGGCAGAGCGGCGCGCATCGCGGGATCGTCCCGCAGCGCCGCCAGTGCGGACTGGGCGAGCTGTTCGGCCAGCGCGTACCGCGTCCAGCTGTGGACCCCGAGCGTCAGGTGGATCGACACCTCACCCTGCGCCCGGGCGGCGTGCAGCCAGCCCCGCGGCAGGTAGAGGACGTCGCCGGGCGCGAGCACGGTGTCGATGTACGGCGTGCCCTTCGCGGCCTCGGCGACGGCGGCGCGGCGGTCGGTCCAGGGCTGGTCGCGCAGCGGGTCGGGGTGCACGGGGCGGTGGATGAGCCAGCGCTTGGTGCCCTCGATCTGCAGGACGAAGACGTCGTGGACGTCGTAGTGGTCGTCGAATCCGCGGTTCTGGGGCGGAGTGACGTAGGCGTTGGCCTGTACCGGGTGCCCCAGCTCGGTGCTCAGCCGGGAGCTGAACTCCCCGACCGGACCCCAGGTGCGGTGCAGCGCCTGCAGGACGAGGGTGGCGCCGTCGGCGAACTCGCGCCACAGGGCGGTGTCGTCGAGCTGGTCGGCGACGGTGGCGCCGACGCCCGCGGACGAGGTGAACGACGGCTCCGGAAGGGTGGCGCCGTCCCTTGCCACCCGCAGGAACGGGGTGCGCAGTCCGCGACGCGAGACCAGTTCGTCCACGGCGTCGGCGGAGAACAGGTCGCGGAAGTCACTCGCGCCCCGCGTGAGCAACGCCGTGCGCGCCCACACCGCGCGGGCGAACTCCTCCCGGGGCAAGCCGGTCAGACGGGTCTCCAGAACCCCGGCACCCGCTGTGGGGCCGGGGTTCTGGAACTCGGTGCGCGAGGCGGTCAAGAGCGGTCGCCGGATTCGTCGGCGCCGCCGTCCGCACCACCGTCGTGCACCCCGGGCGTACCCGACGCCCCGCCGTCCGCCGGCCCCTCCGCCCCACCATCGGCACCACCGTCATGCACCCCAGGCGTACCCGACGCGCCACCGTCCGCCGGGCCCTCCGCCCCACCGTCCGCACCACCGTCCGCACCACCGTCATGCACACCCGGCGTACCCGACGCCCCGCCGTCCGCCGGCCCCTCCGCCCCACCGTCCGCACCACCGTCATGCACCCCAGGCGTACCGGCCGCGCCACCGTCCGCCGGGCCTTCTTGCTGGTTCGGGTCCTGCTCGGGGTTGGTCATCGGTCCTCCCGCGCATCGCATGGCTGGGGCACCCGGTCCCGTACTGGAGCCGAGCACCAGGCAGGGGGAGCCCTCGTGGGCACCGCCGCGATCAGCGTACTGCTATGGGCGGAAAGTATCGATTTGGGAGGAAAAGCTCTCCGGGTGCGGTCACGGGGCTGTCGTGCGCGGCGCTCTCCGGCGGGCCCAGCCCCGATGGCCGCCCTCCGTCCGCTGCCCGGGCTGCTGCGGGAGCACGCCGCGTGCTGGCCGTCGTCTCTGACTCCCCCGTCGCCGCGTTGGCGACCGAGGGGGTCCCTGAGGTGTCCGCGGGGCGGGGTGGACGGCCGACGCCGCCGGGCTCAGCGCGCTTTCGGCGGCTTCTGCGTGTCGAAGGCGAAGAGGGTGTTCTTGTCCGCGGCCACGATCACCAGGCGTCCCGCGACGGTCACGCGGGGGCTCGCGCCCTGCTCGCCCGTCAGGCCGTCGGCCTGCGGATCTGTCGTCCACCGGAGGCTGCCGTCGTTCGGCGACAGCGCGACCACCCGGCCGGTGGCCGAGCTGAAGTACAGTGCGCCGGCCCCGGCGGCGGGCCCCGAGGCGCCTTCCACGCCCGTCTGCCGCGACCACTTCTTCCGTCCGGTCGCGGGGTCGATCGCCGTGACGAGACCGGTCTGTCCGCTCACGTAGACGGTGCCGTCCGCCATGCCGGGCGTCCCCGCGTAGGTCCTGGCCAGCCGGGAGTACGTGACCTTCCGCGAGGCCGGGTCGACGCGCGCCACCCCGTCGTAGCCGGCCGACGCCGTCCCCTCCATACGTTCCTGAAGGAGTACCAGCCTCCCGCCGGCGACGCCCATCGGCACGGCGGGACCGTCGACCGCGATGGGCTCGCCGAGTGTCCCCGAGCCCCGGTCCACCGCGTACAGGGTGGGGTGGCGCACCTCCGAGGCGTCCACCTCCGCGGCCGTCGCGCACATCGCGAAGAGCCGCGGGCCCACCGGGACGGGGGCGCACTGCGTACCTGCGGGGAAGGACGTCGTCCAGGTGACCTCACCGCTGTGCGCCTCGCGGGCTTCGAAGCGGGAGTCGGAGGCATCGACCGTCACGACGGTGGAACCGGCGACCACGGCGTCCTGAGTCCGCCCCGTGACGGCCCGAGACTGGGCGCCGGACGGTACGGACCACAGCTCCCGGCCGCTGTCCGCG
The DNA here is from genome assembly GCF_040656295.1 of Streptomyces sp. NPDC049954. Lineage (NCBI taxonomy): Bacteria > Bacillati > Actinomycetota > Actinomycetes > Kitasatosporales > Streptomycetaceae > Streptomyces > Streptomyces sp. NPDC049954. Next base: position 26,453 of record NZ_JBFALS010000001.1, read on the forward strand.
TCGACGGCCACCACCTCGTCGGCCGGGTCCCGCGGGGCGTCCTCGGCGGCGAATCGGTAACCGAGCACCGTATCGTCGGTCGCTCCCACCAGGTGCATGCCCTGGACGGGGACGCCCGGGCTCTTCACCGTCCACGCCCGCGAGCCGTCCACCGTGCTGACGCGGGTCGCGACGACGCCGCCGCCCCCGCAGAACAGCGCCTCACCGCGCCCGACGCACCGCAGTTCGTCGGGGATGTCCGGGCGACCGCCCCGCACGGTCGTACGCCACGGTGTGAAGCCGTCCGGAAGCGCGGCGCCCGGCACCGCGACGCTGTCGCCCTCCTTGTCACCGCCGCTGTTCCCGTCGCGGCTGCCCGCCTCCAGCACGGCGACTCCCCCGCCGATCGCCGCCACCGCCACCGCGGCCGCGAGCACAGGACGCCACCGGCTGCGCAGACGGCGGCCGGCGGGTACGGAGAGGCTACTGGTGTCGCGACCGGCCGGGTCGGTGGGCAGGGCGGTCGGCGCCGGTGTGGCAGGCCCCGCGGAGTGCTGCTGAGTGATCACGTCGCGGGTGCGGCCCGCGTCGGCCCCGGGGGCGTCGCTCCCCCCGAGGTCGGCGGGCAGGTCCCGCAGCAGCACGAGGAGTTGGTCGGCCGAGGGTCGCTCCTCCGGCTCCTTGTCCAGGCACGACTCGACGACCGCGCGCAGAGCCGGCGGCACGGCTCCCAGCGACGGCTCCTCGTGCACCACCTGGTACGCCGTCATGTACGGGCTGTCCGCGTCGAAGGGCCCGCGTCCCGTCGCGGAGTACACCAGCAGCGTCCCCAGCGAGAAGACGTCGGACCCGGGCCCCACCCCACGCGGTGTCTGCAACTGCTCCGGCGACATGAAGGGCGGCGTGCCGATGACCCGCCCCGTCATCGTCAGCGTCTGCTGGTCCACGGCGCGCGAGATGCCGAAGTCGATGACGCGCGGCCCCTCGGGGGAGAGCACGACGTTCGAGGGCTTGAGGTCACGGTGGACGACCCCCACCCGGTGGATGTCGCGCAGCGCCTCCGCCAGCCCGATGGCGAGTCTCCTCAGCTCCGCTCCGTTCAGCGGCCCCTCCATGGCGATGCGCTGGGCGAGCGTGTGCCCCTCGATGTAGGTCGTCGCCATCCACGGCTGCTCGGCCTCGGGGGCCGCGTCGACCACGGCGGCGGTGAACGCGCCGCTCACCCGCCGCGCCGCCGCCACCTCCTGACGGAAACGGATACGGAACTCGTCGTCCCCCGCGAACTGCTGGTGGATCAGTTTGATCGCGACCGGCCGTCCCGAACTCGTCCGGGCCAGAAAGACCGTGCCCATCCCACCCGAGCCGAGACGCGCCTCAAGCGGGTAGCCGCCGATCTCGACCGGGTCACCTCCGCGCAGCGACACTCTCGCCGACCTCCTGTCCCCCAGGCACCTCTGCCGAGCGTGCGTAGCTGTCCTGCACACAAACCTAACGGCAGGGCCGGGCAGGAGAACACGGCGGGTACGTACGGGGAGCGGGGCCCGAAGGCGTCCTGGACGGTTCGGCGGTGACGACCTTGCCGGAAGGGCCCTCGGCCACGATCCGGCCCGACTCGGTCCACTCGACGTGGCCCCGGCGGGCCCCGGCCCCGATCCGGGCTCAGCGGCCACGTCGGCGGCAGTGGCCGGGCCGGGCACGAAAGGGACGCACCGGAGCGACCCACCCACCGAGGAGGCTCAGCCGCGCCGAGCCTCCGATGTGTCTCCGTTCGTGCCCGCCGAACCCCGTTTCGAGATCGCGTGGTCATCACCTGCTGGTTCGGCTCCGCGTCCAAAGCGGCCGGTCGGGAACGATCCGACAGGGCCCGTGTCAGCCGGTCCGGCACGAGCAGGGCGAGCACCCTCCGGCTGCGGCGCGTCCGAGGCGAGCCTGGCGCCACGACGCCGACGGCCCCCAGGTCAGGCGCAGGCCGGGCACAGACCGCGATAGGTGATCTCCACCGAACCGACCGTGAACCCGAACCGCTCGGCCACGGGCAGGTCGGCGAGGGCGTCGCCTGCCGGGTGGACGTCTCGGACCGTGCCGCAGCCGGAGCACACCAGATGCTGATGAGGGCGGCGCGCGTTCGGGTCGTAGCGCTTGGCCCGTCCCACGGTGGAGACCTCCAGCACCTCGCCGAGCGCGACGAGTTCCCCCAGCGTGTTGTAGACGGTCGCGCGGGAGATCTCGGGCAGTCGTACGGCGGCCCGCAGATGCACCTCGTCCGCCGTCAGGTGCACGTGGTCGCCGTCGAGGACCTCGGCGACGACACGCCGCTGCGAGGTCAACCGCCAGCTACGGTCCCGCAACCGTTGAAGAAGGTCGCTCATCTCGTATCACTGCTCCGCTTCGCGGGGGACGCGCGGCCCCGGAAAGGATCCGACGACGTCGCGCACCGTCGTGGTGGTTTTAGCCGTTACGGTTTTAGCGCACTTCTTGACTTGGACGAAGTCCATCGTAGGATCGATCCCGGCTGCATCCAAGGGACAGGAAGACTCCGCTACGGCAGCAGAGACAGGTGACGGGACATCGCGACCGGCCGACCGCCACGCGCCGGCCGAAGGCCGTCCCCGTCTCACCGCCCGGGACCGTCCCGCCCGGTGGTCCGAAAGGTCTTCGGGCGGTCGCGACGAGGCTGTTGGCTCACCGCGTGCCCCTTCTGCACGGCCCGAATCCTCCCCTCCCGTTCAGCGCTCCACGACCCACCCGGTCCGGAAGGATTGCCCATGACCGAGAACCACGAGTCGCACGTCTTCGACCCCGTGACCCCGGATTCGCCCGAGACAGCCGTCCCCGAGGTGCCCGAGGCGCAGGCGAGCGGCTGCCCCGTGGCCCACGGCCGCGCGGCGCACCCCACGCAGGGCGGCGGAAACCGCCAGTGGTGGCCGGACCGCCTCAACCTGAAGATCCTCGCCAAGAACCCCGCCGTGGCGAACCCGCTCGGTGCGGACTTCGACTACGCGGCCGCGTTCCAGGCGCTCGACCTGCCCGCGGTGAAGCGGGACATCGCCGAGGTGCTCACCACGTCGCAGGACTGGTGGCCGGCCGACTTCGGCAACTACGGGCCGCTGATGATCCGCATGGCCTGGCACAGCGCCGGCACATATCGCATCAGCGACGGCCGCGGGGGCGCGGGCGCCGGTCAGCAGCGCTTCGCCCCGCTCAACAGCTGGCCGGACAACGGCAACCTGGACAAGGCCCGCCGTCTGCTGTGGCCGGTCAAGAAGAAGTACGGCCAGGCACTGTCCTGGGCCGACCTGCTGATCCTCACCGGCAACGTCGCCCTGGAGACCATGGGCCTGAAGACCTTCGGCTTCGCCGGTGGCCGCGAGGACGTCTGGGAGTCGGAGGAGGACGTCTACTGGGGCCCGGAGACCACCTGGCTCGGCGACGAGCGCTACACCGGCGACCGTGAGCTGGAGAACCCGCTCGGCGCGGTCCAGATGGGCCTGATCTACGTCAATCCCGAGGGCCCGAACGGCAACCCGGACCCGGTCGCGGCCGCCCGCGACATCCGCGAGACCTTCCGCCGGATGGCGATGAACGACGAGGAGACCGTCGCCCTCATCGCCGGTGGCCACACCTTCGGCAAGACGCACGGCGCGGGCCCCGCGGAGAACGTCGGCGCGGACCCCGAGGGCGCCCCGCTGGAGGAGCAGGGCCTGGGCTGGCGCAGCTCGTACCGGACCGGCAAGGGCGGGGACGCCATCACCAGCGGTCTGGAGGTGACCTGGACCAGCACCCCGACCCGGTGGGGCAACGAGTTCTTCCACAACCTCTTCGCCTACGAGTACGAACTGACCACGTCCCCGGCCGGTGCTCAGCAGTGGGTCGCGAAGGACGCGGAGGCGACCGTCCCCGACGCGCACGACGCGTCGAAGAAGCACCGGCCCCAGATGCTCACCACCGACCTTTCGCTGCGCTTCGACCCGGCCTACGAGCAGATCTCGCGCCGCTTCCACGAGAACCCGGACGAGTTCGCGGACGCCTTCGCACGCGCCTGGTACAAGCTGACGCACCGCGACATGGGCCCGATCCAGCGCTACCTGGGCGCCGAGGTTCCCTCCGAGGTGCTGCTGTGGCAGGACCCGCTGCCCGCGCGCACCGGTGAGCTACTGGACGCCGCGGAGATCAGCGCGCTCAAGGAGCAGGTGCTTGCGACGGAACTGACGGTGGCGCAGCTGGTGTCGGCCGCGTGGGCCTCGGCCGCTTCCTTCCGCGGCAGCGACAAGCGCGGCGGCGCCAACGGTGCCCGGATCCGGCTCGATCCGCAGCGCGGCTGGGAGGTGAACGACCCGGACGAGCTGGCCGAGGTACTGCGCACTCTCGAAGGGGTCCGGGAATCCTTCAACGCCAAGGGTGGCAAGCAGGTCTCCCAGGCCGACCTGATCGTCCTCGCGGGCAACGCGGCCGTCGAGCGGGCGGCCAAGGACGCCGGCGTCGAGGTACAGGTGCCGTTCACCCCGGGCCGGGTCGACGCCACGCAGGAGCAGACGGACATCGAGTCCTTCGCCGCCCTGGAACCCGCCTACGACGGCTTCCGCAACTACGCCGGCAAGAGCAGCCGCCTGCCCGCCGAGTACCTGCTCCTCGACCGGGCCAACCTGCTGACGCTGAGCGCCCCGGAGACCACCGTCCTGGTCGGCGGCCTGCGCGTGCTGGGCGCCAACACCGGCGGCTCGAAGCACGGCGTCCTCACCGACCGCCCGGGCACGCTGACCAACGACTTCTTCGTGAACCTGCTCGACCTGGGCATCACCTGGAAATCGACGTCCTCGGCGCAGGACGAGTTCGAGGCCCGCGACGCAAGCGGTCAGGTCAAGTGGACCGGCACCCGCGCCGACCTGGTCTTCGGTTCCCACTCCGAACTCCGGGCCCTCGCCGAGGTCTACGCCAGCGACGACGCGCAGCAGAAGTTCGTGACGGACTTCGTCGCCGCCTGGACCAAGGTCATGAACCTCGACCGCTTCGACCTGAACTGACCCCGCCCCGCCACATCCGCTTCACCAGTAACCAGTAACCGGCACACTCCGGCCAGGGGGCCGGTGCACACGCGCACCGGCCCCCTGGCACGCCCGGATCACCCTGCTCCCGTCGCGGCCTCATCACAGCTTCCCGAGGAACGACAACCGCATCTGCCCTCCGGGTGAGCGTCGGTGGTGACCGAGGCGGAGGAGCACGAGACGCCGTAGCACTTCACCGAGAAGGGCGGCGCGACGGTGGCGGACTCCCCGTCACAGGACAGGGCCGCCTTCTTCGCATCCGCGATCCAGGCGTACGTGGCCAGAGCGCACGAGCCTTGCGCGAGGGGACCGTAGTCAGCGCGATGTGCTGGGTGCAGAACCGCTGGGCGGCCGACCACGGACCACGAGCACCGTCCGGCGTGGTGGCGCGGATCTGCCTGCTCTCCGCCGGGACCGTCATGCCGCCGTGTCGCCGTGCCACTGAGTTTCAGACGGAACGTGCCCGCCCGGCGGACTCCAGCACCGAGGCCAGAAAGCGACGTACCGTCTCCAGTTCGCCCGCCTCGAAACCTTCGGCGACAACCACCAACTCTCCGATCACCGGCCCGAAGAAGGCCCACCCGAGTTCCGTGGCCTTTTCCTCCACTTCCAGCAGCACTCGTCGCCGGTCGGCCGTGTCCCTGTTGCGCCGGACCAGTCCGAGCCGCTCCAGCCGATCCAGCAGGGCGGTGGTCCCTGCCGAGTTCAGGCGCAGTTGCCCGCCGAGCCACCCGGGCGTGGCACGGGTGCCGGTCCTCGCCGCGTCCATCAGGTGGATCAGCGCGCGCACATCCGTGGAATGCAGCCCCTGCCGCGCGGCGAACTCGGCGCCGAGCAGACATGCCGTGCCGCTGTCCGCTTTCGACCTCGTCTACGACGAGTTCCGCACGCGCTGGCCCGAGTCCACCGAGGAGCGCGACGTCGCCACGCCTTACGGGCGCACCCGGGTCCACGTGTACGGCCCTGCGGACGGCAAGCCACTGGTGCTGCTGCCCGGCGGCTCAGCCACCGGCCTGGTCTGGCTCGCCAACGCACCGGTTCTCGGCGAGCGACACCGCGTCCATGCGGTCGATCTGCTGGGTGACGCCGGCCGCACCGAAAGCCGGGGCAGACCGTTGAAGAACGCCGACGATCTGACAGCCTGGCTGGACGCGCTGCTGGACGGGCTCGGGCTCGATCGCACGTACCTGCGGTCACTCGTACGGCGCCTGGCTTGCTGTCCGGTACGCACTGCACGCACCACAGCGGGTCGACCGCCTCGCCCTCGTCGATCCCACCCAGGTCTTCGCCGCGTTCCACCCCGGCTACGTGTTACGCGCGCTGCCCACCCTGATCCGCCCGAGCGAGACGTGTGCCCGCGCCTTCCTGGCCTGGGAGACGGCAGGTGTCGTCGCCGAGGTGAGGACACAGCCGCCTTCACACGTGGCAGGCGTCCTGCACCCACCAGGCACTTGCCTCATCCGTCGTAGGGGCGCTCGATCATTCCAAGGTCCGTACCGGGCAGGGTCTCTCCGTTTCGCACACGCAGGGTACGGAGATATGGCGGCACCGCCCGGGCGACCGATCCTGGTCACCTGGTCACCCCAGGAAGCTCAACCGCACCTGCCGCTCCGGGTTGTCCACGTTCGTGTCCACCAGGCACACCGACTGCCAGGTGCCGAGTTCGAGCCGGCCCGCGACGACCGGGAGGGTCGCGTGCGGGGGGACGAGGGCGGGCAGGACGTGGTCGCGGCCGTGGCCGGGGGTGCCGTGGCGGTGGTGCCAGCGGTTGTCGGCGGGCAGGAGGGTGCGCAGCGCCTCCAGCAGGTCCTCGTCGCTGCCCGCGCCGGTTTCGAGGAGGGCGATTCCGGCGGTGGCGTGCGGGACGAAGAGGTTGAGGAGGCCGTCGCGGCCGGCTGCCCTTTCTTCGAGGAAGGTCTCGCAGTGGCGGGTGATGTCGAGGACCACCTCCTCGCCACCGGTGTGGACGTCGAGGACCTGGGTGCTGAATGCGTCGGTCATGGCGGCATCCTCGCGCACTTCGCGGGGCGGCGGGAACGGAACGCGCCGTGCTCCGGCCAGGCCGGGGGCTCGCGAGTGGCGTGGTGCGCGGGAAGATCCCGGGGCGCCGTGTCGTTGGGGTGGACGTGAACGGTGAGGGTGCGGTGCGCGAGGTCGAGGTCGTCGTGGTCGGGGCCGGACAAGCGGGGCTGTCGGCCGCGTACCACCTGCGCAGGAGCGGCTGGGAGCCCGGCCGCGAGTTCGTGGTGCTGGACCACACGCCCGGGCCGGGCGGGGCCTGGCAGTTCAGGTGGCCGTCCCTGACCTACGGCAAGGTGCACGGGATGCACTCGCTGCCGGGCATGGAGCTGACCGGGGCCGACCCGGGGCGCCCGTCCTCCGAGGTGGTCGGTGAGTACTTTCGCGCGTACGAGCGGGCCTTCGGACTGCGGGTGCGACGGCCGGTCGACGTGCGGGCCGTGCGGGAGGGCGAGGGCGGGCGGCTTCGCGCGGAGACCACGGACGGGGTGTGGTCCACGCGGGCGCTGATCAACGCGACCGGCACCTGGGACCGTCCGTTCCTGCCGCGCTATCCGGGACAGGAGACCTTCCTCGGGCGACAGGTGCACACCGCGGGCTACCGGGGGCCCGGGGAATTCGCGGGGCTGCGGGTCGTGGTCGTCGGAGGAGGGGCCTCGGCGACCCAGCATCTCCTGGAGATCGCCCCGCTCGCGGCCGAGACCACCTGGGTGACCCGCAGGGAACCGGTGTTCCGGGAGGGGCCGTTCGGCGAGGAGGAGGGGCGGGCCGCCGTCGCGCTCGTGGAGGACCGGGTACGGCGCGGGCTGCCGCCGCGCAGTGTCGTCTCCGTCACCGGGCTCCTCCTCAACGACGCGCTGCGCGCGGGTCTGGCGGACGGCACTCTGGACCGTCGGCCCATGTTCGAGCGGATCGTCCCCGACGGGGTGGTGTGGGCCGACGGGCGGCAGGTGGACGCCGACGTCATCCTCTGGGCGACCGGATTCCGCCCCGCGGTGGAGCATCTGGCCCCGCTCCGCCTGCGCGGTCCGGGCGGCGGGATACAGCTCGTGGGGACACGGGTGGCGGCCGATCCACGGATCCACCTCGTCGGCTACGGACCCTCCGCGAGCACCATCGGGGCGAACCGGGCCGGCAGGGCCGCCGTGCGCGAAGTGCGTCGGCTGCTCGGCGGGCCGGACAGAACCGGTGGGGTCGGTGGGGCGAGCGGCGGACCGCCTGATCCGGGGGCGGAGGCCGGCGCGCTCACCGCCGGTGCCGCGGTGGCCTGAGCCGGGCCGGCCGCGGCCCAGGAACCCGAGGTCGCCGTGCTCCGGTGGGGGTCAGGTACCCGGGGTCGCCGTGCTGCGGCGCCGGTTGAACTCCGCGACGTTCTTCCGGTGCTGGGCGTAGTCCCCGGTGAAGCGGGTGTCTCCCGGGCCGACCGTCACGAAATAGAGCCAGTCGCCGACGCTGGGGGCGACGGCCGCGCGGACGGCCTGTTCCCCGGGGCTCGCGATGGGGGTGGGGGGCAGACCGCGCCTGGCGTAGGTGTTGTAGGGGCTGTCGACGCGGGTGTCCTCGCCGGTGGTGTCCAGAGAGCTGCGTCCCAGGGCGTAGTTGAGGGTGGAGTCCATCTGGAGCGGCATCCCGCGGTGGAGGCGGTTGTAGACGACCCGCGCCACGCGCCCCATGTCGCTGTCGGTGGCCGCTTCCGCCTGCACGATGCTCGCGACCTTGACTGTTTCGTACGGGGAGACCGCCTCGCGGTCGGCCACGGCGGCAGGACGGCGGCCCGCGAACCTCTCCTTCGCCGTGCGCACCATGTAGCGCAGCACCGAGGCGGGGGTCGAGTCGCCGGTGAGGGGGTACGTGGCCGGGTACAGGTAGCCCTCCGGGTTGCCCTTCGCCTCGGCGGGGAGCGGCAGTCCCGCTGAGGCGACGCTCGCTTCCGTGGCCCCCTTGGACAGCCGCAGGGCACAGTCGACAGCGGCGTACACCTGCCGGGCCCGCCAGCCCTCGGGGACCGTCAGGGACCGGGGGCCCGGGTTCTCCTCCCCGGACAGCAGGAGGGGCACGGTGACCGTCGCCGCGACGGCGAGGACTCCCGCGATCAGCAGGCTCAGGCGGCCACGTCGCGTCAGACGGTGACGCGGCCTTTCGCCGCGCGTACGCGGGGCCCGGCCCGGGGGCCTTCGTACGGGCCGTGGTGCGCCCGTGGCGGCGCCCTTGTCCCGGCCGTCCCGGCCGCCGTCGCCCTGCGCTCCGCCTCGCGGGTCGGGGTGTCGTGTCATGCGGGCACGCTAACCCGGAGAATCCGACAAAAGTGATCGATTCCTATGCCGTCGGTTCAAGTCTGGCTTCCTGCTGGTCACGGCGGGTGTCGTGCCGCACGAGCGCGGCGTAGGCGCCGTCGAGGGCGAGCAGTTCCTCGTGCGTACCGCGTTCGGCCGTGCGGCCGGCTTCCAGGACCACGATCTGGTCGGCGTCGCGCACCGTGGACAGCCGGTGGGCGACGGTGATGGTGGTGCGGTGCGCGGACAACTCGTCGAGGGCCTGCTGCACGGCCCGTTCCGTCGCGGTGTCCAGGGCGCTGGTGGCTTCGTCGAGGACGAGTACCGGCGGGTCGCGCAGGATGGTCCTGGCGATCGCGAGTCGCTGCTTCTCCCCTCCGGAGAAGCGGTGCCCGCGCTCGCCGACCACGGTGTCATACCCCTGCGGGAGGGACGCGATGTGCTCGTGGATCTGCGCCGCCCGGGCGGCGGCGACCAGTTCCTCGTCGGTGGCCTCGGGCTTGGCGAACCGCAGGTTCTCGGCGACGGAGGCGTGGAAGAGGTAGGTCTCCTGGGAGACGACGCCGACGGAGCGGGCAAGAGTGTCGAAGTCCAGGTCGCGCACGTCCACCCCGTCGAGGGTCACGCGCCCCGCCGTGACGTCGTACAGCCGGGGCACGAGATGGCTGAGGGTGCTCTTGCCGGAGCCGGTCGGGCCGACCACGGCGAGGCTGCCGCCGGCCGGGACCGTCACGTCGATGCCGTCGAGGATGCGGGCGCCGTCGGGCTCGTAGCGGAACTCGACGTCCTCGAAGCGGACCTCTCCCCTGGCGCGGTCCAGCCGGGCGGGCCGCGGACGCTCGGTGATGTCGATCGGCAGGTCGAGGTACTCGAAGATGCGCTGGAAGAGCGCGAGGGAGGTCTGGATCTGGACGCCGGTGGCGAGCAGGCTCACCGTGGGTCGGAACAGGCCCTGCTGGAGGGAGACGAACGCGACCAGGGTGCCGATGGAGATCCCCGGGCCGCCGAACTGGAGCGAGAGCCCCGCCGCCCAGTAGATGAGTGCGGGCATCGCGGCCATGACGATGCTGATCACCGACATGCGCCAGCGGCCGGCCATGCTGGAGCGCACCTCCAGGTCCACCAGTTCCTCGGACTCGCGCGCGAAGGAACGGGTCAGCGAGTCGGCCCGGCCCATGGTCCGGCCGAGCAGGATGCCGCTCACCGACAAGGACTCGGTGACGGTGGCGGCCATGACGGCCATCTGCCGTTGCCGCTCGGTGGTGATGCGCTTGCGTTCCCGGCCGACACGTCGGCTGATCAGCACGAAGACGGGGAGCAACAGCAGGGAGACGACGGTCAGGCGCCAGTCGAGGGCGAGCATCGCGAGGACGGTGGCGATCACGCTGGTCAGGTTGGAGACCAGGGAGGTCGCGGTGGACGTGACCGTGGCCTGCATCCCGCCGATGTCGTTCGCGATGCGCGACTGCACCTCTCCCGTGCGGGTGCGGGTGAAGAAGGCGAGCGACATGCGTTGCAGACGTCCGTAGACCGAGGTGCGCAGATCATGCATGACGCGCTGGCCGACCGTGGTGGACAGGAGCGTCTGCAACACGTTGAAGACGCTGTTCACGACCGCGCTGAGGATCATGCCGAGGGCCAGCAGGCTCAGCAGGCCGGTGCGGCCCTGCGGGATGGCGGTGTCCAGGACCTCGCGCAACAGGAACGGGGTGACGACCGAGACGAGGGAGGAGGCGGCGACGAGCAGGCCGACCACGGCGAGCCGGCCTCGGTAGGGACGGAACAGGCGCAGGATGCGCCGGATCTGACGGGGTTCCTCATCGGCTTTGACCGGTGGGGTCCAGTTGATTTCCGGGGGACGCATGGGCTCCTCAGGGGTGCGGGGCGGCGCGAGGCAGGACCCGGCCACGAGACGGCAAAAGAGAGCGTAGCTCATTGTTACCTAGGTACACAATGAGCGTCATCCTGTTAATATTCCCCGCATGACCCCCTCCCCTTCCGCCGGCCACGCCGAGCAGCACGAAGACGGTGCCGGCGCTCCACCCGACCGGGACGGCCTGCTCGCCGAGCAGTTGTTGCGGTTGACCCGTCGGCTGCACCGCATCCAGAAGCAGAATCTGGAGCCTCTCGGTATCACTCCGGCGCAGGGCCGGCTGCTCCGCGCCGTCGCGGGTTTCGAGCACCCGCCCCGGATGGCGGATCTGGCCCGTCGTCTGGACGTGGTGCCGCGCGCGATCACGAGCCTGGTCGACGGCCTGGAGTCGGGTGGCCGGGTGCGCCGGGTGCCCGATCCCGACAGCCGCCGGGTCACCCGGATCGAGCTGACGGACAGCGGTCGCGACGCCCTGCACCGGCTGCGTGGCGCCCGCCGGGGGGCGGCCGAGGACGTCCTGGCGCCGCTCACCACTCAACAGCGTTCTCAGTTCAGCCAGTTGCTCGCGCGGCTGGTGCCCGAGGGGGAGCACGCGCACGAGCCCCGCCCGGACGAAGCGGCACCCCCTCGCCCGAGCCGCACGAAGGCTCTGGAGGATAGTGACAAGAAGAAGCGTTGACGGCGGGCCCGCGGGGCTCCGGCCGGCGCACGTTCGCCGCACGCACCACACGCGAGGGAGCACCACCACATGCCGTTGCTGGACCCTGATCCGAATGCTCTGCGCCCCGCTTCCCGCCCCGAGGCGGCACATGACCGGGTGCCGGACGAGCGGGCCGGTGGCACACCCGAGCCGCTGCGCGGCGAACTGACCGAGCTGCTCGGGGCGGACAAGGTCCTCACCGGCGTCTCCGACCTCGTGCGGTACGCCTCGGACGCCTCGCCCTACCGCTTCCTGCCGCAGGTCGTCGTGGTGGCGCAGACCGTGGAGGACGTCTCCGCCGTCCTCGCCTACGCGCACCGCGCGCAGCGCGAGGTGGTGTTCCGGGCCGCCGGGACCTCGCTCAACGGGCAGGCCCAGGGCGAGGACATCCTGGTCGACGTGCGCAGGCACTGGGCCGGCATCGAGGTGCTCGGCAACGGGGAACAGGCGCGGATCGGTCCGGGCACGACGATCGTGCGCGCCAACACGACGCTGGCCCGCCACGGCCGGGTGCTGGGCCCGGACCCGGCGAGCGCGATCGCCTGCACGGTGGGCGGGGTCGTCGCCAACAACGCCTCGGGGATGACGGCGGGCACGACCCGCAACTCCTACCGGACGGTGCGCTCGATGACGGTCGTGCTGCCCTCGGGCACGATCGTGGACACGGGGGCGCCGGACGCCGACGCCCGGCTGGCCGAGGCGGAGCCGGCGCTGTGCGCGGGGCTCCTGGCGCTCAAGGCGGAGATCGAGGCGGACGGCGCGCTCGTCGCCCGGATCCGCGCGAAGTACGAGATCAAGAACACCAACGGCTACCGGCTGGACGCGTTCCTCGACGGCGACAGCCCGGTGTCGATTCTGCGCGGTCTGATGGTGGGCTCCGAGGGCACCTTCGGGTTCATCTCCGAGGTCGTCTTCGACACGCTGCCGCTGGACCGCGAGGTCTCCACCGGCCTGCTGTTCTTCCCCTCCCTGCCGGCGGCCGCGGCGGCGGTGCCGAAGTTCAACGAGGCGGGTGCGATCGCCGTCGAGCTGATGGACGGCAACACGCTGCGCGCCTCGACGAGCGTCGCGGGGGTCCCTGCCGACTGGGCCGGTCTGCCGAAGTCCACCGCGGCCCTGCTCGTGGAGTTCCGGGCGCCCGACGAGGAGGCGCGGGAGGCGTACGAGAGGGTCGCCGCCGAGGTCATGGAGGATCTGGAGCTGGTCGCTCCGGTCGCCTCCGTCACCAATGAGTTCACCCGGGAGAAGAAGGTCATCGGCGGGTACTGGAAGGCCCGCAAGGCCTTCGTGACGGCGGTGGGCGGCTCACGCCCCTCGGGCACGACCCTCATCACGGAGGACTTCGCGGTACCGCCCTCGCGACTGGCGGAGGCCTGCGAGGCGCTGCTCGAACTCCAGACGCGGCACGGCTTCGACGCGGCCGTCGCCGGTCACGCCGCCCACGGCAACCTGCACTTCCTCCTCGCCTTCGACGCCGCCAGGCCCGAGGACGTGGAGCGGTACGCGGCGTTCATGGACGAGTTCTGCGCCCTCACCGTGGAGCGTTTCGACGGCTCCCTCAAGGCGGAGCACGCGACCGGCCGCAACATCGCCCCGTTCCTGGAGCTGGAGTGGGGCCCCCGGGCGACGGAGCTGATGTGGCGGCTCAAGGAACTCCTCGACCCCGCCAGAGTGCTCGCCCCGCGCGTCGTCCTGGACCGCGACCCGCGCGCGCACCTGCGGGGCCTCAAGACGATCCCGCAGGTCGAGGCGATCGCCGACCCGTGCATCGAGTGCGGCTTCTGCGAACCGACCTGCCCCAGCCAGGACCTGACCACGACACCGCGCCAGCGCATCGTGCTGCGGCGCGAGATGATGCGCCAGGCCGGCGGCTCCCCCGTCGAGGAGGGGCTGCTCGCCGCCTACGGCTACGACGCCGTCGACACCTGCGCCGGCGACTCGACGTGCAAGCTGGCCTGCCCCGTCGGCATCGACACCGGCGTGATGATGAAGGAGTTCCGCCACCAGCGGCACACCGGCCGGGAGGAGCGCGTCGCGACGCTCACCGCGAAGGACTTCAAGGTGGTGGAGGCCGGCGCGCGGCTCGCGGTCGCCTCCGCCGAGAAGATCAGCGACCGGCTCCTGGGCGCGGTGACGCGGACCGCGCGCAGGGCGGTGCGCCCCGATCTCGTACCGGAGTGGCTGCCGGAGCTGCCGGGCGCGGCGGCGCGCAGGCTGCCGCGCACCAAGAGGTCCGAGGCGGTCGCGGTCTACTACCCGGCCTGCGTCAACCGCATCTTCGGCGGCCCGGAGGGGCCGTACGAGCCCTCGCTGCCGCAGGCGGTCGTGATGGTCTCGCAGCGGGCCGGGAAGCCGGTGTGGATCCCCGAGGACGTCGACGGGACATGCTGTTCGACGATCTGGCACTCGAAGGGCTACGAGGACGCCAACACGGTGATGGCCAACCGCATCGTGGAGGCGGCCTGGGGCTGGACGCGCGGCGGGGCCCTGCCCCTCGTGGTGGACGCCTCCTCCTGCACCCTCGGCATCGCGCACGAGGTGGTGCCCTACCTGACGGAGACCAACAAGGAACTGCACGCGGCGCTGACCGTCGTGGACTCCCTGGTGTGGGCGGCCGAGGAGCTGCTGCCGCTTCTGACGGTGCACCGGAAGGTGGCCTCTGCCGTCGTGCACCCGACGTGCTCGATGCAGCATCTCGGAGACGTCGACGAGCTGGTGGCCGTGGCCTCCGCGTGCGCGCACGAGGTGGTGCTGCCGGACGACGTGGGCTGCTGCGCCTTCGCGGGCGACCGGGGGATGCTGCACCGGGAGCTGACGGAGTCGGCGACGGCGAAGGAGGCCGCCGAGGTCACCTCGCGGAAGTTCGACGCGCACCTGTCCGCGAACCGCATGTGCGAGGTGGGCATGGACCACGCGACGGGCGGACGAGGTTACTACTCGGTCCTGATGGAGCTGGAGCGGGCGACCCGCCCGCCGCGCTCCACCTCCGCGGGCGTCCGCGCGGTGAACACTCCGGCCTGAGCCGGGCCGACAGGGGCGAGGGTGGGGGGCGACAGCAGCTCCCCGCCCCGCCGCCTGGGGATGTCAGGCGCTGAGGTGCTTCTTGTCGCCCATGACCACGACCGGGTGCCGCGCGGGGTCGAGCGTGGTCAGCAGTGTGCGCATGCCGGCCTTCGGGATGCTCACGCACGCGGAGGTGCCGCTGCCGTGGTCCATGTGCAGCCAGATGCTCCCGCCCTTGGTCTGGCCCTCGGGACGGCTGGGGTCGTTCGGCGGGGTGCCCTTGACGCGGTTGTAGTCGATGGCGACGACGTAGTCGAAGTCGTGCCAGTGGGACTTGGCCCAGTAGTGGGGGGCCTGGATCGAGGCGGTCTGCGTGTAGGGCAGTCGCGCGCCGGGGTCGGCCAGGACACCGCCCGCGTCGCTCAGCGTGTACACCCCGACGGGGCTGCGCTTGTCGTTCTCGCGGTGGTCGGTGGTCCACCCCTTCTTGCCGTTGTGCCCCTTCCAGCGGGCGGCCTGGTCCCACGTGCTGCCGTGCTTGGCGTAGAGCACGACGGTGGAGTCGGCCGAGTCGGCGCCCTCGCCGTAGACCGCGACGACCTGACGGCTGTTGCCGGGGATCTGTCCCCGGAGGCGGTCCCCGACGCCGGGGATGCGGGTCAGACCGGTCGTCCTGGCCTTCTGCGCGGAGGGACTTGACCGCGGGGCCTTGTGCGCCGTGCTCGCTCCCCCGTCGCCGTCCCCCGAGGAGCAGGAGGTCACCAGGGCCAGGACGGCCGCTGTGCCGACCACGATTCTTGCCGTACCCGCGCTACGCATGCCACCCATCCTCGCATCCGGCGCGCGGGGCCCCGACGGCGTGGGGGGATGCGGCGACGAGCGGGGCGATTCTTTGCCGGAGGGCGGAAAACCGTTTGCCTTATCCCCGTCCCCGGAGCGAGTCTTGCCGGGTTTGCTCACCCTCGCACCTGGGACATCATGCACATTCGCGATCTTCCGTACGCGGACCCCGGAGTACCCGACGTACGGTCGGGCCCCCGCTTCCTGTACTGGCTCGGCCGTCACCAACTCGGAGGGCAGGCCAAGGCGCTCGGCTGGGGGGTGCTGCACTTCACCGGCATCGCCTGCCTGCCCTACCCGGTGGGACTGGCCGTGCAGGCCGTCTCGGACGGGGGCGACGGGGCAGGCCGGAGGCTGGCCCTGGCCGGGCTGCTGCTCGCGCTGTGCGGGGCCGGTGTGGCGGTCGGCGACGTGATGCTGCACCGCGCGGCGGTCACCAACTGGATCACGGCGGCCGCGCGCATCCAGCAGTTGCTGATCCGGAAGGCGGCGCACCTCGGCTCGGGGCTGACCCGGCGGGTCGCCGCCGGTGAGGTCGTGGCGGTGTCCACGGGGGACGTCGAGAAGATCGGCTGGTTCGTGGAGGCGCTGTCCCGCTTCCTCGCGGCCGCTCTCGCCGTCGTCCTGGTGTGCGTGGGCCTGCTCGTGTACCAGCCCGCGCTGGGCCTCGTCGTGGCGCTCGGGGTGCCGGTGGTGGGGCTGTCGGTCCTGCCGCTGCTCCCGCCGACCGCGCGCCGCGCCGACCTCCAGCGGGAGAAGGCGGGCCGGGCCACCGAACTCGCCTCGGACACGGTGGCGGGGCTGCGGGTGCTGCGCGGGATCGGCGGCGAGGAACTGTTCCTCGGCCGCTACCGGGCCGCCTCGCAGGAGGTGCGCCGGGCCGCCGTGCGCAGCGCCCGCCTGTGGTCGCTGATCGGCGCGGTGCAGGTGCTGCTGCCGGGGATGCTGATGATCGCGGTGGTCTGGTACGGCGTGCACCTGGCCGGCGAGGGGCGGGTGACGGTCGGTGAGCTGGTGACCGTCTACAGCACGGTGACGCTGCTGGCCTGGCCGCTGCGGCACATCGAGGAGATCGCGATGGCGTACTCCTTCTCCCGTCCCTCGGCCAAGCGCGCCGCACGGGTGCTCGCTCTGCGACGTGACGATCTCTCCGAGGACGTCACGCGGGAGGCGGCCCCCTCGGTCGCCGCGGGACTCCCGTCGGCCTCCGCGGAGCCCTCCGGTTCCCTCTCCGGCGAGTTGTACGACCCGCTGACCGGTCTGCGGGCCGATGCGGGCTCGTTCACCGCCGTGGTGTGCGGCGACCCGGACGCGGCCGGCCGGCTCGCGGAGCGGCTCGGCGGACACGCCCCGGACGCGGCCGGGCTCCCCTCGGTGCGGCTGGGCGGGACGGCGCTGGACACGGTGCCTCTCGCGGCGGCCCGCACCGCGGTCCTCGTGCAGGACAAGGACCCGGTGCTGCTGTCGGGCACGCTGCGCGAACTCCTCGACGTTCCCGCCTCCGGTGCCGTCCGCGCGCGGGCGGCGCTGGACGCGGCGCAGTGCGCGGACGTCCTCGCCGCGCTCGCCGAAGCGGGCAACCGCGAGCAAGCAGCGGACCGGGATCCGCTGGACGAGTGGATCACCGAGCGGGGCCGCTCCCTCTCCGGCGGGCAGCGGCAACGGCTGGCGCTCGCCCGCTCCCTGGTCACGGACCCCGAGGTGCTGGTGCTGGACGAGCCCACCTCGGCGGTCGACTCGCACACGGAGTCCGCGATCGCCGAGGGCCTGGTGGGTCTGCGGCAGGGGCGCACCACCGTGGTCATGACCTCCTCCCCGCTCCTGCTGGACCGCGCCGACCGGGTCGTGCTCGTGGTCGACGGCAGGGCCGTGGCGAGCGGCCCGCACCGGGAACTGGTGCGCGGCGAACCCCGGTACCGGGCCGTCGTGACCCGGGAGACCGACGAGGAGGTGGCAGCCAGGACCCTTGAGGAGGGCCCCGCCGCGACCGCGGCGCGGACCGGCGGCAGGACACCGGCGCCTGCCTCCGTCCCGGCCGCCCCCGGTACGGAAGCAGGCGCCGCGGAGTGGGAGACCGCACCGCGGACGCAGATCGAGGAGAAGGCATGATCGGGCTCGTACCCCCGGACTACGATCCGGCGACCCCCACCACGACGGCGACCCTGCCCGTGGGCAGCACGGCCACCGTACGCGCCTACGTCGGCGAGCTGTTCGGCCGGCACCACCGCCCGTTCCTGCTGCTCATCACGGTGAACGCCGTCGCGGTCGTGGCCTCGATGGTGGGTCCCTACCTGCTGGGCGACCTCGTCGAGAAGGTGTCCGACGGCTCCGACGACATCCCCCTGGGGCAGACCGTCGCGATCTTCGTGGCGGCCCTCGTCATCCAGACCCTGTTCATCCGGATGGTGCGGCTGCGCGGCTCGATGCTCGGTGAGGAGATGCTGGCCGATCTGCGCGAGGACTTCCTCGTCCGTGCGGTGAAGCTGCCGCCGGGCGTACTGGAGCGGGCCGGGACGGGCGATCTGCTGTCCCGTATCACGACGGACGTCGACCGTCTGGCCAACGCGATGCGGGAAGCGGTGCCCCAGCTCGCGATCGGTGTGGTGTGGGCGATCCTGCTCCTCGGCGGTCTCGCGGTGACCGCGCCGCCGCTGGCCCCGGCGGTACTGATAGCCGTACCGCTGGCGGTGGTGGGGTGTCGCTGGTACTTCCGGCGGGCCCCGAAGGCGTACCGCTCCGAGGCGGCCGGATACGCGGCGGTCGCCTCCGCGCTCACCGAGACCGTCGACGCGGGCCGGACCGTGGAGGCCCACCGCATCGGTGAGCGGCGCGTCGCGCTGACGGACCGCCGGGTCGCGCAGTGGACCGCGTGGGAGCGGTACACGCTGTGGCTGCGCTCGGTGCTGTTCCCCGTCATCAACGTCACCCACACGACCGTGCTCGCGGCGGTGCTGATGGTCGGCGGGGTCTTCGTCCTCCAGGGCTGGATCGACGTGGGACAGCTGACGACCTCCTCCCTGCTCGCCCAGATGCTGGTCGAACCGGTGGGGCTGATCCTGCGCTGGTACGACGAGCTCCAGGTGGCGCAGGTGTCGCTGGCCCGGCTCGTGGGCGTCAGCGAGATCGAGCCGGAGGAGGGGGACGCCTCGGTGGAACCCTCGGGGCGCCGGGTGCGGGCACAGGAGGTGCACTTCGGCTACCGGCCGGACGTGGACGTCCTGCGCGAGGTGACGCTCGCGGTGGAGCCCGGCACCCGGCTCGCGCTCGTCGGCCCCTCGGGGGCGGGAAAGTCGACGCTGGGCCGGCTGCTCGCGGGGATCTACGGTCCGCGGACCGGCTCGGTGACGCTGGGCGGGGCGGAGCTGTCCCGGATGCCTGCCGAGGCGGTGCGGACCCATGTGGCGCTGGTCAACCAGGAGCACCACGTGTTCGTCGGCTCGCTGCGCGACAACCTCCGGCTGGCCAGGGCCGAGGCCGAGGACGCCGAGCTGTGGGCGGCGCTCGGCGCGGTCGACGCGGACACCTGGGTCCGTGCGCTGGAGGGCGGACTGGACACGGAGGTCGGCTCGGGAGGCTTCTCCCTCACCCCGGCCCAGGCGCAGCAGATCGCGCTCGCCCGGCTCGTGCTGGCCGATCCGCACACGCTCGTCCTGGACGAGGCGACCTCGCTGCTCGACCCGCGCGCCGCCAGGCATCTGGAGCGTTCGCTGGCCAAGGTGCTGGACGGCCGGACGGTCGTGGCCATCGCGCACCGGCTGCACACGGCGCACGACGCGGACGTGATCGCCGTCGTCGAGGGTGGCCGGATCAGCGAACTGGGCAGCCACGACGAACTCGTCACCGCGGACGGGGCCTACGCGGCCCTGTGGCGCTCCTGGCACGACTGAGCGGCGCCTGCCGACAGCCTCTCGACGGCCGGCCGGGACACCCTGGCCGTCGGGGGGCCGCCCCTCTGCGCGCTCAGTGAGCGGTACCCGGAGGCCCGGTGACCCCACCGGACTCGATGACCGGATCACCTGGCGACACAGAACGTGATGCGGTGCCGGAGGGGGGCGGTGCGGTAGGTGCTCCCGGCCCTCGGACGGGTTGCGATCCGCCCTCATATGACGTTGAGAGCCACCAGTCCGCCCGCTCCGCCGAGGAGCATGAACACCGGCATGAGGATCTTGATCTCGACCCAGCTGCCCGCCCGGAAGCGCATGAACTTCGGCGGCCCGAGGGGGTACCAGCGCTTGCGGCCTATCGGCAGCGGCCACAGGATCGGGCAGCCGGAGACGGTGAGCGCGTCCCCGATGTCGTGGATCAGGGCGCCGAGGACGATCGGCAGGCCCAGCCACAGGTACTCCTGCCCCGGGTCGGTGAACAGCCAACCGGCACCGTTGCCCGGTTCGTCCATGATGTCGGCGATCATCCAGGCGCTGGTCGCGCCGAGCAGCCACACCAGTACGTCGCTGGAGACCCTGGCCTGGCGCCACAGGAGGCCCTCGATGGCCAGCACCATGTGCACGAAGAGGATCGCGAGTACCGCCCAGCGACCGCCCGTGACGGCCAGCCCCGAAGCGCCGGCGCCTATCAGGACCGCCCAGAACCAGGTGTGGGTGAGCGTGCGGTGCCCGCCGGTCCTGCGGGGGTCGCGTTTGCCCTTCGTCGCCTTGTAGACGCCGTACGACAGCGCGTCCACGAATCCGCACACCCAGCGCGAGAGCGGCCCGAAGGCCCGGGAGATCGTCGCCGACTTGTGGTCCAGGTCGGGGGCGAGCGCCGAGCCCGCGCAGATTAGCGCGCCGGCCACCAGAACCGGCCACGGCATCGTGTGCCCCTCGACGGCGGCCAGGGCCCCGACCCCCAGCCAGGCAGCCGCCCCGGAGAGCGAGTGTGCCGGACCCATCATCGTCCTGTCCCCCTGGTTCTTGCACCGCTGTGCAGTTGATGACCCGTCCGACATCCGTCCGTCGTCCCGGCGCCGGTTCAGGGTAGCCCCCATGATCGTCGCCCCGTCGGGCGATTCCCCCCTCACCGGCCGGGGAGGGCAAGATGGAGGGGTGACCCTTATCGATCAGCTGCCTCCGGATGCCGACCCCGACGCTCTCTACGACGCCTTCGCCGCGTGGACCGAGACCCAGGGCATCACTCTCTACCCGGCCCAGGAGGAGGCGTTGATCGAGGCCGTCTCGGGCGCGAACGTGATCCTCTCCACGCCGACCGGCTCCGGTAAGAGCCTGGTGGCGGCGGGTGCGCACTTCGCCGCGCTGGCCCAGGACAAGGTCACGTTCTACACCGCGCCGATCAAGGCGCTCGTGTCGGAGAAGTTCTTCGACCTGTGCAAACTCTTCGGCACCGAGAACGTCGGCATGCTCACCGGAGACGCCTCCGTCAACGCGGACGCCCCGGTGATCTGCTGCACCGCCGAGGTGCTGGCCTCCATCGCCCTGCGCGACGGCCGGAACGCCGACGTGGGCCAGGTCGTCATGGACGAGTTCCACTTCTACGCGGAACCCGACCGTGGCTGGGCCTGGCAGATCCCGCTGCTGGAACTCCCCCAGGCCCAGTTCGTCCTCATGTCGGCGACACTCGGTGACGTCTCGATGTTCGAGAAGGACCTCACCCGGCGCACCGGCAGGCCGACCTCGGTGGTGCGCTCGGCGACGCGCCCGGTCCCGCTGTCCTACGAGTACAAGCTGACCCCGATGACGGAGACGCTGACCGAACTGCTGGAGACCCGGCAGGCGCCCGTGTACATCGTGCACTTCACCCAGGCGCAGGCCGTGGAGCGCGCGCAGGCGCTCATGAGCATCAACATGAGCACGCGGGAGGAGAAGGACCGGATCGCCGAGCTGATCGGCAACTTCCGGTTCACCACCAAGTTCGGCCACAACCTCTCCCGCTACGTGCGGCACGGGATCGGCGTGCACCACGCGGGCATGCTGCCGAAGTACCGGCGCCTGGTCGAGAAGCTCGCCCAGGCCGGGCTGCTGAAGGTGATCTGCGGGACGGACACCCTCGGGGTCGGGGTCAACGTGCCGATCCGCACCGTGCTGTTCACCGCGCTCTCCAAGTACGACGGGACGCGGGTGCGCACGCTGCGGGCGCGCGAGTTCCACCAGATCGCCGGACGGGCCGGCCGGGCCGGTTTCGACACCGCCGGTCTGGTCGTGGCACAGGCCCCCGAACACGTCGTGGAGAACGAGAAGGCGCTCGCGAAGGCCGGCGACGACCCGAAGAAGCGCCGCAAGGTCGTCCGCAAGAAGGCCCCGGAGGGCTTCGTGGGCTGGGGCGAGAACACCTTCGACAAGCTCATCACCTCGGACCCCGAGCCGCTGACGTCCCGCTTCCGGGTGACGCACACGATGCTGCTGTCGGTCATCGCCCGGCCGGGGAACGCCTTCGAGGCGATGCGCCGGCTGCTGGAGGACAACCACGAGCCGCGCAAGCAGCAGTTGCGGCACATCCGCCGGGCCATCGCCATCTACCGCTCGCTGCTGGACGGGGGGATCGTCGAGAAGCTGGACACCCCTGACGCGGAGGGCAGGATCGTCCGGCTCACCGTCGACCTCCAGCAGGACTTCGCACTCAACCAGCCGCTCTCCACCTTCGCGCTGGCGGCCTTCGACCTCCTGGACCCTGAGTCGCCCTCCTACGCGCTGGACATGGTCTCCGTCGTGGAGTCCACCCTCGACGACCCCCGGCAGATCCTCGCCGCGCAGCAGAACAAGGCGCGGGGCGAGGCGGTGGCCGCGATGAAGGCCGACGGGGTGGAGTACGAGGACCGGATGGAACGGCTCCAGGACATCACCTACCCCAAGCCCCTGGAGGAACTGCTCTTCCACGCCTACGGGACGTACCGCACGAGCCACCCGTGGGTGGGCGACCATCCGCTGTCGCCGAAGTCGGTGGTGCGGGACATGTACGAGCGGGCGCTGACCTTCACCGAGTACGTGTCGCTGTACGAGCTGGCCCGCACCGAGGGCATCGTGCTGCGCTACCTGGCCAGCGCCTACAAGGCCCTGGAGCACACGGTGCCCGACGACCTGAAGTCGGAGGACCTGGAGGACCTCATCGCGTGGCTGGGCGAGCTGGTGCGCCAGGTCGACTCCAGCCTGCTCGACGAGTGGGAGCAGCTCGCCAATCCGGAGACGCTGACCGCGGAGGAGGCCCAGGAGAAGGCCGACCAGGTCAAACCGGTCACCGCCAACGCGCGTGCCTTCCGGGTCCTCGTGCGCAACGCGATGTTCCGCCGGGTGGAACTGGCCGCGCTCGACAGGGTCGGGGAACTCGGCGGGATGGACGCCGACGCGGGCTGGGACGCCGACGCGTGGGGCGAGGCGATGGACGCGTACTGGGACCAGTACGAGGATCTGGGAACCGGCCCGGACGCGCGCGGACCGCGTCTGCTGCTGATCGAGGAGCGTCCTGCGGACGCCCTGTGGCGTGTGCGGCAGATCTTCGCGGACCCGGAGGGCGATCATGACTGGGGCATCAGCGCCGACATCGACCTGACCGCCTCGGACGCGGAGGGCCGCGCCGTCGTCCGTGTCACCGCGGTGGGGCAGTTGTAGCGTCCGGCGCCCCGCCGACCGCGGGCAGCGCCCGCGCTCCCCCGCCGTGGACCGTTTCGGCCACGGCGGGTTTCCCGCCCAGGCCCGCGAGAAGGAGCCCCGCACATGATCCCGCCCGACGACGAGGTGCGCCCCGAGCGCCTGGTGGACCTGCTCGACCTGGAGCGGATCGAGGTCAACATCTTCCGGGGGCAGAGCCCGGACGAGTCGCTGCAACGGGTCTTCGGCGGTCAGGTGGCAGGGCAGGCTCTCGTCGCCGCGGGCCGGACGACTCCGCCGGACCGGCCGGTGCACTCGCTGCACGCGTACTTCCTGCGCCCGGGCCGGCCCGGGGTCCCGATCGTGTACGAGGTCGAACGGGTGCGGGACGGCAGGTCCTTCACGACGCGGCGTGTCACGGCCGTGCAGCAGGGGCGGACCATCTTCGCGCTGACCGCCTCCTTCCACCTCCCGGAGCCGGGGGCCTTCGCCCATCAGTTGCCGCCGGCCAGAGAACTGGGGGATCCGGAGGCGCTGCCCCGCCTCGCGGACGAGGTGCGGGAGCATCTGGGCGGTCTGCCTCAGGAACTGGAGCGGATGGCCCGCAGACAGCCCTTCGACATCCGTTACGTGGACCGGCTGCGCTGGACCACGCAGGAGGCGGCGGGCGCGGAGCCGCGCAGCGCGGTGTGGATGCGGGCGGTGACCCCGCTCGGTGACGACCCGCTCGTGCACACGTGCGCGCTCACCTACGCCAGCGACACGACCCTGCTGGACGCCGTCCGGCTGCCGGTCGAACCCCTGTGGGGCGCGCGGGTACTCGATCTGGCCTCGCTGGACCACGCGATGTGGTTCCACCGCCCGTTTCGCGCGGACGAGTGGCTGCTCTACGAGCAGGAGTCGCCGATCGCCACCGGAGGGCTCGGCCTCGCCCGCGGCCGCATCTACGACCGGTCGGGCAACCTGCTCGTCTCGGTGGTGCAGGAAGGGCTGTTCCGTTCCCGCGACGGCGGCCCGCTCGCGCGGTAGGGCCCGCCGGGAGCGCACCGGCCACGGGCACTTCACGGCCGCCTCCGGACCAGACGCCGCCACATCCCCAGGCGCCCGGCTCCGCGCCGGGCTCCGGCACGTTCCCTCCGCCGGCCGCCCCTCAGCGCGCCGTCCCTCCGCCCGTCGTCCTCCTCCAGGAGCGCCGAGGGAAGGGAAACCGGGCGCGCCGCGGCCGCGGGCACCGGTGCGGTGTCCGTCGGCGTGAGAGGCCGTGGCAGGGGCGAGGGACAGGTGTCCGCGGGCCGCGCGGTCCCGGGGTCCGCGGCCGGCGCCGGCCGGGGCACTCGGGCCGGCCGGGGTGCTGGGCGGACGGCGCGGGCAACTCGCAGTTCGTCGCCGAGACAGGCGCTCAGGAGCCCTCTTTCCTCAGCACCGCGCGCATGGAGCACAGGGCCGAGGACCGCTTCGGCCGGGCTCCCCGGCACGGCCGGGCGATAGGCCTCGGGTCGCAGTCGGTGGAGGTAGTCGCACTCGGCGGTGTCGGGAACGAGCGCGGCGACAGCCGAGGGGCCGAGCTGCGCGGCGAACAGCGCCGCCCGCTCCCACGGATCCCTCGTGACGCGGCCCAGACACTCCCGGCGGCGCCGACGCCAGGAGACCGGCCGAAGATCCTCCGTCGGGTCGGGTCCGAGCCTCCCGACGAGGGGCCCCTTCAGCAGTTCGGGCCGCCAGGCGGCGAATTCCCGCAGCTCGGCCACGCGATACAGCCAGACGACGGCGCGGTAGCGGTTGACGTAGAAGCGGACCGGGACGAGCTGGCCGCAGCGCGCGAGCCGTCCGAAACGGTTCGGCGCGATGTCCAGCAGGGCCGCGGCTTCCGCGGTACCCGCCGTACGCACCTGCTCGCGCAGGCTCGCGGGGAAACCCGGGACCGCGCGCAGCCGTGCGACCTCCTCGCCGGGGACGGTGCGCACCGAGCCGGCATCGCCCGGCGTGGAGGCGAACAGGCCGATTTCCGCCGCGAGTTCGAACTCCCGCTTACCGAGCCCGAGCCTGCCGGCCGCTTCGGCCGGTGGAAGAGGTGGAGCGGCTTTCGACGTCAGTGGCGGCGGACTGGGCAGCGCCTGGGGCGTGAGCGTCCCCCTCGGCATGCGGGGCCGCCCCGGGTCCGCACCGGACAGTCGGTTCTCTGTGTGGTTCTCCGCCATGACGATCTCCCCCGTACGACGCGTTCAGGTCTCGGGAGGAAACGTAGCTCTTGGGACAGACTTCGCGCTCGGCCTGTGGATAACTCACAAAGAGCGAGGTGGGAAGGGGTGCGACGATAATGAAGCAGCGCGGGGACGCTTCGTCAGCCGGTCTGTTGTGGCCTGCGGCTGCCGACGCCGAGGTGCTCACCGACCCGGTTCACCAGCAGCGTCATCTCATAGGCGACCTGGCCCACATCCGCGTCCGCGGTGCTCAGGACACACAGGCAGCTGCCGTCACCGGCGGCGGTCACGAAGAGCAGGGCGTCATCGAACTCGATCATGGTCTGCCGGACGCCACCCGCACCGAAGTAGCGCCCGGACCCCCTGGCCAGACTGTGCAGCCCGGAGGAGACGGCGGCGAGGTGCTCGGCGTCCTCCCGTGCCAGTTCGCTGCTCACCCCGGTGACCAGGCCGTCGTTGGACAGGACCAAGGCGTGCCTGACGCTTCCGACCCGCTGGGTCAGTTCGTCCAGGAGCCAGCCGATTCTCGCGTTCTGCGCCACGTTCCGCACTCCCCGTCCGACAACGTCCCCCCGACCGGAGGAACCGCACTGCCAGCCTTCCCCACCCCCACGGTCTCGACAAGCAGGATGGTCACATGGCACACAACATGACCGATGAGGAATGGCAGAACTTCGTCTCCAAGGGGACAAGGACGGGAAAACTGGCCACGGTGCGGGCGGACGGCAGGCCCCACATCGCCCCGATCTGGTTCGTACTGGACGGCGGCGACGTGCTCTTCAACACCGGAAAGGAAACCGTCAAGGGGCACAATCTGGCCCGCGACGGACGGGCGGCGCTCTGCGTGGACGACGACCGCCCTCCCTTCTCCTTCGTGACCCTGGAGGGGCACGTCGAGATCACTGAGGACTCCGAGGCCCTTGTGGCGTGGGCGACGCGGATCGCCGAACGGTACGTGGGCCCCGAGCAGGCCGAGGAGTTCGGCAGGCGCAACGGCGTTCCGGGTGAACTCGTCGTGCGGCTGCGCGTCGACAACGTCGTCGCCGTGGGAGGGGTCGCCAACTGACGGGAGAGCGGTTCGGCCGCGCCTGACCGACCCCGGCCTCCGGTTCGCGGAACCCTCCCGTGGACCGGAGGCTTCGGGATCGCCGGCGGGGAGCCTCTCAGCCTCCGCACTTACCACGGGCAGGCCCCCGACAGATCACGCCAGACCCTGCCGGGTCCGCCGGCAAGCACCGCCGCGTCCTCCACCCGCCCCGGGCCGACTCGTGACATGCCGTCGGCCGAGCACCGGGGCGAACCGGCGGGCGTCGACGAGAAGGACCGGGCGCTCACGTCCGGCGAGGCCGCGTCGCGCCCCGGCTGTCAGTCCTCCGCGTTCCCCAGGCGGAGGTTCCACCGTCCGGAGCGACCGGAGAGATCCGTGACGCTCAGGGGCCGGACGTCGAGGCGCCAGAACGCGGCCGCCGGCAGACGCAGGGCGTGCACGACGGCCGCGCGCACCGCGTCGGGCTCCACGACCAGGACATGCCGGCGTCCGGCGGTCGCCTCCTCCCCCGCGGCGAGGCCGGTGAGCCCGGCGCCCACCCGGCGGATGAGCGCGTCGAGCGGTTCACCGCCCGGCGGTACGTAGCCCGGGTCCTCCAGCCAGCGGCGGACGGCCTCCGGTTCGGTGGCCGTGAGTTCGTCGAGCGCACGTCCCCGCCAGTCCCCCACCGACTGTCCGGCGAACGACACGTCGGGACTTCCGTCCAGGCCGAGGGCCTCCGCCGTCTCGTGGCACCGCACGGACGGCGAGAGCAGGACGCGTCCTCGGCGGGGCGGGTGCACGAGGCCGGCGAACCGGGCGGCCGCCGCGGCGGCGCGCCCACGTTCGGTGAGCGGCAGGCCGTCGTCGAAGGCGGACCGTTCGAGCGCGACGCTGTGGGCTGGTGAGACCAGGATCACTCGCACCGTCATGCCCGACCTCCAGCCGTGTTCTCAAAAACCACGCCGCGAGCCCCACTTGGGGCCCGGGGGCGCGCTGTCCACGCCGAGACGCTCTTGGCGTACGGACAGGTGAGCGATATCGTCCCGGTGACATTACTCGCGACATGACGGAACCCGGTGAGAGCCCGGGACGGTCGCGCCACTGTATGCCGGTCCCGAACCGGTCGAGTCAGACCCGTCATGCCGCACCCGAGCTCCATCGACCGGGACGCGAGTTCCCTACCGGAGGCCACTGCCATGGCGCAGTCTGTCGTTCAGCCCACCTCGGGCACCACCACACCGCTTCGTCTGCCGATCCGCGCCGTCCTTCCGTGGGCCGTGTTCTTCGGCATCCTCATGCTGGCCCTGCTGTACTTCGTGGGCGCCGAACAGGGTGCCACCTCGGTCTTCTCGGGCACCGGCGTGCACGAGTGGGTCCACGACGGCCGGCACCTGCTCGGCTTCCCCTGCCACTGACGGGGCGGCACCGATCCACATGAACTCCGGCACTGTCAGAAATCTTCTGGTGCGTGGCATGCTCGCCGGCCTCGGGGCCGGTCTGCTCGCACTCGTCGTCGCCTATCTGCTCGGGGAGCCCCGGGTGGACGCGGCCATCTCCTTGGAGGAGAGCCACTCCCACGGTGGGGGTGGCGGCCACGAGCACGAGGTCGAGGTCGTCAGCCGCGGGCTGCAGTCCACCGCCGGTCTGGCGACGGGCGTCCTGGTCTACGGGGTCGCCTTCGGCGGCATCGTCGCCCTCGCCTACTGCTTCGCCCTGGGCCGCGTCGGCCGCTTCGGCCCCCGGGCCACGGCCGCGCTGATGGCCGCCTCCGGTCTCGTCGCCGTCTACCTCGTGCCCTTCTTCAAGTACCCGGCCAACCCGCCGGCGGTGGGCGACCCGGACACGATCGGCAAACGGACCGCGCTCTACGGTCTGATGATGCTTCTCAGTGTGTTGCTCGCGATCGCGACGGTCATCGCGGGCAAGCGGCTGGCACCGGCTCTCGGGAACTGGTGGGCCACGGTCGTGGCTCTCGCCGGGTTCGGGGTGGCTGTCGGTCTCGCCTACGCCTTCCTGCCGTCCGTCAATGAGGTGGGACACGACTTCCCCGCCACACTGCTGTGGCAGTTCAGGGTCTCCTCGGTCTCCATCCAGCTGGTCCTGTGGACCGCTTTCGGGCTGCTCTTCGGCGAACTGGCGCAGCGTCTGCTGGCTCCCTCCGTGCGCTCCGCCCGGCGACAGGGGACGGAGGCCGCGGCTTCGGCTGTCTGACCTGATCAGCACTCCCCGGTGCCGGCTGTCCGGTACGGCGAAGCGGCCGGCGGCCCTCCACGGGTACGGCCGCTTCGCCGTACCTGGACCGCACGGGAGCATGGCGGCATGAGCGGTCACGATCACACGCGTGTGCAGGAGTTCTTCGGTTCGCGCGCGGCCGGCTGGGACGACAGGTTCGCCGATGACCTGCCCCGGTACACGGCCGCGACGCACGAACTGGCCTTGCGGCCGGGTGACGCGGTGCTGGACGCGGGCTGCGGGACCGGCCGCGCCCTGCCACCGTTGCGCGAGCGGGTGGGGCCCGCCGGTACGGTGCTCGGCGCAGACCTGACGCCCGAGATGCTGGGGGAGGCCAGGCGCAGGGGGCGGGACAGGGCGGCGCTGCTCCTGCTCGCCGACGTGTCCCGGCTGCCCCTGTCCGACGGGGCGCTCGACGCGGTCTTCGCCGCCGGCTTGATCGCGCATCTGCCCGAACCGGTGGCGGGTCTGCGGGAACTGGCCCGAGTCGTGCGCCCGGACGGGCGGCTCGTCCTGTTCCATCCGCTGGGCCGGGCCGCGCTCGCCGCCCGGCAGGGCCGCCGTCCCGGTCCCGGGGATCTACGGGCAAGGCCGCACTTGACCGCGCTGCTGTCCGCCGCCGGCTGGCACCTGCTCACCTACGTCGACGAGGACGAGCGCTTCCTCGCGGTCTCCCGGCGCTCGACCGAGGCCGAAGCTGACGCCGGGGCTGACGCCGACGCCGGGGCCGGGGCCGGGGCTGACAGCGCGGACAAGGACGGCGCAGAGGGGCGCGGCTCGCGCACCGGCACGGAGGAGACCGCGTGAAGGCTTCGCGGCGGCTGTGTCCCGGAGTCTCGACGCGCAGGTTACTCACTGGTTAAGGTGCGCCGACCGACGGCATACACGCCGCGGCGCACGCGCAGTGCGAGGCCGGGCACGCGAAGGGAGACGGACGTGCCGCAGACGGAGCCGCCGGGCACGCGGGACGAGCAGGACGAGGCGCTCTATGTGCTGACGGCGGCCTTGCTGACGCCCGCCCAGTTCCCCGGCACGCTGGGGGACGACTTCCCCGAGGCATGCGCACGGCTCGGCCTGCCGCCCTCCCCCCGCGGTTACGGGCTGGTCCTGGGCCAGGACGGGCACGGGGCGCGGTGGACGGTCGTGGTGGACGACGTGTCGGTCGTCGCTGTGGCGATCGCCTCCTGGGACTGCGGGATGGAGTACGACCTCTCCCCCACGCCGGACACGGTGCTGGCCTCCCTGCCCGGCTGGCCGATGGCGCTCTCGGTGTCCGCACCCGGTGTGCCCGCTCCCCACGATCCGGGACCGGAGGACGGTGCCGAGGGTCTCGCGCCGCTGGCCCCGCCCGCCGAGGAGGGCTGGGGTCCGGCCCAGCGCAGGCTGGGCGCCGACGAGATAGCCCGGCAGTGGCACGTGTGGCGGGAACAGATCGCGGACGAGGAGTTCCTGCCCGCACCCGCCGGGAACGCGGCGCAGAGCGATGCGGCCGAGCCCGTGGAGGCGACCGACACGAGCGCGGCGACCCTCGTATCCGGCTCCCCTGCCGACACCGGAAAGGACGGGGCCGGGGACGGCGACGGGCGGAAGCGGGCCGGGGACGCCGACGACGGGCAGGAGCGGACGGGTTGCGCCGGCCCTTCGCCGGTCAGCCGTGGCCTCGTGCGCCGGGTGCTGGCCGAGGCGCGGGGCTACCTCAGTGCTCCGCCGCCTCCGGGCCGGGTGCGGTCGGCCTTCGCCACGGACGAGGCACGGATGCTGCGGGCCGACGGACCGGGCTGGTCGCTCGTGGCCCGGACCGACGACATCGCCTTCGTCCTTCTCGACGAGGAGCCCGGCGAGATCTTCCCGGTTGGTCGCGGGCCCGAGTTGCCCGGCCTCCTGACCGCCCTGGACGAGATAGCGGTGCACCCCGCCTGAGGAAACCGCCCGGCCCGAGCGCGGCGCGCCCGAGCGGGCCCCCGCCCGGCCCCGGGGCGCCACGCTTCCGGCCACCGGCCGTGGAGCGGGGCGCCCCGGGCCTGCTCTCAGCGCCCCGGGCGGCTCAGCGGCGCAGTTCCTTACGCCCCGCGCGGCGCAGTCTGCGTCGCTGTGAGGGGTCCAGCGCCAGGTAGGCGGCGGCCGGTACCCCGAGAATGATCAGGAGAGCCGCCCACCAGGGGAGCCAGATGAGCAGGATCAGGCCGACGACGGCTCCTCCTGCGGCTACCTTCGCGTTCTTCGACATGTGTGTCGCCTCCTTGGCGGCCACCTGCCGCCTCTGAACTGAGAACGGCATCGCGCCCGCGACGGTTCCAGTGGATCGCCGTTCCGGACCCTGACGCAACCCTGATTTCCTACCCTGACCCGCCTCCGGGTCCCCGTCCATTCTCCCGCACGGCGGTTCTTCTACTCTCCCGCCCGCAAGGGCTCTCCGACCTCGTGCAGGTGGCCGAGGGCCTGACGGTAGGAGTCGACCAGCCCGGTCTCCGTGTAGGGCAGGCCCAGGTCCCGGCAGTGGGCGCGCACCAGTGGGCGGGCCAGGCGCAGGTGGGGGCGGGGCATGCTCGGGAACAGGTGGTGCTCTATCTGGTAGTTGAGGCCGCCGAGGAACCAGTCGGTGACCGGGCCGCCCCTGATGTTCCGCGAGGTCAGGACCTGTCGGCGCAGGTGTCCCCAGCGTTCGCCGTCGGGGTCGGGCATCTCCATGCCCTTGTGGTTGGGCGCGAAGGCCATCCCGAGGTGCAGTCCGAAGGCCGCCTGGTGCAGTACGAGGAAGAGCAGGGCCTTGAGCGGGGACAGGACGGTCAGCAGCAGTGTCAGGTAGGCGACGACGTGCACGAGCAGCAGGGTGCCCTCGACCAGTCGTTCCCTCGGCGACTGGCGGCGCAGGTCCTGGAAGCCGTGCACCTTCAGGGCGAAGCCCTCCAGCAGGGTGAGCGGGAAGAACAGCCAGGCCTGGTGGCGGGTGAGCCAGCGGCGCAGCCCGGTGCGCTCGGCCACCTGGTCCTGGGAGAAGACCAGGACGTCGGCGGCGACGTCGGGGTCCTTGTCGACGTGGTTGGGGTTGGCGTGGTGGCGGTTGTGCTTGTCGTTCCACCACGCGTAGCTCATGCCGAGCAGGAGATTGCCGTGGAGGAGGCCGATCAGCCGACCGGTCCCGCGGTCCGCGGTGATCTGCGCGTGCCCCGCGTCATGCCCGACGAAGGCCGTTCGGGCCGAGAAGACCGCGAGGATCGGTGCGAGGAGCAGGGTCCACCACACGTCGCCGAGCAGGATCATCCCGGTCACGACGGCCGCGAGCGTCAGGGTGTTCACGACGATGGTGCGGGCGTACCAGCCGGTGCGGCGCTCCAGCAGCCCCTGCCCCTTCACCGCGCGCAGCAGCGGGGTGAACTCGCTGCCCTCGCGTGGTGTTCCGTCCGGCTCCACGGCGCGGGAACCCTGGGATCGCGGCAGCGTCGGGGGCGGTGTGGTCTGGGTCATGAGGACTCCGGTGGCTGGTGGATGCGGCCTGTGCGTCGAACGTACGGCGGGGACACGCAACGCGACCATGAGGCAACCCCCCGTACTCACCTGTGGTCTGCCACGCCCCCGACCCTGTGGCAGGCCACAGGGTGCGGGTGCCTCCACCCCCCGTCGGTCGCTTCCGGCCTCCCGGCCCCGGCCCTGATGAGTTGTCCTCGGCGCCCCGCCCGCCCAGTAGTCAAACTTGACGAATGCCCCGGTAGCCGTACAGGACCCTCGCAGGGAGTCGTGTTGCTCGTACCACCACCATCGGCATCCGCCTCCGGGATCGCCGTGCCGGCGGCCGCTTCCGTCGTGTTCCTGCCCCCGGGGCCGGACGAACTTCCGCGCCGCGCGCCTGGCCTTCTGGGGGTCGCAGGACCCACCGGACGCTGCGGACACCTGGCTCCACTCCGTCGCGGCGCTCCTGGGCACGGAGCCGGCCACTGTCGGACCCGCCCTGCCGGACCGCACGGGCGCCGTCATGTGTCGCGAGGTGCCCGCGCTCCTGCGCCCGGTGCGTTCCACGCTGCCTGTGCTGACCCGGCTGCGGACCGGTGAGGGCACGATCCCACCGGGCTCTTCTGGGGTGCCGCGGCCCTGCTCGCCTCTCAGTTCACCGCCAGAGGACTGCTGTTGCCCGGCCTCGACGGGGAGCCGGGGCCCAACGAGTCGCGCCGGGCGGCGTCCGCGCTGGAGTCCGCGTGGGAGGGAGGAGGGAGAGGGGCCGAAGCCGGAACGTCCGGGCAACCGCTGGACGGCGGACGAGCGGCAGGTACGGCTGGACCCGGCGGAACTGGCGGCCGTACCGCCTGGAGCAGGGCCACTGGGTGCCTGCCGGTGCCCGCTGCGACGACCCCGCGACGGCGTACGTCCTCGCTGCGGGCGACGAGGAGGACGAGGACACCACCGGGCCGTCCGCAAGGGCCTGAAGGAAGCGGGCCCCCGCCCCGGTGCCCGTCAGTGCTGTCGGGCGCCCGTCCCCCGAACGAATGTCTTCGCGGACGTAAACCTTCCAGCACGGGCGCTCCGAGGCATTCCGGGCAGGAATCCGCTGGTCGAACGGGCGCCGCGAACGCGACGGAGTGCACTCGTTCCCCTCAGCGATTGATCGCCTTCCGGTGATCCACAAGGGTGGAGCCCGTCGGACGGACCGGCCGGTGCGTGGCGTCAGGACCACGCCCGGCCCGGCCCCGGCACCACGGCCATCCGAAGGGTGCGCCGTGCCTGCGCGAGACCAACGGGAGACGCACATGCTCGGTACGAAGACGAAGCGCGCCCTCGCCCTGGGCGGAGCGAGCCTGGCACTGGCCGGGGCGGGCGTACTCGCCGCCTCACCGGCGTTCGCCGCCACCTCGGTGACCGCGTGGACCTACGGGAACGTGCACGCCGGGCCGGCCAAGGGCGAGCGGGTCGTCAGCCACGTCAACGCCAACTACAGCTACGACGCGCTGTGCTGGCTGGAGGGCGACCTCGTCACCGACAAGGGGATCAGCAACCGCAACTGGGTGCGTCTCCAGCTCAACAGTGGCGGAATCGGGTACGTGAGCGCCATCTACCTGAAGGGCAACGACAAGGGCAACGTGCCCAACCACTGCTGACCGTCCCGGCGGCCATGACGCCCCGGTGGTGGTGGTCCGTACCTCCCGGACCACCACCACCGGGGCGTCTGCCGCCGCCTTCGGCGCAACACTCCGTGGACGGCGGATGGCGGACGACCTACGCTGCCACGCATGCCCGAACCGACCGGACACCCCGCTCCTCCACGTGTCGCGCCCGTAGGTGAAGTGCGCCCGGCCCGGGGCGGATTGCTGCGCCGGCACCGGGACTTCCGGCTGTTGTGGTGCGCGGAGACCGCCGGCCGGTTCGGCGCCTCCGTCACCGGGGTGTCGATGCCGCTCGTGGCCTTGTCGGAACTGGACGCGGGCACCTTCGAGGTCGGCCTGCTGAGTGGCGCCGTCTGGTTTCCCTGGCTGCTCGTCGGGCTGCCCGTCGGTGCCTGGGTGGACCGGCTGCCGCGCCGGCCGATCATGCTGCTTGCGGCCGGTGCCTCGCTCGTGCTGTTCCTGAGCGTCCCGCTCGCCGCGTGGTGCGGTTTCCTGAGTCTCGGCCTCCTCGTGGGCGTAGCCCTGCTCACGGGGACGGCGGCCGTGTTCTTCCAGACGGCGTACACCGCCTACCTGCCGAGCGTCCTGGACCCGGCCGACCAGTCCGAGGGAAACGCCAAGCTGCACGGCAGCGCGTCCGCGGCGCAGATCGCCGGTCTGGGCTCCGGCGGTCTCGTCGCCCAGGCGGCGGGGGCGGTGAACGGGATGCTCGTGAACGCGGCGACCTTCGCGGTGGCGCTCCTGTGTCTGCGCGGCATCAGGTACCGCGAGCCCGCCCCCTCCCGGCCCGGAGGGCGAGGCCGTTCGATGGCGCGGGAGGTCGTCGAGGGGCTTCGCCTGGTGGCGCGCGACCGGTGGCTGCGGACACTGACCCTGTTCGGGGCCTGCTCGAACCTCGCCCTCATGGGATACCAGTCGCTCCAGGTGCTGTTCCTGGTCCGGGAGGTGGGGGCCGGCTCGGGGACGGTCGGCCTGCTGGTCGCGGCAGCCGGGGCGGGCGGGGTCGTGGGCGCGCTCGTGGGCCGCCGGGCCGCCCGCCGGTTCGGCTCCGCGCGGGCGACTCTGCTGTGCGAACTCGGCCTGCCGGTGGGCGCCCTGTTCATCCCGCTCACCTTCGACGGCCCCGGGCTGCTGCTGTTCGTACTCGGCGGGTTCAGCGTCTCGGCGGGCGTCGTCGGGGGCAACGTCGTCAAGGCAGGGTTCCAGCAGCGTTACTGCCCGCCCCGGCTGCTGGGCCGGCTGACGGCGAGCACCGCCTTCCTGAACTACGGCACCATTCCGCTCGGCGCCCTCCTGGGCGGGACGCTCGGTACCGTGCTCGGCGTGCGTCCCGCTCTGTGGATCATGACGGCGGGGGTGCCGCTCTCGGCGCTGATCCTGCTGTTCTCACCGGTACGCCGGGTGCGTGACCTGCCCACGGCTCCCGAGGCCGGCGCCCCGTCGGCCGCGGAGGCCGCCGGCCCATGCTGAGCCCGGCTGTCGGACGTACGACGGCCCGGCGGCCTGGACAGCGGCCGCCGGGCCGGGATTCCGCGGGTCAGCCCCGGACACCCAGCAGGTGGTCCATCGCGAGCTGGTCGAGCTGCTCGAAGGCCATGCCGCGGGCGGCGGCGGCCTCCACGTCGAAGCCCGTGTACGCGGAGTCGTCGGCGAGGAGAGAGGCGAGGCCGTCCTCGGCGGTGGGCGCGGCGAGCTGGTCCAGACGGGCCGCGCGCAGCGCCTCCTGGACCTTCGGGTCGGCGCGGAAGGCGGCGGCCCGCTCCTTGAGGATCAGGTAGTTGCGCATGCAGCCGGCCGCCGAGGCCCACACGCCGTCGAAGTCCTCGGTCCGCGGCGGCTTGAAGTCGAAGTGGCGCGGCCCCTCGTAGCCGGCCGTCTCCAGCAGGTCCACGAGCCAGAACGCGGACCGCAGGTCACCGGCGCCGAAGCGGAGGTCCTGGTCGTACTTGATGCCGGTCTGGCCGTTGAGGTCGAGGTGGAACAGCTTGCCCGACCACAGGGCCTGCGCGATGCCGTGCGTGAAGTTGAGCCCGGCCATCTGCTCGTGGCCGACCTCCGGGTTCACGCCGTACATCTCGGGGCGCTCCAGGCGCTCGATGAAGGCGAGGGCGTGGCCGACGGTGGGCAGCAGGATGTCGCCGCGCGGCTCGTTCGGCTTCGGCTCGATGGCGAAGCGGATGTCGTAGCCCTGCTGGACGACGTACTCGCCGAGCAGGTCGAAGGCCTCCTTCATCCGGTCGAGGGCCAGGCGGATGTCCTTGGCCCCGCCCGACTCGGCGCCCTCCCGGCCGCCCCAGGCGACATAGGTCTCGGCGCCCAGCTCGACGGCCAGATCGATGTTGCGGATGACCTTGCGCAGCGCGAAGCGCCGTACGTCGCGGTCGTTGGAGGTGAACCCGCCGTCCTTGAAGACGGGGTGGGTGAACAGGTTGGTGGTGGCCATCGGGACGACCAGTCCGGCGGCGTCGACGGCCTGGCGGAAGCGCTTGACGATGCCCTCCCGCTCGCTCTCCGTGGAGCCGAAGGGGATCAGGTCGTCGTCGTGGAAGGTCACGCCCCAGGCGCCGAGCTCGGCGAGCCGCTGTACGGACTCGACCGGGTCGAGGGCCGGGCGGGTCGCGTCCCCGAAGGGGTCCCGGCCCTGCCAGCCGACGGTCCACAGACCGAAGCTGAATTTGTCCTCCGGGGTGGGCTGGTAGTTCATGTGCGGCTCCCTCGCCTATTTCGTCATGCCGGTTTACAAATTAGACTCCCGAGGCGCGGCTGTGAAGAGCGGGGTCCGGAAAGCCTCCGCCTCGTCCCCCGCTCGGCTCCGCTTCGGGGGCCGCGGTACTGGACGGGGCGGGCAAAGACGGGTAGCCCTTCGGGCAGGCGTGGCAGCGGCCGGCGCGGGACGCGGCGGCCTCCCGGAACGGAGAGAGTGATGACAGCACCCGAGCAGGCCGAGGGCCCGTTCGTCGTCGGGATCGACAGTTCGACGCAGTCGACGAAGGCCCTGGTCGTGGACGTGCCCACCGGGCGGGTCCTCGCGAGCGGTCAGGCACCGCACACGGTGACGGGAGGCAGCGGCAAGGAGTCGGACCCCGAGCAGTGGTGGACCGCGCTGACCGACGCTCTCGCCCAGTGCGGTCCGGTGGCGCGGCAGGCGGCGGCCGTGTCGGTCGGCGGCCAGCAGCACGGCCTGGTGACTCTGGGCGCGGACGGCAGGCCGGTGCGGCCCGCGCTGCTGTGGAACGATGTCCGCTCGGCGCCGCAGGCCGAGGCGCTGATCGAGCGTCTGGGCGGGCCGAAGGCGTGGGCCCAGCGCACCGGCAGCGTCCCGGGTTCCTCGTTCACGGCGACCAAGTGGGCCTGGCTGGCCGAGCACCAGCCGGAGGTGGCGGGCGCCACGGCGGCGGTGCGCCTGCCCCACGACTACCTCACCGAACGGCTCACGGGACGGGGCACGACCGACCGGAGCGACGTCTCGGGAACCGGCTGGTGGAACGCGTCGACCGAGGAGTACGACCGGGAACTGCTCGACCTGATCGGCCTCGACCCGGCGAAGCTGCCGGAGATCGTACGGCCCGGGGAGGTGGCGGGCACGGTGCGGGACTCGGTGGGGCTGCCGTTCGCGGCGGGCACCCTGGTCGCGGCCGGCACCGGCGACAACGCGGCCGCCGCCCTGGGGCTCGGGCTGCGCCCGGGCACCCCCGTGCTGAGTCTGGGCACCTCGGGCACGGTCTACGCGGTCTCGCGGCACCGCCCCGCCGACCCGAGCGGCACCGTCGCGGGTTTCGCGGACGCGCGCGGCGACTGGCTGCCGCTGGCCTGCACTCTCAACTGCACCCAGGCCGTGGACCGGGTCGCGGCGCTGCTGGGCCTCGACCGGGAGGCCGTGGAACCGGGCGGGGAGACCGCCTTCCTCCCGTACCTGGACGGTGAACGCACCCCGAACCTGCCCGGCGCCTCCGGCCTGCTGACGGGGCTGCGCCACTCGACGAGCGGCGGACAACTGCTCCAGGCGGCCTACGACGGGGCGGTGTACTCCCTCCTCGACGCACTGGGGCTGGTGCTGGGGCAGGAGTCCGGCGACAGTGCGGAACCGCTCCTGCTGATCGGCGGCGGGGCGCGCGGGACGGCGTGGCAGCGTACGGTGCTGCGGCTGTCGGGCCGTCCGGTGCAGGTGCCGCAGGCGAGGGAGCTGGTCGCGCTGGGCGCGGCGGCCCAGGCGGCGGGCGTGCTGACCGGTGAGGACCCGGCCGCGGTGGCCCGCCGCTGGGGAACGGCCGACGGACCGGTCCTGGAGGCGGTCGAGCGGGACGGGGCGACCCTCGCGCTCATCGCCGGGGTACTCTCCGACGCGGCACCGCTGCTGGGTGGCGGCGCGACGTCCCCGGCATGAGCGCGTCACGGACGGGGCGCGTTCCCGAGGCGGCGGCGACGGCCCGGGCGGGCCCGGGTCTCCGGAAGCGGGCGCGTTCCGGAGGTGGGCCAATGGCGTGGGGTACGGGCGCAGGTTCCGGCCCCCGCTGGGACGGATGGACGAGCAACGAGAGGCGAGGCGGCGGGCGTTGACAGTGCGAGCGAGTGGCGGCGGGCGAACGGACGGACCGGCGGGGGCGGCGGGAGCGCCCCCGTCCACCGCCCGGGCGGGCGCCGCCGCGTCGTCGCCCGGCACGGAAGCGGGCCGGCGATGACCGCGGCACTGCCCGACACCCAGCAGGGGATGCGGCGTCGCAACCTGTCCCGGGTGATGCACACGGTCGCCGCGCACGGTCCGTTGTCACGGGCGGGAGTCGCGGCCCGGATCGGGCTGACCCGGGCCGCCGTCTCGACGCTCGTCGACGAACTGATCAGGGCCGGCCTGCTCGACGAGCTCGGTCCCCAGCGCCCCGGCCGGGTGGGGCGCCCCGGTTCGGCGCTCGCGGTCAGCTCGGAGGGGCCGGCCGGTCTCGGCGCCGAGATCGGGGTGGACCACCTCGCCGTCTGCGCGATCGACCTGGGCGGAGCCGTGCGGGTCCGGGAACTGCACCCGGTGGACAACCGCGACCGGCCGCCGGAGCCGGTCCTCGCCGAACTCGGCGCGCTCGTGGACGAGGTGGCGGGGCGGGCCCGCGCCCTGGGCCTGCGGCCCGCTGGGCTCGCCGTCGCCGTCCCGGGCCTCGTGGCCCGTGAACAGCCGCTCGTGGTGCGGGCGCCCAATCTCGGATGGGTGGACACGGATCTCGCTCCGCTGCTGCCGCACGGCCTGCCCGTCACCGTCGACAACGAGGCCAACTTCGGTGCCCTCGCCGAGCTGTGGACGCAGGAGGAGTCCGCCGAGGACTTCGTCCACGTCTCGGCCGCGGTGGGTATCGGGGCGGCGGTCGTCCTCGGCGGCCGGCTGCTACGCGGTACGCACGGTTTCGCGGGCGAACTGGGGCATGTGCCCGTACGCCCCGAGGGACCGGCGTGCCCCTGCGGGGGCCGGGGCTGCCTCGAACAGTACGCGGGACAGGAGGCGGTGTGGCGGGCGGCGGGCCTCCCCCCGGTAACGGGCGGGATCGGTCTGCTCGTGGACCGCGCGGAGGGCGGGGAC
This sequence comes from Streptomyces sp. NPDC049954, assembly GCF_040656295.1. Taxonomy (NCBI): domain Bacteria; kingdom Bacillati; phylum Actinomycetota; class Actinomycetes; order Kitasatosporales; family Streptomycetaceae; genus Streptomyces; species Streptomyces sp. NPDC049954. Next base: position 65,833 of record NZ_JBFALS010000001.1, read on the forward strand.
AAGGCCGTGCTCAAGGCGCTGCGCGGCGCGGGCAGCGCGCTCGGCATCGCCCTGTCCGGCGCGGTGAACCTGCTGGACCCGCACGGGGTCGTTCTCGGCGGGGCCCTCTCCCCGCTCGCCCCGTGGCTGCTGCCTCCCCTGCGCAGGGAGCTGACGCGTCGTACGGCGACGGCCAGCCGCCCGGTCTCGGTGTCCGCGCTGGGCCGGGAGGGGCCGCTCCTGGGGGCGGCCCACTCGGTGGTGCGCGCGGTCCTGGACGATCCGGTGGCGGCGTCCGTCGCCGGTTGAGACGGCGCCCCCACTTCGCCCGCCAACTCCCTTGCAGCGCGTACTTGTCGGGCGGCGAGCCGCTGGTTTTCGGCCAGAGACGGCCGGAGCGCGCACCGTCTTCTTCCCCGGCCGCGGTCCAGCCCGTACCTTCGGTCACCCTGGCCGCGTCCGCGGCGGACCCGGCATTCCCATCAGGAGACGAGGCAGACATGGACCACGCGAGACCGTCTCTTCCCGGCCGACGCGCACTCCTGCGGGGAGCCGCGCTGGCCGCCGTTCCCGCGGTGCTGCTCTCCGGCGGCCCCGCCCAGGCCGAGGAATCGGTGGCCATGGACTACCCCGGGTCCGAGTGGGTCCCCGCGAGCTCCTCCAACTACACGGTGGCCTCGCGTCCTTCGCAGTATCCGGTGGACTACGTCGTCATCCACGTGACGCAGGAGTACTACCAGGACACCCTGGACATCTTCCAGAACCCCGCCAAGCAGGTCAGCGCGCACTACCTCGTGCGCTCCGCCGACGGGCACGTCGCGCAGTGCGTGCGGGAGAAGAACGTCGCCTGGCACGCGGGCAACTGGGACTACAACACGCGCAGTATCGGTATCGAGCACGAGGGCTGGGTCGACCAGCCGAAGTACTTCACGGACGCCCTGTACGCGGCCTCCGCCAAACTCACGGCCTCCGTGTGCGACACCTACGGCATCCCGAAGGACCGCACCCACATCCTCGGCCATGTCGAGGTGCCGGGAACCGACCACACCGACCCGGGCAAGCTGTGGGACTGGACGAAGTACCTGCGGCTGGTGAACCTCTCCTGAGGCCCACTTCCGCGAGGGGCATCGCGAAGTCCCCTGCCGATGAGTGACGTTGCCTCTCGCCGTCCGACGCCACCCGGAACGGCTCCCCCACGCTTGGCCACCTCCCGCACCGGAGCGCGAGGGCAAGAATCCTGGTCATGGAGACAAGTGCAGAGAAGACCCGGCCGAACTCGGCCTGCTCCGATTCGGCGACAGCACCGGTCGTGGACAAGTGGGGGCGACTCGACTCACGTTCGGCCAGGCTTCAACTGTCCAGTGACAGTGCTTTTTTGGCGTGTGTGAGGGATGCCTCGGAGGCGGGCCCGCCGGGATTCTCGGTGGCCAGGGCCTGGTTGAGGGTGACGAAGGGGCGTAGCCGCTGCTCGTAGCGGGAGTACGCGGCGCGGTGATCACCGTGTGTCCGGGCGAGGCAGTCGGCCAGCACGTGAGCGCCCACAAGGGCCAGGCTGGTGCCTTGACCCGAGAGGGGGGACGGGCAGTAGCCGGCGTCTCCGAGCAGGGCCACCCTGCCGCGTGACCAGTGGTCCATCCGGATCTGAGCCATGGCATCGCAGTAGAAATCGGGTGCGTCCCGAGCGGCCTCGGCCAGGGGGGTCCCTTCCCATCTCAGAGAAGCGAGCTTGTCGACGACGAGCTGACGAAGGGCGCTGCCGTCGCGGAGATCCTGGGCGAGGGGAGCGGACTGGAAGCCGAAGGCGATCCTGAGCTCGGTGTTGTCACGCACGGGCATGATGCCGAAGCCCGCGTCGCCATCCCGTAGCCACACCTGCCAGTCGTCCAGTGCGAGGAAGTTGTCCGCACTGAACACCGAGAGGTAGCTGCCCAGGTGATGGGCGAAGCGGCCCTCGGGGCCGAAGGCCAGACGCCGAACGGTCGAGTGCAGGCCGTCGGCCCCGATCACCAGGTCGAAGGTGCGGGACGCCCCGTGGGTGAAGTCGACTCGCACGCCGGTCTCGTCCTCGTCCAGCGCGGTGATGCTGTCGCTGAAGACGTACTCGGCTTCCGCGCGGGTGTGTTCGTACACCATCCGCACCAGGTCCTCGCGCAGCAGCTCGATGTCGTCGCTGTCGAGCCGGCCGCTGCTGAAGGTCGCCTCGGTGGAGCGATCGATCTCATGGCCTTCGGGGTCGAGGATCGACATGCCACGCATCCGGGTGCGTACGCGTCGTGCCTGTTCCAGCAGGCCCATCCGCTCGACGACGTCGAGCGCGACACCGCGGACGTCCACGGCCTGGCCGCCAGGGCGCGGACCCGGGGCGCGTTCGACGACAGTGACCTCGAAGCCGTGGCGGCGAAGCCAGTACGCGAGCACGGGCCCGGCGATCCCGCCGCCCGAGATGAGAACAGTCTGCATGTGAACTCCTCCAGTACGCTGTACGCACCCTGAACGTACGGCGTACGCGCAGCCCCCCTCAACTGGCCAGAAGACGGCTCTGTACTAGGGCAGTCGACCTCAGTTCGGAGACCTCGCTGCTACCCTCTGCACTAGTACAGATCGGGAAGGCGGCAGAGCGTGACGAACCCCACAGGCGCATCCGGTCAGCCGCCATACCTGCGCATCGTCGCCGGGATCCGCCGACGCATCATCGACGGCGAACTGGGCCCCGGGGACCCGGTTCCCTCGACTCGTCGGATCGCCAGGGAATGGGGTGTCGCGCTCGCCACCGCCACCAAGGCCCTCACCACTCTGCGCCTTGAAGGCCTTGTCGAGACCCGCCCCCGGACCGGCACCGTCGTCGCCGAAACCGCTCCCGTCACGCCGCCCCGCAGGCACTCGCCACCCGCCCCGTCCTGCGAGCAGGAGCTGACCCTGGACCGGATCGTCCGTACAGCCCTCGGCATCGCCGATACAGAGGGACTGTCAGCACTCTCCATGCGCGGCGTCGCGGCCCGGCTCGGCGTCGCCGCCATGTCGCCCTACCGGTACGTCCCCAGCAAGGACGACCTCGTCCTGCTCATGGCCGACGCGGCATTGGGCGAGGAGACGTACCCCGCGGATACGCCCGAAGGATGGCGCTCCCGCATCGAGCTGGGTGCCCGGACCCTCTGGGCCCTGTACCGCAGGCACCCGTGGCTGGCTCAGCTCGGTTCTCTCACTCGCCCCTTGCTCGTGCCCAATCTGATGGTCCACGGGGAATGGGTGCTGAGTGCCCTCGACGGCCACGGCCTCGATCCCACCACCCTGTTCGACATCCACGTATTGATCTACAGCCATGTCCAGGGCCTGGCAGTGCACCTGGAATGGGAGGCGCACGCCGAAGCCTCCACAGGTCAATCGGAAGACCAGTGGATGGACAGCCGGGCCGCCGTCCTCCGGGAACTGGTGGAATCCGGCCGTTTCCCGACCTTCACCAAGGTGGTCGGAGGCTTCGGCGATGGCTATGACCTGCGTCTCGACGCGCTCTTCGAATCCGGCCTGAAGGCCCTCCTCGACGGCCTGACCCCCCTTGTCGAAGGCCACGAGGCTGTCGGCTAGACAACACGCCACGTCGTGCCACCATGGAGCGCTTTCCGGGGCCCGGCCTTCCTCCACGAGGGAACCGGCGCAGGGTCCGCTCGGCCTCGGCGGTGCCCAGGCGCAGGGCGGTGGCGAACTTCACGATCCGGTCGCACTGCTGGGCGACCAGGTCCCAGTCGATCGTCTCGGTGGCGAGCACGGAGCCCGGTTCGGCCAGTTCTCGTCCTGACCGGCCGCCGGCCGGTACAGCTTCGCGGAGCCGATGTTCTTCAGCCTCGGCATCAGCTCGAAGTCGAGCATGTGCGCGACAACGCTCCGTTTCCTCTTCGCCGTTTCCCGGTCGTTGCGGAGCGCTACATGTCCGTTCGTCGTAGGTGTACGAGAGCAGGGCCGTCGCCGTCCGGCCCGCCTCACCCCGCCAGGGCGTCCGCGACGCGAGGCGCCAGCGGGTCGGGGCCCAACAGGGCGAGGAGTTCCGCGCGGTCGGGAGCCGTCGCCGGACCCTTCCTGCTGACGGCGTGGGCCGCCGCCGCGTTGGCCGCGCGGGCCGCCTCGGCGGGCGTCAGCCCGGCGCCGAGGAGGGCGAGGAAGGCGCCGACATGGGCGTCGCCCGCGCCGTTGCTGTCCACAGCGGTGACCGGGAACCCGGGGACGTGGAGGGGCGCCTCGTCGGCGAGCGCGAGCAGGCAGCCGTCCTTGTCGGCCCGTACGAGGACCCCCGCGCCGGGCCGCAGGAGTGTGCGCAGCTCCTCGGCGGCGGCCACCCCTCGCGTCCCGGTCAGCAGACCGGCTTCGCGACTGTTGCAGCTGAGCCAGTCGGTGCGGGCGAGGACCGGTGCGAGCACATCGGCCGGGATGTCGGCGACCAGTGGGCCCGGGTCGAGGCACAGGACGACGCCGTCGGGAAGCCGCGCCGCCAGGCCGGCGAGCAGCGGCCCGTTGCCCGGCAGGGCGAGCGCGTAGCCGGAGAGCTGGACGGTGTCCCCGGGGCGCAGCGCCTCACGCACCTGTTCGATGTCGCGCTCCGTGAGGCCGCCCTCGATGCCGAAACTCGTGACGAAGGTGCGTTCGCCCTCGTCGACGAGGGCGACGGTGAACCCCGTGTCGCCGTCGGTGCGGGCGGGCAGCAGCAGACGGACGTCCTCCCGCGCGAGGGCCGAGCGGACCAGGTCCCCGTAGGGACCAGTGCCGTGCAGTCCCGCGTACACGGCGGGCGCGCCGAGCCTGCGGGCCGCGACGAGGGTGTTGAAGCCGCCGCCCGCGGTGAGTTCGGTGCGCGTGGCGATCACGTCGCCGCCGCGTTCCGGCAGCACCGGGACGTCGAGGACGAGGTCGGCGATGACGTTTCCGACCAGGACGATCCGGGAGTTCATCGAAGGGCCTCCTGGGTGAGCTGCGGGCTGTCGTCGGCGGACGGGCCGGTGGCGGTGTCAGGGCCGGGCCGCGCGCCGAGGGCGTAGAGGACGGCCGCCACGGCCATGGTGACCGCCCAGCCGAGGCCGTTGGTGCCGAGCCAGGTGTCGGCGAACGGGCCGGAGAACCACACGTCGTCGGCGCTCGTGGACGCCTCGGTGAACAGCAGTCCCGCGAGGATCGCGAGGGCCCAGGCGGCTACGGCGGGCAGCCGGAACCCGGCGGTGTACCAGTAGCGGCTGCTGCGGGTGCGGTCCATGAGGGCTTCGGGGTCGTAGCGCCGGCCGCGTGCCGAGTCGACGAGGACGATGCCGATCCAGGCCGAGACGGGTACGGCGAGCAGGGTGAGGAAGGTGGAGAAGGGGCCGTAGAAGTCGTCGGCGACGAGCATGAAGTAGATGCCGCCGAGGAACATCAGCAGTACGTCGATCCCGACCGCGAGGGGCCGCGGCACCCGGACACCGAGGGTGATCATGGTGAGCCCGGCGGAGTAGGTGGACAGATGGTTGGACATGAGCAGTCCGCCGAAGGCCGCGACCAGGTAGGGAACGGCCATCCAGGAGGGCAGCAGGGAGTTGATCGCCGCGACGGGGTCGGCGGCGCTCGCGAGCGTGGAGTCACCGGCCGACAGCAGGGAGCCGAGCGAGACGAGGACCACGAGCGGAATACCCGCACCGAAGGCCGAGGCGGTCACGAGCCGTCCGGCGGGGACCGAGCGGGGCAGGTAACGGGCATAGTCCGCGCCGGCGTTGGCCCAGCCGATGCCGGTGCCCGCCGCGATGAACCCGATCCCGCCGATCACCGCGCTCGTGGGGCCCGCTCCGGCGTTCAGCACCTTGTCCCAGTCGACGGTGGAGACGAGGAAGCCGATCACGACGAGGTTGAGCACCCCGAACACCACGGTGGCCCACTTGTTGATCCACATGATGGTGGCGTGGCCGAGCCCGCTGATCAGCAGGGTGCACGCGATGAACACGAGGAGGCAGACCAGCGTCAGTACGGTGCTCCGCCCGACGCCGAAGAGGTGGTTGAGCAGGGCGAGCAGCGCGTACGCGGCGGTCGTGGTGGTGATGGTCTCCCAGCCGACCCGGCTGAGCCAGCTGATGAGGGTGGGGCCGGCGTTCCCGCGCTGGCCGAAGACGGCGCGGGAGAGGGTCAGGGCGGGAGCGCCGCCCTTCTTGCCCGCGAGGCTCAGCACACCGACCAGGGCGAAGGAGCCGACCGAGCCGAGGACGGCGACGAGGATCGCCTGCCAGATGTTGAGACCGCGGAAGGCGACCAGGGTGGCCCCGAGGGGCAGTCCCAGGATGCTGATGTTGGCGGCGAACCAGGTCCAGAACATCTGGTTGGCGCGGCCGTGGCGTTCACTGTCCGGGACGGGTTCGATGCCCCGGGTCTCGACGGTACCGACGCGATCGTTCGTCTTTGAAACGGTCATGACGGACCTCCTTGCTGGTGGTGCGGAGGGGGCTGGGCCGCCTGCGGTCCGCTCCCGGTGCCGCGCGGTTTCGGGCACGGCCCGGAAGACGCGGGAGCGGGGGCTCAGCGCAGGGCGAGCAGGCGGGTCGTGAGGGGTTCCAGGTCGAGGGAGTTGACCTCGCGCAGGGTGCGGACCGCGTCGGCGGGCAGCGCCGAGAGGCCGTGGACGGAGCCGGCGACGGCACCGGCGATGGCCGCGATGGTGTCGCTGTCGCCGCCGAGGTTGGCCGCCATGAGTGCGGCCCGCCAGGGGTCGCCCCCGGTGAGGGTCAGGACGGCGAAGGCGGCGGGTACGGACTCCTGGCTCGCCACGCTGGTGCCGACGAGGGCGCAGATCCGGTCGAGAGCGGTGCTCTCGTCGAGTTCGGCGGCGAGGGCGCAGGCCCATTCGATGCGGGCGGCGATGTCGGCGCCCGCGATCCAGTGGCCGCGGCGGGCCCCGGCCCGGGCGGCCTCGACGGCGGCGGCCACCGCCTCTTCGAGGCTGCCCCCGGCGACCCCGGTACTGACGGCCGCCGCGACCGCCGCGGCCCCGGCGATGCCGACGGTGGTGTCGTGGGTGACCTGGCAGGACTCCACGACCCGGTCGAGGAAGGGCTCCAGCGGGCGGCAGTCGAAGGCGATACCCACGGGGGTCACCCGCATCGCGGCGCCGTTGGTGGAGCCGTTGCGGCCCGCCTCCTTCGGGGGCACGCCGCGGGCGACGGCCTCCAGGGCCGCCTTGGTGGAGGGGCCGAGCAGGTCCAGCGAGCCCTTGGCCCGCATGTCCTTCTCCCAGCCGATCAGTTCCTCGGCGAGGCGCAGCGGGTCGACGGTGCCCCCGCCCTCGACGATGAGGCGACCGACGATGACCGCCTGGTCGGTGTCGTCGGTGACCGCCCCGGCCGGCATCCCGGCGCTGACCGGGTTGTCGGGGCGGGCCGGTTCGAATCCCGTGAGGTGTCCGTAGACACGGGCGACGTCCGCGCGGGACATGACCTGGGTGGGCATCCCGAGGGCGTCGCCGAGGGCGAGGCCGTAGTAGGCGCCTAGGGCGCGGTCGAGCTGTGGGGGGTGGCTGGTCACGGGTGGCCTCCGGGGCCTGAGCGTACGTGCAGTTCGAAATGGGCCGGGTCCAGAAGGCTCGTGATCTGTTCCACCACGGAGCCGTCCGCCGCCCGGTAGACCTGGGACAGGTGGAGGAACGCCTCCCCCGGGGTGCGGCGCAGCAGCCCGGCGTCCTCCGTGCCGAGGCCGCGCACGGTGACCTTGCCCTCACTGGAGTGGGCGACGCGGCCGTGCGCGAGGAGGGTCTTGTTGAGGGACCCCCCGCGCAGACCGGTGCGCGCCACCCCGGCCAGGTCACCGACGGCGGGCACCCGGCTGCGCTCCAGCGAGACCCCGGGCCCGTCGTCGAGGCGGCGCACCCGGTCCAGGGCGAGGAACAGGTCCTCGCCGAGTCCGAGGCCGTCCGCCAGCACGGGATCGGTGACCGTGTCGAGGCGCAGGACCTCGGTGGTCAGGGTGGTGGCCTGTCCGGCCAGCGCGTGCGTCCAGCCGAGCCGGTTGTCCAGCGGCGTACCGTCGAAGGTGACGATGGAGCCGATCCCCGCATGGGTGGCGATGAGCCCTTCCTCGCCGAGAGCGTGCAGGGCCTGTCGCAAGGTGGTGCGACTGACGCCGAACCGCTTGGTCAGCGCGTGCTCCCCGGGCAGCCGGCTCCCTCGTTCGTGGACCCCGGCCCGGATCTCGGCGGCGAGGACCTCGGCGATGCGTTGATGTTTATGTACCTGTCCAGGCATGTCTAGAACATAGACCTGCCGCCTCGCTCCCGTCCAGACCCGAGTGACGTACGTCCCCCTCACCCCGCCGGCTCCCCCACCCATGAAGCCTCCCCCTTCTTCGTCCTGGAGTGGACGGAAGAAAGGGGAGGCGGACATGTGCGGCTTCCTGGCCAGAGGCCTACGGGGCCTTGTTCGGTGATCCGTTGATGACGAACTGCGAACCGGGCTCGACGCGTACGTCACCGTCGGCCGAGTTGCCGATCGTCACGTTGGAGAGGGTCGCGCTGCCACGGGCCCCGCTCATCGCGAGGATGCCGGAGCCGTTGTTCGACTTGTCGATGCGGACGTCGGTGACCTTCACCCCCGGCATCGCGCCGCCACCCGTCTTGAACTGGATGCCGTCGTAGGTGGAGTCCAGGATGTCGGTGTCCCGGATGGTGACACCCGGGATGTCCTGCCCCTGCGCGAAGAGCGTGATGGCCCCGAACTCCTGGTCCTCGTTCCAGAACGCGCCGCCCGTGCGGTGCAGGGTGTTGCCCGCGATCAGGGTCTGCCCGGAGAACGGCAGCGGATCGTGGTCGGTGGCCAGCATGATGCCCGGGTAGTTCATGGTGTCGGAGATGACGTTGTTCTCGATGGTGTTGCCGAAGCCGCCGTAGACGGCGATGCCGTTGGCCCGCCACGGGAGCTGGATGGTGTTGTTGCGGAAGTGGTTGTTGGAGCCGACGTCCACCGAGGTGTCCTTGACGTACTTGCTGGCCCAGACGGCGAGCGAGTCGTCACCCGTGTTGCGGAAGGACGAGTTGTACACCGTGGAGTTGCGGGTGCCGTTGGAGAAGTTGATGCCGTCGGCGTAGGTGTTGCGGATGCGCATGCCGTTGAACTCCAGCCCGTCGCCGGGGCCCCACAGCTCGGGGATGTCGGAGTAGTCCCGCCCGGCCCAGACCGCGACGTTGGCGTGCTCGATCCACACGTTGCTGATCCTGGTGTTCTCGCCGAAGCGGCCGTTGAGCCCGACCCCGCCCTCCGCGTTGCCGTCCCCGCCGCGGATCGTGCCGGAGCCGAAGATGGCGATGTCGGAGATCTGCGTGTTGTCGTCGATGTCGAAGCCGAAGTTGCCCTCGTGCGGGTGGTTGATGCCGCCCGCGTCCTGCGGTGCGGTGATGGTGTAGAGCTGCGAGTGCCACATGCCGGCGCCGCGGACCGTGACGTCCCGGATGCCGACCTGGTTGTACTGGCCGCGGTTCTGCGGGTCGTCGGTCAGGATCTTCTGCTCCTGACGCCACTGCCCGGCCGGAATCCAGACGCAGGAGATCTGGCCCTTCTGGTCGGCGGTGACGGCGCGCTGGATCGCGTCGGTGTCGTCGATCCCGTCGTTGGGGACGGCTCCGTACTCGGTGATCGAGGTGCAGTTCGCGGGCTTGGCCGCGGGTGCCGCGACCTGTTCGAGGTCGATCAGGTCGATGACGTAGAAGGCGGCCGAGTCGCCCGCGTCGCGCTGGAGACGGAACTTGGTGCCCTGGGGGTAGGTCTGGGTGAGCAGCGCGTGGGACTCGTCGAACAGGCGCCTGGCGTCGCCGCCGGGGCGGTTGGTGAGCCCCTCGGGGTCGTCGGTGCTGCCGTAGAGCCAGCTGTGCTTGGAGGAAAGGTTCAGCTTGCGCACGAACTGGCCGTCCGCGTACAGGCTGATGGTCGCCTCCGCTCCCCCGCCGGCCGCGGCGTCCGGGACCGAGTTGCGCACGACGATCGAGTTGGACGCGGTGGTGGAGGTGAACTCCACGTACTCACCAGTGGAGTTGAGCCGGACCGACTTGCGCCCGGAGGACTCGGTGGCGAAGTTGGTGTGGCCGAAGGTGCGCTTGGCATCGCTGTTGAGCAGGGTGCCCTGGTACCGGGCGTCCTCCGCCTCGTACTCGGTGTACGGCACGGCGGCACCGCGTCCCACGACGATGGAGCGGGCGAAGACGTTGTTGTTCTCGTCCGTCTCGGTGACCGTGTTCGTGGCGTCGGCGGTGGCGGTGAGGGTGGCGCCCCCACTGGTGGCCTTCCAGGTCCCGGAGATCGGGACGGTGACGGACTCACCGGCGGGCACGGCCGGGGTGGTGCCGTTGAGCGTCGTCGTCCCGGCCGTCAGGCGGGTGACGGTGCCGGCGGGGACGGCTGTCGTGCCCCGGTTCTGGACGGACACGGAGAAGCTGACCGAGGCACCGACGGCCGGGTTCTCCGGGTTGGTGGTGAGGGAACGGACCAGTAGGTCGGGGCCCGGGCTCTGCGAGACGACGAGCCGTGAGGCGCCCGCGCGGCTGTTGTTGCCGTTGTCCTGCTCGATGACGGTGTCGGTCGGGTCGACGACGGCGGAGACGGCGTACGAGCCCATCGCCTTGCGGCCGATCTCCACGGAGACGGTGGCGGAGGCTCCGGCGGCCAGCGCGGGCACCGGGGCGCTGCCCGCGACGGCGCCTTCCAGGCTGACGTCGACCGTGGTGGCGGGCGCGGCGGCGTTCCCCGCGTTGCGGACGCCGGCCCGGACGGTGATCTGGTCCTTCTCCGAGGGGGTGGCCGGGGTCCAGTTCAGGTCGGTGAGGGTGAGGTCCGGGTTGGGCGCGGCGGTACCGACGACCTGGACCTCGGCGACCTGGGCGCCGGGGGCTCCGGTGTTGGAGGAGAAGGCCAGCCGGATGTCGGCGGCCCGCGCCGTGACGGGGATCGTGACGGTGTTCTTGTTCCCGGCGGGGCTGAAGGCGTACTCGGCGCGGCTCTTGAGCGAGGTGAAGCCGGAGGCGGACTGGCCCCGCCCGAGCACCTCGACGGCCTGGGTGCGCGCCGACCACGTGGCGTCCGGGTTGAGCTTGACCACGACGGCCTGGACGTCGGCGTCGGCGCCGAGCTTCAGGGTGAGCGAGGCCGGGGTGCCCGCCGACTCCCAGTAGGTGCTGAGGCTGTCGTCGTTGGCGTTGGCCGCGCCGTACGACTGGGCCGTCGAGGAGGCCTCGATGGGCTTGTTGCGCGCGAGATTGGTGCCGCTGACCGGCGGATCGCCCGGGTCGGTGCCGCCGCCCGCGCTGCCGTAGACCTCCAGCTCGGAGAGTTGTGCGGCGCTCCAGCCGGAGTTGGCGCTCACCTGGACGCGTACCTGACGGACCTCGGTGGCGGCGAAGTCGAGGGTGACGGTATTGGCCGACGAAGGGGCGAACGACCGGGCGGCCGAGGCGGCCGAGGCGGCGAGGGTGCTGAACGAGGAGCCGTCGGTGCTGCCCTGGACGCTCAACGTCTCGTTGCGCGCCTCCCAGGTGGTGGGGAGTTTGAGGGTGACCCGGTTGACGGAGGTGCGTGCGCCCAGGTCCACCTGGACCCACTGGGGGAAAGCGTTGTTCGGGCCCTCCCAGTACGACTGCTGGCTGCCGTCGGTGACGCTGCCCGCCGTGTACGGGCCGTTGGCGCCGCTCGCGGTGGCCGGCCGGCCGAGGGCCAGGTTGGGGCCCGGCGCGGCAGCGGCGGCCTGGGCCGTGGCCGGGAGGAGTCCGAGGGCGATCAGGCAGGCCGCGAGCAGGCCGGTGATCAACCGCCGGAGGGTTGGCTTCCGTCTCATGCTGTCCTCTGTTCGACGAGGGGGAGAAGAGGGCTGTGCGTGGACGTGCGGAAGAGCGGCCAACGCGCGACAGCGGAACGGGCAGCCCCGACCGACCGGCGGTTTGGCAGTTTTTTGAGCAAACTCGTCAATGTTTTGCGGGTACTTAGTGGATAGATTTCTGTTGAGTCAAAGCTTTGTCAACTGTCGCGACAGCACTCGCACCGCGCGTTATCGATCTGTCACATGAGGTGATGCGCGGCGAGCCGTCGCCATGAGCAGCCGCCCCGTACGAGAGCCACGGAACCGCACCGGCCGAACGCTGGGCGGGCGGGGACGCCCTCTCTCGGCACTCTCCGGCCCGCTACGACACCTGCGGAGAGGGCGCTCTGTCGCGCCGCACCGTCACGCGATCGACGACGCCTCCCGGACGTCCACCGCCACAAGAAAGGCCGCACGAGAAAGGCCGTCGGCCGCGTCGCCGCCCCTCGCGCGTCGACCCGCGCGGGGGCGCCCGTCGCGGCGGTGCGCCCCTCGCCCCGACTACCGCGCGCCCCGGACGCGTCGCGCCCACCGGCGTCGGCACCCCTCGATGCCCGCCGGTCCGACGCGCCCCCAGCGGCCGAAGGTCGCTCGCGTCCGCCCTGGCGAGCGGGGCTTCCTCCGGGCGGACGGCCGATTCCCGGTCCGCCCGGCCGCCCCCTAGGGGATCTCCTTGTGTACGGCCTCGATGTTGTTGCCGTCGGGATCGGTGACGAACGAACAGTAGGCGCGATACTCGCTCCACGAGCGCGGAGCGTGCCGCGACGTGCCCCCGGCCGCCACCGCAGCCGCGTGAAAGGCGTCGACCGCTTCCCTGCTGCCCGCCGTGAAGGCGATGTGCGCCCCCCGGGTCGCGGCGGCCGCCTCCTCCGCACGCTCCAGGGACAGCGAGGGCGTGTCGGACGCCGGATGCCAGTACTCGGCCACGCCCTCGGCCCGGTAACCGGCGGTGATCCCGAGAGACTCCAACGCGGCGGTGTAGAACCGCTCGCTCGCCTCGAAGTCCGATGCGAAGACGCCCAGGTGATGCACGAAGGAGGTCGGTGCTTCCATGGCGGCCGAGTCTACGGACCGGACCGAGCGGCACACGTCGCCCACACCAGCCCGACCGAGCCCCACTAAGGGATGAGCACGATCTTTCCGTGGGTGTGGCGCTGTTCGAGTTCGGCGAAGGCGTCCTGGACCCGGTCCAGCGGGTAGGTCGCGGCGACCGGGATCTCGACACGTCCGGAGGCGACCAGTTCCGCGAGTTCGCCGAGTACCTCGCGGCTGGAGGCGTCGGCGCTGCCCTTGGCGAGCGCACCGGCCTCCTGCGCCTTCGCGAAGGAGATGATCGTCTCGATCCGGTGCGGCGGGACGCCGAGGTCCAGGGCGAGCTGCACGTACTGGGGGCCGAAGAGGTCAATGAAGGCGTCGACGCCGGTGGGGGCCGCCGCGCGCAGGGCGTCCTCCAGGCCGTCGCCGTACGGGACCGGGGTCGCGCCGTGCCCGGAGAGCCAGTCGGCGTTCGCGGCCGAGGCGATGCCGAGGGTGCGCGCCCCGCGTTCCGCGAGGAGCTGGACGACCACGCTGCCCACGCCGCCGGCCGCCGCCGAGACGGCCACCACCTCGCCGGGCCGCGGCGCCACCGCCTCGACCGCCGCCCAGGCCGTGCACCCCACGATGTACAGGGCCCCCGCGACCTCCCAGCTCAGGGCGGCGGGCTTGCGGATCAGCTGGTCGGTGGGCACGACGACGTGGGTGGCGTGGCTGGAGCGCTGCCACGAGTAGCCGAGCACCTCGTCACCGATCGCGAAGTCCTCGACGCCCGCGCCGAGGGCGGTGACGACACCCGCGAGGTCACTGCCCTGCCCGGAGGGGAAGGTCGACGGGTACACCTCGTGCAGGGCGCCCGAGCGGATGCCGGCCTCCCCGGGGTTGATGCCCGCCGCCCGCACCTCCACGAGCACCTCTCCGGGCGCGGGCTGCGGCACCGGTACCTCGGCGACGTACAGGACGTCCCGGTCGCCGTAGCGGTCGAAACGTACGGCTCGCGCCTGAGTGGTGTGCATGTTCTCTCCCTGGGCGTGGACGAGGGCGCGCTCGGCATTCTGCGGCCGGGGGCACGCCAACGGGACGAACCGCTCCCGATTCTGTCGCCCCCGCCCCTCCCCCGCATCGTCGCGCCCACGTCGTGCGCCGGTGGAACGTGAGGGCGGGCAGAGGCCCTCGCGAGCCAAACTCGGCGACCCAGGCATGGAGGGCCCGCCGCCTGGACATCATCGATATGACAATCATGTCAGAAAGGGGGGTGTCGTCATCCGGTTCGCCTGCGAAACGCCCCGGGACAGCCCCTGGACGGCGCGCGCCCTGCCCCTGTCTCCCGCCCGCGGCCCGTGTCCGGCACGACGCGGTGCGGTGCGGTGCGCAGGACGCGTTCCACGCTGCGAACCCCCCGGCCCGGTCGTGTTTCCCCTCGGAAAGTGAGTGCCCTCCTTGCCCGCCGCCCCCCTGTACCTGGAGCCCAGGCTCGCTCCACGGCTGACGTCGTTACTGGCCTCCGGCGACTTCCTGCACCCCCTGGTGGACGGGCTCGGCACCCCGCTCAACGTGGTGCTGCCCGAGCAGGTCGCCGAGAACGTACGACACTTCCGCTCCGTGTTCCGCCGCCACCACCTGCGCGGTGCCGTGCACTTCGCGCACAAGGCGAACCGGTCGAGCGCCCTGGTGCGCCGTCTCGCGAGCACCGACGCGTCCCTGGACGTCGCCTCCCTGGAGGAGCTTCAGCACGCGCTGTCCTGCGGGTTCACCCCGGAGCGGATCGGTGCGACGGGCCCCAAGGAGCCCGAGTTCCTCTGGCTCGCGGCGCGCACGGGGGTCACGGTGAATGTCGAGGGCGCGGCCGAACTCGACGCGCTGGCCGCTCTCGTGCGCCGTCACCGCCTGCGCCGCGCCCGCGTCCTGCTGCGCCTGTCGGACTTCGCCGGCGAGCGCCCGGGCGGCGGGGTGCGCCTGTTGAGCCGACGCAGCCGGTTCGGTACGCCGGTGAGCGCGCTGGACACTCTGCTGAAGGTCGCGGAGCGCCACCGGGACGCCGTGGAGATCGCGGGAGTCGCCTACCACCTGGACACCACCAGCCTCCAGGAGAAGGCCGCCGCCCTGGAGGGCTGCGTACGGGCGATGAACGAGTGCCTGGAGCACGGACTGCGGCCGACGGTGATCGACATGGGCGGCGGATTCGGCGTCAACTACCTTGCTCACGAGGCGCAGTGGGAGACGTACACGACGCAGCTCACACTGGCCGCGCTCGGCCGCCGGCCGCCGATGACCTGGCGCCGGCACGGCTACGGGCTGAGCAACGACGCGGGCACGCTGCGCGGCAGTCTGGAGCTGTACCCCTCCTACCGGAAGGTGGCCGGCGCGGACTACCTCGACGCGCTGCTCGCGCAGGCCGCCCCTTCGCTGGGCCGTCCGCTCGGCGAGGTCCTGCTGGAGCACCTCTTCGACCTGTCGGTGGAACCGGGCCGCGCTCTGGTCGACCAGTGCGGGGCGACGCTGGCCCGGGTCCTGGAGGTGCGCGGCGGGGACGAGGCGGAGGAGGTGCTCACGGTGCGCCTCGGGATGAACGCGGACGACTGCGCCCTGGAGGAGCACGGCATCCTGCTCGATCCGGTCCTCGTACCGCGCCCCGGAGCGGGGCGGGGGGATACACGCGACGAGGACGGCCGGCCGGTCCGCGTGTACCTGCACGGCAACCTGTGCCTGGAGTCCGACCTGATCACCCGGAGGATCGTGCACCTGCCCCGGCGGCCCGCCCCGGGCGACCTGCTGGCCTTTCCCAACACCGCCGGTTACTGCATGGACTTCAACGCCTCGCACGCCCAACGGCGTCCGCCGGCCCGCAAGGCCGCCGTCCACGACGAGGGCGGCGTCTGGCGCTGGAGTCTCGACGATCTCTACTGGCCCCTGCACGTGCCGGAGGACCCGGCGGCCCCCGCCGCACACCCCCCGGCCGCTTCCACAGCCGACGTTCACGAGGGATTACATGAGGTATGACAGCGTTCTCGACACCATCGGGGACACCCCGTTGGTGCGTATCGATCCGGCTGTGCACGGCCTGCGCAACATCGACCTGTACGCCAAGCTCGAACTCGCCAACCCCTTCGGCTCGCTCAAGGACCGGGCGGCCTGGAACATGGCCCGCCCCGGGCTCGCCTCGGCCGTCGAACAGGGCGGCGGGATCGTGGAGTTGTCGAGCGGGAACACCGCGAAGGCGCTGGCCGTCATCGCCGGGATGCACGGAATCGGCTTCACGAGCGTCACCAACCGCATGAAGATCCCCGAGATCAAAGAACTGCTCCTGCTGCTCGGCGCGGAGATCGAGGAGCTGCCGGGGCAGAGCGAATGCCTTGACCCGAGCGACTCCGACGACCCGCTGACCCTGTTCCACCGGCGCCTGTCCGAGCCGGGCAACCCCGCCCTGCACACCGACCAGTACTTCAACGCGCGCAACGCCGAGGCGCACGAGAGCGGGACGGGGCCGGAGATCGTGGCGGACCTCGACGGACGGGTGCCGGACTGGTTCGTGGCCGGGGTGGGGACGGCCGGCTCCTCGTCCGGGGTGGCCCGGGCGTTTCGGGAGCGGGACCCGAAGGTGCGGGTACTCGGGCTGGTCGCCGGAAAATCGGACTTCGTGCCGGGGATCCGCAACATCGACGAGGTGCAGGAGGTGGGGCTCTTCGACCCGGCGAACTACGACCTGATCGACACGGTCAGCTCCGACGACGCGATCGACGGAATGCTCGTGCTCAACCGCCGTTGCGGCATCCTCGCCGGGCCCACGGGCGGGGCCGCCTACTTCGGCGCGGTGCGCCACCTGCGGGAGGTGGACGCGGGGCTCACCGAACGCGCGACCGCCGTGTTCATCGTGTGCGACCGGGTCGAGAGCTATCTCAGCTACGTGCGCGGGCGGCGCCCCGAACTCCTCGGGCGGCGCCCCACCGGGAACTCCCTCGGCACACTCAGCGAGACGGAACTGAACGCGGCGACGGTCATCGGCGTGAACGAGGCGCAGGAGTGGCTCCTGCACGAACGGCCGCTCGTCGTGGACCTGCGCGGTTCCTACGCGTACGCCGCGCTGCACATCGAGGGGGCGATCAACATCGTCGACGAACTGTTCGAGGAACTGCTGCGCGGCGGCCTGCCGTTCAGTAAGAAGCAGCCCGTCCTGCTGGCCTGTCCGGTCGGGGAGAAGTCCGCCCGGTACGCCGCCCTGCTGAGCCGCATGGGCCATCCCGACGTCCGCAGCCTGTCCGGCGGGATCGTCGCGTGGCGCGACGCGGGCGCGCCGCTGGTCCGCGAGTGAACGCCCGTCCCGGCACGTGCCCTGCCCGTGCTTTTCCGCTCCCCTCAGGAAGTGACGTCCCATGACGATCCCGGGTCCCGCCGCGCCGGAAGCGGCCGCGTCGGACGAACCGTCCGCTTGGCAGCGGGAGGTGCGCGCGCAGTTCCCGATCATCACCGCGCACCCCCGGCTCGCCTACCTCGACAGCGCGGCGACCGCGCAGAAGCCGCAAGCCGTCCTGGACGCGGTGCAGACGTACCTGACGACGTCCAACGCCAACGCGGGCCGGGGCACGTATCCGTGGGCGAACCGGACCACTCGCCTGGTCGAGGAGGTCCGCGAGCGCGTCAAGTCCTTCCTGGACGACCCCGATCCCGCGCACTCGCGGGTGCACTTCGTGAGCGGGACGAGCGAGGGGCTGCGGACCGTCGCGCGTGACTGGCTGGTCGCGGAACTCGTGGACGGCGACGAGATCGTGGTCCCCTTCGCCGACCACGAGGCGAACACGGCGCCGTGGCTGGAGGCCCGCGACCTGCTGGCGGCGCGCGGGGTGCGCGTCACCGTGCACGAGCTGCCCTGCCAGCCCGGCTCGGGGGACTACGACATCCCCGCCCTGACCCGTCTGCTCTCCCCGCGGACCCGGTTCGTGGCCGCGACGCACGTCCACCACGTCTACGGCGGGGACATGAACGTGCACCGCATCCGGGAGGCGGTCGGGCCGGACGTCGTGATCTGTCTCGACGCGGCCCAGAGCATCGGGCATCTCCCGGTCTCCGTAAGGGCGTTGGACGTCGACTTCCTGGTCTTCTCCGGGCACAAGGCGCTGGCTCTGCCCGGCACGGGGGCCGTGTGGTCGCGCGGGCGGCGTGGCGCCCCCTTCGCCCCGGCGGGCTGGGAGGGCACGCCGAACACCGTGGGCGTCGCGAGCCTCGGCGCGGCCCTCGACTGGCTCGACGCGACCGGCCTCGAACGCATCGAACGCTGGACCGTGGACCTCGCGGCGCGCCTGACCGAGGGCCTGCGCTCCCTGCCCGTCTACGAGGTGGTCGGCTGTCAGCTCAGCCTGGCGCGGGACTCCCCCGTACAGCGACGGCACGGCATCGTGACCTTCCGGCACGGGGACATCGACGCGGCTGACCTCGGATTCATCCTGTTCAGCCACGGCTTCATGGTGCGGGCGGACGCGCTGTGCCAGGCGAGCGGCGGAGAGAAGCGCCGTTCCGTACGGGTGAGCCTGCACGCGTACAACACTCCTGCGGAGATCGACCGGCTGCTGGAGGTGCTCGCCGGGCTGACTCCGCACTGACCCGCGCGGCCTCTTGGGGCGTCACCCGTTTGCCGCCTCGCCGATTTGCGCCTTCCCCAGCTTTTGGAAATGATTTTCACCTGTAGATTCGGGGTCTGTGCGCACGGACGACACGGTAGAGGTGGTAGAGCAAGATGAGTGTGAGCATGCCGACGGCCGCACGGTGGGTGAACCGCTGGGAGCAACAGCAGCAGCGGTACGCCATCGACCGGGAGGAACGCTTCGTCGTCGTCGCCGACGTGGTGGAGCACGTCACGGCGGGCCAGGACCGGCCGCGGGTACTGGACCTGGGCTGCGGCCCGGGTTCGCTCCCGGCCCGCCTCGTACGGCGGCTGCCGGGGGCCGAGATCGTCGCCGTCGACATGGACCCGGTCCTGCTCGAACTCGCCCGCGCCCGGCATCCGGACGCCGCGCGTTACGTCGAGGCGGTCATCGGCGAGCCGGGCTGGACCGAGCGTCTCGCCCTGTCCGGGCCGCTGGACGCCGTCGTCTCCACCACCGCCCTGCACTACCTGTCCGAACCGGTACTGCGGCGCACCTACGCGCGGCTGACCGGACTGCTGCGGTCCGGCGGGGTGCTCATCAACGCGGACCACCTCTCGCAGGACGCGCTCGGCGTCGCCGAGATCGCCGCGTACGTGGGGACCCGGCGGGCGGAGCGCAAACACGCCTTCGACCACGAGGACTGGGAGACCTGGTGGGCGGAGGCGGAGCGCGATCCCGAACTCACCGACCTGTGCGCACGCCGCCGCACGGGCTCCTCGGCCGGCAACGCCGGTTCGCTCACCCTGGCCCGGCACGTGGAACTGCTGCGCGAGGCCGGGTTCGGCCCGGCGAGCCCGGTGTGGCAGGTGGGCAACAGCTACGTCCTGGTCGCCGTCAAGGAGTGATCGCGGGACGTCGTGCCTGCCCGGCGCGGGTCAGCCCGCGGTCAGGTAGACGCCGCCCGCCACCACGATCACCGCGAAGACGAGGAAGACGCCGAGGAAGAGCAGCAGCTTGCCGACGGCGGGAGCGGGCTCGTAGGAGCGCGGCGCCGGGGCCTCGCCCGGCTCCGGGGGCGGGTCCGTCGAGGTCACGGCCGGTCCTCTCGTCATGGCGGTGGGACGCCCGTGGCCGGGAGGCCGTCGGCGGGGGCCGAGAGGTACCCCGGTCCCACCTCTCACCGTACGACGCGCCCTCCGCGAGCCCGACAGCGGCTCCCGCCCCGGGAACGCGAACGTCCGCGGCGCCCCGGGAAGTGGGGGCGCCGCGGACGGTGGGCGATTTCCGGTCAGGCGGCGTCGCGCCGCACCCGCGCGGCCTTGCGCGCCTCGGCGGTCTGCCGGGCCTCCGACACCCGTCGCGAGGAGCCACCGGAGCGGCCCGGCCTGCTGCCCATGCCGCGGAAGGGGGCGCCGCCCCGCTGGCGGGGCCGCTCGGCGGCGACCGGCGCGGCGATGACGGGCACCCCGGAGGGCGCCTTGGCCCCGGTGATCCGGCTCAGCTCGGCCTCACCGGAGTGGACCTGGGTGACCTGCGGGGTGATCCCGGCGGCGACCATCAGACGGGTCATCTCACGCCGCTGGTTGGGCAGGACGAGTGTGACGACGCTGCCGGACTCCCCGGCCCGGGCGGTACGGCCGCCCCGGTGCAGGTAGTCCTTGTGGTCGGTGGGCGGGTCGACGTTGACGACGAGGTCCAGGTTGTCGACGTGGATGCCCCGGGCGGCCACGTTGGTGGCGACGAGCGCGGTGACGTTGCCGTTCTTGAACTGGGCGAGCGTGCGGGTGCGCTGCGGCTGGGACTTCCCGCCGTGGAGCGCGGCCGCCCGGACACCGCTGTTCAGGAGGTGCTTGGTGAGCTGGTCGACGGCGTGCTTGGTGTCGAGGAAGAGCATGACGCGTCCGTCGCGGGCCGCGATCTCGGTGATCGTGGCGTACTTGTCGGCGTTCTGCACGTGCAGGAGGTGGTGCTCCATGGTGGTGACCGCGCCCGCCGAGGGGTCCACGGAGTGGACCACCGGGTCGTTGAGGTAGCGGCGCACCAGCAGGTCGACGTTGCGGTCCAGGGTCGCCGAGAACAGCATGCGCTGTCCGCCCGGACGGACCTGGTCGAGCAGCTCGGTGACCTGCGGCATGAAGCCCATGTCGGCCATCTGGTCGGCCTCGTCGAGGACGGTGATACTCACCTGGTCGAGGCGGCAGTCCTTGCGCTCGATGAGGTCCTTGAGCCGCCCGGGGGTGGCCACGACGACCTCCGCCCCGGAACGCAGCGCGCCCGCCTGCCGGCCGATCGACATGCCGCCCACAACCGTGGCCATGCGCAGCCTGAGCGAGCGGGCGTAGGGGGTGAGCGCGTCGGTGACCTGCTGGGCCAGTTCCCGGGTGGGGACGAGGATCAGGGCGAGCGGCTGTCGCGCCTCGGCGCGGCGCCCCGCCGTACGGGCCAGCAGCGCGAGCCCGAAGGCGAGGGTCTTGCCGGAACCGGTGCGGCCCCGGCCCAGGACGTCCCGGCCGGCGAGCGTGTTGGGCAGGGTGGCGGCCTGGATCGGGAAGGGCTGGGTGACGCCGACGGCGCTGAGCGTGGCGAGCAGCTCGGCCGGCATGTCGAGGGCGGCGAAGTCCTCCACCGGGGGGAGCGCGGGCGTCACGGTGACGGGAAGAGCGAACTCTCCCTGCACCGAGGGACGCCGGCCGTGGCCGCCGGAGCGGTTGCCGGGCCGGCCCTGTCCCTGGCCCTGCGGGCGGAAACGGGCACCCCGGTCCCCACCGCCGGAGCGGCGCGGATTGGAATAGCGGTCGTTCGTGCGAGATGAGCGGTTCACAGAGAACCTTTCCTCGATATGGCACGTATCGAGGAATTCCCGGCGAGTACGCGCCGCATGAATCACAAGAACGAGCCGGACAAACAGAAGGAGCGGCAGCGGCGGACCGGAACGGCCCGCAGTGACGCGGTGCGCCGGACTGTCGCATTCCACCGGATCGGTGAGTGCGGCGCGGTCGGGCGCGGAGAGGGGCACACGCAGTGGCGTGTCACCGCCCTCGGTACACCTTACGGGGCGCGGCCCCGAAAACGGCAATGGGCTGGGGCCCGCACCACGGGTGCGGGCCCCAGCCGAGTCCTTCGCCAGGTGTCAGGCGGGGACGATGTTCTCCGCCTGCGGGCCCTTCTGGCCCTGCGTGACGTCGAAGTTCACCTTCTGGCCCTCCGTGAGCTCACGGAAGCCCTGGGTGGCGATGTTCGAGTAGTGGGCGAAGACGTCGGGGCCGCCACCCTCCTGCTCGATGAAGCCGAAGCCCTTTTCGCTGTTGAACCACTTCACGGTACCGGAAGCCATGTGCATCTCCTTCGGAGCAGTGTCCGGTACCCGCACTTTACGGGCACCGATGTCGCCGCAATGTGCCCCGTCCGGAGAAAATCACCAGAAATACAAAAGTGCCCGGCCGCCGAAACGGCCGAAGGCACTTGAAGTTTATGGGAACCACAACTGCAACTGGATCAAGATTAGCACGGCTGGGCCGCCGTGGCACGGCGTACCTGCCGTGAGTTTTCGGTCCACCGCGAATCCTGCCCGCACTGGCAAGATTTTCTGATGCGGCAAGGACAGATTTGATGTGCCGCCCCGGGGAATCCTTGCGGGATGGCCCGGAATCCCCGGGAATCGGCGCATCCGAGGAGCGAGGGCCGCCGCCAGGACCCTCCGCCCCCTGAGGTGGGCCCGGCGGGTCGAGCGGTCCCCCACTCGGCGTGTCGGCGGGGCGGCCGGGTGGCCGGCCCCCGCCCCGGGCACAGGACACACCGGCAGACACACTGTGCACAGTGCAGAATGGTCAGGCCGAATTGCTTTTCCCAGAGTTCCGCCCGACAGGGCGCCGGCGCTCGCCCCGTCTTCACGGCACCGCCCTCCGGATTCCCTCCTTCCGCATTAGCCGGCGACTGTCGGCCCCGGCTCGGCGTCCAGCGAAAGGACGAGGTCACGGACACTTTCCGTGAAGCTCTGCGGTCCGGTGGCGGATATCGGCCGTCCGCCCGGCAATTGCCGCGCAAATGTGGCGGGAATTGAGCGGAGTTCGCTGTCCCGGGCGCTGGATAATCATGGCCCGACGAGGGATTCGCGCCCCGGACGGCCTCGTGCGCAACGGCAGCCTCTTCGGCAGCTGTTCCTTCGGCGGAAAGCGGACCGCCTGCGCCCGCAGGTGACAGGGCCGGTTGTCGACGCGAAGGACTGCCTGCTGCCATGCACGAAGAATTCCTGTGCCACGTCACCGCCTACGGCGTGAGCGGCGGTGTCCGGGTGGGCGTGCCGCTCGGTGTCTACCGCGCCCCCTCCCTGCCGTTGGCGGTCGCGTGGCTCAGGGAACGTGCCGAGTGGCTGGCCCGGCTGCTGGACCCGGAGCCCGACGCCCCGTGGCTGCCGGCCGGCTCACTGATCGAGGCCGCCGAACGGGCCTGGGCGGTGCCGGACGCGCTGCGGGCGTGGAGCAGCGACATCGACGGGCACTTACGGCTCGCCGAGGACTTACTGGCCGGAGAGCTCGTCGAGGTCCGTTGGCACGACGAGTCCGTCGAGTACGAACTGCTCGCCGAGTCGGTGGACGCGGCCCGGATGCGCCGGGTGAGTCCGCCTCCCACGAACACGGGGGCCGGCGCCGGACCCGGCGAGGTGCTCGGTGAGGACACGAAGCGGCGCGCGGCCGCCGCGGCCGCGGTGGAGGAGAGCGCGACGCTGAAGTTCGCGGCGGTACGGCTGGAGGCACGCAGCCGGGGCCCGAACTCGTACTTCGGTCTGCGGGTGCCCGCCCCCGCACGCACCCCGGAACCGCAGCGGGGTGGGCGGGCCGGCCGGAGCGGTGGCCTGCGTCTGCGGGAGCGGCTCAGCCGCAGGAGGAACTGAGGCTCCGTGCCGCTCCCGTCCCGGTGCGAGCGCTCAGGGGATGACGCAGATGCGGCCGGTGCTGGCGCCGTCCGCGACCTTCTGCACGGCCTCGGCCGCCTGCTCCAGCGGGAGGCGCGCGGAGACCAGCGGGGCGATGGCGCCCTCGGCGGCGAGTTTCGTCAGTTCCCGGTGGCACGCGCCGATCGCCGCGGGATCGTGCCGGGCGTACAGCCCCCAGTGCAGCCCGAGGATCGAGTAGTTCTTCACCATGGCGTGGTTGAGCGCGGGCGCCGGGATGGTGCCGCTGGTGAAGCCGACGATCACGATGCGCCCCTCGAAGGCCACGCACTTGGCGGACTTCGTGTAGGCGTCGCCGCCCACCGGGTCGTAGACGACGTCGGCGCCGCGGCCACCGGTGAACTCCTTGACCCCGGCGATCAGGTCGTCCGTGTGCCGGTCCAGCACGAGGTCGCAGCCCAGTTCACGGGCGGTCCGCGCCTTCTCGGGGCCACCGACGACGCCGATCACCTTCGCGCCGGCCGCCCTGCCCAGCTGGACGGCCGCACTGCCGACCCCACCGGCCGCGGCGTGCACGAGCAGCGTCTCGCCGGGCCGGATCGCGGCTCGGCGGTGCAGCCCGAACCAGCCCGTCTGGTAGCCGATGTGCAGGGCGGCGGCCTGCGCGTCGTCCAGGGAGTCGGGGGCGGGCAGCGTGGCCGCCTCCTCCATGACCGCGTAGTCGGCGAAGCCGCCGTACGGGAGGGCGGGCGTTCCGATGACCCGTCGTCCGTCCTCGGTGAGACCGCACAGCTCCACTCCTGGCGTGAACGGCAGGGGCGGCCTGATCTGGTACTGGCCCCGGCACAGCAGCGCGTCGGGGAAGTTGACGTTGGCGGCGCTCACCCGCACGAGCAGTTGCCCGGGCCCCGGCACGGGCCGCTCCACCTCCGCCAGCCGCATCGACTCGACCGGTTCGCCCGTCTCCCGCACCTGCCATGCCCGCATCGGATCTCCCAGCGCCTTCGGGGGTGTGTCCTCGCTCGGCATACTAAGCGGTCGGTAAGGCGCCCGGGAAGGCCTCTGGAAGAGCGCGGGGACCGGGCCCCGCGCCACTCCCCTCTCAGTCCGCCGTACGGCTCTTCGGGCGAGCCCGGACGTGCATGCGCTCGCCCTGCGGGCCGAAGAGGCTGAGCAGTTCGACGGGGCGGTCCTCGGCGGGCCCGAACCAGTGCGGCAGGCGGGTGTCGAACTCGGCCACCTCCCCCGGGTCCAGGACCAGGTCGTGCTCGGCGAGCACCAGCCGGAGTCTGCCGTGGAGCACGTACAGCCACTCGTACCCCTCGTGGGTGCGGGTGTCCGGCTCCTCCATGCCTTCGATGACCATGCGGTAGGCCTGGAGTCCGCCGGGGTGGCGACTGAGCGGGTACATCCTGCGGTTGTGCCGCAGGATCGGTTCGGCGCGCACCCGGGGGTCGGCCACGGGCCGGGTGCCGACGAGTTCGTCGAGGGCGACCTGGTGGGCCCGGGCCAGGGACAGCAGGAGTTCCAGGGTGGGCCGGCGCAGCCCCGACTCCAGCCGGGAGAGCGTCGAGACGGAGATCCCGGTCGTCTCGGACAGCTCGGCGAGGGTCGCGCCACTTTCCTTGCGCAACCGGCGCAGGCGGGGGCCGACCCCGGCCAGGACGTCCTGCGCCGCGCGGGCCTCCTGGACGTGGTCCGGTGCCTCGCCCGGGCCGGTCGGCCACCTCTCGCTCATGTCACATGTCCCCGCGCACGAGCCCCAGCAGCCGGTCGAGGACCCGCTCGCCACCGGCGCGCAGCCCGTCGTGCTCGAACTCGTCGGTGACCCAGGTGCGCAGCCCCTTGACGGTGCGCGCGGTGCGCAGGGAGTGGGCGGTGTCCACGTACATGTCGTCGTGGTAGACGGCGGCGGCCACCGGCACCTCGTTGCGCTCCAGGCGCGCGGGGTCGTACAGCGGGGCCCAGTCGGTGCGCTGTGCGAGCAGTTCGGCGGTCTCGCGCAGCGGGGCGAGGGAGGGATCGCAGTGGAAGGCCCAGGGGTGCACCGACTCTCCGGTGAACAGGACGGGCGTGTGGGAGGCGAGGGCCTTCTCGGCGTCGAACTGCGGGAACTCTGCGCGCACCCGTTCGGCGGCCCAGCCGGTGGGGCGGTGGTCCTGGGCGTAGATCGCCTCGTGCAGAAGGGCGTACAGCGGGTGGGCGGCGTAGGAGAGCGCGGCCTGCGCCGCCTCCTGGAAGGCGTCGGAGAGCTTGGGCCCGGTGGCCGTCCGCACGAAGGCGTTCTCCAGCAGGTAGTGCAGACGGTGGCTGCCGTCGCCGCCGCCGAGCATGATGCCGAGGGACTGGAACGCCTCGACGGTGAGGCGGTATCCGCCGTTGAGCACCGGCCGGTACTCGGCGAGGTGTTCGGCGATGCGGCGGACCCGGTCCACGTCCTGCGGGTAGCGGGCGTAGTGCGCGGTGACCTTGCGCTCGATCCTCGGGTACGCGGCGCGGTACACGTCGTCGGCGTGCGCGTCGAGGGAGGGCAGACCGCCGGTGAGCAGGGCCGCGCTCAGCCCCTCGGGCGCGCTGGAGAGGTAGCGCGTGACACAGAAACCGCCGAAGCTCTGGCCGAGCACGGTCCAGGGGGCGCCGCCGGTGAGGGTCTCGCGGATCAGCTCGCAGTCGCGCACGATCGCGTCGGAGCGGAAGTGGGCGAGGTAGTCGGCCTGCTCGCGCGGTCCGCCGCGCAGGGGCAGGGTCTGCCGGTCGGCGGGGGTGGACCGCCCGGTTCCGCGCTGGTCGAGAAGGAGGACCCGGTAGTCCTTCAGGGCCCGGCCGAGCCAGGCCTCCCGGCCCACGAACCGCTTGGCCCCGAAGCCGGGGCCGCCCTCCAGGTACACGAGCCAGGGGCGTTCGCCCGCACCCCGGTCGGTGGCGACGACCTCGCGGCCGTACACCTCGATCTGCTCGCCCTCGGGCCGGTCGTGGTCGAGGGGGACGGTGAAGAGCCGGTCGGTGAGGACGACTCCGGGCTGGCGGTAGGTGGCGGCCATGGTGCTCCTGCGGTGGCGGTGGTGGTGCGCGGACCTCCCAGTTCAGCACATGCCCGCCGCCCGCTCCTCCCCCGGCCGCCCGGTGTGCCCCGCGCCCTCGTGCGCGCGCACCTGATGCCGCATCGGGCGATGCGTGCTTACGCTGACGGGCAGCCGTTGATCGACGAGGGAGCCGCGATGCGCGTCGCTCTGTTCCTGACCTGTGGGCACGCCTCTCTCTCCCCCCGGGCGGGGCCGTACGCCCGGTGGCGTGTGAGGGGCGGGCCGCGGTGATCCGCTTCGACCGGGTCGGCAAGCGCTACCCGGACGGCACGGACGCCGTCCACGATCTCTCCTTCGAGGTGGACGAGGGCGAGCTGGTCACCCTCGTCGGCCCCTCGGGCTGCGGAAAGACCACCACGATGATGATGGTCAACCGGCTCATCGAGCCCACCTCGGGCCGCATCGAGGTGGCCGGCGAGGACGTGATGTCCGTGGACCCGGTGCGGCTGCGGAGGCGCATCGGCTACGTCATCCAGCAGGTCGGCCTGTTCCCGCACCGCACGGTCCTCGACAACACGGCGACCGTCCCCGAGCTGGTCGGCTGGAAGCGCTCGCGGGCCCGCTCCCGGGCCGCCGAGCTGCTCGACCTCGTGGGGCTCGACCCGAAGACGTACGGCGGGCGCTATCCCGGGCAGTTGTCGGGCGGCCAGCGTCAGCGCGTCGGGGTGGCCAGGGCGCTGGCCGCCGATCCGCCGGTGCTGCTCATGGACGAGCCCTTCGGCGCGGTCGACCCCGTGGTGCGGGAGAGGCTCCAGAACCAGTTCCTCGACCTCCAGCGTTCCCTGCGCAAGACGGTGCTGCTGGTGACGCACGACATCGAGGAGGCGGTACGGCTCGGCGACCGGATGGCGGTGTACGGGCCCGGGAGGATCGAGCAGTACGACACGCCCGCGACGGTCCTGGGCCGCCCGGCGAGCGCGTACGTGGCGGAGTTCGTCGGCGCCGACCGCGGGTTGAAGCGGCTGTCGGTCACCGAGGTGCGCCCCGACGACCTGGAGGAGCCGCCGGTCGCGCGCTGCGCGGAGCCCGCCCGGCACGCGGCCGACCGGATGCGCGCCGAGGGGGCCCGCTGGGCCGTCGTGCTGGACGACGGGGGCGAACTGCACGGCTGGGTGGGTCTGGAGGAGGTCGCGCGCGCCGAGGGGCGCACGGTCGGCGACCTCGCCCACCGCATGAACGCGTGGGTCCCGGTCGGCTCACCGCTCAAGCAGGCTTTCGGGGTGATGCTCCAGCACGACGCCGGCTGGGTCGCGGTGCTGGACGGGGCCCGCTTCCTCGGGGTGCTCACCCCGGCGAAGCTGCACGAGGCGCTGCGCCGCTCGGTGGACGCGGACGCGCGCGGTGTGGGCCGCGAGGAGGTGGCCTTCGACTCGGTCTCGGACGCCTGAGCCACGCTGCGGGTTCTCCGCGGTCGTCGGGGGCCCTTGTGAGCGCGGGTGCGGGCGCCGTCAGACGAGGTGCTTGCTCCTGAGGTAGTCGCGGGCGACGTCCTGCGGCAGCCGGCGCCAGCTGTCCACGCGCCGGTTGAGGTCGGCCAGGTCGGCGGTGGTGAGGACGGCGCCCAGCCGGCCGAGGGCCTTCGCGATCCGCGCGGAGCCGGCTTGCGCGCGGTTGACGACGGGCACGAGGTAGTCGGCGTTCTGCAGCTTGCGGTCGTCCTTGAGCAGGACGAGCCCGAAGTCGGGGAGGGTCGCGTCGGTCGTGGTCGTCGCGACCATCTGGGCGGTGCCGTCCTGCACGGCCTTCTTCGCCTGGGTGGTGCCGAGGCCCTTGGGGTCGATGCCGGTGATGTCGATGCCGTAGGTCTTGCGCAGTCCGGGGGCGCAGTAGGGGCGGGTCGCGCATTCGTCGCCGGCCGCGATCCGTACCCGCAGCCCGGAGCGGCCCAGGTCGCTGAGCGTGCGAAGCCGGTGCTCGCGCGCCCAGGCGGCGGAGACGGCGTAGGCGTTCTGGTCGACGGCGCGGCCCGGGTCGAGGACGCTCAGGCCGCGCGGGGCGGCCAGCCGGCGCAGTGCGCGCATCGTGGTGTCGAGGTCCGGTGAGCCCACCGGGGGTGCGTCCGCTCCGTTCTTCTTGGTGTGCAGCCAGTCGGCGAAGGTCGCCGCGTACTCGGGGACGACGTCGATCTGCCCGGACTCCAGAGCGGGTTCGTACAGTTCGCGGTTGGAGACGGTGATGGTCTCGGTGCCGTACCCGGCCTCGCGCAGCAGCAGGGCGTACATCTGGGCGAGCAGATCGCTCTCGGTGAAGCCGGCCGAGCCGATGGTGAGGTGCTTGTTGTCGCCGGGCGGGGCGGTGACCTCGCCGCGGTTCTCCAGCGAGGGCCCGGTCGAGCAGCCGGCGAACAGGAACAGGACGGCGAGGACGACCACGGCGAGCGTGTTGCGCGGGCTCATGCCGGCGCCCTCCCCCGGCGCGGCAGGAGGCGTTCCGCGAGAGCGAAGGCGCCCTCCACGAGCAGCGCGAAGACGGCGACGAGCACGGCGCCGGCGACGACCTGCGGGGTGGAGGCGAGGTTGAACCCGGCGGTGATGATCCGCCCCAGTCCGCCGCCGCCCGCGAGCGCGGCGATGGTCGCCGTGGCCACGAGCTGGACGGCGGCGACGCGTACGCCGGTGAGGATGAGCGGCAGGGCGAGGGGGACTTCGACGCGACGCAGCATCTGGGTGCCCGTCATCCCCATGCCGCGGGCGGCGCGCACGATCTCCCGGTCGACGCCGCGCATACCGACGTAGGCGTTGGTGAGCAGCGGCGGCAGGGCGAACAGGACGAGTGCGACGACGGTGGGGCCTTCGCTCCAGCGGCCGACCGGGGTCAGCAGGAGCAGGACCAGCACGGCGAAGGTGGGGACGGCCCGGCCGATGTTGGACAGGTTGACGGCCAGGGCGCCGCCCTTGCCGAGGTGGCCGAGGACGAGGGCGACGGGCAGCGCGATCAGGCAGCTGACGGCCAGGCACACCACGGTCAGCACGGCGTGTTCGAGCAGGCGGTGGCCGATGCCGTTCTCCCCGGCCCAGTGCGCGGAGTCGGTGAGCCAGTCCCAGGAGTCGCCGAGGGTCTTCATACGCGGGTCCACGGGGTGAGCAGCCGCTGGGCCAGGAGCAGCACCAGGTCGGCGAGGACGGCGATCACGACGCACAGCACGGAGGCGGTGAGGACCTGTGCCTTGAAGAAAGTGTTCATCCCGGAGTAGATGAGGTTGCCGAGTCCCCCGAAGCCGACGATGGCACCGACGGTGACGAGGGAGACCGCCGAGACCGCCGCGATCCGCAGGCCCGCCATGGACGCGGGCAGGGCGAGGGGCAGTTCCACGGTGAGCAGGAGCCGTACGGGTCCGTATCCCATGCCGCGGGCCGCCTGCCGGGTCTCCTCGGGCACGGCGCGCAGTCCGGCGAGGATGTTGCGCACCAGCAGCGTCAGTGAGTAGAGGACGAGTCCGGCGACGACGAGGGTCGCGGAGAGCCCGTAGAGCGGCAGCAGCAGTGAGAACATGGCCAGCGACGGGATCGTGTAGAGGACGGTGGTGGCGGCGAGCACGGGCCCGGCCGCCCAGCCCCAGCGCCGGGCGAGTACGGCGAGCGGTACGGCGATGACGAGGGCGATGCCGACGGAGACCGCCGTCAGTTCGACGTGCTGCACGACGGCGTCGAGCAGGATGTGCCGCCGGGTGCTCAGGTACTCCCCGCAGATCCACTCGTTGCGCGCGAGGCAGTCGTCGGGGGTGGCTCTCACCCGTTCATTGCACCGGCGTGGGCGCCGCGCGTCGCGCTGGGCGGACCCGTACGGGTGGGACGCGGGCGCGCTCCCGGCACCCGGCGCGGCCGCCGGCCCGGCGGGGCGACGTAGGCGCGGCGCGGCACCTTCGCGGGCATCCTCTAGGTTGAGCGGCATGAGCAACCTGGACACGCGTCCCGAGCCGAAGGTGTGCGGCGGGCGCGGCTTCGTCGTCGCCGAGCCCGTCCGTGAACTGCTGAGCCCCCGCCGGGTACGGCTCGGTGAGTCGACCGAGGTGAGGCGTCTGCTGCCGAACCTGGGCCGTCGCATGATCGGCGCCTGGGCCTTCGTCGACCACTACGGGCCCGACGACATCGCGGACGAGCCCGGCATGCAGGTCCCCCCGCACCCGCACATGGGGCTCCAGACCGTCAGCTGGCTGCACGAGGGCGAGGTGCTGCACCGGGACTCGCTGGGCAGCACCCAGACCATTCGCCCCCGCGAACTGGGTCTCATGACCTCGGGCCGGGCGATCTCCCACTCCGAGGAGAGCCCGAAGTCCCACGCGCGGTTCCTGCACGGTGCCCAGCTGTGGGTCGCCCTGCCCGACGCGCACCGGCACGTCGAGCCGCACTTCGAGCACCACCCCGACCTGCCGACCGTCGAGGCGCCCGGACTGACCGCGACCCTGCTGCTCGGCTCCCTCGACGGGACGGCCTCGCCCGGCACCGCGTACACCCCGATCGTCGGCGCCGACCTGAGCCTGGCCTCCGGTGCGCGGGCGCGGCTGCCGCTGGAGCCGGACTTCGAGTACGGCGTCCTCGCGATGTCCGGCGAGGTCGTCGTCGACGGCGTCCCGGTCTCCGCCGGCTCCCTCCTCTACCTGGGCTGCGGCCGCGGCGAACTGCCTCTGCGGGCGGAGTCGGACGCCTCGGTGATGCTCCTGGGCGGCGAGCCCTTCGCGGAGGAGCTGATCATGTGGTGGAACTTCGTCGGCAGGACGCAGGACGACATCGAGCAGGCCCGGGAGGACTGGACGAACGGGTCACGGTTCGGTGCGGTGCGCGGCTACGAAGGCGCTGGCCTGCCCGCGCCCGAACTGCCTCCGGTGCCGCTCAAGCCCCGAGGCAGGGTGCGCTGAACCGGCCGTACGCCGTCGGCGGCGACGCCGGAGGGTCCGACCGTCCGGCCTTCTCGTGGGTCGCTCAGTCGCTCAGCCTCGGGTTCGAGTCAGGAGGGGCGACCCACGAGGAGTTCCCCGTGCGGGTGGCCGCGACCTCGTGTGTGAGGGTGGGGGCATGACGACCGAGCGATTCGACGTGACCCGACTGATCGCCGCGCCTGCGTCAGCGATCTTCGAGGTGCTGCGGTCCCCCCAGGGGCATGTGGCGATCGACAGTTCCGGGATGCTGCAGTCCGCCGAAGGTGGCCCTGTCGGTGCGGTCGGCGACGAGTTCACCGTGCACATGGACCGGGAGGCTCTCGGCGACCTGCCCATGGGCCGGTACGACGTGACCGTGATCATCACCCGCTACGAGCACGACGCGCTTTTGGAGTGGACGATCTCCGGCACCGTCCAACCGCCGATCCGCCACCTGTACGGGTACCGCCTGGAGCCCACCGCCACGGGCACCCTCGTCACGTCCTTCTACGACTGGAGCCAGATCGACGAGAGGTACCGGCAGGCGGACGTCTTCCCCGTCATCCCGGAGGCGGGGCTGCGCGCCACACTCGGAATCCTCGCCCGCACCGTCGAGTAACCGGTCCGGCCGCGAGCGGGAGGTCCTCGTCGTGGGCCTCTCACCCGAGGACGGCGGCGACTGCCTTGTCGTCGGCCGAGGGCGCGGTGCCGCTCAGACGATCGGCTGCTCCCCGCCGTTCTGGTCGCCGTCGTCGCGCCGCCCGAACGCGACGAGCACCTGGCGGCCGTCGACCGCCGCACTGCCCCGTACCGCGCCACGCCCTGCCACCTGTCGGCAAGCGGCGCACGACGGCACTCCCCCTGGCCCGGCCTCTCAGGCGGCGGGGTCGCCGGTCCGGGTGCCGGCCGCGTTCTCGCGGGCCCGTTCGGGTGCGGCGCTCGCACGTGCCGTCCGGGCGGGCCCGGAGGCGGGACGGGGGCCGACAAGTCCGACGGCCAGGGCCACGACCGCCAGTCCGGCCGCGCTCCACAACAGGGAGGTGATGCCGGCCTGCTCCACGACGACGCCGCCGAAGAAGGCGCCCAGCGCGATCGCCGCGGTGAAGACACCGACGTACAGCCCGGTCACGCGCTCGACGTCGTGCGGGGCGGCCTGCGTCATCCAGATCTGGCCGGACACCGACAGCCCGCCGTACGCGAGACCCCACAGGGCGACACTCACGCCGGTGGGACCGGCGAAGCCGCCGAAGAGCGCGAGCAGCGTGATCGCCGCGCCGATGCCGACCGTCAGGCCGAGGACGGTCACGCGGGCGCGGCGCGCGGCGAGGGCGCCGGCCGCGAAGTTCCCGGCCAGTCCGAAGACGCCGTAGACCAGCAGGACCAGGGCGACGGCGCCCGCTGCCATACCCGTGCGCTCTTCGAGGAGGGGGCGTACGTAGGTGTAGGCGGCGAAGTGCGCGGTGACGAGGAGGGCGATCAGCACCAGACCGGCCATCACCGGAGCGCCGCGCAGGGAGCGTTGGCGGTCCGGTGCGCTGTCCGCTCCGGCCGAGGGGGCGGGGCGGGGCAGGCGGGGCAGCGCGAGCGCGAGACCGGCGGCGAGGAGCAGAGCGGCCGCGGACAGCGCGGTGAACGCGGCACGCCAGCCGAAGGCGTCGCTGACGAACGTGCCGAGGGGGACGCCGATCACGGAGGCCACCGCGACCCCGCTGACGGCGACGGACACGGCGAGGGCCACGTTGCGGGGTGCCACGAGACGGGTCGCGACCGCGGCCGCGAGGCCCCACACGGCGCCCATCCCCAGGCCCAGGACGACGCGCGAGACCACCAGGAGCCCGAAGCCGTGCGCGACCGCGCTCAGCGCGTTCCCCGCGGCCAGCACCACCATCGCGACGGCCAGCACGAGGCGCCGGTCGACGCCGCCGAGCAGGCGGGGCACCGCCGGGGCGGCGACCGCGGTGACCAGTCCGGTGACGGTGAGGCTGGAACCGGCCTCTCCCGCGCTGATCCCGAGCCCCTCGGCCATCGGGGTCAGCACGCCCACGGGCAGCATCTCCGAGGTCACGACCACGAACGTGCTCAATGCCACCACGGTGACCGTCACCCACTGCCAGGGGGTGGTGCGTGCCGGAGCTTGGCCGGTGTTCTCCACCGGTGCGTGCGAATCCATGGCACCACCAAAGCAGTGCGCCCTGGCGGGATCAACGGCCAACTTCTCAAGGGTCGATGAGTTAGAGTTATCGATCCCGCACGGGGAAAGGGACACGATGAACCAGGTCCACGTCCAGGAGATCGAGTGCCTGCTCGTGCTGGCCGAGGAGTTGCACTTCGGCCGCACCGCCACCCGCCTGGGCTGCTCCCAGAGCCGGGTCAGCCAACTCGTCGCGGCTCTCGAACGCCGGGTGGGGGCCCGGCTGGTCGACCGCACCAGCCGCAGCGTGGCGCTCAGCCGCTTCGGCGCCCAGTTCGTCGAGGAAGTGCGCCCGGCTCACGAGGCGTTCGCTTCCGTGATCGCCCGGGCTCGCGCGCGGGCCGGCAGCGGCAGCCTGTGCCAGCTGCGCATCGGCTTCCACGGCAGCGTCTACGAGGAGGTCACCGAGGCGTTCCGCCGGCTGCGCGCCCAGCACGAGGTCACCCTGGTGTTGAGCGAGATCCCGCTCGGCTCCCCCTTCTCCGCCGTACTGGCGGGCCGGCTCGATGCCGCCGTGGTCGAACTCCCGGTCAACGAGACGGCCTTGACCATCGGCTTCCGCTTCCCCCCGCAGGACCGGCTGCTCGCCCTGGCCACCTCCCACCCGCTCTCGGGCGCCGCACGCGTGCACGTCGAGCAACTCGCGTCCCTGGACCTGCTGCACCCCGTCGGTGACGCCCCGGACTACTGGAAGGCCGCCCGCGTACCCCGCTCCACCCCCGAGGGCACACCGATCCGCTCGACCACGGGGATCACGACCGCGCAGGAGGGCCTCGCGCTCGTCGCCTCCGGCGAGCACGGCATGCTGGTGTGCCGGCCGCTGGCCGAGCGGGCCACCCGCAGCGATGTGCGCTACCTCCCCGTCGACGGTCTCGAAGAACCCTCCCAGCTCGGCCTGGTCTGGCGCACCGACCGCGCCTACCGGCAGCTGGCCGCGCTCGCGCGGTTCCTGCACCAGGAGTTCGCCCGCCCGAAGGCGCCGGCACCTCTCCCCATGTGAGCGCGCCCCGCACGGTCACTCAATGTTTCGGCTTACAACAGCCGTGTAAATCAAGGGACTTGAATGGCCTCGGACATCCGGGTTGCGGCCGTCTCGCATGATGGGAAGGTTGCCGAGACGGCTTGCGCAGGCCCACCGCGCGCCGCAATCATCCAGGCATGAGCGCTCCGACCACCACACCTGACACGCCCTCCGGCGTGCGCTGTGGCATGGTCACAGGCTTCTGTTGTCGGTTCTGAACCCCTCCCCCTCGGTTCGGTCCCGACCCCTGCCGGCACGCCGCGCCTCCTCGCGCCGCCACCAGCACTGACGCCATCGGAGTCACCATGGTGAACGACACCACTCCCCTTCCCGGGAGCCCCCGGCCCCGCGCGGAGTGTCCCGCCGTCCGCCGGACGGGGGCGTCATCCTGGGCCCCGCCGTCTTCGCCGTCGCGGACACCGAGGACCGGCTGCTCGCGAGGGAACTGCCGTTCCCGTGCGTGTGGGTCGCCCCCTGGAGGAAGGCCGACGGCCCGGGCCCGCTGCGCGGTTCGCTCGTCGTCAACGCGCTCACCCGGGACGCGGACCTCGTGGCCGCGCTGCTGCGCGAGCCGAGCATCGGGAACGTCCACCTGGACGCGCCGACCGTGTACAGCCGGGGCACCCTCCCGCACGAGGACTACGTCGGGGACTTCCTCATGCGGAGCAAGGCGGTCGTCGTGGCCTTGTGACTCCTTCGCCGCCCGCGATACCCCGGGCGGGCGGCGAGGGGCGAGGCCGCCGGACCGCGCGTGAGTCACGCGCGGTGGGGGCACGGCTGACGCCGGCCCTGACCGGATTGCGCGGAGTTCCCTGGACGTGTCCCCGCTGTCCGCCGATTCCCTTCGATCAGTGCCTTCACGGCCCGGTCCGTCGCCACCGTCCCCGGCGCACCCGTCGGGGTGCTGCTCGCGAGGCTGCGAACGACCGCGTACGGCTTCGGCCCGCCTCCGTCCGAAGGGGCGGGGGCGGGCCGGCCGGGTCACGAGGCCCTGATGGGGAGTTGGAGGTACGACGCGCGGTCGCCCCCGGTGTGGATGACGTGCTGTCCGCCGTTGGCAGGGGCGTACTCGCGGATGCCGGGCATCATCGTGCCCAGGACCGAGTGGCCGCTGACGACGAGGCGGAGCTGTTCGCCAGGGTGGAAGGTGAGCCCGACCGGGAGCAGGTCGATCTCGATGTCGACGACCTCGCCGGGGGAGAGTTTCTCGATCCGGTCGAAGGTGTGGGCGGGGACGTCGTCGGTGGCCAGCGCCTTGTCCAGGTGGCGCATCGAGACGCGCAGGCGGCCGTCCGAGCCCTTGTACCGCAGGATCGAGGCGCCCCGCTCGGTGACGTCCTGGATCATCGCGCCCTGATGGGGCACGGTGAACTGCCGCAGCGGCGTGCCGTACGCGTCGAGCTTCTGGACGAGGAGGAACAGGTCCATGTCGTCGGAGCCCTTCGCCTCGACCCACAGACGCGCCTTCGGGTACCCGACCAGCACGGTCTCCCGCTCGAAGCGCGTCACGAACGAGACGGTGTCGGGGTTGGAGCCGAAGGTGTAGCCCGCCGTGGCCCCGGTGGTGGGTGCTTCGGTCGCCAGGGTCCGTGAGCGGCCGTCGAGGTAGAACTTCGTCGACGTGACGTCCGCCGGCGGGAACTGGTCCGCGGGGACGTTCACCTGGTCCCCGCCCTCCAGATCGAGGACGTCGTAGCGCACCCGGGGGGTCCGCTCCCATCCGTTCGCCTCGCCCTTGAGGAAGTGGTCGAAGAAGCGGCGCAGATCCTCCCGGTTCGCCTCGTCGTAGTAGTCGGGCCACTCCTGACTGTTGTGGACGCGCAGCCACTTGTCCGGGGAGGCGATCCGGCGCCAGGCACGGAAAGTACCGGCGGTGTGCAGCGTGTTGGAACAGCTGGCGACGACGTACGCGGGCACGGTGATCCGGTCGAAGAGCGGGATCTTGTTCTCCCACAGGTCGTCCATCAGCGGGTGGCGCTCGGCCTCCGTGAGGACGTCCTCCTTCTGGCCCTTGCCGAAGTAGCTGTTGCCCTGGAGCTGCCGGGCGAAGCCGGTGTCGGGCATGCCGCCGCGCAGCACCAGGTCGCGGTAGACGTCGCTCACGCCCTCCCACGGGTTGATCGCCGCGAGGTGCGGCGGCTGTTCGGCCGCGGTGAACCACGGGGAGACCGCGAGACAGGACGTCCCGCTCATCGCGAACTTGCCGGTGCACCAGTCCTGGACGCCCAGCCACTCGACGAGGTCGTGGCAGTCCCGGCCCTCCTGCCGGTCCCACAGGACGCTGTCGCCCTCGGAGTCCGCCACACCCCGGATGTCGGGGTTGCGGATCGCGTAGCCCCGCGCACACCAGTACGCCGGGTCCGGGCCCTCGAACTTCTCCAGGCCCGAGACGACGCCGTTGTCCAGCCCGACCATGCCGAAGATGCCCATCACGCCGGCGGACGTCCCCTGGGCCTTCCCGTACGGGCTCCACGCCACGATGACCGGCACCCGCTCCGCCCCGGCGGGACGGAAGAGGTCGACGTGGATCGTGACTCCGTCACGCAGGGTCACCGGCTCCAGCGGCGGGACGGCGTGAAGACCTTCTTGTCATCGCTCACGAGGAGTACCTCGCATCACTTCGTCGCGTAAAGGCTCTGGCAACAAGGCGACCGTACGTCTGCGGACCCCACAACTCAACCTGCGTTGAGATTATGGTCCGGGAGGTATTTTCAGCACATGACCGCACACACGAGTCCCGCCCCCGCCGGGCGCCGCGGACGCCGGCCGGGAACGAGCACGACCCGGCAGGCCGTCCTCCACGCGGCCCGCGCCCGATTCGCGACCGACGGCTTCACCGCGACCACGATCCGACGGGTCGCGGCCGACGCCGGAGTGGACGCTTCGCTCGTCATGCAGTTCTTCGGGTCGAAGAACGAGCTGTTCGCCGCCGTCATGTCCATCCCGGCGGACGCGTTGACGGGCTTCAGCGCGGCGTTCGAGGGACCCGACGAGGGGCTCGGCGAGCGCGTGGTGCGCGCCTTCATCGAGATCTGGGAAGGCGACGCGCGGAGCGCGGAGCCGCTGATGGCGATGCTCCGGGGCGCCATCGTCAACGAACGGGCGAACGAGCAGTTGCGCGCATTCCTCCAGGAGCGGCTGCTCGTCGACGCCATCGCCTCGCGCGCGGTCGACGAGGCGACGCTCCGGGCGGGGATCGTTTCCTCGATGCTCGTCGGGCTCATGGTGGGACGGGGTGTCGTCGGCGTCCCGACACTCACCGGGGCGGAGCGCGAAACCCTGATCACGCTGGTCGGACCCGCCGTCCAGAGCGTGCTGGTCCCGCCCCCGGCCCCCGAGAACGGGCGGCCGGGCCGATGACGGCACCCCGGGGGGTGCCCCCCACCAGACACGGCCGACCACGCCATGGGGGTCTTCCTCGGAGCGCGGGCATCCTGTACTCGCCGTACGCGAGACAGCTCGACGCGCCGAGACGTCGATCGGCGCCCGCCGGGGCGTCCGGCTCCGGGGGCCCGGGCGAGCCACCGGAGCCGGACGGTGCGTTGCCCGGCTGTCTACGGCGTGGGACGGCGCGGCACGACGGGGAGTTGCACGTAGCCCGCGCGGCCCGGTCCCGTGTGCACGGCGTTCACCGCGCCCGCGTGGTAGCCGGCGTCGTAGGCGTGGTGCATGCCGTGCGCGACGCCGTCGTACGGCTGAATGTCGATGCGGAGACGCTGGCCCGCGCGGATCAGCCCCGTGTTGGGGACGAGTTCGATCTCGACCGGCACCACCTCACCGTCGCGCAGGAGCGCGTGGTCGCCCTTGAGGTGCGTGTGCTTGGGCGTGTAGGCGGTGGAGCGTTCGACGTCGAGCTTGCGGTGGGAGGCCTTGAGCCACCCCTTGGCGAGCGGAGCGATGCGGTCCGGGTAGTTCATCGTGGTGATGCCGGGGAAGTCGACCTCGCGATCCTGCGCGTCGACGACGCGCACCGAGACGTAGATGTCCATGTCCTCACTCGTGGACGACACCCACAGCGCGACCTTGCCGTATCCGGCGACGACCGCGTCCTCGGCCAGGGGCTCGCTCACGAACGATATGCCGGTCGTGCGGGGGTCGGCCGACTCGACGTCCGCGGAGTAGCTCGCGTCCCGGTCGGCGGTCGGCGCCGCCTGTGACAGCCGCAGGAAGTCGCGGCGCGCCGGGTCCTCGGCCCAGTCCGAAGGGCTCGCGTCGAAGAACCACCTGGTGTAGTTGGTCCTCGCGATCGGCCACTCGTGCTCCTCCTGGATGTAGGAGGCTCCGTTGCCGGTGCGGATCTCCAGGCGCACCGGCGGGGTGTCCATGATCCCGTTGTCGATGCCCTTGAGCCAGTGGTCGAAGAACGCTTTGTGCTGGACGACCGTGTCCGCCGCATAGGACTTCTGGAACCAGTCCTCCCAGAAGTCGAGCTTCTTGTCCGGGGCCGGCGTGCCGAGATACGCCTCGCTGCCGCCGAGCTGGTGGAAGTGGGCGAGGTGCGTGGTGGCGGCGACGGACCACAGCGGCACCGTGACCTCGCTCAGGTCCGGGCTCATGAACAGTTCGGCGCGCGGCCCGAAGATGAGGTCCGGATCGGAGTCCTTGAAGGGGCTCTCCTTCATGATGCGTGTGAAGTCCGCGATATCGGGTTCGCCGCAGACGGCCGGCACGAATCCCGAGCGCTTCCAGATCGGGAAGAACTGCTCGTTGAGGATGCCTCCGTTGTAGGCGACTTCCTCGTACAGGTCGACATCGGTTCCGATGGCGATCATCGCCTTGAGGTGCGCGGGGCGCAGGCTCGCGGCGGCGTGCTGGCTGACGGCGAGGTACGACATCCCCCACAGACCGACCGAGCCGTTCGACCAGGGCTGAACCCCGGCCCACTCGATCGCGTCGCGGAACGCCTCGGCCCCGGCGATGCCCCAGGGGGCCAGTTGGCCGGGGCTCCTGCCCGAGCCCGGCATGTCCACCCGCACGACGGCGTACCCGTCGGGCACCCACGTCGCGGTGTTGACGGTCTCGTGGTTCTCGAACTGCTGGCCCCCCTCGTTGCCGAGGAAGTAGTCCTCCTCCATCTGTTCGTGCGCCTCCAGGTCGGCGTCGTCGCAGATGGAGTGGTGGTTGAAGGCCTTTCCGTACGGGCCGCAGCTCACGATGACCGGGTAGGTGCCGGTCTCCGCGGGGCGGAACACGTCGGCGAAGACATGGGAGCCGTTTCCCAGCGGGATGAGCACGTCGCGGAAGCGGAGGATGCCCATGGCGTTGCGGCGCAGTTCGTTGCGGGCGTTCGCGGGGGTGCACAGCTCCCGGGGCCTCGCGTCGGTGAAGACGCCGGCCCGGTTGAGGTCGTCGAGGAGTGCGAGGACGACCTCGTCCTCGGTGAACGCCCGCACCTTGTCGGCCACGCCGGTGCCGGAGTAGTCGGCGTCGTGGCGGAAGTCGATCCTCCGGTCGCCGATGATGTCGTGGACCTCGGGGGCGATGGTGGTTCCGTTGTCCCGGATGCCGCTGCGGCCGAGCGTGAACACCAGGCGGGCGATGTTCGTGACGCCCGGGTCCTTCAGCTTGTTGATGTCGCCGTCGACGCGCGCCACGATCTGCGCGAGATGCAGCCGAGGCGCTGCCGGAGCGTGTCCGATCGACGTGTTGCCGACGAGGAACGCGACACGTTCACCGTCCTCGTACTGGAATTCGCCGCGCTCGTTGGTCAGTCCGTGGCAGCTGGGGGTCTCGTACTTCAGCCCCGCTATGGGCCCTGCCAGGACCCCTGTGTGCGTCATCGTCTCTTCCTTACTTTCGATCACGGGTGCCGCAGGCGCGGTCCGGGGCCGGCCGCAGGCGTGAAGCCGGCCCCGGAGCGCGCCGGCGCCGACCGCGGGGAGGGCGCCTCGTCATCGGAATCGGACCGGCGGGCCGCCCTGCGGCCCCCAGCGGCAGCCGGAGTTCCGCACGCCGGTGCGCGGGCGGCTCGCGGCGGACCGGCCGGGCCGCTCCGCTGTCGGGCAGCCTAGGATCACGATCACATTAAATCAACCGTCGTTGATATCTTTGACGGCTCGCTAGACTGCCGGCATGCCCGCAGAATTCACCGCTTCGCCCTCGCGTCCACCGCGCGGGCGGCGCCCGGGGCGGAACGCGACGCGTCAGGCGGTCCTCGACGCCGCGCGTGCCCGTTTCGCCGCAGACGGCTTCAAGGCCACGACGATCCGCGGGATCGCCGCGGACGCCGGCGTCGACGCCGCGCTGGTGATGCAGTTCTTCCGGTCGAAGGACGAGCTGTTCGCCGCGGTGATGGCGATCTCGCCGGACGCTCTCGCCCAGCTCGCCGACGCGTTCGGCGGCCCGGAGCACTCGCTGGGCGAACGGGTCGTCCGCGCCCATCTGAGCGTGTGGGAGGGCGGTTCGAAGGACGCGGCCGCCCTGCTCGCGATGCTGCGTGGGGCGATCACGAACGAAGGAGCGACGGCGCAGCTTCGCGAGTTCATCGAGTCACGCCTGACAGAAGAGTCGAACCGGCGCGCGCTCGACGACCACGACAGCGCGGTCCGGGTCGCTCTGGCGGCGTCCATGCTGATCGGCATCGTGGTGGGGCGGAAGGTGGTGCGGGTGCCCCTGCTCGTCGGCGAGGACACCGAGTCGATCGTCGAGCGGGTCGGGCCCGCACTGCAGGAGATCCTCGCGCCCGGGCCACGGCCCGTGTCGTCCCCGGCCGGTGGCCAAAGCGCAGACGGCCAGAGGCGCGCCGAGAACATCGACTGACGGGGCCCCGGGAAGGACGAGCTTCCGTGCGCCGACCGCCCGGTGCACGGATCTCCCCAACCGGTGATCCTCCGGCGTTCTCCAGTACGCGCCGGGGCTGAGGTCTACCGTCGTTCGTCAGAGGGTCGGCCGTCGAAGTGCGGGGTGGGGATGAGTATCAGCAGCGCGGCGCGCGCCAGGGCACTCCGGGTCCTGCGGGACGGGGAGCGGGAAGCCCTCCGGGGCTGGGTGCTCCCCGGTGCCGTCTCTGCCGAACAGCGGCGGGCCGTCGAGGCGGCCGCCCGTCAGGGTCTGGCCGAACTGGCCGGCCCCGAGGTCCGCGCGGAGCTGTCCGTGGCGCACGCGGGGCGGCCGGTCCTCTGGGCGGCCCGGCTCACCGGGCAGGGCCACGATGCCGTCGCCTACGCGGAGGCGAGTGAGGCTCCCCTCCCGCGAGCGGAGACGCACGAGGCCGGTGCCGACGAGGAGGTGGTCGAGCTGCGGCCGACCGCGATGGACGTGCTCCGGGTGTTCGTGCGCCTCGGGCCCGAGCTGCGCGTGCCGCCGGCCGAGGGGCTGGCCGAGCGGGTGCGTACGGCCTTCTTCGACCGGTCGGCCAACTGCTGGACGCTGTGTCTGAACTCCGGGCAGATGCAGTCCGCCGCCTACGCCTTTCACCTGCACGCGCTCGCGCTCAGCGGCACGGTCACCGAGGCCAATCGCTTCGCACGGGAGCACGGCTTCATCGTGCGGCTCGACGAGTCCACGGGCAGCTTGCGGGTGACGCGACTCCGCTGAGCCCTGACCGCCTCGCCCGTCCGGGCCACCTCACCCTCGATCACGCGTACGGGCTTGTGGAACCGGCCGGTGGTAGCCCGGGAACCAACCGGAGCGCGCCTCGGCCGCCTCGGCCACCGGTGTCGCGTCAGGCGTCATGGACCGCTGGACGTCGCCAAAAGTGCCCCGCGACGGTGCAGTGGAGAGGTGCGGGGAGACTTCGTTCCGCCGGTACGGCATGCACGATCCGGGCTCAGCACGCCCACCCCCCCCACTCAATCACGGATGTTGCGTGCCGAGGACAGTCGTGCCGTCCGGCGGAGGACGGTGTACACGCGCTCAGCTCCTCGTGTAGTCGGGCAGCGTCAGAGCGGTGTGCGCCTCTTCGCCCGCGTCGCCGGGAAGGAGGCCGGGCGCGCCTCGCAACGCCTCGTCGCGGCGGGCCAGTTCCTGGGCGGTGCGGGGCGCTAGGGTCGAGCCTCCCGCGGTGGCGAGCGCCTGGTTCTTGCGTACGAACTCGCGCATCACCTGCTCGTAGGCGGCGAAGGCCGTGCCGTGGTCGGCGTGCGTGGCCAGTTCACCGGCGAGGACGTAGGCGCCGACCAGCGAAAGGCTCGACCCCTGACCGGACATGAAGGACGGGGCGTGGGCCGCGTCGCCGACCAGGGCCACTCGGCCCCGGTGCCAGGACGGCAGGTGGATCTGGCTGACGACGTCGAAGAACAGGTCGTCGGCCGCCCGCATGGCGGCCACCAGGCGGGGCACCTCCCACCCGTCCCCCTCGAACCGGGCGGCCACCAGATCGCGCTGCGCCTCGGGAGCACGGAAGGCGCTGTAGGGGGCCTCGGTCCGGGCGAAGTTGAGGAAGCCGTACACCGGGGCCTGCGGATCGGTGGCGTAGAGGACGGCGGCCCTTCCCGGCGCGTTCCACGCGAGGCCCTCGTGCGAGAGGTTCAGGTGGTTGGGCAGGGTGAAGCCGGCGAAGCAGTAGCCGAGGTAATGATGGAACTGCTCCTCGGGCCCGAAGACCAGGCCGCGGGTGTTCGAGTGCAGTCCGTCGGCGCCGATAACGAGGTCGAAGACGCGTCGCTCGCCGCCCCGGAAGGCCACCTCGACGTGGTCGGGACCGTCGGTGAGGGTGTCGATGGAGTCGCCGAAGACGAACTCGACCCGGTCACGGACGAGTGTGTACAACTGGTCGGCGAGGTCCCCGCGGCGCACCTCCAGGTCGCGGCCCTCGACACCACCGGTCACCGCCTCCGGGCGCAGGGCGGCGATGAGCGCCCCCTCCTGGTCGACGAAGGAGATCCGCCTGCTGTCCACGTGGGCCTGCTGAAGCCGCGACCGCAGACCCATGCGGGTGACGACGTCCACCGCGGTCCCGCGGATGTCGATGGGGTAGCCGCCGGCCCGCAGGTACGGGGCCTTCTCCACGACGGTGACGTCGAAGTCGTAGTGGTCGAGCCAGTGGGCCAGAGCCGGTCCGGCGATGCTGGCGCCGGAGATGAGGACGGTCCTGCGGGGGCGGTGCTTCATGGGTCGCTCTCCCAGCCGTGCGTGACACGCTCAATGGTGCCTACTTTAGGTATCCTTTTCGGGCGGAGACGTCCCCTCGGACGACTCCACTTCCACCACCATATAGATACCTACTTTAGGTATGCAAGCGAGGCGAGGATGAGCAGTCCCCCACCCCTCCCCGGGGGCGACCCCACCCGGCCCACGGACGACGCCCTGGGCCGGGAGGTGATGCCCCGACTGATGCGGCTGAGCAACGCCCTCAACCGGGGCCGGCTCACCGAGCGCGCGATGGAGTCCGTGGACCTGAGGCTGGACCGGCCGGCCCTGTCCGTCCTCCTCACGCTGCACATGGCCGACCGTCCCCTGCGCGTCGGGGAGATCGCCCAGCGCATGGAGCTGGTCGGTCCGCACATCACCCGGCAGGTGAAGGAGCTGGAGCGCCGGCACCTGGTACGGCGCGTCGCCGACCCGCTGGACCGGCGGGCCAGTCTCATCGAGCCGACCGAGTCCGGCACCAACGGCGCCGCCCAGTACGTCAACACCCTGTTCGGCTGGTTCGCCGAGGCGGTCGCCGACTGGGAGGAGGAGGACAGGAGGACCTTCGGCCGCCTCCTGACCCGCTTCGCGGACGACTTCACCGCCCGCCTGGCGGCGGCCGACGAGCGGACGCCACCGGACTCCCCCTGAGCACGCCCGCCCGGCCGCCTCCCCGGGCCGACGCGCGACGGCTCAGCATGCGCATGCCGGACGTGACGCTCCGCGCTGCCAGGGCGCGCGCCCCGGTCCTTCCGGTCCCTGCGGTCAGGACCTTCCGAGCTCCTCGCGGACTGTCCGGGCGGCCGCCACGAGGTGTTCCAGGGAGGTGCGGGTCTCGGGCCAGATGCGGGTCTTCAGGCCGCAGTCGGGGTTGGCCGTATGACGGCGGTCGTTCCCCCTCACCGCTGCGGGGCGGTCCCGGATTCCCACCCGGTT
This sequence comes from Streptomyces sp. NPDC049954, assembly GCF_040656295.1. Lineage (NCBI taxonomy): Bacteria > Bacillati > Actinomycetota > Actinomycetes > Kitasatosporales > Streptomycetaceae > Streptomyces > Streptomyces sp. NPDC049954. The sequence goes on from NZ_JBFALS010000001.1 coordinate 110,301, forward strand.
CCCTCTTGCGACGCCTCCCGCCTGGCCGGACGGGGCGGACCAGCTGCGTCGGCCACCCTACGGGCCGTCGGCACCTGCGGCGGCCGCCCGCTCAGTCGGCGGACAGTTCCTGCTCGACCCAGATCGTCTTGCCCGTCGCCCCGTATCTGCTGCCCCAGCGCAGGCTGAGCTGCGCCACCAGGAACAGCCCCCGCCCGCCCTCGTCGGTGGAGTGCGCGCGGCGCAGCCTGGGCTGGGTGTTGCTGGGGTCGCTCACCTCGGTGATCAGGAGCCGGTCCCGGATGAGTCGTACCCGGACGGGGCCGCCCGCGTGGCGGACGGCGTTGGTGACCAGTTCGCTGACGATGAGGGCGTGGGAGAAGCTCAGTTCCTCCAGTCCCCAGGCGGCGAGCTGGCCGGTGGCGGCGTCCCGGGCCCGCGCCACCACTTCCGGCGCGGCGGAGAACTCCCATTCCGCCACGGCGTCCGGCCCCAGGGCGGCGGTCCTGGCGAGCAGCACCGCGGTGTCGTCGCGGCGCGGGCCGTGGTCCTCCTCCCCGCCCATGAGGGCACGGCCGACGGACGTCAGGTCGTCGTCGCCCTGGTGCTGAAGCGCGTGCAGCCGCTCGGCGAGCCCGACCACGTCGTCGAGATCCAGGTCGGAGCCCTGGAACACGCCGTCGGTGTACAACGCGAGCACGCTGCCGGGAGGTACGTCGACGGTGGTGGTCTCGAAGGGCTGCCCACCGACTCCGAGCGGGGGTCCGGGCCGGACGGCGAGCGGCGTGGTCACGCTGTCCGGAAGGCTCATCAGCGGGGGCAGATGGCCCGCGGAGGCGATCGCGCAGGTGCTGGAGACCGGGTCGTGCACGGCGATCAGGCAGGTGGCGCCGACCGTGTCGCGGTGTTCGGGTTCCGCTTCGGAGGCGAGTCGGGCGACGAGGTCGTCGAGGTGGGTGAGCATCTCGTCGGGGCCCAGGTCCATGTCGGCCAGCGTCTGGACGGCGGTGCGCAGCCGTCCCATGGTGGCGGCGGCGTGCAGTCCGTGTCCGGTCACGTCGCCCACGACGAGCGCCGTGCGCAGGGAGGACAGGGCGATCGCGTCGAACCAGTCGCCGCCGATCTCCGATCCCTCCTCGGCGGGCCGGTAGCTGCCCGCCGTCTCCATCGCACGGGTGCGGGTCATGAACTGCGGGAGCAGACGCCGCTGGAGGGACACCACGGAGCGGTGCTCGCGCCGGTAGCGGCGGGCGTTGTCGACGCTGAGCGAGGCGTGCGCGGCGATCTCCGTCAGGAGGTCGGCGTCCTCCTGGTCGAAGGCGTGGGTCTGGCGGGTGCGCCACACGCCGACCACGCCCAGCAGCAGGTCGCGGGCGAACAGCGGCGCGAAGATCACGGAGCGTCCCTCGCGCGGGGTGAGGATCGGCAGTTGCGGGGTGCCGGCCAAGCGGTGTTCCACTTCCTCGCGGCTGACGACGACGGTGCGGCCCGCCTGGAGTGCGCGCACCAGGGGGCGGTCGGGGAAGGGGGGCACGGACTCGCCGGGCTGGAGCAGTCCGGCCGGCCAGCCGCCGTCGGCGCAGCGCACGGCCGTCCTGCGCAGGTGCGGGTCGCCGCCACCACTGGTCCGGGGCGGTTCGTCCCCGGCGAGGACGGCTTCGGCCAGGTCGACCCAGGCCAGGTCACCGAAGGCGGGCACCAGGACGTCGGCGACCTCCTGGGCCGTCCGGAAGACGTCGAGCGTGACGCCGATGTCGGCCGCCGCGCGGTGCCGCAGCTCGCGCCGGCGTTCCGCTCTCCAGTGCTCGGTGGCGTCCGAGAGCAGGACGGCCACCCCGGTCGGGCGGCCGTCGCGCCCCGTCGTGCGGACGGCGGTCACCGAGAACGACCAGTCCCCGTGCTTCCCGTCCCTGGAGGTGACGCGTTGTTCGTCGCCGACCAGTGGGTCGCCGGTCTCCAGCACGTGGCGCAGGGCCGCCTCGGCGGACCGGCTGTCCTCCTTCGTCATGACGTCGCTCAGGCGGCTGCCGACCGGGAGGGTCAGCCCGGCGAAGGTCTCCTCCATGATGTTGGTACCGACCACGACCAGGTCGGTGTCGCGCAGGACCATGCCGATGCGCTTCTGCCCGAGCAGCGCCCGCACCAGTGCCTCGCCCTGCTCGGAGCGGGCGGCCTGTTCGGCGGGGACCGCGAGGACGAGCCGCCGCGAGGAGCTGTCGAACGGCTTGTTGCCGTAGCGGACGGTGATGACGTCTCCCCGCGCGGTGCGCAGCACGGCCGTGCCGTAGCCGGGGGCGGGGGCCGAGGCGGCGGCGTACCGCGCCCAGGCGGGCCGCTCGGCGAACAGCCGCAGCACCGAGCGGCCGAGGACGGCGGAGGCGGGTCGCCCCAGCAGTTCGGCGGCGGTCCGGGACCACTGGGTCACGATGCCGCGCCGGTCGAGGACCGCTGCGGCGACACCGGCGAACAGCTCACCGTCGTCGGGTGCGCTGGTTGCGCTCATGCCGGGGTCACCGCCTTGGGGGTCGACTGCTACGACCTGCTGCTCTGCTCATTCTTGCCAGCTGCAGCCGGTGTTTTCCTGTTGAGCGGCGGCTGAAGGGACCGTCCGGTGGGCGGCGAGGCCCACCGGACGGCCGGTGGGTCGCGTCTCATCGCTCCGGCACCGAGCGGGCCGGCGCGCCGAGTGGGGCGCGCAGCGCGCTGCGGCCCGAGCGCCAGGAGGGGAGGAGGCGGGCGCCGAGCCGGTTCTCCAGCAGGGTGGTGGACTCGACGCCGAAGACCACGTCGGCCTCCAGTTCCGGGTGGTCCTCAAGCAGTCCGCCGACCACGTCGCGGCGCACGACCTGTTCGTGGACGGCGTCGGCCTCGACGTGCTCGGTGTAGAAGAACTCGGCCGCCGGTCCCCCTCCGGTGCGGCGCAGGGCCTCGGCCAGTCGCCGGGAACCGGGCGAGGAGGTCACCTCCACGCAGGCGAAGTGGCCCACCAGGCTTCCGCGCAGGGCCCGGTGGAGGCCGAACAGCGACATCTGGTTGACCGTGGCGAGCGCCTCAGCGGGCGCGTGGTCGAGGTAACCGCCGTAGCCGGTGTCCAGGCCCAGGTCGGCCATGAGTTCGGCGAAGAGCCGCGCGTGGACGCGTTCGGCCCGTCCGGCACCGAACTCGTCGTACTCGACGGCGACCATCGCGGCCTTGGCCCGGCCGTGCAGGCGGGGGATCACCCAGACGTGCGGATCGGCCTCCTTGAGGTGGTAGAGGGAGCGCAGGGCCGCGTACTCGCGCAGATGCCACAGCTCGCCCTCGTACTGGAGGTACTGGGCCACGCTCGACGGATCGCGCCCAGCGGGTTCGACGAGCAGGCCCTCGAAGGCCTCGGTCACGGTCCGGCCGGAACCGGTGTCCGCGCGCAGGGCCGCCAGGTAGCCGCGCTCCAGGCGTTCGCGCGCGCCGAGCAGTACGGGGTCCCACTCGCGGCCGTCGTCCACCCCGGCGAATCCGCGGTAGTGCAGTTCGTACAGCACGTAGAGGGCCAGTTGCAGGTCGTCGCCGTACGGGGCGGCGTCCGGGAGCCGTGCCGGGAGCGGCCGGTCCTCGGCCAGGGCCCTGATCACCGCGTGCGACAGGGGGCCGCGGGCGGGGGGCAGTGACGGCCCGGTCGTCGGGGGCCTCGCTTCGCGGATCATGGCGTCCCGTCCTCCTGCGTGTCGGCGGGTTCCGGCGGCGGGGCGGGGCGGGCCCTGCGGCGGTGGCTGGCGTCGCACCAGGGGGCGGTGCGGGTGCGCCGGCAGGTGCACAGGGCGACGAGGAAGCGGTCGGAGCGGCTGACGCGGCCGTCCTCGGCGACGACCTCGACGGGGCCCTCCACGAGCAGCGGGCCGTCCCGGGCCACCCGGACGCGGCGGGTCTCACGGTCGTTCGGCACGGATCACCACCACCTCCTCGCGGTCCTCGTCCGGTCCCAGCAGCCCCGCGCTCCTGAGCCAGCCGAGCCGCGAGCGCACGACCGGTCCGAAGGGGATCCTCGCGCGGTCACTGACCGAGGTGCGCAGTCCCGCTTCGGTCAGCCTGCGCACGGTCGTGTCCGTGCCGCACAGCGCCGAGTGCACGAGGAGCAGGACACCGCCGCTGCGCAGCGCCGCTGGGGCGAGAGCGCACAGGTGGTCGAGGACGGCGCGGCCGTCGTGACCGGCGTCCCAGGCGCGGGCCGCGCCCTTGGTGGGCGGTCCCGGGGTGGGCGCGGGCACGTACGGCGGGTTGCTGATCAGCAGGTCGTAGCTGCGCGCGGTCAGGGCCGCGACCGCGTCGTGCCGGCGCACGGTGAGCCGCTGGCCGCTGAGCAGGGCGTTGGCCCGGGCCGAGAGCACCGCGCGCCACGCGATGTCGACCGCGGTCACCCGTGCTCCGAGCCGGGCGGCGTGGACGGCGAGCACCCCGCTGCCGGTGCCGATGTCGAGCAGGTCGCGCGGGCGGGCACCGGGCGGGAGTTCCCTCTCCAGCGCCAGCAGCAGGAGCCTGGTGTCGGACTGTGGCGCGTAGACGCCCGGCAACCGCAGCAGGCGGCCTCCGGTCGTGGCATTGGTGATGAGGGCGGTCATGGCACGGCTCCTGTCCTCGTCCCTGCGCGTCCGGGCCGCTCGTGCGACGTGCGGCGCGCCCGCCGAGTCCCCCGCTCGATCCTCCGTCGGCCGCGCGCATCCCACCACTGGAGCGCTGCGGTGCCCACGGGCAACGGGAACGAGCCACGGGGAAACAGGGCGGGCACGTCCACGGGGCGGGAGCGGATGCCCGGGCAGGCTTGGAGAGCGGCGGTCGGCGAGGCGCGCCGTCCGTCCGGGGACCCGGAAGGTCAGAGACCGAGGGCGGGCAGGATCACGGAGCGCACGTAGGAACGCAGGAAGACGCGGTCGACGGCGTGGTCCTCGACCAGTTCCCTGGCGATGACCCCGCCGATCATCATGTGCGCCATGTAGTCGATGGCCGGGTTGTCGGCGGCCACCTCCCCCCTGGCCACGGCGCGGCGCACGATCAGGCGCAGGACGTCGTCCTCGGGCTCGATCAGCAGGTCGCGCAGGGCGCGCATGAACTCGGGGTTGGTGTGCGCGACATGGATCAGGCTGCGCAGCAGGGCCGTCTGTTCCTCGGTCTTGCTCTCCTCGTAGTGGTCGACGAGCTCTTCGAGGTCACCGCGGAGCGATCCGGTGTCCCCGCAGGCGCTGGGTGAGGGCTTGCCGTGTTTGAGCGCTCGGGCGACCAGCCCGGCCTTCCCGCCCCACTGGCGGTAGAGAGTCGCCTTGCTGACGTGGGCGCTGTGCGCGACGGCGTCCATCGTGAGCGACTCGTAGCCGCATTCGCGGACGAGGTCGAGTACCTTCTCATAGAGTTCGTCGGCCCTCTGGGCACTCATCCTGCCGGGCGCTGATCCGCTCGTCACTGACACGCTTCGCACCCTCCGTACCTGACCTGCCTCGGGCCGAGCTTACCAAGAGACGGCAAAGAAACGAAACAGTTTCGTTCGCATCAACTTCGCGATCAAGGTCCTCGCAGGGTCCAAAAGTGGCCCCTGAGCTGCATATTCCCGATATGGGCAGGCGATCCGGCAGAAAGCGCGGCTCGCGGACACGGCCGATTCCGCTTTCCCATCGCGCGCAGGACCACGTACGGTTCGTGTACGAAACCGTTTCGTTCCGGCAGACCCGCGATCCCAGCGCTGTGATCCGGCCCCTGCCCCGGCCCGAGCGCCGCCCGGCGCACCGGCCCGTCCGGTTTCGCCAGAGTGTTTCTCGAACGCGTCCCATGGAGCACTTCCCATGAACGAATCCGCCCAGACCCTCGACGAGAAGGTCGCCCCGTCCCCGCCGTCCGACGACACCGGCCACGCGCACCACCACGCGCGCCGCTGGTGGGTGCTGGTGGTCATCGCGCTGGCCCAGCTCATGGTGGTGCTCGACGCCACCATCGTGAACATCGCGCTGCCCTCGGCCCAGCACGACCTGGGATTCAGTGACGGCAACCGGCAGTGGGTCGTCACGGCCTACGCCCTGGCCTTCGGCAGCCTGCTGCTGCTCGGCGGCCGGCTGGCCGACCTCTTCGGCCGCAAGACCATCTTCCTGGTGGGCGTGGTCGGCTTCGCCGCCGCCTCGGCGCTCGCCGGTGCCGCGGGAAGCTTCGGTGTCCTGGTCGTCGGCCGCGTGCTGCAGGGGCTGTTCGGCGCCCTGCTCGCCCCGGCCGCACTGGCCCTGCTCAACACGACCTTCACCAACGCGAAGGAACGGGCCAAGGCCTTCGGGATCTTCGGGGCGATCGCCGGTGCCGGTGGCGGTGTCGGCCTGCTGCTCGGCGGGCTGCTGACCGAGCACCTGAGCTGGCGCTGGACCCTGTACGTCAACCTGATCTTCGCGGTGCTCGCCTTCATCGGCGGCATGGTCTTCCTCAACCGCAGCACCTCGACCGAGCGGCCCAAGCTCGACCTGCCGGGCACGCTGCTGGCCTCGGCCGGTCTGTTCGGTCTCGTCTACGGCTTCTCGAACGCCGAGACCCACGACTGGTCCTCCCCGCTCACCTGGGGCTTCCTGACCGCGGCCGTGGTCCTGATCGCCGTGTTCGCCTGGTGGCAGACCCGCAGCCGGCACCCGCTGCTGCCCCTGCGGATCCTCACCGACCGCGACCGCGGCGCCTCCTTCATCATCGTGGCGATCGCCAGTGCGGGTATGTTCGGGGTCTTCCTGTTCCTGACGTACTTCCTCCAGTCGTCCCTGGGCTTCACCCCGGTCAAGACCGGTCTTGGCTTCCTGCCGATGATCGGCGCGCTCATGGTCACCGCCCAGCTGGCGACCAACATCCTGCTGCCGCGTCTGGGCGCCCGGCCCATCGTGCCGGTGGGCCTGCTGATGGCGGCCGCGGGTCTGGCCCTGCTGACCCGCCTGGACCTGTCCAGCACCTACGCGGCCGACGTACTGCCCGGCCTCCTGATCATGGGCCTCGGCCTCGGTCTGGTCATGCCGCCGGCGATGAGTCTCGCCACCAGCGGGGTCGACGCCCACGACGCGGGTGCCACCTCCGCCACGGTGAACACGATGCAGCAGGTCGGCGGCGCCGTCGGCACCGCGCTGCTCAACACCCTCGCCGCGAGCGCCGCGACCAGCTACCTCGCGGGCAAGCAGCCCACCAAGGCCGTGCTGGCGCAGGCGCAGCTGGAGAGCTACTCGACCGCCTACTGGTGGTCGGCCGGGTTCTTCGCGGCCGGCGCGGTCATCGCGGTGCTGATGTACCGCAGCGGCAAGCCCGGAGCCGTCCAGGAGGGTGCGCCGGTCGTCCACATGTGACGGCCGCACCACCTGTGAGCCGACTCCCCCGGGGCGTGTGAGCGGAGCGCCCCGCGGGCCGGCCGCCGGCCCGGGTCCGCGTGGGGACGACGGACCCTCCGGCCGACGGCCCGGCCCGGTCGTCCCGGCACCGCACACCGCGGCGCCGGGACGACCGGGCCTTTTCGTTCAACTCCCCTGCGGGCCTACAGTTTTCCCATGACCTCGGCCCACTCCGTCAGCCCGGGCGGCCCGCCCGGCGAACCCGCCTGGTGGCGCGACGCGGTCGTCTACCAGGTCTACCCCCGCAGTTTCGCCGACACCGACGGCAGCGGGACCGGTGACCTGCGCGGCGTCACCGAGCACCTCGACCACCTGGCGGCCCTCGGTGTCGACGTGCTGTGGCTGTCCCCGGTGCACCCCTCGCCGCACGCGGACAACGGCTACGACATCAGCGACTACCGCGCCATCGATCCGCTCTTCGGCACGCTGCGGGACTTCGACGAACTCCTGAGCGCCGTGCACGCCCGCGGCATGCGGCTGATCATGGACCTGGTGGTCAACCACACCTCCGACGAGCACCCCTGGTTCCTGGCGGCCCGCGAGGACGGCCCCGGCGGCCCGTTGCGCGAGCGCTACATCTGGCGGCCGGCCAGGCCCGGCCGGAGACCGGGCACCCCGGGAGCCGAACCCAACAACTGGGGGTCGTGGTTCTCCGGTCCCGCCTGGACCTTCGACGAGGCGAGCGGCGAGTACTACCTCCACGTCTTCTCCCCCAAGCAGCCCGACCTCAACTGGGAGAACCCCGAGGTCCGGCAGTCGGTGTTCGCGACCATGCGCTGGTGGCTGGACCGGAGGGTGGACGGCTTCCGGATGGACGTCATCAACCTCGTGTCCAAGGACCCCGCGCTGCCCGACGGGCCGGTCGCGGACGGGGCGCGGTACGGCGACGGCAGCCGCTCCTTCGTGTGCGGCCCGCACATCCACACGTATCTCGCGCAGATGCGCCGGGAGGTGTTCGCCAGGTATCCGCGCCGGCTGCTCGCGGTCGGCGAGATGCCGGGCGTCACGGTGGAAGAGGCACGGCTGTTCACCGATCCCGCGCGGGGCGAGGTCGACATGGTCTTCCAGTTCGAGCACATGAGCCTCGACCAGGGGCCGGGCGGGAAGTTCGACCCCCGCCCGTTGCGCCTCACCGACCTCAAGAAGAGCCTGGGACGCTGGCAGACCGGTCTCGGCGCGGGCTGGAACAGCCTGTACTGGAGCAATCACGACCAGGCCCGGGTGGTGTCCCGCTTCGGCGACGACCGCCCCGCCTTCCGCGCCCGCTCGGCGACCATGCTCGCCACCGTCCTGCATCTGCACCGGGGCACCCCCTACGTCTACCAGGGCGAGGAACTGGGCATGGCCAACGCCCCGTTCGGCACGGTCGAGGACTTCCGGGACATCGAGTCGCTGAACCACTACCGCGAGCGGACGGCGGCCGGAGCGGATCCGGGGCAGGTGCTCGACGCGCTGCGCGAGCGGGGCCGGGACAACGCGCGCACCCCGATGCAGTGGACCGCGGGCCCGCAGGCGGGTTTCACGAGCGGCCACCCGTGGCTCGCGGTGAACCCGGACCACGTCACCGTCAACGCCGAGGCGCAGCGCGCCGATCCGGGCTCCGTCTTCCACCACTACCGGCGGCTCATCGCCCTGCGGCACGAGGAACCCGCCGTGACCGGGGGCGACTTCCGCATGCTGCTGGCCGAGGACGAGCGCGTCTACGCCTTCCTGCGACACGACCGGGCCACCGGCACCGAACTGCTCGTGCTCGGGAACTTCACCGGCGAGGAGGCCGCCTTCGCTCTTCCCGAGGACATCGGGCCGCGGAGCTGGGCGGGCTCACCGACCGTCCTCGCCAACCTCCCCGGGCCGGCGCTGCCCGGCCCGCCGTGGCGGCTGCGCCCCTGGGAGGCGCGCGTCCACCGCCGCCGCGCCCCGTGATCCCGGGGAGCCGGTACGGGGACGCCGCGACGACGACGGAGCGGGCGCGGCGGCGGGCCGGGAGGGAGGCGTCGTCGGGACACGGCGCGAGGTCCGCGCCGCACGAAGGGCTATCCTGTTGGCTGAGTGCCGTCACGCCGAGCGGAGGCACTCGCGGCGGTGGGGCCCGCCGTACCCGAACCGCGGCAGGCGCCGCCAACGGTCCCTACTCGTGACAAGTGCCGCCCGCGTCCCGGGCGGTCCACGCGTAGGGAGAGGTATGCGTTCGAACAGGCCCGGGCGACCGGTACGGACTCCGGCACGGCCCGTCTTTGCCGCCGAGCCGACAGACCCCGACATCGAGGACGCCGAACCCGGCGGGGGCACGGCGGAAGCCGGGGACCGCGGACGCGGGCGTGCCGGGGGCCGGCCGAACCCGTGGCACTCCCAGGGGCCCGTGGTCGGCGCCGTCTCGGCGGGCGGTGTCCTCGGCGCGCTGGCCCGGTACGGCATGGGGCTCGGGTGGCCCACCCCGCGCGACGGGTTCCCCTGGACGACCTTCACGATCAACGTCCTCGGATGTTTCGTGATCGGCGTCCTCCTCGTCTCGGTCACCGAGATCTTCCGGGCCCACCGGCTGCTGCGCCCCTTCTTCGGCACCGGCGTCCTCGGCGGATTCACGACGTTCTCCACGTACTGCGTCGACATTCAGCAGCTGATAGAGAACGGGCGTCCGGGGACCGCCGTCGCCTACCTCGCGGCCACCGCCGTCGCCGCGCTCGCCGCCGTCACCCTCGCCGCCCGCCTCACCAGGCGGCTGCTGGGGCACCTCACGAAAGGGACTTTGCGACCGTGACCGAGTCCACCACGTCCGAGGGCTGGACGACCGTCGACGGGGTACGGCTCACCGTGCTCGTCGACGACACCGACACCTGGCACCACCGTCCCGTGTACAGCGAGATCGTGCACCGCGCGCACGCGGCGGGGCTCGCGGGCGCCTCGGTCTTCCGTGGCGAGGAGGGCTACGGCGTGCATCAACTCGTCCACACAACCCGGCTGTTGTCGATGGCCGACGACCTCCCGGTGGCCGTGGTGATCGTGGACCGGGCAGAGCGGGTGCACGCCTTCCTGCCGCGACTCGCGGAGCTGGGCCTCGAAGGGCTTCTCACGCTGGAGCCGGTCGGCATCCTCACGTTCGACGGCCGCGGGACGCCCGGCACCGGCCCCGGCACCGGCACCGGCACCGGCACCGGAGGAGCGCACACGTGATCAACGCGTTGCTCGTCGCACTGGGGGCGGCCGTCGGTGCCCCGCTGCGCTACCTCACCGACCGGTCGGTGCAGTCCCGGCACTCCGGGGTCTTCCCCTGGGGCACTCTCTGCGTGAATGTGGCGGGCTCCCTCGTGCTCGGGATCGTGACCGGGGCGAGCCTGTCGGGTCTCGCGGGCGAGCGGGTGCGGCTGCTGCTGGGCACGGGGCTGTGCGGGGCGCTGACGACGTACTCGACCTTCTCCTACGAGACACTCCGGCTCACCGAGACGGGGGCCCGGTTCTACGCCGCGGCCAATGTCCTCGCCTCCGTCGCCGCCGGGATCGGCGCGGCCACTCTGGGGTACGTGCTGGGCCGGGCGCTGTAGCCGAGCAGCCGTGGAATATTCAACTTTCCGCTTCGGTTGACCCGCGTGCACGGCAGTTTCGGCCGGCGCCGCCACTTCCGGGCAGGCGCCACCACGTCCGGGAGGGACATCGTGACCGACGCCTACTTCGAGTTCGGCACGCCCGCGGACCGCTGGGACCGCGCGCAGATGTTCTTCGCCGCCAAGGAGTACGGCACGGCGGCCCGGATTCTGCGCGGACTGGTCGAGGAGGACCCGCGGAACACGGCCGCGCGGATGCTGCTCGCCCGTGCTTACTACCACTCGGCGCAGCTGGGCCGGGCCGAGCGTGAACTGCGTTCGGTGCTGGAGCGGGACCCGGTCGAGCACTACGCGACGCTGATGCTGGGCCGGACCCTGGAGCGCCAGGGCAGGGACGCCGAGGCGGCCCCCTATCTGCGGCTCGCCTCCGCGATGTCCGGCGAGTTCTGAGGCGGGTCCGACTGGCCCGGAGTCGCTGACTGAGCCCTCACACGGGCCCGGGGCGCGCATGGCGAAGGCCCCTGGCCGACGACCCGCCGAGGTCGCGGTCAGGGGCCTTCGCCATGCCAGGAAGGCTTCCTGTGGCGCCGGGGTCAGGTGCTGAGGCGGCGTCCTGGCCTCAGGAGCCGGGTGCGCGGGGCGCCCTGACGCCGGGCCCGGCCCGTCGGCGGGACCGGCCCCCGGGGCGCGCGGCTCCCGTTCGGGTGTACAGCGCGGGCGGAACCGGCGTCCTGCGGACAGGCTGGGCACATGGCAGAGCACCGTACCCGTTCCCCGGGTCCCTCCTCGCGGGCCGCGGCCCCCACCCACGCGCTCAAGGGCGCCGAGGAAGCGGCGGAACACGCCTGCCGGAGTCTTTCCGCCCTGATCAGCCATCGCGCCGAGGGCGTGTCCGCCGTGGGGCGGGCCGCCGACCACGAGGGCTGGCGGGTCGACGTCGACGTGCTGGAGGTCCCCCGGATCCCCGACACGACGAGTCTGCTCGCGACCTACGCGGTCGAGCTGGACAGCGCCGGGACGCTTCTGGAGTACCACCGGGTCCGGCGGTACCGCCGTGGCGCCGCCGACAGCTGAGAAGGACGGTCCACGCCATGACGATCACCACCCCCGGCTACCGGGACGACGTCGCGTGCGCGCCGCGTGCCGGCACCCTCTACGACGTTCTGGAACTCATCCTCGACCGCGGCATGGTCATCGACGTGTTCCTGCGCGTCTCCCTGGTGGGCATCGAGATCATCAAGGTGGACGCCCGGATCGTGGTGGCGAGCGTCGACACCTACCTGCGGTTCGCGGAGGCGTGCAACCGGATCGATCTGGAGGACGACTCGCACAGCCGGACCGTCCCGGAGCTGTTCGGCGGGATGACGAAGACGATGGGCAAGGCCGGGGCGAAGAAGGCCGCTTCCTCCGTGGGCGACAAGGTCAAGGGCGCGTTCGGCGCCGGCCGCACGGACGAGGCGGAAGAGGCCGAGGAGCCCGTGGCGGACGAGGAAGCCGAGGAGCGCCGGCCCCGCAGGCGCGCGAGCGCCGGCCGGTCCTCCCCCGCCGGTGGCAGCGGTGCCCGCGGCCGGCGCCGGACGACGAGGGACTGACGACGATGAGCGTGTACGTGTACGCGGTGGTGGGAGCGGGCCACGAGCTCGCGGCCGGTCTCCGTGGTGTGGGTGAACGGCCCTCCTCCGTGGCGCTGTTGAGGAACGCCGAGGGTGAACCGGCCGCTGTGACGGGAGCCGCGCCGACCGGCCTGAGGGCCAGGCGGCGCGACCTCAACGCCCATCAGGACGTGCTGGAGACGCTGATGCGCTCCGGCCCGGTGCTGCCGATGCGGTTCGGCGTGGTACTCCCGGACGAGCGGACGGTCCGCGACCAACTGACCGCCCATGCCGCCGAGTACGCCGCCGTGCTGGAGCGAGTCGAGGGCCGCGTCGAGTTCAACGTGAAGGCCCTGCCGGTACAGGACGAGACCGCGCTCGCCACTCTGCTGCGGGAGGACCCCGCACTGCGGGAGCTGCGCCGGAGCACCTCGCGCCGCCCCGCCTACGAGGCCAACGTCCGGTTCGGGCGGGCGGTGGCCGAGGCACTGACCCGCCGGGCCGCCCGCTGTGCGGAGCGGGTGCGCGCGGCGCTCGAAGAGAGGGCCGCGGAGGTGTCCGAGGGCCCGGAGGTCGATGCCTGCGTGCTCAACACCTCGTACCTGGTCCCGCGGGGTACCGAAGCGGCCTTCCGCGCTCTCGTGGAACGGCAGGCGGCCGCGGAGCGGGGGCGGATCGAAGTGCGCCTGACCGGCCCGCTGCCGTGCTACAGCTTCGTCGGCTCCGGTTCGGCGCGTACGGTCCCGGCCTCCTCACCGTCCGCGGCGCCGTCGTCGGCGGGGGTCTGAGATGGGCCTGCTGACGGGTCTGCTCACCCTCCCCCTCGCGCCGGTGCGCGGAGTGTCGTGGATCGCCGACCGGCTCGTGGACGCCGCCGAGCAGGAGCACAGCGACCCCGCTGTCGTACGGGCCCGGCTCGCCGCTCTCAACCGGGCCTACGACGAGGGGGAGATCGGCACCGAGCAGTTCGAGACCGCCGAGGAGGAACTGCTGGACCTGCTGGAAGGCGTGACCGCCCCCCGATCCGCGTTGTCCCCTGCCCCGGGAAGACAGACATGAACGACAACAGCAAGGCCGTCCTCGCCGCCGCACTCGCCGGCGGCTATCTCCTGGGCCGCACCCGCAAGGCGAAACTCGCCCTCGCGGTCGGCTCGTACCTCGCCGGACGCCGCTACGGGCTGTCGCTGAACAGCCTCACGCCCCGCGGCCTGCTCGACGAGGGACTGACCCGGCTGCGGGAGACACCGCAGTACGCCGCACTGAGCGAACAGGTACGGGAGGAACTGCTCAAGGCGGGCCGGACCGCCGTCTCGGCCGCCGCCGACCGTCACCTGACCTCCCTCGCGGACATCCTGCGTGAGCGCACCTCCGCGCTGACCGGGGTCTCCGTCGGCCCGAAGGGCGAAACGCCCGAGGACGACGAGGAGGACGAGGGGGGACCCGAGGGGTCCGACGAACCGGAGGACGCCGCCGATACGGAGGAGGAGGAAGAAGACGAGGGTCCGGACGGCGAGGGACAGGACGCGGGCTCGCATCAGCCCGGTCGCCGCCCGGTCACTCCTCCCGGCGGCACCGCGAAGACCTCCCACCGGGCGCCCACGAAGAAGGCGCCCGGCGGACGGGTGAACCCCGCCGAGAAGACCGCCGCGGCGAAGAGGGCCGCGGACAGCGGGACGGCCAGGAGGAAGGCTCCGGCCAGGAAGGCCGCGCCCGCCAAGAAGGCCGCCCCCGCGAAGAAAGCCGCCAAGAAGAGCACCCCGCGCGGGGCGGCCGGTACCGGCCGGAGCGCCGCGCCCTCACGACGGGCGAAGTGATCAATGATGGCAGCGGAAAAGAGCGGTGCGAAGGACGGGGAGAAGCCCTCCGCGCTGGAGCACCTGATCGAGGAAGTGACCTCTCATCTCGAAGCCATGGCACAGCACTTGGCTGACAAGGCGGGAGAGAAGGTCAGCGATCTGACCGGCAGGTTGTCCGATGTCGCCGAAGGCACGGGCGCCCGCGCGGGCGCCCGCATCCTGGGCGGCGAATCACCCGTGAAAGCGCTGTTCTCCGAGAAGACGAAGGACGTGAAGAGCAACGTGGCCGGCAAAGTGAAGGGTGCCTTCGGCGGAGGCGGCGGGGGCGACGAGGGTGGCGGCGGGGGCGGCGGGGGCGCCGCGGGTGACCTCAAGATCACCAACATCATCGAGACGCTGGACGTCGGCGTCCCCGTACGCACCGCCTACGACCACTGGACGCAGTTCGAGGACTTCAGCGGCTTCATGAAGGGTGTGAAGTCGGTAGACCAGAAGGACGACGTCAGCACCAACTGGAACGTCAAGGTCGCTTTCTCCGCCCGTAGTTGGGAGGCGACGATCGAGGAGCAGGTGCCGGACGACCGGATCGTGTGGAGCTCCGAGGGCGCCAAGGGCAGCACCCACGGAGCGGTGAGCTTCCACGAGCTGGCACCGAACCTGACCCGCATCGTGGTGGTCGTCGAGTACTCCCCCGCCGGCTTCTTCGAGAAGACCGGCAACCTGTGGCGCGCCCAGGGCCGCCGGCTGCGCCTGGACCTCAAGCACTTCGCCCGGCACGTCACCTTCGCCGAGGAGGACGAGATCGAGGGCTGGCGCGGGGAGGTGCGCGACGGCGAGGTCGTCCGCTCGCACGAGGACGGCCTCAAGGACGACGAGCCGGACGACGAGCAGGACGACGAGGCGGGTCCGGAGGGCGAGGACGAGAACGGCGACGACGGGGGCGAGCCCGAGGACGACGAGGCTGAGGAAGAGGACGACGAGGACGCGGACGAGACCGAAGACGCCCGGGTCTGAGGGGAAGCCGTGACTGACCTCGACCTGCGCGGCGGACGGGAACGGGACTTCGTCCTCCCCGAGCCGGGCACGACGAATCTCGCCGACATCCTCGAACGCGTCCTCGACAAGGGCATCGTGATCGCCGGGGACATCAAGATCGACCTGCTGGACATCGAGTTGCTGACCATCAGGCTCCGGTTGTTCGTGTCCTCCGTCGACACCGCCAGGAAGGCTGGGATCGACTGGTGGGAGACCGATCCCGCGCTCTCCTCCCGGGCCAGGAAGGAGGAACTGGCGGAGGAGAACCGGTTGTTGCGTGAACGGGTCGAGGCGCTGGAGTCGGCGCTCCCGGACGAGTCAGCCTCCGGCGCGCGCGGTTGCGGCGTGCCGGAGGCCCCGTCCGGGCGCCGCTCCGGGGACGGCGGCCCGGACCGGCCCGCGGACCCCGCCCCGGCGCATGCCGGGCCGGCCGGCTCGCCCACATCCACACGTCGCGGGAGGACCGTATGAGCGTCGCCACCTACGTCTACGCCGTTCGACGCTGCGGGGGCGCCGAGGTGCACGTGCCCGGGCACCCCGGCGGAAGCCCGGTGCGGTTGCTGCCGTTCGGGGCGCTGGTCGCGGTCGTGCAGGACGTGCCCGCCGAGGACTTCACGGAGGAGGCGATGCGCCGGCGCCTCGCCGATCCCGCGGAACTGGAGCGGTGCGCGCGCACCCACCACGCCATCGTGACGGCCTGCGCCGACACCGCGCCCACCGTGCCCCTGCCGCTCGCCACGCTGTACGCCAACGACGTCCGGGCCCGCGCGGCGCTGGAGGAGCACGAGGAACGCTTCGGCGCGGCGCTGCACCGCCTCGCCGGGCACGTCGAGTGGGCGGTCAAGGTGCACCGGGACGGCGCGAGCCCCGGCCCCGGCATCGCGCCGGGACCGGCCCCGGCGGCCGAGCCCGCCGAGGACCCCGGGGCGTCGGGTGACGGCCGCAGCTATCTGCGTCAGGTGCGCGAGCGGCAGCGGCAGCGCGACCGGCATCACGAGCAGAGCCTGGACGTGGCCGACCTGGTGGACCGGACGGTGCGCTCGCTGGCGGTGGCGGCGGTGCGCCGCAGACCGCACGGCGTGGAGGTGACGGGCCGGGACCGTCCGCAGGTGATGAACGCCGCGTACCTGCTCGCGCGGGAGGACCACGTCCGGCTCAGCAGCCTGATCAGCACGCTGGAGGCGGACCCCCGGCTGCGGGGGTACGCGGTGGAGACCTCCGGTCCCTGGGTGCCGTACTCCTTCGCGAACGACGAGGACCCGCACGGGGAGACGGTGTGACGGCGCCGCTGCCCGAGACGGTCGCATGGGAGGGCTGGGAGCCCGCGGGCCCGCTGGGCGTCCCGCTCGTGGACCTGCTGGACCGGGTGCTGGCCGCAGGGGTCGTCATCAGCGGGGACCTGGTCATCGCGATCGCCGACGTTCCGCTCGTACGGGTGTCCCTGCACGCGCTGCTGTCCTCGGTCAACGACCGGGTACCCGCGCCCTGGGCGGACAGTGGGCCGCTGTGAGCGACACCCGGGTGGATCTCGA
The DNA here is from genome assembly GCF_040656295.1 of Streptomyces sp. NPDC049954. NCBI lineage: Bacteria > Bacillati > Actinomycetota > Actinomycetes > Kitasatosporales > Streptomycetaceae > Streptomyces > Streptomyces sp. NPDC049954. Next base: position 127,138 of record NZ_JBFALS010000001.1, read on the forward strand.
CACCGAGCAGGCCGGACGGGATCTCGCCGCCCTGGTCATGACGGTCGTCGAGCTGCTGCGCCAGCTCATGGAACGCCAGGCGGTGCGCCGGGTCGAGCAGGGCGACCTCAGCGAGGAGCAGGAGGACCGCATCGGTACAACCCTCATGCTGCTCGACCGGCGGATGACGCAGCTGTGCGCGCAGCACGGACTCAGACGCGAGGACCTGAATCTCGACCTGGGCCCGCTGGGCACCCTGCTGCCCGACTGAGCGCCCCGGCCCGGCCGCGTTCCGCGTCAGTTCAGGACGCGGACCGGGGCTCCTTCGGCGTAGGCCCTGATGTCGTCCGCCGCCTGCCCGTAGAAGACCTCGTAGGTGCCCTCGGTGACGTATCCGAGGTGCGGGGTCAGGACGGTGCGCGGGGCGGTGCGCAGCGGATGGCCGGCGGGCAGCGGCTCGACGTCGTACACGTCGAGGCCCGCCCCGGCGATCCGTCCCTCGTGCAGGGCCTCGACGAGGGCCGGGGTGTCGATCAGCGGGCCGCGCGAGGTGTTGACCAGGTAGGACCGCGGGCTCATCCAGGACAGTTCCGTACGCCCGACGAGGCCGGTGCTGCGTCCGCTCAGCTTGTAGTGCACGGTGACGACGTCGGCGGCGGAGAAGAGTTCCCGTTTCGAGACGGGCTCGGTGCCGAGTTCGCGTGCCCGCTCCGGGTCGAGGTTGCTGCTCCACGCGAGCACCCGCATCCCGAAGGCCCGTCCGATCGCGGCGACCCGCGCGCCCAGCCTGCCGAGTCCGACCACGCCTAGCACCCGGCCGTCGAGGTCGCCGCCGAGGGTGTGCTGCCAGCCGCCTTCCCGCATTCCGGCGGCCTCGGCGGGCAGATGGCGCACGAGGGACAGGATGAGCCCCCAGGTCAGTTCGGGGGTGGCGGAGACGGGGCTCTCGGTCCCGCACACCGTGACGCCGCGTTCGCGGGCCGCCGCCAGGTCGATGGAGGCGTTGGCCATGCCGGTGGTGACGAGCAGTCGCAGGGCCGGCAGCGCTTCCAGGCGTTCGCGGGTGAACGGGGTCCGCTCGCGCATCGCCACGATCGCCTCGCAGTCCCCCGCGGCGGCGACCAGCGCCTCCGTGCTCGTGAGGGGTTCGTGATGGAAGACCACCTCCGCGCCGAGCGCGGACCAGTCGGCGAAACGATGGGCGGCCTTCTGGTAGTCGTCCAGCACGGCGACGCGCACGGTGTGTCCCTTCGGCGGCGAAAGACGGATCGGCGCCGATCCTAGGCGCTCGCCCGGGTGTTCCCTCACGCACTGTCCGTGCCGGCTGCCGGGCTGCGCGCGGCACCTCGGTCCGCGGTCTCCTCCCGGTCGGAGCGCGGCCACACGTAGGGCAGGTCGTCGGGGGCCGAGGGGAACTGCGGGAGGTAGAAGTCCGGGTTCTTGCGGACCAGGGCCGAGCGGTGGCTGAGGTGGAAGTCCTCGTCGCCCAGCCACGGGGGGAGTTCACGGGCGCGGGACAGGGTGTCCTGCCTGCGGACCCGGCTCGTTCCACGGGCCGCGCGCAGATCGGCCCGCAGGCTCGCGGCGCAGGTGTCGGCCCGGCCGGTACGGGTCCACTCGGCGCACACGTCGAGCCCGTAGCGCACGAGGGCCTCCTCGTAGCCGGCCCACATGCGCACCGCCGGATGGCGGCGCCAGCCGTGGCCGGGCACGGTGAGGCCGCGCAGCACCTGGAGCGCTTCGACGCGCTGCTTGCCGAGGCGACGGGCGTCGAGCGACCGGGCGCTGCGGACGAAGTCCGGGTACGGCAGGAAGGTCTGCATGACGGGTCCCTACCGCACCCGGGCCCCGGTGGTGCGCGTTCGGCGCGGGCTTCAGCCGATGGGGAGCCTTTCGCGGGCGGCCGCCGTGGCCGACCCGGCCGCCGAGCGCGCCGACTGGGAGACGTCGGCGAGGGTGTGCCGTGCGCTGTCCGCCGCTTCCTGTGCGGAGTGGGCGGCCTGACGGGCCGTGGCCAGGGTCTCTCGTTTGCCCAAGCGGGCGGCGGAGCGGGTGCGGTAGGCGACGGACGGTTTCCCGTGGGTGTCGGCGGCGGCGAGGAGCAGTCCGCCGAACAGGGACAGGTCCTTCGTGAACCGCGCCCGGGCCCGCCTGCGCTCCTCGGGGTCCTCCGCCGTCCGCCAGGCGTGGCCGGACAGGGTGGTCGGCAGGAGGCTCGCGGCCAGCGCGAGCGCGCAGACGCGCGGGGAGCGGCCGAGGGCGAGCAGGGTGCCGGCGCCAAGTTGCACCGCACCGCCCAGGCGGGCCAGTCGCACCGGGTCCTCGGTCAGCGGGCCGATCCGGGTGGCGAGGGGCACCAGCACGGGAGCGGCGGCCGACGCGGCGCCGTGGGGGTCGCGAAGAGTGCGCAGTCCCCCGGTGACGAAGGACGAGGCGAGCAGCGGGCGGGCGATTCTCCTGAGGACAGCCATGGCGCTCGCCTGCCCGGGTCGCGCGGCGGCATGCCCGCACGGGGCGGGCCGGTGACGCGGCGGGCCCCGGCGCCGTTCCTGACGCCGGGCCGGTGCGGGGAGCGTCGCCGGGGCGGCGGGGCAGGTGCCTCGGACGGGGGTGACACTGGATGATGGGCCTGCGCCTGCGCGAGGACGCCCCGGCGCCCCGGGCCCCGGCCGTCCAGGTCCTGCGACCTGAGACCGGGACCTGACGACCTGAGACCTGAGCGAGGAGTGGCAGATGCCCCACGAACGAGCCGGACAGCCCGCGCGGCCGGAGAACCTCACCGACATCGCCCGGCTGGTGACGGCGTACTACGCGCTGCACCCGGACCCCGAGGACCCGGCGCAGCGGGTGAGCTTCGGCACCTCCGGGCACCGGGGTTCCTCGGTCTCGACGGCGTTCAACGAGGACCACATCGCGGCGACCAGTCAGGCGATCTGCGAGTACCGGGCCCGCCAGGGCACGGACGGCCCGTTGTTCCTCGGGGCGGACACGCACGCCCTGTCCGAGCCGGCGAAGGTGACCGCGCTGGAGGTGTTCGCCGCGAACGAGGTGACGGTCCTCGTCGACGCGGCGGACGGGTACACCCCGACCCCGGCCGTGTCGCACGCGATCCTCACGTACAACCGGGGCCGCGGCGAGCACCTCGCGGACGGGGTGGTGGTGACGCCCTCGCACAACCCGCCCGGCGACGGGGGTTTCAAGTACAACCCGCCGAGCGGCGGTCCGGCCGGTTCGCAGGCGACGGGCTGGATTCAGGACCGGGCCAACCGGATCATCGCGGACGGACTGGGGGAGGTGCGTCGTGTCCCGTACGCGCGGGCCCTCGCGGCGCCGACGACGGACCGTCACGACTTTCTCGGCACCTACGTCGACGACCTGTCCTCGGTCCTCGACCTGGAGGCGGTGCGCGGCGCGGGGGTGCGGATCGGGGCGGACCCGCTGGGCGGGGCCTCGGTCGACTACTGGGCGCGGATCGCCGAGCGCTACCGTCTCGACCTCACGGTCGTCAATCCGCTGACCGATCCGACCTGGCGGTTCATGACGCTGGACTGGGACGGCAAGATCCGGATGGACTGCTCCTCGCCGTACGCGATGGCCTCGCTCATCGAGCAGCGGGACCGCTTCCAGATCGCGACCGGGAACGACGCGGACGCGGACCGGCACGGCATCGTCACCCCGGACGCGGGCCTGATGAACCCCAACCACTACCTGTCCGTCGCGATCGGCTACCTGTTCTCGCACCGCCCGCGGTGGCCCGCGGCGGCCGGGGTCGGCAAGACGCTGGTGTCCTCGGGGATGATCGACCGGGTCGCCTCCGACGTGGGGCGCACGCTCGTCGAGGTGCCGGTCGGTTTCAAGTGGTTCGTGGACGGGCTGAGCGACGGTTCGCTCGGTTTCGGCGGCGAGGAGTCGGCGGGCGCCTCGTTCCTGCGCAAGGACGGCTCGGTGTGGACCACCGACAAGGACGGCATGCTGCTCGCGCTGCTGGCCTCGGAGATCCTGGCCGTGACCGACAAGACGCCCTCCGAGCACTACGCGGGGCTGACGGCGCGCTTCGGCGCCCCGGCGTACGCGCGGATCGACGCGCCCGCGACGCGTGCCGAGAAGGCGGTGCTCGCGAAGTTGTCGCCCGATCAGGTGCGGGCCGACACGCTGGCCGGGGAGCCGGTCACCGGGGTGCTGACCGAGGCCCCGGGCAACGGCGCGGCGATCGGCGGCATCAAGGTCACGACGGAGAACGCCTGGTTCGCGGCGCGCCCCTCGGGCACCGAGGACGTGTACAAGGTGTACGCCGAGTCCTTCCAGGGCCCTGAGCACCTCGCGCTCGTCCAGGAGGAGGCCAAGGCCGTGGTCGCGGCGGCGCTCGAAGGCTGAGCCTCGTACGGCCGGGGCGCGGGCGGCGGGCGGTTCGCGGTGCGTCCGGGCTTCGGCCGTACGGCCTACGGAGGGTGCGCGGGACGAGTGGCCTGTTCAAGGTGGGCACATGCGCCTTCCCGCCGCCCTCTCCTCCCCCGCCTCCCCGGGGCCCTTGGAACCCGCGGGGTTCTCCGGGCCGGCCGGCCTGCGCCGTACCGCAGCGTTCCTCGCGTTCAGCACGGTCGCGGCGCTCACCCTGGGCTGGCCGCTGGTGGCGCGCGCGGTGCCGGACGGCGAGGGGCTGAGCGCGGGCCAGGTGCTGCGCCTGGGCTTCGCCCCGGCCCAGCGGGTGAGCCTGCGGGTCATGGGCGCGGGCTGGCGGCTGAGCCGCGCCGAGAGCGATCCGGGCACGGGGTTTCTGCTGACCCGGGACGGGGTGCGGCTGCGGGCGAGCCGGGTGGGACTGACCAGGCCGCAGGACGCGGACCGGCTGTGGACCGGTCTGCGGCAGGTGTTGCGCACCTCCGACGGCGCGGCGCGGCTCGGGTCGCCGCGTGTCGTGCGCACCGACACGGGGCGCGCGGGGCAGCGGGGGAACGCCTCGGAGGGCGGGCGTTCCGGACAGGCCTTCGTCTTCGCCTCCCCCGCACGTGACTACGGGCTTCAGGTGGTCGTGCTCGGTGAGCCGGGCGCGGACGCGGGAGCCCTGCGGGAGGGGTACGCGCTCGCGCGGACGGCCGTCTTCGCACGGGAGGGGGCGTGAGCGGCCTGGACCCGGCGACGGCCCCGGTTCCGGAACCCGCGGTACCGCCCCGGCCGCTGTCCGGCCCCGACGGAGCAGGCGCCCTGCGGGCACGAGTGGGGCGGGCGGGCCTCGTGTGGGCGCTGGCGGCGGTGTGCGCGGTGGGGCTGGTGGTGCTCGGCTGGAGTTTCCGGGGGACGGTGCGGGTCTTCGCCGGTACGGCGGTGCTCTCGGCCTTCCTCCTGCTGGTCGCGCTGCACGTCGGCGTCACGGCGCTGCGCCGGGTGCGCCCGTTGCGGGCCCCGCCGCGTGGCTGGTCGTGGGCCGGGGTGTGCTGGGGCGGTACCGCGGCGACGGGCTGCGCGCTGCTCGCCAACGGCGGCCTCTCGGCCCTGTGGTCACGAATCGGCGGTGTCGACTTCGGTTCCTCGTGGGGGGCCGCTCTGACGGCGCCGCTCAACGAGGAGTGCCTGAAGACGGCCGGGGTGGTCCTGATCGCGGTCGCCGTACCGGTGCGGATGCGCGGACCGATGGACGGGTGGACGCTCGGCGCGTTCACCGGTCTCGGCTTCCAGATGACGGAGAACTGGACGTACGCGATGCACAGCGTCCTCATGTACGGGGGCACGTCGGCGGGCGATTCGGCGCTCCAGTCGATCATCGGCCGCGTGGGCTTCACGGGGCTCGGCTCGCACTGGACGATGTCGGCGGTCGCGGGGACGGGCGTGGGGCTGTTGTTGTGCGGGCCGCCCTCGTCCTGGCGTGTGCGGCTGGCCGGGGCGGCCGGCTGTCTGCTGACCGCGATGGCGATGCACTGGTTCTTCAACGCCCCTTTGCTGACAGGGGTGGTGGGTACGGCGGCGAAGACGGGCCTCGACTTCTGCGTGGCGCTCGGCTTCTACCTGGTGTTGCGTCACCGGCTGCGACGGCGTGCGCGTGCGGTGCTGCTGTCCCCCGGCACGCACCCCGGCGCGGCCCGTCTGCTGACCCGGGGCGGCCGCCGACGGGCCCGCGCGGCTCTCCCGCCCGGGCCGGGCCGTGACGCCTACGCCCGGCTGACGGCTGCCCAGTTGGACCTGCTGGAGGAGACGGCCGCCGCCGGGCACCCGCGTCCGGCACTGGCGAGGACGCTCACCGAACGGGTGGCGGCCGCCCGGATCGCCGTGCCCGCTCCGTGACATGAGGGAGTGGGGTCACCGCACGGGATGCACGGTAGCGTGTCGGCCCTCGCGGGGAGGACCGGATCGCGGACTTCTCCGACGGGCCGCACGGCGCAGGCATGGACGGCCCCGGGCAGGGCATAGGATCGCGCAGATTCAGCGAAGGGATGCACCCATGGCTTCGGCGATTTGTCCATGTGGCGGTACTTTCAGCACCGGCGACCCGGGCCCGGACGGCCGGACCACGGCGCTGGTGCACCGCGATGCGCACAACGCGGTGGCGCCGTGCCCGTTGGAGCAGCGGGAAGGGGCGGCGGCGGTGCCGGGGCGGGAGCCGGGCCGGTGACAGCGCGCCGGGGCGCACGGCTGCGGCCGCGCGCCCCGGCGGGGTTCATGCGGAGGTCGGGCTGTATCCCATGCAGGTCGCCCATATCACGATCGCGACCGGCGTGACCGCCAGAGCTCCCCAGAATACCGACTTCACAGCGAGGGAGAGCGGTCCATTATTTCTGGGCACTACACAAAACCTTTCATTGTGCTGGTGGCACGCACCTGAAGAAGCAGGGCATGCGGGAGTGCAAGGAAAGACCTCAGCATCGGGGCGACTCGTTCCGGGAGCGATCATAGCGAGATCATCGGCAGCGCACATAATTCGACCCAATCAGCTTGAGCGCCGCAGCCCTCAGCAGCATTGGTGTAAATGGCACGCATCAGGATCGACCGAGCGCATATGCCAGAAGCAATTCTCAGTCCTGGTCCGGCAGCGCCTCGTCCGCGGCGAGGGCCCTGAGCGCACGCAGCGTATGGGCCGCCTCGGCGCGTGAGCCGAGGCTGTTGCTGATCTCAAGGCTCTGCCGAAGGCGCTCGGCCGCCGCCCGCACCTGCCCCATCGCCTGCTCGGTCCTGCCCAGGTCGTAGAGGACGCTCGCCTCGTCCCCACGGGCCCGGAGTTGGCGCAGCAGGGCGAGGGACGCCAGGTGGCGCGGAACGGCTTCGACGTACCGGCCGGCCCCGCGCAGCGCTCGCCCAAGACCGTTGAGCACCAGGGCCTCCCCGCGGGCGTCCCCGACGCCGCGCAGCGCGGGCAGCGCCCTTTCCAGCAGAGAAAGCGCTTCCTCAGGCTCCCCGAGAGTCGTCAGAACGGTCGCGAGATTCAAATGGAGAGTGGCACTGTCACCACGCCCGCTACCCGAATCCAATAGCTTTATTGCCTGTCGATAAGCGCGCTCAGCCGCCTGCGACCTACCAATGCGCTGATACAGCTCGGCAATATTGTTCAGAGACCGGTAAAGCCCTCTCCGGTCACCCTCGCCAGTGAATCCGGATATAGCCAGAAGGAAATATTCGACCGCCTGCTGATCATTCCCGACATGCAGGTGGAGAATACCCATAAGATTATGGCTGCGCGCCAGCTGTAGAGCATCGCCCAGACGCAGACGAATGCGCAGAGCCCGCTCCGAGAAGGTGTGCGCATACCCGAACTTCCCCATGTACCAGAGCGCCATCGCCAACTGATGCAACGCCTCGGCCTCGACCAGCGGAAGATCCCGGGCGCGGGCCACCGACAGCGCCCCGAGGGCCGCCCGGCGCGCATCCCGGTACTCGCCCCGGTGTGCGCACACCACACTCAGGTCGAGCAGTGCGGCCGCCGCCGCGCTCGCCTCACCGGCGGCCAGCCAGTACGTCACGGCGGCGCGCTGGACGGGTTCAGCCGTCGCGAGATAACCCTCCCCATCCAGGAACCCGCTCAACACATGCACGAACAAAGCGAGTTGCGCATCAGAACCGTTGGCACGCAGCCACTCCAGAGCACCGAGGAGATTGGCCCCCTCCCTGACGAACCACTCGGTGGCGGCGTCCGGCCCCTCCGGTCCGTACGCGTCGCGTGCCCCGGAGGGCGCATCAGGGACAGGTATGCGCACCCGGAACGCGTAAGCCGAGCGATCGGCGTGATCGGCGGAGCGGAGATAATGGTCCACCAGGCGGAGCCGTGCCTGACGGGCCTCGGCCTCGGTGTCCACCTCGGCGAGCCCCTCGACCTCCGCACGAATTGCGCCATCCGTTCCCACCAGGAGACGGGCATAGGAACGCAAGAGATCATGCATGCCGTACCGATGAGGACTGGGCTCTATGATCATATTTCTGACGAGTAGTTCCTCGATTAGACGTTCGGACGTCGCCACCGGAAGATCCGCCAGCGCCGCCACCGCCTCGGGACCGAACTCACTTCCGAAGTGCATCCCGACCCGGCGGAAAACGAGCCTCTGCAGAGGCGTGAGCGCGCGATAGGAAGAAGCGATCACCTGAGTGATGGTCTTTTCGCCGTCCCGCAGCTCCGCCAATCGGTCGGGCCCGCTCAGCAATTGATCCAGAAGATCCGACACCCGCCAAGAAGGGTGCGAAAGGAGCCTACTGGACACCAGTTCGATCGCCAGGGGTAGGCCGGCGCAGAGTCTGACCACCCGCTGGACCTCGGGTTTCCAGGCGTCCCGTTCCAGTCCGACCCGGTGCAGGAAGAGGGCCGCACCCTCCTCCTGCGGCAGCGGCGGGAGGGTGAGATGCCGGACGCCCGTCAGCCCGTTCAGCCGCTGTCGGCTGGTCACCACGACGGCCGCGGGAGAGTCGCCCGGCAGGAGTTCCCTGACCTGCTCGGGGCCGGAGGCGTCGTCGAGCAGCACCGCGATCCGGCGTTCCCGCAGCACCGTGCGCCACAGGGCGACGAGTTCGTCCCTCCGGTGCGGGATGCGTTCGGCCGGGAACTCCAGGAGCCGCAACAGTTCGGTGAGCGCCTGCTCCGGGGCCAGAGGGGCGTGGCCCGGCGTGTGGCCGCGCAGGTTCACGTACAGCCGGCCGTCCGGGAACCGGTCCCGGAGCTGGTGGAACACGTGCAGGGCCAGCGCGGTCTTGCCCAGTCCGCCCATGCCCCCCAGCGCCTCCACGGTCACCACGGGACCGGCCTTTCCCGCCTTCGGACTGAGGGCCGCCGTGAGCCTGCGCACCTCCTCGCGCCGCCCGACCCACGACACGTCCCTGGGCAGGTTGTCGGGGCAGCCCGCACGCCTGCGCGAGGTCCGCTCCGCGCCCGGGTCCAGGAGGTCGGCCGCCGGGACCCCGGCCAGCACCCCGGAGTGGGTCGCGGTCAGGCGCTCGCCGATGTCGATGCCGGTGCGCCGCACGACGCGCTGTCGTGCCGACCTGAGCACCGAGGCCGCCTCCCCCGTGCGGCCGCTCCCATGCAGGGCCAGTGCGTACTGGGCGACGAGGCTCTCGTCGACGGGCCGGTCCTCCAGCAGCGGCGCCAGGAGCGGCACCGCCTCCTCGTACCGGCCGGCCCGCATGAGCGTCGCCGCGCGCAGGCCCAGAGCGCCCGTCCGTGCGTCGCCGACGGCGGCGCGCAGCCGCTGGACCCAGTCCGTGTCCATTCCGGCCAGCGGCTCCCCGCGCCACAGCGCGTCGGCGCGGTCGAGGACCTGCCACGCCTCGGCTCCGGCGCCGCCCCGCGACAGCGCCCGCGCGCGACGCACCAGGTCGGTGTAGCGGTGCAGGTCCACCTGGTCCGGCTCGACCGCGAGGAGGTACGCGTTGCCCCTGCTGACGATCACCGACGGGTCGAGACGGCACTCGCGCAGCGCCCGGCGGACTCTGGAGACATGGCTGTGCAGCGCTTCCCGGGCCTTGAGCGGAGGGTCCTCGCCCCAGACCCTCCGGACGAGGCTCTCCACGCCGACGGTGTTCCCGGCCTCCCAGGCCAGGACGGCCAGAGTCAGACGCGTCTTCGGTGGCCCCAGGGCATGGCGGCTGTCAGCCGTACGAATTTCGACCGAACCCGAAAGCCGAATCTCGAATTCCACCAACGCCCCCCTGCGGAAAGGGCTTGCGTCCAAGCGACCAAGACTGACATGGGATCATCAAATTCGACTACATGGCATCAATCGATGTCCGAAATTGATCGACCCCTTCATCTTCTCGTTGGAGGGACGTGAAAACCGGGGAGAACTCCAGGGCACCGAAAGGTCATTATTGCCACTGGCATATGCTGAACGACTGAACACGCTTCGGGGGACAAGGAATGCCGCTTTCGTCGTCGCGGGACGCAGGGGCCCTTCACCGGGCCGTCGCCCGGTGGCAGCACCAGCCCAGGTCTCCGGCCTGGCACGAACTGGCCGACATCGTGCTGCCGTTGTGCGCCCGAGACGAGGCGCTCGCCCAGCTGTGGCGGCAGGCGCCCACGGGCCCGGCGTTCAGCGCCGCCCTGGACGCCAGCGCCGCGCTCGATCCGAAGACCGGCCATCGTCTCGACTCGTGGCTGGAACGGTACGCGGCCCCCACGACGCCGCCTCCGCACGGCAACGCGGTGAGCGGGAGCGTACTCAACGGGCCGACGGTGCAGTCCGGAACGATCCACGGCGGGGTGCACTTCCACGCCACCTCCCCGGCGTCCTCCTCCCCCAGGCCGGTGCCCCGCCAACTGCCGCCGACGCGCAACTGGCTGGCCGACCGGCGAGGGGACCTGCGCGCGCTCGACCGGCTCGGCGGGGGCGAACATCCGGTCCTGCTGGTGGTCAGCGGTTTCGCCGGGGTCGGCAAGACCACACTCGTCGCCCGCTGGCTGAAGGACCGGACGGACCACTACCCCGACGGGCAGCTGTACGCGGACCTGGGCGGTCACCGTGCGGACGGCCGGGACGGGCCGGTGGCGCCCGCCGCGGTTCTGAGCGCCTTCCTCCGGGCCCTGGGCGCGACCGCCGTTCCCGACGAGTTCTCCGAGCGCGTCACACTGTGGCGATCACTCACCTGGGAGCTGCGGCTGATCCTCATGCTGGACAACGTGGCCACGTCCGCCCAGGTGCGCCCCCTGTTGCCGGGATCGTCGACCGGGCTCACGGTCGTGACCAGCCGGCGACGGCTCACCGGGCTGGCCCCCGACGGAGCGCTGACCCACCACCTGCGGCCGCTGCCGCCCGAGGCGGCGGTCGAGCTGCTGGCGACGGGCGGTGGGGCGCGGGTGGCCAGGGAGCCGGTCGCCGCGCGGGAAGTGGTGACCCTGTGCGCGGGACTGCCCCTCGCGGTCTGCCTGGCCGCGGCCCAGCTCGCCGCGCGTCCCCAGCGCACCGTTTCCGCCCTGGCCCGCACGCTGGCCCAGGGCGGCGGGCCTCTTGGAGCCCTGAGTGTGGACGGCGAGGCCGTCGTCCACACGGCACTCGACCTCGCCTACGCGTCGCTGCCCGAGCAGGCCGCGGCCCTCTACCGGGGTCTCGGCGCGCTGCCCCCGGAGCGCTTCGAGCTGTCCCTGCTGACGGCCCTGTGCGGTACGGGAAGTGGTCCCGAAGCGGCTCGGCAGGCCGAGTTCGCCGTCAACGCGCTGCTGGAGGCACATCTCCTGGAGGAGACCGGTCCGGGCGTGCACCGTTTCCACGATCTCGTCCGTCCCCATGCCGCGGAGCGGGGCGAGGCAGCGAACGAGGACGAGCGGGAGCGGTGTGCGCACCGGTTCGTGCGGTGGTGTCTGGCCGGCGCCGCCGAGGCCGAGCGGCTCCTGACCCCGAGTCACCGCAGGCCCGGTAACGTCGAGGCGCCCGAATCCGTGGCGTGCACGCCCCTGGACGGCGCGCCGCAGGCGGTCGGCTGGCTGAGCGATCACGGACCCGCGCTGCTGGAGGCGGTACGGCTCGCCCACGCGGCCGGCTGGGACGCCCTGTGCTGGCAGTTGGTGGACGCCACCTGGCCGTACTTCCAGCGTCTGCGTCCTGCGGGCGTGTGGAGCGAGGCGCACCGTCTCGGTCTGCACGCGGCCGAGCGGGCGGGTGCCCGTCCCGGGGTGGCCCGGATGCTGACGTCCGGGGCCGTGGGGCTGCGGGAGGAGGGCCGGTACGAGGAGGCCGGGGACTGGTACCGGCGGGCGCTGGAGCTGGCACGCGCGGACGGGGATCCCAAGGAGCAGGCCCAGGCGCACAACGGGCTGGGGCACCTGGCGATGCTGACCGGCCGGTACACGGAAGCGCGGGAGCAGCTCGGCAGGGGACTCGCGCTGCGGGAGTCCGTCGGCTACCACCGGGGGGCCGCTCTGAGCCGGGTGCGGCTGGGCGAGGTCGCGCTGGCGGAGGGGGCGCACGAGGACGCCGTCCGGGAACTGGCCCGGGCGCGCACCGAGCTGACCGGCCTGGACGAGACGTACGAGGCGGCTCGTGCCTGCGCCCTGATGGGCCGTGCGACCGCCCTGCGGGGAGAGCCGGACGCGGGCTCCCGGCTCGTCGAGGAGGCCTTGGGCGTCTTCGTTGCCGCAGGAACCCGCTCGCCCCACTGGGAGGGCACCTGTCTGGTGTGGCTGGGTGACATCGCCGAACAGCAGGGCGATCGTGAGAGGGCACGTGACCGGCTGGCAGCGGCACAAGCCGTCCTCAGGCTGCTCGACCCGGCCAAGGCCGAGCGGATCGGCGAACGACTGGGAGACGGGCCGGGGACGGTGGCCTGACCCGCCGTTCCCGACCCGACGTTTCAGCCGCCGTTTCAGCCGCCGGGGCGCCCTTCTCCCAGGAGCACGCCCCGCACCTCGTCGGGCCGGCCGCCGTGCACCGTCCAGGCGTGCAGCAGGGAGAGCAGGAGGTGGCCGGGGGTCGGACCGGCGAGGGTGCCGCCCTCACCGGTCCGCCCTCTCCACACGATCCCCCCGCGCGTGGCCGCCCCCGCGAGCAGACAGCCCGGGTGGCGCCGCACCAGGGCGTCGGTGTGGTGGTGGGCCGTCGCCGGGGCCCGGACCGTTCCGGCGAGGACGACGTCCGCGCAGTCGGCGATCCGGAGCCCCTCCGCCGTGTCCGTGTCGGCCCACAGGTGACGGTCCGGTACGCCCGCACCGCTGCCTGGACCTGTGCCTGTCGCCGGCCCGGAGTGCGCCAGCGCGGTCAGGCGGAAAGTCCCCGTCAGCGGCGAGGCCCACGCCCGCCACAGGCCCCGGACCGGGATAAGCGAGCCCGCAGCGGTGTGCCACGGCGGGCCCAGGCATACCGTCACCCAGGCCGCGCGGGGAGGCAGGCCCGGGCCGGTCGGCGGCAGGCCCGCGGTCACGACGCCTCCTGACTCGCCGGGGTCTCCCAGTCGGACAGCACGGGAGGCAGCGGCGGCGGTACCGGACCGGCGTCCCGGGCGGGTTCCCCCAGCGCCAGCTGCCGGTACAGCAGCCCGCGCATCCGGCGGTGGAACTGCCCCGGCACCGAGGACAGTTGGGCCGCCACTTCGGCGTAGCGGCCCGGGCGGTGCTCCTGGGTCACATGCCGCAGTTGTTCGTCGAGCGAGTGCAGGGGCGACATCACCGGAGCGATCGCCGACAGCAGGGCGGCGGGTGAGTAGGCGGAGACCGCGCGCCCCGGGCCCGGGGTGAGGATCAGGGCCGCGTCGGTCAGCGTCGTATAGGCGGTGAGGGACCCGTGGTCCCCGACGACGACGTCGGCGGCGATGAGCAGGGACTGCCAGTCGGCTTCCGGCGGCACCACGGCCACGGGGCGGCCCCGCAGTCCGGCGAGCCAGCTGCGCACCTGCCATCTCCCGTGTCCTGCCCAGACGTTGGGATGGATGAGGAAGGCCACGCGGTACCGGTCCCTGGGCAGCCCACCGATCAGTTGCGGCAGGAGGGCGTCGAGGCGGCCGAAGGTGGAGGTCGCTCCCCAGGTCGAGGACACCACCACGAGCTGCTGCCCCTTGCCGACTCCCAGCGCCCGCCGGTACAGGTCACGACGTGGGACACCGGCCCTGATGCCGTCCACGCACGGATCTCCCACGACGTGTGCCACCGGCACCGCCTCCGGGCAGAAGCGCGCGAGTTCCCGCACGTCCCGCTCGTGCGCGTAGGCCAGTGCGGCGGGCACCACACGGCCCTCCCGCGTCACCTGGGTGCGGCTCAGCATGCCGGGAGGCTGTTCCTCGTCCGGGGAGGACCCCACGGGCCTCGGCACCTGTTTGATGTGACTGGCACCGTGCGACACGCGGACGACCGGCGCGCGCACCTCGTGCATGCCTCGCGATCCGGCGGCGAGCGCGAGGTCGAACTCCGTGCTCACCGCCTCGCTCCACGGCACGGTGGTGATGCCGAGATCGTGCAGGTACTCCACGACCCCCGTACCGAAGGCGTGCGGGGCGACGGTGAAGATCACCTGGACCCGCAGGTCGGCTTCCAGCAGACTGACGTAGGCCCGCAGTCGCTGCGCGTACGTCACCGTGTGGACGACGACCAGGACGCGTTTGCAGTCCTGGACGGTGAGCCACCTCCCCTGCTCGATCAGTGCTGTTCTCGTGATTGCGACAGACACGTTCTCCCCCATGATGGTCGGCTGCGCACAACACGTTCCGCACGAGCTGATGCCCGGAAGCTTTGGCCCTTTCCTTGCCGTCCCCTTGCAGCGACCTTGCCGTGCAGGCCGGACCCGTGGCGCGGGGTGGCGAATGCGTTCCCCGCGCGGCTCCGGAGGCGGGCGGTCACGGGTCCTGGCGGGTCGCCGCGCTCCCCCACTACGCTCGGCGTCCATGACGAACGGGTGGCAGGCCGGGGCGGAGGGGGTGCTCCTCCTGCCCTCGGGCCGGAGCGTGCGGGGGCGGGGGCTGCGGCACGGGGAGCCCGGGGCCGGTGGGGCGTTGCCCGCCTTCGGGCTGTACCTGCTGGGGAAGCCGCCGCCCGAGCCGGCGTGGGAGTCGCGGTGGGTGCGCTGGCCGGACTTCCGGCTGCCCGCCGACCGGCCCGGCTTCTCGGCGGTGCTGCGCGAGGTGTGGGAACGCTGTGCCGGGGAGCGGGTCGAGGTGGCGTGCGGGGGCGGGTTCGGAAGGACGGGCACCGCGCTGGCCTGCCTGGCCGTTCTCGACGGGGTACCGGCCGGGGAGGCGGTGGCCTACGTGCGGCGGCATTACGCGGCCCGGGCGGTGGAGACTCCGTGGCAACGCCGTTTCGTGGCGCGGTTCGTGGCCTGAGGAGCGCATCGCGCGCCGGGGCCGGGAGCACACCGAACCGTCACGAGCGCGCCCTTGGAGCGTGCGCCCGCCATGCGGGCCGCGCGCTCAACCGGTCGCGCCGCGCGGCCCCGTGGCGGGTGATCAGCCCCGGTACGCCTCCAGCAGCCGCAGCCACACCTCGCTGATCGTCGGGTAGGCCGGGACCGCGTGCCACAGCCGGTCGAGGGGGACCTCTCCGGCGACGGCGACGGTCGCGGAGTGCAGCAGTTCGCTGACTCCGGGGCCCACGAAGGTGACGCCGCGCAGGAAGCCGTGGTCCTCGTCGACGATCATGCGGGCCCGGCCGGTGTAGTTGTCGCCGTACAGGGCGGCGCCGGCGACGGAGCCGAGGTCCTGGTCGACGGCGCGGACCCGGTGGCCGGCCGCCTGCGCCTCGGCGAGGGTGAGCCCGACCGAGGTGGCCTCGGGGTCGGTGAACACGACCTGCGGGACCGCCGCGTGGTCGGCGGTGGCCTGGTGCGGGGACCACGGGGAGGCGTCGACGCCGACGTCCGCGGCGCGCGCCGCGATGACCGCCCCGGCGATCCTGGCCTGGTACTTGCCCTGGTGGGTGAGGAGCGCCCGGTGGTTGACGTCACCGACCGCGTACAGCCAGTCGGTGCCCTTGACGCGACAGCTGTCGTCCGCGTCGAGCCAGGTGCCCGGTTCGAGGCCGACCGTCTCCAGGCCGAGGTCGTCGGTGCGCGGGGCCCGGCCCGTCGCGAACAGGACCTCGTCGGCCTGGAGGGTGCCGCCGTCGCCGAGGGTCAGCGTGACGGGGCCGTCCCCGGAGTCCCGGGCGACCTCGGCGACCGAGGTGCGCAGGCGCAGGTCGACCCCGGCCTCGCCGAGCCGCTGGGCGACGAGTTCCCCGGCGAAGGGCTCCATGCGTTCCAGCAGTCCGGCGCCGCGCACGAGCAGCGTCACGCCGGAGCCGAGCGCCTGCCAGGCGGTGGCCATCTCGACGGCGACCACGCCGCCGCCGACGATCGCGAGCCGGCCGGGTACGGACTGGGCGCTGGTGGCCTCGCGGCTCGTCCAGGGCCTCGCCGTGTCCATCCCGGGCAGGCCGGGGAGCACGGCGCGGCTGCCGGTCGCGACGACGACGGCCTGCCGGGCGGTGAGCGTCGTTTCGGTTCCGTCGGGGGCGGTCACCGTGACGGTGCGCGGGCCGGCGAGGCGGCCGGTGCCCCGGTGGAGGGCGACGCCGACCGAGTTGATCCACTCGACCTGGCTGTCGTCCTTCCAGTGCGAGGTGAAGGAGTCCCTGCGCGCGAGTACGGCGGCCGCGTCCAGGGGGCCGGAGACCGCTTGGGCGAGGCCGGGCAGCCTGCGCGCGTCGGCCTGCGTGAGTACCGGCTTGAGCAGGGCCTTACTGGGCATGCAGGCCCAGTAGGAGCACTCCCCGCCGACCAGTTCGCTCTCCACGATCGCGGTGCTCAGTCCTGCGGCCTGCGTGCGGTCGGCGGCGTTCTCGCCCACGGGGCCCGCCCCGATGACCACGACGTCGTACTCGGTGTGCTGCGGCGTTCCGGAATCCGTCATGGCAGCCAGTCTGTCGGAGGGTGTGGACGGTTGCCACACGGGTAGCGGAACCCGGAATACGACGTGCTGGGGCAGGGTTGTGCGTAGCGGGTCCGCCCGGACGCCAGCAACGCATGCCAGGCACGGACGCCGAGAAGTCCAGGAAGTAGGGAAAGCATGAGCACTGTGGAGCTCACCAAGGAGAACTTCGACCAGACGGTCACGGACAACGAGTTCGTCCTGATCGACTTCTGGGCGTCCTGGTGCGGTCCGTGCCGCTCCTTCGCCCCGGTGTACGAGAAGTCGGCCGAGGAGAATCCCGATCTCGTCCACGGCAAGGTGGACACCGAGGCGCAGCCCGAACTGGCGGCGGCCTTCGGTATCCAGTCGATCCCGACCCTCATGATCGTGCGCGACCAGGTCGCGGTCTTCGCCCAGCCCGGCGCGCTGCCCGAGTCGGCCCTCCAGGACGTCATCGGCCAGGCCCGCGAGCTGGACATGGCGGAGGTGCGCAAGTCGATCGCCGAGGCCGAGCAGAGCACCGGCGGCCAGGCCCCGCAGCCGGGCGAGAGCGCCTGAGCACGCCTCAGCGGCGGACCCACCCGGCGGACGGCGACATCGCTGCCGGCGGGTACTGACAGACGCTGACAGGCACCGGTCCGCAAGGGGTGTTCACTCACACGGGTGAACACCCCTTGCGGTCTCCAGTACTCACCGGATGATCGGGCCCGCTCAGAACGGGTAGCCGGCGACGTCCTCGCGCACCGTCGTCCAGCGCAGGTCGGTGAACGCGTCGAGGTTCGACTCGCCGCCGAACCGCGCCCCGGTGCCGGAGGCGGCGACCCCGCCGAAGGGGGCGACGGCCTCGTCGTTGACGGTCTGGTCGTTGATGTGCACGATCCCGGTCGGGACACGCTCGGCGAGCGCGAGGCCGCGCGCGGTGTCGCGGGTGACGACGCCGAGCGCGAGCCCGTAGGGGCCCGCCGAGGCCAGCCGCGCGGCCTCGTCCAGGTCCGTGAAGGAGCGCACGGGGGCCACCGGGCCGAAGACCTCCTCGGTGTACGCGGGGGTGTCCTCGTCGGCGTCGGCGAGGACCGTGGGGCGGTGGAACAGCCCTTCGTGGGTCCCGCCGGCCGCGAGCCGGGCGCCGCGCGCGGTGCTCGCCTCGACGAACTGATGGATCTTGGACAGCTGTCCCTGGTCGATGACCGGGCCGAGGTGCACCTGGTCCCGGTACGGGTCGCCGACCGCGAGGGAGTCGGCCTTGGCGGCGAGCCGCTCGACGTACTCCTCGTAGAGCGAGGCGTGCACGAGGTGGCGGCCGGTGGTCATGCACACCTGGCCCTGGTGGAAGAACGAGCCCCAGGCCGCGGCGGAGATCACCGCGTCGAGGTCGGCGTCCTCCAGCACGATCAGGGCGGAGTTCCCGCCCAGTTCCAGATGGGCGCGCTTGAGGTGGCGGCCCGCCGTCTCACCGACCGCGCGGCCCGCGCGGGTGGATCCGGTGAACGAGATGACGGGGACCCGGGCATCGGCGACGAGGGCCTGCCCGAGCCGGCCGTCGCCCGGCAGCACGTGCAGCAGCCCCTCGGGCAGCCCCGCCTCGGCCAGTACGGCGGCGAGGGCGAGCCCACCGCTGACGGCGGTCCGCGGATCGGGCTTGAGCAGTACCGCGTTGCCGAGGGCCAGGGCCGGGGCGACCGAGCGGATCGCGAGGATCAGCGGCACGTTGAACGGGGCGATGACGCCGACCGTGCCGACCGGGGCCCGGCGGGTGTACGACAGTCGCGGGGCCTCGCTGGGCAGTACCTGGCCGAGCGGGCGGGAGGCGAGGGCCGCGGCCTCGTAGCACTCCTGGGCCGCGACGTGCAGTTCGAACCCGGCCTTGCCGGGGATCGAGCCGGTCTCCCGCACGATCCAGTCGCGCAGTTCCCCGGCGTACTCGGTGAACAGGTCACCGGCCCTGCGCAGGACGGCGGCGCGGGCGGGGTAGGGCGTCGCGGCCCACGCGCGGCGCGCGGTGTCCGCCGTCTCGGCGGCCGCGTCGAGGTCCTCGGCCGACGCGAGGGTGAGCCGGCCCAGCTCTTCCCCGGTGGCGGGTTCGACGACGGTGTGCTCCGCGCCGGACAGGGGGGTGGGCTGCCAGGACTTGGGGTCGAGCAGGGGCATGGGGCGCGTCTCCAGTCAGGTGGTCCGGGGGGGCCGAGTGCGCGCGGGCAGCGGCCGGGGCTCGCGGTGGGGGGCACGCGGGCACGCCTGGCCGCTGACTGGTGCTCACATCCGGTCAGATCTGGTTGAGCGCGGGCCATCCTAGTCCCCCGGTGATCAGCGGCACACGGCAGGACCTCCGCGAGAGGTGGCGGCGGAGCGAGCCCTTCCCCCTCTGGAATCAGCCGAGTTGGGGCGGGCGGAGCGGCCCGGCCCGTACCGTCTACGGTGGCCCGGTGACTGCTTCCACCGATGACACCACCACCCCCCGCCCCGCCCGGCCCGGGACCGGGGAGACCTCCGGGCCGCTGGAGCCCGGACGTCACGGGGCCCACGCCACCGTCGAGGCCGATCCCCTTGAGGTGGGCCCGGTGCGCACCTCCTACGCGCCGGCCCACGACGGGGACCCCGACCCCGGCGAGATCGTGTGGACCTGGGTCCCCTACGAGGAGGACGACGGCCGGGGCAAGGACCGCCCGGTGCTGGTCGTGGCGCGCGAGGCCGCCGGGACGGTGCTCGCCGTGCAGTTGTCCAGCAGGCGGCACGACGGGGACCGGGAGTGGGTGCCGCTCGGCAGCGGTCCCTGGGACCGCTCGGGCCGCGATTCCTGGGTCGACGTCGACCGGGTCCTGCGGGTGCACGAACTCGGGATGCGGCGCGAGGCCTGCGCGCTGGACCGCATGCGCTTCAACTCGGTCGTGCGCAGGCTTCAGGAGCGGTACGGCTGGCGGTGACGGGGTAACCGGCCGGGGAAGGCGCGAGGGGGCCCGACCCGCCCCCTGCCCACCGGTGGTGCCCGGTGAACGCGGCGCTCCGGCCCCGGCCGGTCGCGTCGCCCGCCGGGGCCGGAAAGCTTCGGTTCATCCGTTCGGCCGCGGCGGACGGCCCGGGGTGGCCTTGTGGGATCGCGCGGGCTGGTCTTGGCTGGAGGCTGCGATGACCGTGCTCCGACCCGGAGGACCGATTCCCATGACGGATGAGGAGGCCGTGACCGAGGCCGATCTTGAGGCCCTGGTCCGCGGTATCTGTTTCAAGACCGGCCCGCCGCGTGCGGTGGGCGTGGAACTGGAGTGGCTGGTGCACGCCCCGGACCGGCCGTCGCTCCCCCTGACCCCCGGCCTGCTGCGCACGGTCCTCGCACGGCTGCGCGGCCTGCCGCTGCGGGCGCCGCTGACCGTGGAACCCGGCGGGCAGCTGGAGATCAGCTCCCTGCCCGCCCCCTCCCTGACCGCGTGTGTCGAGGAGGTGCAGGCCGACCTGCGGCTGGTCCGGGCCGCGCTGGAGCTCTTCGGCCTCGCGCTGACGGGCTTGGGCACCGATCCGTGGCGCGGCCCGCGGCGGATGTTGCGCGAACCCCGGTACGACGCGATGGAGCAGTACCTGGACCGCGCGGGCGCGGCGGGCCGGAACATGATGTGCTGTTCGGCCTCCGTGCAGGTGTGCCTGGACGCGGGGCACGAGGAGCCGGGACCGCTCGGGCTCGGGCACCGCTGGCGGCTCGCGCACCTGCTGGGCCCCGTGCTGGTCGCGGCCTTCGCCAACTCGCCGTACCTGGGCGGGCGGCGGACCGGGTGGCGGTCCACACGGCAGGCCCTGTGGGCGGACATCGAACCGGGCCGCTCGGCCGCTCCCCCGGTGACGGACCGGCCGCACGAGGCGTGGGCCGCGCACGTCCTGGACACCCCGGTGATGTGCGTACGGTCCGAGAGCGGGCCGTGGCCGGTGCCCGAGGGGCTGACACTGCGCGAGTGGGCGCGGACCGGCCGGCACCGGCCCACGACCCGACAGGATCTGGAGTACCACATCACGACCCTCTTCCCGCCGGTGCGCCCGAGGGGCCATCTGGAGTTGCGGATGATCGACGCGCAGCGCGGGCCGGACGGGTGGGTCGTACCGCTCGCCGTCACCACCGCCTTGTTCGACGACCCGGAGGCCACCGAGACCGCCGCGCGGGCGGTCAAGCCGCTCGCCGAGCGGCTGGGTCCCGAGGCCCCGCCCCGCGGCCGGTTGTGGCAGGACGCCGCCCGGGACGCCCTGCACGACCCGGAGTTGCGCGAGGCGGCGCGTACGTGTTTCGCGGCGGCCGCCGAGGCGCTGCCCCGGCTCGGCGCGAGCACGGCGGTGACGGACGCCGTGGCGGCCTTCGCCGACCGCTACGTCGAACGGGGCCGCTGTCCCGCGGACGATCTGCTCGACCTCTCGCCGGAGGAGCTCGCCTCCCCGCCCGGGCTGTGGGCGGACCGCGCCCCGGCCCACCCGACGACGCAGCGCAGGAAGGACGTCCTGTCATGACCAACGGGCCGCAGGCAAGTACGGCTGTCGACCCCGCCGTGGCGGGGACCGGCGCGGAGGTGCTGCGGGAGCGGGCCGTGGCCGCCCTGCGCCGGGCCAGGGAGCGGACCGCGCTGCTCACCGACGTGGTGGAGGGCCCCGACCTGGTGGCCCAGCACTCGCCGTTGATGTCACCACTGGTGTGGGATCTCGCGCACATCGGCAACCAGGAGGAGCTGTGGCTGCTGCGCGCCGTGGCGGGCCGGGACGCGATGCGGCCCGACATCGACCCGCTCTACGACGCCTTCGAGCATCCACGCTCGGAGCGGCCCTCGCTGCCGCTGCTGGCGCCCGGGGAGGCGCGGGCGTACGCGGCCGAGGTGCGGGGCCGGGTCCTCGACCTGCTCGCGGGCGCGGAGTTCGGCTCGCGCGACTTCGGGTCGGGTCTGACCGAGGCCGGTTTCGCTTTCGGGATGGTCGCCCAGCACGAGCAGCAGCACGACGAGACCATGCTGATCACCCACCAGTTGCGCAAGGGGCCCGCCGTCCTGTCGGCCCCCGAGCCCGAGGCCGCGGGGGGCGACCCCGGGCCGGCCGAAGTGCTCGTCCCCGGGGGCGCGTTCACGATGGGCACCTCCGACGAGCCGTGGGCGCTGGACAACGAACGGCCCGCGCACCGCAGGCTGGTGCCCGCCTTCCACCTCGACACCGCCCCGGTCACCTGCGGGGCGTACCTGCGGTTCATGGCGGACGGCGGCTACACGGACCCGCGCTGGTGGGCCCCGGAGGGCTGGGAACTCGTGCGCCGGCAGAACCTGTCGGCGCCGCTGTTCTGGCGGCGTGAGGGCGGTACGTGGTGGCGGCGCCGCTTCGGCGTCGACGAGCCGGTCCGCGAGGCGGAACCGGTGGTGCACGTGAGCTGGTACGAGGCCGACGCCTACGCGCGCTGGGCGGGGCGCCGGCTGCCGACCGAGGCGGAGTGGGAGAAGGCGGCGCGCCACGACCCCGGGAGCGGGCGCTCGCGCCGCTACCCGTGGGGCGACGAGGTGCCGGGCCCCCACCACGCCAACCTCGGGCAGCGGCATCTGCGCCCGGCGCCGGCCGGCAGCTATCCGCGGGGCGCTTCGCCGCACGGCGTACGGCAGTTGATCGGCGACGTGTGGGAGTGGACGTCGAGCGACTTCCTGCCCTACCCCGGTTTCGTGGCTTACCCCTACCGGGAGTACTCGGAGGTGTTCTTCGGCAAGGAGCACAAGGTGCTGCGCGGCGGTTCCTTCGCGGCGGACGAGGTCGTGGTGCGCGGGACCTTCCGCAACTGGGACTATCCGGTGCGGCGCCAGATCTTCGCGGGCTTCCGCACCGCGCGGGACGCGGAACCCGGGGAGGACGCCTGATGTGCCGCCACATCGCGGTGCTCACCGGGCCCGCGGAGCCGCTCGGCCGTCGCCTGGTCGAGCCCGCGCACGGTCTGTACCGGCAGGCATGGGCGCCGCGCCGGCAGCGCCACGGGACGGTCAACGCCGACGGTTTCGGGGTGGGCTGGTACGCCCCGGGTGATCCGGTCCCGGCCCGCTACCGCCGGCCGGGGCCGATGTGGGGCGACCCCTCGTTCCAGGACCTCGCGCGGGTCGTGCGCAGCGAGGCCCTGCTCGCCGCCGTGCGCGACGCGACCGTCCCGGGCGCGGACGACGAGGCGGCGAGCGCGCCGTACGCCGACGGGCGCACGCTGTTCAGCCACAACGGGGCGGTGCGCGGCTGGCCGCACTCGATGGCGGAGCTGACGGCCACGCTGCCGCCGGAGCTGCTGCTGTCCCTGGAGGCGCGCTGCGACTCCGCGTTCGTGTGGGCGCTGGTCCTGAACCGGCTGCGCACCGGGGACCCGGCGCAGCAGGCGCTCGGGGACACGGTCGTGGAGGTGGCCGGGGCCGCGCCCGGCTCCCGACTCAACCTGCTGATGACGGACGGCAGTTCGATCACGGCGAGCGCGTGGGGCGACTCGCTGTGGTACCTGGCCGATCCGGGGCGGCTCGTGGTGGTCGCCTCGGAGCCCTACGACGACGATCCGCTGTGGCGCGAGGTGCCCGACCGCACGCTGCTCAGCGCGAGCCGCGCCGAGATCCTGCTGACCCCTCTCAAGGAGCCGCCGCAGTGACCACGTTCGCCCTCACCCGCACCCTGCCCGAGGACACGACCGGGGCGGCGCTGCGCGCCGACGTCCTGGCCGGCCTCGGCCAAACGCCCAAGGAACTGCCGCCCAAGTGGTTCTACGACGCGCGCGGCAGCCGCCTGTTCGACGAGATCACGACGCTGCCCGAGTACTACCCGACCCGCGCGGAACGGGAGATCCTGCTGGCCCGTTCGGCGGAGATCGCCGCCGTCTCCGGGGCCCGTACCCTCGTGGAGCTGGGTTCCGGCTCCTCCGACAAGACCCGGCACCTGCTCGACGAACTGCACACCCTGCACACCTACGTCCCGGTCGACGTCAGTTCCAGCGCGCTGTGTGCGGCGGGCGAGGCACTCGCCGCGGACCGGCCGGGCCTGTCGGTGCACGCGCTGGTGGCCGACTTCACCGCGCCGCTCGCGCTGCCCGACACCCCGGGGCCCCGGCTGATCGCCTTTCTCGGCGGCACGATCGGCAATCTGCTGCCCGCGGAGCGCGCGGCCTTCCTCGGCTCCGTACGGCGCTTGCTGACGCCGGGCGATCTGCTGCTGCTCGGCACGGACCTGGTGAAGGACGAGGGGACGCTGGTCGCCGCCTACGACGACGCGGCCGGCGTGACGGCGGCCTTCAACAAGAACGTGCTGTACGTGCTCAACCGTGAACTGGGCGCGGACTTCGACCCGGAGACCTTCCGGCACGTCGCCGTGTGGAACTCCGGGCAGGAGTGGGTCGAGATGCGCCTGCGCTCGGTGCTCAGGCAGAGCGTCAAGATCCCCGCGGTGGACCTGACGGTGGACTTCGCGGAGGGCGAGGAACTGCGCACCGAGGTCTCGGCCAAGTTCCGCGAGGAGAGTGCCCGCGCGGAGCTGGCCGCCGTGGGCCTGAACCCGGTGCGCTGGTGGACGGACGAGGCGGGGCGCTTCGCCCTGTCGCTGTGGGGGGTGGACGGGGCGGCAGGGCGGTAGCCCGCCAGGTGGGCGGCGGCTCGCCCGAGGAGCCGCCGCCGCCCGCCTCACTCCCCCCGGCTGGTGTCCAGCGCCTTGGTGATCTTGTCGGACGCCTCACGGGCCGCCTTCTCGGGGTCGGCGCCGGTGAGGACCTGGGTCATGTAGGACTTGATCGGGTTATTGGCCTCCACCGCGGCCCAGCGGGGGGAGGCGGGCGCCGAGTGGCCCTGTTCCGCGCCCCTGGCCATCGCGCCCACGCCGGGCTCACCGACCACGGCACCGGCCAGGGACGTCTTGTTGGGGACGTAGTTCATGGTGCGGGCGAGGTCGGTCTGCCACTTCTCGCCGGCCAGGTCGGAGACGACGTCGAGCGCGGCCTCGTGGTTCTTGGAGCGCTGGGTGACGACGAGGGCGGAGCCGCCGGTGAAGACGGACCCGGGCTTGGCGGAGGTCTTGCCGGGGACGGGGAAGAAGCCGATCTTGTCCTTCAGCTCGGGGTTCTTCTCGGTGATGACGGCGGCCGAGCCGGGCACGGCCACGATCTGCCCGACGTCGCCACTCGCGAAGACCTCGGTCTGCGGCGGGTTCTCCTCGTCGGCGTCCTTCGGCCCCTTGCCGAGGGCCTGGAGCTGCTTGTAGAAGGCCATCCCGGCGAGCGCCTGCGGCGTGTCGAGACTGCCCTTCCACAGGCCGCCCGAGCCCTTGGCGATGTCGCCACCCTCGTCCCAGACGAACCCGGACAGCGTGTACCAGTCCTGGCCCGCGAGGTAGATGCCCTGGTGGCCGTCGCGGTTGAGCAGTTCGGTGTCGTGCACCCACTCCTCGCGGGTCTTCGGCGTCATCTTGATGCCGGCCGCCTCGAAGAGTTCCTTGTTGTAGATCACGACACGGTTGGCCGCGTACCACGGAATGCCGTACTGGGAGCCGTTGAACTGGCCGGGCTCGGCGAGGCCGGGTATCCAGTCCTCCATGCCGAGGTCGCGCATCGACTCCAGGGTGAGGTCGTACAGACCGCCCTGGTCCACGTACTGCGCGACCTGGGTGTTGCCGACCTCGATGACGTCGGGGACGTCCACGTCCTCGCCGCCCTTGAGCACTTTGGTGACCTTGTCGCCGATCCCGGTCCAGGACTGGATCTCGATCTTGAGCCGCAGGTCGCCGTGCTCCTTCTCGAACGCGCTGGTGAAACGCTTGAGGAAGGCCGAGGAGGCGCTGTCCTTCATGAGCCACACCGTGACGGTCTTGCGGTCCTCACCGGAGCCCGGCAGTACTCCGCAGGCCGAGAGAGAGGAACTGGAGGCGAGCAGGACGACGACAGCGAGAAGGCGGCGCTGGTTCACGTGGGTGGCTTTCCGTCTGCGGACAGGGCGGGCTGACCCGACGTGGGGGACGCGACTGATGAATCGCACGGGTGCGCGAGCAGTCTGGTATGGGCCAAAGAGGCCGTCAAGGTACGCGTGTGACACGAGAGGGCTACGAAAGGGTGTCGGACGGTATACGGAGGGTGCTTCCCGCGGGCGGATCCCCGCCGGGTGGCCGGGCGCGGCCCCGTCTCGCGCACCCGGCGGGAGTGCGGCACCGTGGAGGGGGAACGAGCGGGACGGCTGCCCCGTGCAGCCCGGCGGCGCGGACGTCCCCCGTCGGCCGCCGTACGGAGGCTGGACAACTCCGGCCCTGTCGCGACAACGAGGAGCACGATTCCATGACCGAGAACGTCTACCGGGTCACCGAGATCTACGGCACCTCCACCCAGGGTGTGGACGACGCCATCCGCAAGGGCATCGCGCGCGCCGCGGAGACCATCCGCAACCTCGACTGGTTCGAGGTCACCCAGGTGCGCGGGCACATCGAGAACGGCGAGGTCGAGCACTACCAGGTCGGGCTCAAGGTCGGCTTCCGGCTGGAGGAGGGCACCTCCGACAGCGGCGACGCGCACACCTGAGGCTCGGGGCGCCGCCCGCCGGTGCCGTCGGCCGGGCACCGGCCGGACCGCCCCGGCCGGTGCCCGGGCGGCCGGCCCGCGGGTAACGTCGTGCGGATCGCGCACCGGCCGCTGGGGGAGGGAACTCGTGTCGCAAACGGTGGGCTTCTTCGACGAGCTGTCCGCGCCCGAGGGGGTGGGACGCTGCGGCCCGGTCCGGGACTTCACCCGCTCGACGGGCCCCTCGGACGAGGAGGAGATACGGCACTATCTGCGGTCGGGCGTGACGGTACGCGTGGCCTGGGAGAGCGAGCGCGATGCCGTGGACCCGGCCGCGCCCGCCCTGCCGGGCGGCGCGACGCTCCTGACCGACGGCACCTGGATCTGGCGCGCCGACCTCGCGTACTACGTGGGGCGCTACCACGTGGCGCTGCCCGCCGCGTTCCTCTCCCTGGTCCGCGCGCGGGCCTTCGTCGTACCGGAGCTGTCCGCCGCGGACCTCGCTCCGCTCCGGGCCCGGTACGCCTGACGGGCTTCGCGGGCCGTTCGCATGACGGCGCCTCAGGTGTGGCCCCCGGGTTGCTGGGCCCGGCGCAGGGGCGCGGAGGGCTGTGCCCAGTCGGCGCGTACGACGCGGAAGCCCGTGTTCCGCGCTTCCGGGCAGACCCGTTCGTCGTCGTCGGCCAGGAGCGCGATCCCCCGTTCGCGGCTCAGTGCCCGCAGTCGTTCCGGCTTCGTACGGCGGGCCGTCCCGCGGTCCTGGTTCTGCCGCACCCGGCGTTCTTCACACCGCGAGCCCTCGGGGCGCCGCCGCCCCGGCGCCTCACTCCCCGCCGGTGAGGCGGGCCACGCCGCCGAACATGGCGACCTCGGGCGCCGCGGCCTCGGCCGGGTCCTCGGGGCGCCAGTGGTTGCACGCGACGACGCCCGGCTCCAGCAGTTCGAGACCGTCGAAGAACCGGGCGATGCCCTCCGGGGTGCGCTGCGTCAGCTTCGGGGTGCCGTTGGCGTTCCAGAAGGCCACGGCCTCGTCCACATCGGGCATGTCGGGCTTCCTGACGGTGTGCGACAGGACCAGATGGCTCCCTGCGGGCAGCGCGTCCAGCAGCTTGCGCACCGTGCCGTACGCCGCCTCGTCCTCACCGAGGAAGATCACCACGCCCAGCAGGACCAGCGCCACCGGCTGGTCGAAGTCCAGTGTCTTCGCGGCCTGTTCGAGAATGTGGTCGACGTCCCGCAGGTCCGCGTCCAGGTAGTCGGTGCGCCCCTGCGGTGTGCCGACCAGCAGGGCGCGGGCGTGCGCGAGGACGAGCGGGTCGTTGTCCACGTAGACGATCCGGGACTCGGGTGCGAGTCGCTGCGCCACCTCGTGCGTGTTGTCGGCCGAGGGCAGACCGGTGCCGATGTCGAGGAACTGCCGTATGCCCAGGTCCTGGACGAGGTGACGGACGACCCGGCCGAGGAAGCGCCGGTCGGCGACCGCGTAGTCCCCGATGCCGGGGTGCAGGGACCGGATCTGGTCCCCCAGCACCTGGTCGACCTCGTAGTTGTCCTTGCCGCCCAGCCAGTAGTTCCAGATACGCGCGGTGTGCGCCTGCGAGGTGTTGATCCGGTCGCGCACGGAGGGTGGCAGCGGCTGCTCGGACATGACGTTCTCCTCGGAGTACGGGTGCGCGGTCCAGCGCGGTCTGCGGTGATCGTACTGCCCATGTCCCGCGTTCCGGTGCGGAGTTCGGCATGCGCATGGCCCGCGGTGCGTCTCGCGCAGACGCATCGGGAATCAGGCGTGAGGCGGGGCGGAGCCCGTACGGTCCGCCCCGGTCACCGGAAGTCCCCGGCGTGGTCGAGCGCCCACCGGGCGAAGCTCGTGGCCGGCCGGCCGAGCACCTCCCGCACCCCGTCGTACGTCGGCCCGGGGTGTCCGACGCGCGCGGCCTGGCCGCGCAGCACCGCGTCGGCGACCGGGCCCGGCAGGTGCGCGGCGAGCCGTTCCCGGTACTCCTCGGGAGACACCTGGCGCACGGTGACCGGGCTGCCGATCGCCTCG
The DNA here is from genome assembly GCF_040656295.1 of Streptomyces sp. NPDC049954. Lineage (NCBI taxonomy): Bacteria > Bacillati > Actinomycetota > Actinomycetes > Kitasatosporales > Streptomycetaceae > Streptomyces > Streptomyces sp. NPDC049954. Next base: position 155,427 of record NZ_JBFALS010000001.1, read on the forward strand.
GCGATCAGCTCCACCTGCCGTGCCTGGGTGAGCGATTCGGGGCCGGTGAGGTGCGGGACGGCTCCTCGATGAGCGGGGTCGAGGAGCGCGCGCACCGCCACCTCGGCCATGTCCCGCTCGTGGACCGGCTCGGTGTAGGCGTCCGGGTGGGCGAGGTCCACCCGCCGTGTCGTGCGGATCGCCTCGCTCCACTGGAGGGTGTTGCTCGCGAACCCCCCGGGCCGCACGAGGGTCAGCGCGATACCGGAGGCGGTCAGCGCCTCCTCCACCGCGCGGTGGGAGCGGGCGATGGCGCTGTCCTGCGCCCCCTGGTCCAGGACGGCGAGCGAGGAGAGCAGCACCACGTGCTCGACCCCGCAGGCGCGCGCGGCACGGACGAAGGTCTCGACGCCCTCGGGCCGGGCGTACAGGAAGACCCCGCTCACCCCGGTGAGGGCGGCGGCCAGCACGGCCGGATCGCGCTGGTTGAAGGGGACGGTCGCGGTGGCGAGGCCGGGGAGGGTGCCCGGAGGCCCGCTGCTCGCCACGCGCACGGACCGGCCCGCGTCGAGCAGCCCGCGCGCCACGGCGCGGCCGACCCGCCCTCGTGCCCCGGTCACCAGAAAGGTCACGGCCTGCTCCTGACGTAGGTACGACGGACGGACGCGCGCGGGTGATCCGCGTGCGCGTGTCCGTGCCAAGTGAGGGGGCCGTCGAGGCATTCCCGCACGGAGCGGGGAGGGACGTGTTTGAGCCACGGCGCGCCGGGGTGCGTGACCCGTCCGGCGGCGTGCGGTCCCGGGCGGCGGGAATCCTCCGTGGTCGCGCACGTTGACCAGGGTGTGAGTTCTGCCATCGCCACCACCAGGTTCTCCGTCCTCGACCGCTCCCGCGTCCGGCAGGGGCACAGCGGCCCCGAGGCGCTGCGCGACACGGTCGCCCTCGCCCGGCTCGCCGAGGAGCTGGGCTACCACCGCTTCTGGGTGTCGGAGCACCACAGCGTCCCCGGGGTCGCCGGTTCGGCTCCGACGGTGCTGGCCGCAGCCGTCGCCTCGGCCACCTCGCGGATCAGGGTGGGGACCGGCGGCGTCATGCTGCCCAACCACCGGCCGCTCGTGGTCGCCGAGCAGTTCGGGGTCCTGGAGTCGCTGTTCCCCGGCCGGGTCGACATGGGGCTCGGCCGCTCCGTGGGGTTCACGGACGGCATCCGGCGGGCGCTGGGGCACGACAAGGAGGACGCGCGGCGTTTCGCCGGGCAGCTCGCCGAACTCCTCGGCTGGTTCGACGGCTCCCAGGACGCCTATCCGCAGGTCCACGCGTGGCCCGCGGAGGGCTTGCGGGTCCCGGCCTTCGTCCTCGCCACCGGACGGGGCGCGCGGACGGCCGCCGAGGCGGGCCTGCCCCTGGTGATCGCCGCCGTGCGGGGCGAGGAGGCCCTGCTGCGGACCGTCGAGGAGTACCGGGCCGCCTTCCGCCCCTCGGCGCGGTGCGCGAGCCCGTACGTGGTGCTGTCCGGGACGGTCGCGGTCGCCGCCACCTCCGCCGAGGCGCACCGCATGCTGCTGTCCGAGGCGTGGTCGACGGCGTACTCCCGCACCCGGGGCGTCTTCCCGCCGCTGCTCCCGGCCGAGGAGATCGAGCGGCTGCCGCTGGGGACCCGCGAGCGCGCGCTCTTCGAGGAGGCGCTGCGGGGACACGTCAGCGGGACCGAGGAGGAGGTGGCCGAGCGGCTGGAGAAGCTGCTGGAACGCTCAGGTGCCGACGAGTACCTGGTGACGACCAGTACCCACGACCGGGAGGCGCTGGCCGCTTCGTACCGCCGGCTCGCGCGCGTGGCGGGCCTGGCCGGACATCACGGCGGCGTCCGCGGGCAGGCGCGGTGAGAGGCGTGGGAGGCGGGGCTTACGGTGGTCGGGGAACGATCGGGGGAGAGTGAGGAGAAGGCATGAGCAGCCGTACGGCACTGGTGGAGGACCTGCTGGAGCGGTTTCCCGGGGTACCGAGGGAAGCCGTGTTCAAGGAGGACCTGTTGCGGGGCGGGGTCGCCTTCGACAAGTCCGCGCTGAGCGACAACGAGTCCGGCGAGGTCAAACCGAAGTCGTACTTCATCTTCTCCTTCGACCACGGGACGCTGCCGGAGCTGGGCGAGGCCGCGCTGCGCCGGCCGCCCGAGGAGATCGTGCTGACCGGCGGACCCTACGACCTGCGCCGCACGGTGGTGTCGGTGCGGGTCAACCCGTCCTCCCCCTACCGGGTGGCCGCCGACGAGGACGGCATGCTCGCCCTGTTCCTCGACGGGAAGCGGATCGCCGACGTCGGGGTGCCGCCCATGCCGGAGTACTACCGGCACAAGCTGTCGAACGGGAAGTCGGTCATGGAGGTGGCGCCCACGATCCAGTGGGGCTACCTGATCTACCTGACGGTGTTCCGGGTGTGCCAGTACTTCGGGGCCAAGGAGGAGTGCGGGTACTGCGACATCAACCACAACTGGCGCCAGCACAAGGCGGCCGGGCGGCCCTACACCGGGGTCAAGGATGTCGAGGAGGTCCTTGAGGCGCTGGAGATCATCGACCGCTACGACACCGCGAAGGCGTCCACCGCGTACACCCTGACGGGTGGGGCGATCACCTCGAAGGTCGCGGGGCGTGACGAGGCCGACTTCTACGGGCACTACGCGAAGGCCATCGAGGAGCGCTTCCCCGGCCGGTGGATCGGCAAGGTCGTCGCGCAGGCGCTGCCCAAGCCGGACGTGCAGCGGTTCAAGGACTACGGGGTGCAGATCTACCACCCGAACTTCGAGGTGTGGGACCGGCGGCTGTTCGAGCTGTACTGCCCCGGCAAGGAGCGCTACGTAGGCCGCGACGAGTGGCACAAGCGCATCCTCGACTCGACCGAGGTGTTCGGGGCGCGCAACGTGATCCCGAACTTCGTGGCGGGCGTCGAGATGGCGGAGCCCTTCGGTTTCACCACGGTCGACGAGGCCATCGCCTCGACCACCGAGGGCCTGCGGTTCTTCATGTCGCACGGCATCACCCCGCGCTTCACGACCTGGTGCCCGGAGCCGACCACCCCGCTGGGCAAGGCCAACCCGGAGGGTGCGCCGCTGGAGTACCACATCCGGCTGCTCCAGGCGTACCGCGCGACGATGGAGGAGTTCGGCCTGTCCTCGCCCCCCGGCTACGGACCGCCCGGAGCGGGCAACGCCGTGTTCTCGGTCAGCTCCTTCATGGACAGCCTGGCCCCGGACGACACGGTGGCGCCGACCGTCGTCTGAGCCGCGCGGGGCCGGCGCCCGCACGCGCCCGAAACCCCCGTCCTTCCGCACCGTTGCGCAGGGGCGGGGGTTCTCGTCCGTCCGGCTCTCTCCCGCCCGGCCGGTCTCCCCCGCCGCGCGGGAGCGGCGCTGCTCCGTAGGATTTCCCCATGGACACCGCTCATGACCCGTATGTCCGCGTCCGGGGCGCCCGCGAGAACAACCTGCGGGACGTCGACGTGGACGTGCCCCGGGACGTCCTCGCCGTCTTCACCGGGGTCTCGGGATCGGGGAAGTCCTCGCTCGCCTTCGGGACGATCTACGCCGAGGCCCAGCGGCGGTACTTCGAGTCCGTCGCCCCGTACGCGAGGCGGCTCATCCACCAGGTCGGCGCGCCGAAGGTCGGCGGGATCAGCGGGCTGCCGCCGGCCGTCTCCCTCCAGCAGCGGCGCTCCGCTCCCGGCTCGCGTTCCTCGGTGGGCACGGTCACGACGCTGTCGAACCTGCTGCGGATGCTGTTCTCCCGGGCCGGTGACTACCCGCCCGGGGCACAGCGGCTGGACTCTGACTCCTTCTCGCCGAACACGGCGGTGGGGGCCTGCCCCGAGTGCCACGGGCTCGGACGGGTGCACCGCACGACCGAGAAGCTGATGGTGCCCGATCCCTCGCTGAGCATCCGGGAGGGGGCGATCGCGGCCTGGCCGGGCGCCTGGCAGGGCAAGAACCTGCGGGACGTGCTGCACGCGCTCGGCTACGACGTGGACCGGCCCTGGCGCGAACTGGACCCGGCCGACCGCGAGTGGATCCTGTTCACCGAGGAGCAGCCCACCGTGACCGTGGAGCCGGTGCGGGAGGCGGGCCGTATTCAACGGCCGTACCAGGGCACCTACATGAGCGCCTGGCGGTACGTGTTGAAGACCTTCGCGGACTCCAAGAGCGAGCCGCTGCGCGCGAAGGCGGCGCGGTACCTGGAGAGCACGCCCTGCCCGGTGTGCCACGGCAGCCGGCTGCGACCCGAGGCGATGGCGGTGACCTTCGCGGGCCGGACGATCGCCGAGGTCGTCGCGCTGCCGGTGGCGGAACTCGCGTCGCTGCTGCGCGCGGCGGGCGGCGGGCAGACGGCGCGGGTGCTGGTCGAGGACCTGCTGCCGAGGCTCGACACGATCGTGGAGCTGGGCCTCGGCTATCTGTCCCTGGACCGCCCGACGCCCACCCTCTCGGCCGGGGAGTTGCAGCGGCTGCGGCTCGCGAGCCAGTTGCGCGCGGGCCTCTTCGGGGTGGTCTACGTGCTGGACGAGCCCTCCGCGGGCCTGCATCCGGCGGACACGGAGGCGCTGCTCGACGTGTTGCACGGGCTCAAGGAGTCGGGGAACTCGGTGTTCGTGGTCGAACACCAGCTGGCCGTGGTCCGGCGCGCGGACTGGCTGGTGGACGTGGGCCCGCTCGCGGGCGAGCACGGCGGGCGGGTGCTGCACAGCGGCCCGGTCGACGGGCTGCGCACGGTCGAGGAGTCCGCGACCCGGCGCTTCCTGTTCGGCGCCCCCGCCCCGCGCGCCCGGCCGCAGCGGGAGCCCTCCGGCTGGATCGAGCTGACCGGGGTGCGCCGCCACAACCTGGACGGTCTGGACGCGCGGTTCCCGCTCGGCGTCTTCACGGCCGTGACCGGGGTCTCCGGCTCGGGGAAGTCCACGCTGGTCGGCGAGGTCCTCGCGGGCGCCCTGACCCGCCCGGTGGAGGGCCAGGAGCAGGCGCCGCACCCCGCGTACACGACGCTGAGCGGGGCGGAGGCGGTGCACCGGGTCGTGCGGGTGGACCAGCGGCCCATCGGGCGCACCCCGCGTTCCAACCTGGCGACGTACACGGGGCTGTTCGACACGGTGCGCAAGGTGTTCGCCCAGGCACCGACCGCCCGAGAGCGCGGCTACGGGGTGGGGCGGTTCTCGTTCAACGTCAGGGGCGGGCGGTGCGAGACCTGCCAGGGCGAGGGCTTCGTCTCGGTCGAGCTGCTGTTCCTGCCCAGCACCTACGCGCCCTGCCCGGACTGTCACGGGGCGCGGTACAACCCGCCGACCCTGGAGGTGGAGTACCGGGGCAGGAACATCGCGCAGGTGCTGGACCTGACGGTGGAGGCGGCGGCCGGGTTCTTCGCCGGAGTGGAGGGGATCGCGCGCAGCCTGCGCACCCTGCTCGACGTGGGGCTCGGCTATCTGCGGCTCGGCCAGCCCGCCACCGAACTCTCGGGCGGCGAGGCCCAGCGCATCAAGCTCGCCACCGAATTGCAGCGGGTACGGCGCGGGCACACGCTGTACGTCCTGGACGAGCCGACCACCGGGCTGCACCCGGCCGATGTCGAGGTGCTGAGCGGCCAGTTGCACGGCCTGGTGGACGCGGGTGACTCGGTGGTGGTCGTGGAGCACGACATGGCGGTGGTGGCGGGCGCGGACTGGGTGCTCGACCTGGGTCCCGGCGGGGGCGACCGGGGCGGCCGGATCGTCGCCGAGGGCCGCCCCGAGCAGGTGGCCGCCTCCCAGGTGAGCGCGACGGCTCCCTATCTGAGGCGCGCTCTGGGGATCTGATCCGCGGGTGCGAGGCCCGCACGGGCACCCGCCTCGCATCTGCGAGGGGGCTTTGCCGGACCGGCAAGGGGCCTTGGGCGCGGCCCGGGAGCACACCATGCTGGTCCCGAAGAGTCCGTGCGCCCTCTGGAGGTACTTCCCATGACCGCTCTCTCCCCCGTCCACCGTCTCGTGGACGTTCCCGGGGCGGGCCGCGTCCACCTCGCCGAGCAGGGCAGCGGTCCGCTCGTCCTGCTCGTGCACGGCTTCCCGGAGTCCTGGTACTCGTGGCGCCACCAGCTTCCCGCGCTCGCGGCGGCCGGGTACCGGGCGGTGGCGATCGACGTGCGCGGCTACGGCAGGTCCTCGAAGCCGACGGCGGTGGAGGAGTACCGGATGCTCGCCCACGTCGCGGACAACGTGGGGGTGGTGCGGGCCCTCGGTGAGCGGACGGCGACGGTCGTGGGGCACGACTGGGGTTCCCCGATCGCGGCCCACTCGGCGCTGCTGCGGCCCGACGTGTTCACGGCCGTGGCTCTGCTGAGCGTGCCGTACACCCCGCCGGGCGGTCCCCGGCCCTCGGAGACCTTCGCGCGGATCGGCGGGGACGAGGAGTTCTACGTCTCGTACTTCCAGCGGCCGGGGCGGGCGGAGGCGGAGATCGAGCCGGACGTGCGCGGGTGGCTGGCCGGGCTCTACGGGGCGCTGTCGGGCGGCGCGGAGCGGGTGGGCTCCGGCCCCTTCTTCGTCCCGCGCGGGGAGCGGATGTCGGGGCGTTTCCCGGGCGGGCCGCCGCCCTCGTGGCTGAGCGAGGCGGACCTCGACGTGTACGCCGCGGAGTTCGAGCGTTCCGGGTTCTCGGGGCCGCTGAACCGCTACCGGAACGTGGACCGGGACTGGGCGGACCTCGCGGCCTGGACGGGGGAGCCGCTGCGGCAGCCCTCACTGTTCGTCGCGGGGCGGGACGAGGCCTCGACGGGCTGGCTCTCGGCCGCGATCGAGGCGTACCCGCGTACGCTCCCGGCGCTGTCCGGCAGCCACCTGCTGGACGGCTGCGGGCACTGGGTGCAGCAGGAGCGGCCCGGGGAGTTCAACGCGCTGCTGGTGGAGTGGCTGGAGCGGCACGTGCCGCGCTGAGCCGCGCCTCCCCGTGACCCGCCCGCCCCGGGCGTCCCCCCGCCGTCTGCACGGGTGGGACGCCCGGGGCGGGCGGGTCACGAGTCAGGCCGGGGTCAGCGCTTTCCGGCCTTGCGGGTGGCGCGCAGCCATTCCTTGTTCATGCTGGTGATCGAGAAGAGTGGGATGCCCTTCGGGCAGGCGGTGGCGCACTCGCCGGCCAGGGTGCAGCCGCCGAAGCCCTCCGCGTCCATCTGGCCCACCATGTCCAGCACGCGGCTCTCGCGCTCCGGGGCGCCCTGCGGGAGGACGTTGAGGTGGTTGATCTTCGCCGAGGTGAACAGCATCGCGGAGCCGTTGGGGCAGGCCGCCACGCAGGCGCCGCAGCCGATGCACTCGGCGTGCTCGAAGGCGTAGTCCGCGTCCGGCTTCGGGACCGGGGTGGCGTGCGCCTCCGGGGCGGTGCCGGTGGCGGCGGAGATGTAGCCGCCGGACTGGATGATGCGGTCGAAGGCCGCGCGGTCGACCGCGAGGTCCTTGATGACCGGGAAGGCGGAGGCCCGCCACGGCTCGATGTCGATCGTGTCGCCGTCCTTGAAGGACCGCATGTGGAGCTGGCACGTGGTGGTGCGCTCCGGGCCGTGGGCGTCGCCGTTGATCACGAGCGAGCAGGCACCGCAGATGCCCTCGCGGCAGTCGTGGTCGAAGGCGACCGGGTCCTCGCCCTTGAGGGTGAGTTCCTCGTTGAGGGTGTCGAGCATCTCCAGGAACGACATGTCCTGCGAGATGTCGTCCACCTCGTAGGTGGCCATGGCTCCTGGGGCGTCGGCGTTCTTCTGGCGCCAGACGCGCAGGGTGAGCTTCATGCGTAGCTCCGCTGAGTGGGGTGGACGTACTCGAAGACCAGGTCTTCCTTGTGCAGGACGGGGGCGTCGCCGGTGCCGGTGAACTCCCAGGCGGCGGCGTACGAGAACTCCTCGTCCCTGCGGGCGGCCTCGCCGTCCGGGGTCTGCGACTCCTCGCGGAAGTGGCCGCCGCAGGACTCGGCGCGGTGCAGCGCGTCGAGGCACATGAGCTCGGCCAGCTCCAGGTAGTCGACGACGCGGTTGGCGCGCTCCAGCGACTGGTTGAACTCGTCGCCGGTGCCGGGCACCTTGATGCGCTTCCAGAACTCCTCGCGGATCTCGGGGATGCGCCGGAGGGCCGTGCGCAGACCCTCCTCGGTGCGGGCCATCCCGCAGTACTCCCACATGAGTTCACCGATCTCGCGGTGGAAGGAGTCGGGGGTGCGGTCGCCGTCGACGGCCAGGAGCCTCGTGAGGCGCTCCTCGGTCTCGCGCACCGCCTCGGTGGCGGCCGGGTGGCTCGCGTTCACCTCGTCCTTGTGGGGGTTCCTGGCGAGGTAGTCGTTGATCGTGGACGGCAGCACGAAGTAGCCGTCCGCGAGGCCCTGCATGAGCGCGGAGGCGCCCAGGCGGTTGGCTCCGTGGTCGGAGAAGTTGGCCTCGCCGATCGCGAACAGGCCGGGGATCGAGGTCTGGAGGTCGTAGTCGACCCACAGTCCGCCCATCGTGTAGTGCACGGCGGGGTAGATCCGCATCGGGACCTTGTAGGGGTCCTCGTCGGTGATCCGCTGGTACATGTCGAAGAGGTTGCCGTACTTGGCCTCGACGGTCTTGCGGCCCATGCGCTCGATGGCCTCGGCGAAGTCGAGGTACACGCCCTGGCCGCCGGGGCCGACGCCGCGTCCCTCGTCGCACACGTTCTTCGCGGCGCGGGAGGCGATGTCACGGGGCACGAGGTTGCCGAAGGACGGGTAGATGCGCTCCAGGTAGTAGTCGCGCTCGTCCTCGGGGATCTCGTTCGGCGGGCGGTTGTCGCCCTTTGCCTTCGGCACCCAGATCCGGCCGTCGTTGCGCAGCGACTCACTCATCAGCGTGAGCTTGGACTGGTGGTCGCCGGTGCGCGGGATGCAGGTCGGGTGGATCTGCGTGAAGCAGGGGTTCGCGAAGTACGCGCCCTTGCGGTGGGCCCGCCAGATCGCCGTGGCGTTGGAGTTCATGGCGTTGGTCGACAGGTAGAAGACGTTGCCGTAGCCGCCGGAGGCGAGGACGACGGCGTCCGCGAAGTACGTGTCGATCTTCCCGGTGATCAGGTCGCGGGCCACGATGCCGCGCGCCTTGCCGTCGACGATGATCAGGTCGAGCATCTCGGTGCGGGGGTGCAGCTCGATGGTGCCGGCCGCGACCTGCCGGGACAGCGCCTGGTAGGCGCCGAGCAGCAGCTGCTGGCCCGTCTGGCCACGGGCGTAGAAGGTGCGGGAGACCTGGACGCCGCCGAAGGAGCGGTTGTCGAGCAGGCCGCCGTACTCGCGGGCGAAGGGCACGCCCTGGGCGACGCACTGGTCGATGATCTCGACGGAGATCTGGGCGAGCCGGTGCACGTTGGACTCGCGGGCGCGGAAGTCTCCGCCCTTGACCGTGTCGTAGAACAGGCGGTGGACCGAGTCGCCGTCGTTGCGGTAGTTCTTCGCGGCGTTGATCCCGCCCTGTGCGGCGACCGAGTGGGCGCGGCGCGGGGAGTCCTGGAAGCAGAACTGGATGACGTGGTAGCCCTGCTCGGCGAGGGTGGCTCCGGCCGAGCCGCCGGCCAGGCCGGTGCCCACCACGATGACGCGGTGCTTGCGGCGGTTGGCCGGGTTGACCAGTTTCGCCTCGAAGCGGCGGGTGTCCCAGCGTTCGGCGACCGGGCCCTTGGGGGCCTTCTCGTCGACGACCGGCTCCCCGGTGGCGTAACGCGTGTAGTCAGTCATGTCAGTCAACCAATCCGGTCATGACGCCGACCGGGACGGCGATGAAGCCGAGTGTGATCACGACGGCGAGGACGTTCGCGACGGTCTTGAGCGTGAGGTCCCTGCGCCTGCTGCCCGCACCGAGGGTCTGGGCGGCGCTCCAGAAACCGTGCTGGACGTGCAGGCCCAGCGCGAGCATCGCGACGATGTAGATGACGTCGCCGTACCAGGTGGAGAAGGTGTCCACCACGTTCGCGTACGGGTGGCCCTGCTGGAAGCCGCCGCTGTGCACGGTGCCGGTCGTCAGGTCGAGGATGTGCCAGACGATGAACAGCGCCAGCACGATGCCGCCGTAGCGCATCGTGTGGGTCGCGTAGGAGGCGCGGCCCCGCTTGTGGACGTACTTGGTCGGCCGGGCCTTCTGGTCGCGGCGGCTGAGCTGGTAGGCCGAGACCGCGTGGGCGACCACGGCGACCACCAGGACGACGCGGATGACCCAGAGCGTCCACTCGTAGTGCATGAACGGTTCGCCGATGGTGCGCAGCCAGTGCGCGTAGTCGTCGAAGGTGCCGGGCCCGAAGAAGATCTTGAGGTTGCCGAACATGTGGACAACCAGATAGAGCAGCATGATGAGGCCGGAAACGGCCATCACGGTCTTCTTGCCGACGGAGGAGTCCCAGATCGTTCGCGTCATGGACGGCCGTCGGTCCGTCCCTGGTGCCAGAGCCATGTCAAGCACGGTAGAGCCGAACAGCCCAAGAGGTCCAAGAGATCGCGGGCCTGATTTCCATAGCCCTGGCCTATCGTGGCCCCATGCAGTTCCAGCAGCTCCAGTATTTCGTGGCCGTCGCCGAGACCCGGCACTTCACCCGCGCCGCCGAGATCGTGCACGTCGCCCAGCCCTCCCTGTCCCAGCAGATCAAGTCCCTGGAGAGGGAGTTGGGCGCGGAGCTGTTCAGCCGCGCGCGCGGGAACATCACCCTCACCGACGCGGGTGAGGCCCTGCTCCCGCTGGCCAGACGCATCCTGGAGGACGCCGAGACAGCCCACCACGAGGTGGGAGAAATCGCACAGTTGCGCAGGGGCCGGGTCCGGCTCGGCGCGACCCCCAGTCTGTGCACCGGACTGCTGCCCGATGTGCTGCGGACGTATCACGATCGTTACCCGGGCATCCAGCTCCTGATCGAGGAGGGCGGCTCCCACGACCTCGTGCGCGAGCTGGCCCGCGGCGCCCTGGACCTGGCCCTCGTGGTGCTGCCGCTGCCGACCGCCTCACCGGCGCTGGAGACCGTCGAGCTGCTGCACGAGGACCTGGTGGTGGTCTCCTCGCTGGTGCGGCCGGCCCCGGGACACGGTTCGGGACGCGGGCGGCGGGTGCGTATCCGGGATCTGCGCGAGGAGCGGCTCGTGATGTTCCGGCACGGCTACGACCTGCGGGAGCTGACCGTGGCGGCCTGCCGCGCCGAGGGCTTCGAGCCGGTCTTCGCGGTGGAGGGCGGCGAGATGGACGCGGTGCTCGGCTTCGTCCGGGCCGGGCTCGGGGCGGCCGTCGTCCCGAGGATGGTCGCCGAGCGCCCCGGAGCCGGTCTGCGGGTCACGCCGCTGGCCTCCCCGGGGATGCGCCGCACGATCGCCCTCGCGCACCGCAGCGACGTCGCGCCGCCCAGAGCGGCCCGCGAGCTGCAGGAGATCCTGGTGCGGGAGGCGGCGCGGGTCGCGGGCGAGGAGAGCGCGGCGAAGAAGAGGTAGGACCTCGGCGGCCGCTGTTTCCGGGGCGGCCCGGGACACCGCCCCGCCCGCTCACCCCGCCGCGTCGACGAGAGCCAGCTCGCGCACCCGCTCGGCCGGTCCCGGCCGGGCGTAGTACCAGCCCTGGGCGGTGTCGCAGCCCAGTTCGCGCAGCTGGTCGGCCTGGGCACCGGTCTCCACGCCCTCGACCGTCACCGCGAGGTCCAGGCTGTGGGCGAGGGCGACGATGCCCTCGACGATCTTGAGGTCGACCGGGTCGGCCGGGTAGTGCTGCATGCCCTGGGTGAAGGAGCGGTCCAGCTTCAGGACGCTGACCGGCAGGCGGCGCAGGTTCGCGAGGTTGGAGTAGCCGGTGCCGAAGTCGTCCAGGGCGATGTCCACACCCATCTCGGCGAGCCGGTGCAGGGGCTTGAGGAGGTCGTCGTCGGCGCCGATCAGCGCGGACTCGGTGACCTCCAGGCACAGCGCTCCGGGTGCCAGTCCGGTGCGCTCCAGTATCTCGACCGTGTCGGCGACCAGCCGGGGGTGCTGGAGCTGGCAGGGCGAGAGGTTGACGTTGACGCGCAGCGGCACCGGGTCCAGGCCCGCGCCGTGCGCCTCCTGCCACTGCCGGGCCTGCCGGGCCGACTCGTCCAGGACCCAGCGGCCGAGCGGCACGATGAGCCCGGTGTGCTCGGCGAGCGTGATGAAACGGTCGGGGCCCAGGACGCCGTGCTGGGGGTGCGACCAGCGCACGAGGGCCTCCGCCCCGCGCACGGTGCCGTCCCCGAGGTGGACGAGGGGCTGGTACTCGATGAAGAACTCGCCGCGCTCCAGGGCGGCGGGCAGCGCGGTGGTCAGGCCGTGCCGGGTGATCGCCCGGGCGTCCGCGTCGGCGTCGGCGACCTCGTAGCGGTTGCCGCCGGCCGCCTTCGCCCGGTACATCGTGATGTCGGCGCTGCGCAGCACGTCGGCCGCCCCGCGCTCCCCCGCCGCCGGGCCCTCGACGATGCCGATGCTGCCGCGCGCGGTCAGTTCCCTGCCGTCCACCCGGACCGGGCCGGCCAGCGCGTTCATCATCCGGCCGGCGAGTTCGTGCACCTCGACATGGGCCCGGGGGCCCGTGGTGAGGGCCACGAACTCGTCGCCGCCGAGCCGGGCGACGATCTCCCCGGGCGCCGTCGCGCAGGACTGGAGGCGGTCGGCGACCTCGACCAGCAGCCGGTCGCCCGCCGCGTGGCCGAGGCTGTCGTTGACCGTCTTGAAACCGTCGAGGTCCAGGTAGCACAGGCCGAAGCGCTGGCCCTCCCCCGCCGACAGGGCCTTCTCCAGTCGCTCGGAGAACAGCGTGCGGTTGGGCAGACCGGTCAGGGCGTCGTGGGTCGCCTCGTAGCGCAGCCGCAGATTGAGCAGCCGGCGTTCCGTGGTGTCCTCGAAGAGCGCGAGCTGGTAGTTGGGCACCCCGTCGACGTCGCGCAGCAGGGACACCGTGAGGTTGGTCCACAGGACCGTGCCGTCGTGCCGGTAGAAGGGCTTCTCGGCGCGGAAGTACTCGCGGTCGGCGCCCGTCAGCTCCTCGTAGAGCCGCCACACGGTCGGCGGGTCGTCGGGGTGGCCCCAGTCGCGCACGTTGCGGCCGCGCAGTCCTCCCACGCCGCCGAACATCGCCACCAGCGCGTCGTTGACCTCCAGGATGGTGCCGTCCATCGAGGCGATCGAGATGCCGATGGCGGCGCCCTCGAAGACCGCGCGGAAGCGCGCCTCGCTCACGTGCAGGGCCTGCTCGACGGCGGCGCGGGCGGCGAGCGCGGCCCGCGAGATCGCCTCCTGCTCACTGAGCGTGCGCTCGCGCAGCGCCCCGGCGAAACCCGCCGCCAGGGCGTGCTGGACGCGGGCGGCGCGGGCGGTCAGTTCCTCCTGCCGCCCGTCGACGCCGCAGTACAGCACGAGGTAGGCGTCCACGACGTCGAGCGTGCGGCTGAGCGCCTCGGGGTCGGTGCAGTGCGCCCGGACGAGCGCCGCGCCGATCGACCGGGCGTCGGCCGCGTCGAAGACCCTCGCGTGCAGGGCCTCGCGCAGCCGGTGGGCCAGGGGGCTCAGCAGCGCCTCGAACTCGGCGCGGGTCAGGGAGGTCGCGGTGAGCGGGAACAGGGTCCTGCTCCAGATCGTCGCGAACCGCTCCACCCTGCTGTCGGGGTCGTCCGCCGCCTCGTTCACGCCGTACGCCCCACACCCGCGAAACCGGAGTACGCGTACGGGTCCTCGTTCTCGCTCACCCGCCCGCCGTCCGGCCGCCACTCGGGCATCTGCACGAGCCCGGGTTCGACCAGCTCGCAGCCGGTGAAGAAGGCCGCGATCTGCTCGGGGTCGCGCATGATCAGCGGGTTGCGGATGTCCCGGTAGACGTCGACGGCGTTGCCCGCGTCCTCGCGGGAGCGGGGTATGCCCTCGTACGCGGCGTGGGTGAGGATCAGGAGGCTGCCGGGGGCGAGCGCGGAGAGCAGTTCGGCGACGGCGGCCTGCGGTTCCTCCTTGTCGTCGAGGAAGTGCAGGACCGCGACGAGGAGCAGGGCGACGGGCCGGTCGAGGTCGAGCAGGTCGCGCAGCGCGGGCGCGGCGAGGATCTCCTGCGGCTTGCGCAGATCGGCGGAGATCACGGCGGAGCGCTCGTCCCCGGCGAGCACCGCCTCGCTGTGCGCGACGGCGACCGGGTCGTGGTCGACGTAAACGACCCGGGAGTCGGGGGCCACCGACCTGGCCACCTCGTGGACGCTGCCGAAGGTGGGTATGCCGGAGCCGATGTCGAGGAACTGCGTGACGCCCTCAGCCGCCGCGTAGCGCACCGCCCGGCGCATGAAGGCACGATTCGCCTGCATGATCTTGGGGAGTCCCGGGAGGTGCTCCATGGCCTTGCGGGCGGCCTCGCGGTCCACCTCGAAGTTGTGCGAACCGCCCAGGTAGTAGTCGTAGATGCGGGACACGCTCGGGACCGATATGTCGATTCCCCGAGGGGCCCAGGCGGGACGCTCCATCGATGCTCCAAGTCGTTGCGGCACGGGTGCGGACGCGGTGCGGTGCGGGCGGAGGGAGCCGATGGCTCCGCGCAGAGGCTACTGATCAACCGCCAGAAGGGCGAGGAAAAACGGAAAATGACCGTCCGTTCTGGCCCATCACCTGCGACTTGTCCGCAATGCGGCCCGTCCGCCGCGCCCTCGCGTCCGCCCCGCACAATACGGGGTGCCGGCCCGGGGGCGAAACATTCCTGTTCGTGAACTCGGCGCATGGGCAGCACACTTGGGAGCACGCTCCGGGGCGTGCGGACCGGTGGACCCGGCCGGCGCCGCACGAGGGCCCCGGCGGTCCTCCCACACCCGCGCCGCCCGGTCTTCACCCGGGTGCCGCACGGCGTGACCCGTTCGCACGACAGGGATCGCGGCACGGCGGACGGGTTCCTAGCGTGACCGGGGACGGCGGGGACACCACCGGCCCGGTGGGCCGAGCGACCCTTCCCCGCCGCCCCGATGCCGTACCGGAGGAACAGATGCGCCCGATACGTACCGGCTGTGCCGCCCTGTTCGGCGCGAGCCTGTTGCTGTGCGCCGGCCCGACCGCCCTCGCCGCCGGCCCGCCGGCCGGCGACCCCCACGGTTTCCGCCCCCGGGTGACCCCGTCGACCGTGGCGCCGGGCGGGGAGGTGCGGCTGTCCGCGGCGGGCTGCGAGGAGGACGCCGAGGTGAGTTCGGGCATCTTCGACCCGGTCGTGGTGCCGCCCGGGGAGGAGGTCGGCGCGACGGTCGACCGTGAAGCGGGCCGGGGCGCCGCCTACGAGGTGACCTTCGACTGCGGGGGCGTGCGGCGCGGGGTGACCCTGACGGTGGCGGGCGGCGGCCCTTCGCACCACGGGGAACACCCGGTCCCCGGCAAGGGGGTGCACGCCGGGGTGGGCGGCGGCAGCCTCGGCGGTTTCGACCCCGGTCACCTGGCGCTCGGCGCGGTGCTGGTCGCGGGCGGCCTCACAGCCGCCTACCGGCTCACGCGGCGCCGGGAGAGGGACGACGCCGCGTCCTGAGCAACGGGCCCGGCTCCCGTACGGCGGCGGGGGCCGGGTCAGGCGTCGGGCCGGTCCCTCTCCTCGGCGCGGCCGCGCAGCCAGAGCAGTCCGCCGCCGATCACCGCCGCGGCGACCAGTCCGCCACCGACCATCATGTCCGCGTCCCCCGCGGCCTGTTCGGTGGAGCCTCCGGTTCCGCCGCGCACGCCGCCGTGGAAGACGGTGAAGGCGGAGGACCGGGTCAGACGCAGCCCGCCGCAGCGCACGGTGACGTCGTAGCGGCCGGGCGCGACGGAACGCTCGACGAAGGCGCCGGCCCGGGCGGTGTCCCCGTCCTCGGCGCGGTGCAGCCGGGTACGGGAGAAGGCGGGGGACTCGACGGTGCCCTCGGCGCAGTCGGCGCCCCGTACCGCCACCGTCAGGCTGGTCCCGCGCGGTACGGCCGCGGGGGCGACGACGACCTCGGCCGGTCCCGCCTGCGCGGACCACGCGACGGGCGCGGCGAGAACGAGGGCCGCGGCGGCGAGACCCGCGGCCAGGGCTGGGGTGGTGCGCATGAGGCTGCCCTCCCGGAGGGCGCCCCGGGGTCCGGTCCCGGTTCGACGGTGCGAGCGCCTCCGTGACCGACCTTCGGCCGGTGACGGGGCCGCCGCATGTCGGGGTACCCCCGTCCGGTGGACCTGTCCGGCGTGAGATCCACATAAAGACGATCATCACCCCAGGTCACGCGCGGGCGCGGGTTTTCCGCCGGTCGTACCCGGACGGCGCAGGGGCGGCCGGACGACGGCCGCGGTGACCGGGGGCTCCGTATCCCAGCGGCGGGGGCCGGTAGAGGTTGGCCACCCGTTCGCCGTCGCACTGTCGCCGCCCCGAGGAGGCGCGCCTAGCGTGCTGGTATCCGGCGCCCCGGCCGCACGGACGCGCAGGTCCGGCCGCCCGCCAGGACGGCTCCCGGTCGGGCGCCGAGGTCGACGAGGAGGACGCATGAGCACTCCCGGGGCAGGCGAGACACGGCGCCGTCCTGCGCCGTGGGGGCTCATAGCGCTCGTCCTGCTGACGGGCCTGGCCCTCATACGCAACGGTTCGGGCGAGGTCACGAGCGGACCGCCGCAGCCCGCCTCCTCCGCCGCGGCGGCCGGGGACCACTCCCCCGCCCCCGCCGCCGGACGGGTCCTGGGCCTCTCTGTCCCACGCCGGGTGCGGATACCCGCGATATCGGTGGACGCGCCGGTGCGCCCGGTGGGCCTGGACGCGGAGGGCTGGGTCGCGGCCCCGCCGCCCGCCGACCCGAACCTCGCGGGCTGGTTCACCGGGGGCGCCTCGCCCGGTCAGCAGGGCGCCGCGGTGATCGTGGGACACGTCGACAACGACCGGGGGCCCGCCGTGTTCTACGGCCTGGGGGCCTTGCGCAAGGGGAACCGGGTCGAGGTGGAGCGGGCGGACGGGGCAACCGCCGTCTTCGAGGTGTACGGCGTCGAGGTCTTCTCGAAGGAGGACTTCCCCGGCGACCGGGTGTACGGGCCGACGCACGGACCGGAGTTGCGGGTCATCACGTGCGGCGGGCGGTACCGCAGGGGCTCGGGTTACGAGGGCAACGTCGTGGTCTTCGCCCGCGAGGTCGCGATCCGCTGACCGGCCCGCGTCAGGAGCGCGGCCGACGTCGGGAGGGTGTGGCGACCGGATTCCACTTCTCCCGCCGGGAAGGCACGTGATCGCGCCGTCGGCGCACCCCGGGCGCCCACCAGCGGGACCGACGCCGCGTGGAACGCGAGGGGCACCCACGCCGAGCAGCGGCATCGCATGGTTCCGGAAGGCACTAACCTCTCTGCGTGACCGAACAGCAGCCACATCAGTTCGAACGCGGCACCGACGGCCCGAAAGTGATCCTCGTGGGGGTCGACGGCTCGGCGTCCTCCATGCGCGCGGCCTCCTACGCGGGGGGCCTGGCCCGTCGGCAGCGGGCCCTGCTCGCCCTCGTGTACGTCAAGCCGGTGCTGTCGGCGGGCGCCACGATGGGCGCCCCGGTGGCCGACACCACCGACGAGATCGCCAGCAGCCTGGTCGCCGACATCAAGGAGTCGACGGAGCAGGTCAAGGACATCTTCGACGTGCGGTGGGAGTTCCACACCTTCCGGGGCGACCCCTATACGGGGCTCGTGACGGCGGCGGACGAACTCAAGGCGGACGCCGTCGTGGTGGGCGCCTCGGAGCAGGCCGGGCACCGCTTCGTCGGTTCGGTCGCGATCCGGCTCGTCAAGGCGGGGCGCTGGCCGGTCACCGTCGTGCCGTGACGGCCGGCGCCGCGCGGGTGCTCAACGGCCCGTCCGCAGACCGTTCTCGGCGCCCTTCCGGCTGAGCACGACCGCGCTCAGCCGGTCGCGTACGGCGGTGAGGTCCCTGCCGTGCGCGACGGCCTCGGGCACGTTGACGACCCGGCCGGCCCCCGTGTCGAACCACTGGGGGACGAACTCGGCCTTCCGCACGGTCCAGCGTCCGCCGGAGCGCGCGGGCGGGGCGAAGGTGAAGCGGGCGAGGGTGCCCTCGTTGCCCCGCGGGTCGTGGACGCCCGCGTTGTTGATCATCCGGCCGGCGATCTGGTCGCCCATGCCGTACACCACCCACGTGCCGTTGACCTTCTCGTACGCCTGCGGGACGTGTGCGTGGGTGCCGAGGATCAGGTCGACATCGGGCCGGCCGGCGGTGCGGGAGGCAGTCAACTCCCGGCTGAGGGTCAGTTGTTGCTCGTCGGGGGCCTGTTGCCACTCGGTGCCCCAGTGGAGGCTGACCACCACGATGTCGGCGCCCGCCTTCCTGGCCGAGCGGGCGTCCGCCAGGACGCGGTCCCGGTCGATGAGCCGCACGGTCCACGGTGCGTCCTCGGGCGGGGCGATGTCGTTGGTGCCGTAGGTGTAGGCGAGGTGGGCGATCCGCGCGCCGCCGGCCTTGAGCAGTGCGGGACGTTCGGCCTCGGAGGCCGTGCGTCCCGAGCCCGCGTGCGCGACACCCGCCCGGTCGAGGGCTCCGAGGGTGTGCGCCACGCCCCGTTTCCCGTCGTCGAGCGTGTGGTTGGACGCGGTGGAGCAGGAGTCGTAGCCGGTCGCGGCCAGGGCGTCGGCGACCTGCGGCGGCGACACGAACTCGGGATAGCCGGTGTAGGGCCCGTCCTCGTCGCCGTAGACCGTCTCCATGTGGCAGAGGGCCAGGTCGGCGCGGGAGACGACGGGCCGCACCCCGGCGAGCATGGGCCGGAAGTCGTAGCCCTCCCCGCCCGCGTCGGCGCGTGCCTGCCGGATGATCGAGTCGTGCGGCAGCACGTCGCCCGAGGCCACGAGCGTGAAGGGACGGTCGTGCGAGGCGCTGCCCCCGGCCGCCGAGGGGTGCGGCGAGGCGGCGGCACGCCCGGAGGGGGGCGCGGGCGCGCCGGAGCAGGCCACGGCGGTGGTGGCCAGCAGGGCGAGCGAGGCGAGGGAACGGGTGGGGTTCCGGCGCCGGGGAGGTGCGGTCATCGTCGGCTCTCCGTGGGTCAAGACATCCGAATAAATGCGTTAATATGACAAAACAGACGTTCACGCTGTGCGCGCAAGGCTCCATCCCGTCGGAGAGCCGACGTCACCCCAACGGCCGCGAGCGGCCGTTCAGGCGGGGCCCGCCGCACGCGCACCCCTGAGGGCCGGCAGTGCCGGTCGCTCGCCCCCGGGGGCCCGGTCGCCCGTTCGTCGCACCACTCGCCGACGCCTTCGACCGTCCGTCGCACAGCCGTGCAGGGCTATGGCCGTGCGGCGCGGGCTGCGCTGCCATACCGCCATGACACCGCCGACGACGACGTTGCCCGAGGTCCGCCGGCCCGTCCATCAGGGCCGGACCGCCTTCTCCCGACACCGCGGCCCCGCAGAGCGGGCCGGCGAGCGCGAGCTGGCCGAGGTGCAACGGGCGCACGGTCCGGCCCTGTTCGGGCTGCTGCTGCGGCTGTCGGACGGCGACCGGCAGCGCGCCGAGGACCTGGTGCAGGAGACCTACGTCCGTGTCTGGCAGCACCCGGAGGCGCTGCGCGCCGACTACGCCTCCGTCCGGCCATGGCTGTTCACCGTCGGCAGGCGGCTCGCGATCGACGCGCGCAGGGCCCGGCAGGCGCGGCCCGCCGAGGTGCAGGGCACGGTCCTGGAGAGCGCGCGGGTGTGCGCGGACCACGCCGAGCGCTCGACGGCCGCGCTGGACGTGCGCGAGGCCGTCCGCACCCTCAGCCCCGAGCACCGCGAGGTCCTGGTGCAGGTGTACTTCCGGGGGGCGAGCGTGGCGGAGGCGGCGGCTGTGCTGGGCATTCCCGAGGGCACGGTCAAATCGCGCGCGTACTACGCGCTGCGGGTCCTGCGCGGGATTCTGCCGGGATACGCCCCGTCGGCCCGCTGAAACCGGACACTGGGTCAAGTCTCCGCAAAACCCCTTGCTGAAGCACCCCTTCAGGTAATCGGCTGTACCCGTCCGCACACCCGCGGCGTCCGGGCCCCGCCGTACGCGGAGTCCCGCACGCCCGCTCGCGCGGCATGGGCCGGGGGCCAGTGACCACTGCACGGACCTGGAGGAGGACGGACAGCATGGGACACGGGGAAGGCGCCGTGAGCGGCGAACTGACGGTGCCGATGGGGTGGCTGTACGCCGAGTACATCGCCGACGAACTGCTGCGTACGGGCGATCTGATGCCGCCGACCTCCTTCGAGTTCCGGGCGGGGCGGGACGCGCTGGCGCTCACCGTGTTCCTCGCCGACACCGAGGGCGAGCTGAGCGGCATCCGCGTCATCACCCAGTTGGAGACCTGGCTGTCGCTGACCGCCTACGACCAGCCCTGGCAGGACTGGGTCGCCGAGCGCCTGCGCCTGCTGGAGGCGGGGGCGCACTCCGGCAGCACCGCCGAGGCCGATCTGCTGCTCGCGGCGGCGGCCTGGCGCTGGCTGCGGGAGACGGAACTGCTCGCCCCGGACCTCGACGCGGTGCCCGGCGACGGCCCGGTCCCCGAGGAGGAGGACGGCCCGAAGGTGTGGACCCCGGCCTGGCGGCTGGGCCTGCCGCTGGGGCACCTCGCCATCCACCTGTTCTGAGCCGGGCGGCGGGCGGGGCCGGGCACCCCGCTCAGCTCTCCTGGCGGCGCGCCGTCCTCGGCGTGGAGTGCACTCCGGGACGGTACTTGGGCAGCCGTACCGTGATGCGGGTGCCGGCCCCCACCCCCGTCTCGATGACCAGTCCGTACGCGTCGCCGAAGACCTGGCGCAGCCGCTCGTCCACGTTGAGCAGCCCGATGCCGGTGGACGGGCCGCCCTCGCCGCGCAGGATGCGGCGCAGCCGCTCCGGTTCCATGCCGACCCCGTCGTCCTCGATGACCACCTCGGCCTCCGCCCCCGCGTCCCGTGCGCCGATGGTGATGCGGCTGCGGGTCACCGCGCCTTCCAGCCCGTGCTTGACGGCGTTCTCCACGAGCGGCTGCAGGCACAGGAAGGGCAGGGTCACGGGCAGCACCTCGGGCGCGATCTGGAGGGTGACCGAGAGCCGGTCGCCGAAGCGGGCGCGGACCAGCGCCAGGTACTGGTCGATGGAGTGCAGTTCGTCGGCGAGCGTCGTGAAGTCGCCGTGGCTGCGGAACGAGTAGCGGGTGAAGTCGGCGAACTCCAGCAGCAGTTCACGGGCACGCTCGGGGTCGGTGCGCACGAAGGAGGCGATGGCGGCGAGGGAGTTGAAGATGAAGTGCGGGGAGATCTGCGCCCGCAGCGCCCTGATCTCCGCCTCGATGAGCCGGGTGCGGGAGTTGTCCAGTTCGGCGAGTTCGAGCTGCACCGAGACCCAGCGGGCCACCTCGTCGGCGGCCCGGGCCAGTACCGCCGACTCGCGCGGCGCGTAGGTCACCAGGGCGCCGAGCACCCGGTGTTCGACGACGACGGGCGCGGCGACCGCCCAGCGCAGCGGGCAGTCCGGGTTTCCGCAGCCGCAGGCGAAGGCGGCGCCGCGCCCCGAGTCGAGGACGGCGGCCACGTGCTCCATGACCCGCCGCGCGTGGTGCTCCCCGTGCCCGTCCCAGGCCAGCACCCGGCCCCGGTCGGTGAGGCACAGCGCGTCGGTGCCGAGCAGGGAGCGCAGGCGGCGCAGCGCCTTGCGGGCGCTGTCCTCGGTCAGTCCGGCGCGCAGCGGGGGCGCGGCGAGCGAGGCGGTGTGCAGGGTGTCGAAGGTCGCGCGTTCCACGGGGGTGCCGAGGTCGCTGCGGCCGGCCGGGTGCGCGGTGCGCCGTCCGAGCAGGAACCCGCCGGCCAGCAGCACGGGACACAGCGCGAGCAGCAGGGCGGTCGCGGTCACGTCGGAAGTCCTTCCTGGCGGGCCGCGCTCACCGCTGCCCGCCCGCCGGGTCCTCGTCGGCGCTCAGCGATTCGGGCAGGTGCAGGCGGGTCATGGTGGCGCTGGTGTGCGGCGGGACGCTCCCCGGGGTGGCGAGGGAGACCAGGATCATCGCGAGGAAGCCGACCGGCACCGACCACACGGCGGGCCAGGCGAGGAGGGTGTGCAGCCAGCCGTGGCGGACGAGTCCGGCGACGGTGAGGGCCACCGCGAGCATCGCGGAGCCACCGCCCGCGAGGAGCCCGGCGACGGCGCCCGGCGGGGTCAGCCGCCGCCACCAGATGCCGAGGACGAGCAGCGGGCAGAACGAGGAGGCCGACACGGCGAAGGCCATGCCGACGGCGTCGGCCACGGGGACGCCGTCGACGAGCAGGGTGCCGCCGAGCGGGACGGCGACGGAGAGCACGGTCGCGAGCCGGAAGTGCCGCAGTCCGCGCGGTGGCAGCACGTCCTGGGTGAGCACCCCGGTGACGGCCATCGTCAGCCCGGAGGCGGTGGACAGGAAGGCGGCGAAGGCGCCGCCCGCCACGAGCGCGCCGAGCAGGTCCCCGCCCAGCCCTCCGACGACCCGGCCGGGCAGCAGCAGGACGGTGGCGTCGGCGGCGTCGGTGGTCCCGGGGGCGCTCAACTCGGGGGCGTAGAGCGTGCCGAGCCAGCCGTACAGCGGGGGCAGCAGGTAGAAGGCACCGATCAGGGCGAGGACGACGACGGTGGTGCGGCGCGCGGTGCGCCCGTCGGGGCTCGTGTAGAAGCGCACCACGACGTGCGGCAGGCCCATGGTGCCGAGGAAGGTCGCGACGATGAGCCCGTAGGTCGCGTACAGCGGATGGTCGGCGCGGCTGGTGGCGAGCGGCTGGTCGGCGCCGGCACCGCCCCACGAGGCGAGGTCGGCGCCCGGCTCGGCGGGGGTGCCCGGGTCGCCGTGCCAGGCCAGCAGCAGGAAGAAGGCGGGTACGAGCAGCGCGGTGAGTTTGAGCCAGTACTGGAAGGCCTGGACGAACGTGATGCTGCGCATGCCGCCGGCCGCGACGGACAGGATCACCACGGCCGCGACGAGCGCCCCGCCGAACCAGCGGGGCGAGCCGGTGAGGATCTGGAGGGTGAGCCCCGCGCCCTGGAGCTGGGGCAGCAGGTAGAGCCAGCCGACGCCGACGACGCAGCCGCTGACCGTCCGCCGCACGCCCGAGGACTCCAGTCGCCCCTCCGCGAAGTCCGGCAGGGTGTAGGCGCCCGAGCGGCGCAGCGGGGCGGCGACGAAGACGAGCAGGACGAGGTAGCCGGCGGTGTAGCCGACCGGGTACCACAGCATGTCCGGGCCGTGCAGGAGCACGAGGCCCGCGATGCCGAGGAAGGAGGCCGCGGACAGGTACTCGCCGCTGATGGCGGCGGCGTTGAGGGTGGGCCCGACGGTGCGGGAGGCGACGTAGAAGTCGGAGGTGGTGCGGGAGACGCGCAGGCCGAAGCCGCCGATGAGCACGGTCGCGAGGACCACGACGGCGACCGCCGGGATCGCGTACGCCTGGTTCACGGTGCGTCCGGCCCCCGCGTCCGCGCCGGGTCCCGCGGGCGTTCGGCGCCGCGCACGAGGCGCACGAAGTCCCGCTCGTTGCGTTCGGCGCGGCGTACGTAGGCCCAGGCGATCAGGACGAGGAAGGGGTAGCAGCCGAAGCCGAGGACGGCCCATACGACGGTGGCGTTGCGCAGCGCCCCGAAGAACAGCGGAAGGGTCGTCACGGGCAGCGCGAGGACGGCGAACGCGGCCAGTCCGGTGCGTAGTTGGCTGCGCATGAGGGAGCGCACGTAGGCGGCTCCGAGGGTGGTCTGCTCGTGGATCTCCGAGGGGGTGCGCCGCCCGGGGAGCCGGCGCACGGTCCTGGGCTCCCCCGTCACGACTTCACGCCGGGGCGCTTGCTCTGCGGGCACGGGCGGAGTGTAGGCGGGTGGCTGCCGGAGGGGGAAGTGCGCTCCGTCGGCCCGGGGCGTCCGGGTGCGTCCGTCCTACCCCCCGGCCCGTTCGACGAGGAGTTCGCGCAGCCGGCTGGCGTGCCGCCGGGAGACGGACAGTTCGGCCCCGCCGATGCGCACGCTCATCCCGCCGCCGTCCATGCGCAGTTCCTCGATGCGGTGCAGGGCGACGAGGTGGCTGCGGTGGATGCGGACGAAGCCGTGCGGCTGCCAGCGCTCCTCCAGGGTGGAGAGCGGGATGCGTACGAGGTGGCTGCCCTCACCGGTGTGCAGGCGCGCGTAGTCGCCCTGCGCCTCGGCGTACGCGATGTCGGCGACCGGGACGAGCCGGGTCACGCCGCCCAGTTCGACCGGGACGTGTTCGGCGGCGGTGGTCGCGGGCAGCGCGGCGGGGCGGCGCTGCTGGTCGCGGGCCTCGGTCTGCTCCACGACGCGGCGTACGGCCTCGGCGAGCCGTTCCCTGCGCACCGGTTTGAGGACGTAGTCGACGGCCTTCAGGTCGAAGGCGCGTACCGCGAAGTCCTCGTGGGCGGTGACGAAGACGATGAGCGGCGGGCGGGCGAATCCGGCGAGCAGCCGGGCCACGTCCAGACCGGTGAGCCCGGCCATCCGGATGTCGAGGAACAGCACGTCGATGGCGCCCGCGCCCGGCGCTTCACCGTGTTCGCCGGTGCCGAGGGCGTGGCCGAGCCGGCGCAGGGCCCCGGTCGCGTCCGTCGCTCCCTCGGCGCTGGCCACCCGGGGGTCGGCCCGCAGCAGGTAGAGCAGTTCGGCGAGCGCGGGTTCCTCGTCGTCCACAGCCAGTACGCGCAGCATGTCGGTGGAGTGTAGGGGGTGCCCGGGGCACGGCCAATGGGCGTGCCCCGGCCCCGCCTTGTCGCGGCGGTCATTTCAGCAGGCGGGAGAGTCTGCGGTCGGCGAGGGGCTTCCCGCCGGTCTGGCAGGTGGGGCAGTACTGGAGGGAGGAGTCGGCGAAGGAGACCTCGCGGATCGTGTCGCCGCACACGGGGCAGGGCTCGCCAGTGCGGCCGTGGACGCGCAGTCCGCTCTTCTTCTCGGCCTTCAGCCGGCCGGCGGCGAGCCCGCGCGAGCGTTCCACGGCCTCCGTCAGCGTCGTGCGCAGGGCTTCGTGGAGGCGGGTGGTCTCCTCCTCGGTGAGCCGGCCGGCGTTCTTGAAGGGGGACATCCTGGCGGCGTGCAGGATCTCGTCGCTGTAGGCGTTGCCGACCCCGGCGATCAGGCTCTGGTCGCGCAGGGCGCCCTTGAGCTGTCTGCGCTCCCCGTGCAGCAGCGCGGCGAAGGCCTCGCGGTCGAAGTCGTCGGCGAGCGGATCGGGTCCGAGCCGGGCGATGCCGGGGACCTGTAGCGGGTCCTCGGTGACGTACACGGCGAGACGTTTCTGGGTGCCGGCCTCGGTGAGGTCGAAGCCCTGACCGTCCTCCAGGGCGACGCGCAGCGCGAGGGGGCCCTTGCCGGGGCGCGGTGGCGTCTCGGGGAGGCGGTCCTGCCACCGCACCCAGCCGGCCCGGGCGAGGTGGGTCACGAGGTGCGGTCCGTCGCCGGTCCCGATGTCGAGGAACTTGCCGTGGCGCCGCACCGAGGTGACCTCGCGCCCCTCCAGGGCGGTGAGCGGTGGGTCGTACGTCTTGAGGACGTTGATCGCGACGGGCAGGACACGCGTCACGGTGTGACCGACGAGGTGGTCGTCGAGGAAACCCCGCAGGGCCTCGACCTCGGGCAGCTCGGGCATGTTCCCAGGGTGCCGCCTCGGGGGCGCGGGGGCGAGCGGAGGCCGCCGGCGGCGGTCCCGCTCGTACGCGTCGTGGCCTGCGGACCCCGCCGTCAGGGCCGCGGTGTCCGGCCCGCGCGGGCGGGGATCACGAACTCGCACCACACGCACTTGCCGTTGCCCCGGCCCTCGACGCCCCAGTCGTCGGCGAGCAGGTCCACGAGCAGCAGTCCGCGGCCCGTGACCCCGTCGGGGCGGGTCGGCCGGCGGCGCGGGAGGACGCTGGAGGCGTCCTCGACCTCGATGCGCAGGCGGCGGTCCGGACCGTTCCGGAGGATGCGGAGGGTCACGACGCACGGTCCGTCGGTGTGGGTGAGCGCGTTGGTGATGAGTTCGTCGGCGACGAGTTCGGCCGCGTCCCCGCGTTCGCCGCCGCCCCACGCGTGGGCGGAGGAGCGGATGAGGTGGCGGGCCTCGGGCAGGTCGCGCGGTTCGCCCGGGGACACGCACTGCTGGAGCCGTCCGCCGTAGTGGGGGGTGCCGGCGGCGCGGCGGCGCAGCAGGAGGAGTGCCGCGTCGTCCTCGCCGCCGCGCTCCTCGACGGTCGCGGTGAGCTGGTCGGCGAGCAGCCGCAGATCGTGCGGTCCCGCGCTGACCTGGGCGATGAGCGCCTTGATGCCGTCGTCGAGGTCGGTCCCCGGCTGTTCGACGAGTCCGTCGGTGCACAGCAGGAGGGTCGCCCCGAGGTCGAGTTCGAGGGTGGACACCGGGTAGCCGAGCGAGCCGAACTGCGTGCTCAGGCCCAGGGGCATCCCGCCCTCGACGGGGACGCGCCGGGCCGTGCCGTCGGGGCCGGCGACGACCGGGTCGAGGTGGCCGGCCCGGACGAGCTGGAGGACCCCGGTGGACAGGTCGGCCTCGGCGTACAGGCAGGTCGCGAAGCGGTCGGTGTCCAGTTCGTTGAGGAAGGCGGAGGTGCGGGCCATGACGGTGGCGGGCGGGTGGCCCTCGGCGGCGTAGGCGCGCAGGACGATGCGCAGCTGGCCCATGACGGCGGCGGCGTGGGTGTCGTGCCCCTGGACGTCGCCGATGACGGCTCCGATCCGGCCGCCGGGCAGCGGGATCACGTCGTACCAGTCGCCGCCGATGTCCCGCCCGTGCCGGGCCGCGCGGTAGCGGACGACGAGGTCGGCGCCCGAGACCGCGGGGATGGTGCGCG
Organism: Streptomyces sp. NPDC049954; assembly: GCF_040656295.1. NCBI lineage: Bacteria > Bacillati > Actinomycetota > Actinomycetes > Kitasatosporales > Streptomycetaceae > Streptomyces > Streptomyces sp. NPDC049954. Next base: position 182,188 of record NZ_JBFALS010000001.1, read on the forward strand.
GCAGCATGGCGTGCTGGAGGTGCTGGGCGAGGTCCTTCTCCTGCTCGTAGAGCACGGCGCGCTGGAGGCTCTGGGCGAGGCTGCTGCCGAGGGCGACGAGTACGTTGCGCTCCTCGGCGGTGAATCCGCGCTTGTCGCGGTAGAGCAGGCCGATCGAGCCGATGGGCTCGCCCTGGGCGACGAGCGGGAGGTAGGCGGCCGCGGACAGGCCGAGCCCCTCGATCTGGGGCCACAGCGCGGGATAGGCCCCGGAGAAGGCTTCCGGGGTGCCGAGGAAGGCGGGCCGCAGGGTCCTGATGACGTCGCTCATGGGGTACGGGTCCTCGACCCGGGTCCAGCGGGTGCCGGGCACGTAGCCGCCCTGGGGGCCGTCGGCGACGAGGCGGATGCGGCCGTCCTCCAGGAGTCCCATGACGAGGTCGTCCGCGCCGAGCCGGGCGAGACCGTGGCGTTCCTGGAGCACGTCGATGACGTCCCTGACGGTGCGCGCCGAGGCGAGGGCCGCGGTGGTGCGCTGCACGATGCCGGTCTGGCGGCGCAGTTCCGCGGCCTGCTCGCGGCGGGCGGTGGTGTCGCTGAGTTCCTGGGTGGCGTCCCGGACGATGCCGAAGACGCGGCGGGCGCGGCCGGTGGAGTCGCGGCGGATGGTGCCCTGGGTGTGCGTCCAGCGCAGTCCGCCCTCGGGGCGGCGCACCTGGAAGTAGGCGGCGTAGGTCTCGGAGCCCCCGCGGATCATGTCCTTGATCATGTTGCCCATGCGGTCGCGTTCGGCGGCCGGCATCTTGGACGAGGCCGTGGTGGCGAGCCCGTCGTAGCTCTCGGAGGTCACGCCGAAGATCGCCAGCGCCTGGCTGTCGAGGTGCATGCGGCCGCTGTCGAGGTCCCAGTCGAAGCTGCCCATCCTGTTCATGGCCAGGATGGGGTTCGGGCCGGCCGGCCAGTCCTCCGGCGCCGGCTGGGCAGTCGCTCCCGGTTCGGCCATGGAGCCACCTTCCCATCGCCGGGTCCATATATCGATTTTTCACCCTCTCCCGGCTTTCACCTCTCCTCGAGTTGACTAATTTATTCTTAGTGACTTTACTTAGCTGAGTAAATAAGCGGCACCACGGAACCAGGAAGCAGAAGGTCTCTCTTCATGTCGAAGCTCAGCATCGTCATCGCCAGCACCCGCCCCGGCCGGATCGGACTCCCGGTGGGCCAGTGGATCGACGCGTTCGCGCGGCAGCACGGCGGCTTCGGCGAGGTGGAGCTGGTGGACCTGGCCGAGGAGGGGCTGCCGTTCATGGACGAGCCGAACCACCCGCGTCTTCGCCAGTACGTGCACGACCACACGCGCCGCTGGAGCGCCAAGGTCGACGCGTCCGACGCCTTCGTGTTCGTCATGCCGGAGTACAACTACGGTTTCAACGCCGAGCTGAAGAACGCGATCGACTACCTGCACGCCGAATGGGCCCACAAGCCGGTCGGCCTGGTCAGCTACGGTGGCGTCTCGGCCGGCACCCGCGCCGCCCAGATGATCAAGCAGGTGGTGACGACGCTGAAGATGACCCCGCTCCCCGAGGCCGTCTCGATCCCCTTCGTGCAGCAGTTCCTCAAGGACGGCCGCATCGAGGCGAACGACGTGATGGAGGCGGGGGCCAAGGCGATGCTGGACGAGCTGGTCCGGGTCAGCGACGCGCTACTCCCGCTGCGTAAGGTCTGAGGATGAGCGACGACGAGATCCATCGCGTCTGCACGCGCTTCCACCAGGCGATCGAGCTGATCGGCGCCCGGTGGACGGGCGCCATCCTGCGCGCGCTGTTCACCGGGCACCACCAGTACTCGCACATCAGGCAGGCGGTACCGGGCCTGAGTGACACGATGCTCGCCCAGCGGCTGCGCACCCTGGAGGCGGAGGATCTCGTCGTACGCCGGGTGGTGGCCGACACCCCCGTGCGCGTGGAGTACGAGCTGACCGGGAAGGGCCGCGAACTCGCCCCCGTCCTGGACGCGGTGGTGTCCTGGTCGCACCGCTGGATCCCCCTCCCCGGCGAGGACGCGGTGACGCCCGGCCCGCGCACGGCGGACGGGAACTGAGGGGACCCGCCGACGCCTCGCGGCGTGCGCGGACCTCAGGGTCCGGGCACACCGCGAGGCGGCGGGCGGCCCGCTTCTCAGCGACCCGCCCGCCGCTTGGTCAGGACCGGGCCCACTTCTGGTTGGCCGCGCCCGAGCAGGCCCACAGCACCAGTTGGGTGCCGTTGGCCGTGCCGTGCGCGTCGGCGTCGACGCACTTCCCGGAGGCGACCCCGACGACGGTGCCGTCCGCCCGTACCCGCCACTGCTGGCTCGCGCTGCCGTTGCAGTCGTAGATCTGCACGGCGGTCCCGTCGGCGGTGGCCCCGCCGGCGGCCTCCAGGCACTTGCTGTCGAAGACCGTGAGCTGGTTGGACGTGGTGCTGGTCCACGCCTGGTTGCTGCCGTTGTTGCAGTCCCACAGCGCGGGCCGGGTCCCGTTGTCCTTGCTCGCGGCCGGCACGTCGACGCACTTGCCGGACTCCTGGCCCTTCAGGATGCCGCTCGTGGCGCCCCGCGCCCAGGTCTGGTTGCCGCCCCCGTTGCAGGTCCACAGGACGATCCCGGTCCCGTTCGCGGTGCCGGCGTCCTTCGCGTCCAGGCACTTGCCCGAGGCCACTCCCACGACGCTGCCGTCGTCCCGGACCGTCCACTGCTGGCCCGCGGTGCCGTTGCAGTCGTAGATCTGCACGACCGTGCCGTTGGCGGTACCGCCCGCGTTCGCGTCGAGGCACTTGTCGCCGTAGACCGTGAGCTGCTTGGACGGGGTCGCCGTCCAGGTCTGGTTCCCGGCGCCCGTGCAGTCCCACAGCGCGACCGGGGTGGAGTTGGTGTGCGAGGCGGCCGGCACGTCGACGCAGAGTCCGGAGTCCCTGCCCTTCAGGACGCCGCCGACGTTCCCGGGGGCGTTCGCGGTGACGGAGAGGTTGTCGAACAGGTTCGTCTGGTAGCCGACGACCCCGAAGCCGACCTGTCCCTTCTGGAACGAACTGTCGTTGACGGTACCGAGCGTCATGCCGTCCGCCGAGGCGGTGATCCGGTCGCCCGAGAAGCCGAGCGACAGCGTGTGCCAGCTGTTCAGGCCGAGTCCGGAACGGGTGCCCGAGGCCAGGGTGGACAGGACGCCGCCGCTGGAGTTCTTGGCGATCGACCAGGAACCGGTGTCGCTGACCCTCAGCTGGTAGGCGGCCTGATGGCTCTGCGGACGGTTCTGGGTGTTCGCGCGTCCCAGCAGCGTCACCGTCCCCGCCTGTTTCATGTCGACGTCCACCTTGACGGTGTAGTTGCTCCAGGTCGGATCACCGACCAGGGTGTAGGCGTCCGAGTCGTCCTGCCACAGGATCGGCCGGACGGGCGCCACCTGCTGCACGCACTGTCCGGAGCGGCCGTCCACGCAGGGCCGGCCCTCGTAGGCGCCCTGCATGTCGGAGAGGTACTTGGCCTGGCCGTTGGTCGCGACGCGGTCGAAGGTGTCGTTGTACGGCAGCGCGAGCTGGTGCGCGGCCGGCGCGGTCGCCGTCCCCTTGCCCTGGCCGGTGGTCGTGGTGACGGTGTAGACGTAGCCGGGCTGGAGGTTCAGGGAGTAGGTGCCGCCCGAGGCGTTGACGTCCTGGGTGTGGACGAAGGAGGTGGCCTCGCTCGGCCCGTTGACCTTGGTGGCCCACACGTGCAGGGTCCCGGTCTTCAGCCCGCCCCGGACCGCGATGTTCGCGGTCTGCGCGCCGGTGGCCGTCGTGGTCTCCAGAACCGTCGACCAGTCACCGCCGCTCGGGGACTTCAGCGTCACGTAACTGCCGTTGTTCTCCGACCCGTCCAGGTAGCCGGAGCCGGAGTCGATGAACTTCCAGCCCGGCTTGGTGAACTGGGTGACCTGCGCGGTCGCCCAGGTGCTCGCGCCCACCCGGTAGTTGCCGGACCACGGGGAGCCCGCGGTCATCAGGCCGACCGTCGAGTACGGCAGGTTCTGGTAGAGAGCCGCGATGAGCGGCCAGTTGAAGTAGCTGGTCATCCGGGCGTCGGTGTAGCCGCGGGTGATGGCTCGGATCAGCGCCGGGGTCCCGCTGTCCATGTCGTTCGAGCCGCCCTCGCTCGCCCACAGCGGTTTTCCGCTGTCGCGCGCGGCCTGGCTCGACGAGCAGGTCTTCGCGATGTCGTCGTTTCCGTAGCCGCACGGGTAGTGCGCGCCGATGACCGACACGGCGTCCCGGAAGGCGGGGTTCTTCGCCATGTCGTCGGCGACCTCCCACCCGCTGTCGTTCGCGACGATCTGCACCCCGGAGTAGCCGTGGTCGTTCAGCGCCTTGCGCAGTTTGACGTACCAGTCGACGTTGTGACCGCGCTCGTTCCAGCCGCCGAGGTACTTGATGCCCAGGTCGTGCTGCTTGGCGCAGTCCAGCCAGGTGATCAGGTAGTCGATCGTGTCGTCGGACCAGAAACCGCCGTTGATCCAGCCCGGCGCCGTCCAGGCCAGACCGTAGAGGCCGATGTCGGGGTTGCGGGCCTTCGCCTCCTCGGCGAGCCAGAACTCGTACCCCGCGTCGCAGTTGACCTGTCCCCGGGTGTGCTGGGTCGAGGGCTCCGAGCCGTCGGTGGAGTTCGCGTCCCCGCCGATCTCCAGTTTGAGGAGCTGGAGGTTGGCGCCGTAGTTCGGTGTGAACAGGTAGTCGAGGATCTGATCGCGCTGAGCCTTCGGATAGTCGATCAGCAGCCGCGAGTTGCCGCCTCCGCCGCTGATGGCACCGATCCCGTCGAAGGTACGGCCACCCCCGGCGCCGTCCACCGTGATGGCGGTCGCGGCGGCGGCCCGCGTCCCGCTTCCGGCGGCCGTCGCCGGTAACCCGGCCCCCCAGCTCATGCCCAGCGCCGCGAGCAGCGCGAGCACGAGGGTGATGACCCGTCTCCGCCCTCTGTGCGTGTCTCCTGTGCGCGTACTTCTCGTCATGCCATCCCTCACCGTTCGGACAACGTTGTCGCGCCCCTGCGGGAACGTTCGCTCCCTGAAGCTAGAGAGCGGTCATGCACCCGTCAATGGTCTGGACAAGGATGGCTCCAGCGGGCGGGCGCGGGGCGGCGGGGGTGGGGGCGGTTCCGGTTCCGCCCCCACCCCCGCCGGCGCTCCCCTCAGCTCAGCAGTTCCCACACGTGGTCGTCCGTGCCGCTGTCCTCGAACTGCACGACGTGCGCCGAGTTGGCCGTGGACATGTTGTCGACACCGAGGACCTTCCCGGAGTGCCGGTTGCGCAGCCGGAAGACCCCGTCACCCGTGTCCGGGACGAACTGCCACAGGTGGTCGTCGGTGTCGCTGTCGTCGAACTGCACGACGTGCGCCGAGTTCGCGGTGGACATGTTGTCGACGCCGAGCACCTTCCCGCTGTGCTTGTTGCGCAGCCGGTACCAGCCGTCGCCCTCCGGGACGGGCTCCCACAGGTGGTCGTCGGTGCCGTTGTCGTCGAACTGCACGACGTGCGCCGAGTTCGCGGTGGACATGGTGTCGACGCCGAGCACCTTCCCGCTGTGCTTGTTGCGCAGCCGGTACCACTTCTGGCTCAGCCAGGCGTGCCCCGAGGTGCTCGCGGTGGGGAAGGCGGTGACGCGCAGCCGGGCGGCGCCCATGGGTACGAGCGTGACCGTCTCCACGGGTTCCGCGGTGCGCGCGGGGCTGTCCTGGAGCGGCCACACCACCTGTTGGGCGTCGGCGCTCCAGTCGGGCAGCCGGCGGGCGCGGGCTGTGAGGGTGAGCGGCGTCCCCTCCAGGGTGAAGGGGTCGGCCGCCGCCTTCGTCCGTCGCCGGCCGGTCCGCAGACCGGCGGTGGGATCGGCCGCGTCGAGGACGAGTCCGTAGTTCCACGGGCCGCTCGCGTGCACGGCGTACTCGGGGAACTGGTCGCTGCCGCCGATGCGTTCGTACGTCTCGCCGATGCGCAGGGAGTACGTGAGCGGGCCCCGGTCGACGCTGACCGCGTCGTGGTTGTCCTGCCAGGTGCGCACGGCGGTGCGCTGGGGCAGGGTCAGGACGACGGTGTCGCCGTCCGACCAGGTGCGCTCGACGCGGGTGAAGGCGGGCCCCGCCGGGGCGTCCACGGGGCTGCCCGCGACGGTGAGCCGCGCGTCCTCGCACCAGGCGGGGATGCGCAGTTGGAGCGGGAAGGAGACCTTCTTCGCCGTGTGGACGGTGAAGGTGACGGTGTCGCCGAAGGGGTACTCGGTGTCCTCGGTGACGGTCACCTCGCTGCCGTCGGCCACGGTCGCGGTGACCTCGCTGGGCGCGTACATCGCGGCGGCCAGGCCCCGGTCGGGGGTGGCGAGCCACAGTTCCTCGGTGAAGTACGGCCAGCCCATGCCGTAGTTGTGCGGGCAGCAGCGGTACTGGTCGACGCCGGGCAGGTACGCCTGCATCGCGAAGCCGTTCTGGAACTGCCGGTCGGTCTTGACCCGGTCGTCGAGGTCGACGCTGTTGGCGCTGGTGACGTAGTGGATGGCCTTGCCCGAGGGATCGAGCGCGGCCGGCAGCGAGTTGAAGGCGAGGTCCTCGCAGCGGTCGGCCCACAGCGGGTCCCCGGTGAGGCGGGTCAGGAGCTGGTGGCTGGCCATGAACTCGACGATGCCGCAGCTCTCGAAGCCCTGCCGAGGGTCGTCGTGCCCCTCCCGGATGTTCTCGTCCCCCGCGAAGCCGCCACCGGGGAACTGGCCGTGCGCCAGGGCGAGTCGGTAGGTGTCGTAGGAGGCGCGGGTATCGGCCTGCGCTTTGCTGCGCAGCGCGTACTGGGCGGGTTCGCGGAAGCCCTGGGCGATGTTGACGTTGTGCGGGCTGGCCAGTCGCGCGGACCAGTCGGCGCCGTTCGCGTGGATCTTGTCGACGAGGTCCAGCAGGAAGGCGTCGCCGGTGCGGTTGTAGAGCCAGTAGACGCTGTCCAGCCCGTCGCCCCAGCGCAGCGACACCCAGCTGGTGTTGAAGGCGCCGGGGCCCTGGGCGTTCATGTACCGGAAGAAGCCGGTGAGCAGGGGCACGACGCGCTCGTCGCCGTCGTACTCCTGCCACGAGCGCATCGCCTGGATCAGCGGGAGGAAGGGCCAGAAGTCCGGGCCGCCGTTCAGGGAGGTGCGCAGCCGGGTGGGCCCGAAGAAGCCGTCGTCCTGCCGGGTGGCGAGGATCGCGTCCATCCAGCGGCGCACCTCGGCCAGCGCCGCGCCGTCCCGGGTGACGACGGCCAGGTCGACGTATCCGCGCAGCCAGTACGGCAGTTCCTCCCAGCCCTCCTTCTCCGGGTGGACCCAGCCGGTGGTGTCGAAGTCCAGGAAGTGGGAGGTGTCGGCGTAGCGCCCGCACAGGCCGTCCAGTTCCTTGCCGAGCTGGGTGGCGAGCCAGCCCTTCGCGGTGACGGCCTGGGGCGGCAGGCGCAGGAAGGCGGTGGGCGCGAGCGGCGCGGCGTTCGGGGTGTAGTGACCGCCGGGCGCGGGCCGGGCCTTGGCCCCCGCGGCGGTCGCGGTGCCGGCGTACCGGCCGCTGAGCACGAGGGCGGCCGAGGCGGCCACCGAGGTGGAGACGAACTGTCTGCGGTTCAGGTGCATGGTGGGGGGCTCCTGTGTCCTGTCGGCTCGGCAGATCTGTTCGGGGTGCGCGCGGTCCTGGCGCGGACCCCGGGCGCTCGTTCCTTGCAACGTTGGAAACGGGGAATCGGCGGTATGACAGCACGGACGGCGGGGGCTGTCCAGGGGTCTCGCACACGCTGTGACGGGAGGGGGCCGGGTGCGGGCGGGGCGGGGCCGGGTGCGGGCGGGGCGGGGCGCCGGGAGAAAGTGTTATGCGCCGGGCCGTGGTCCGTCTGCGGTGGCGACAGAGGTGTCCCCGGCAACCGGGGAGGCCCGAACCGGTCGTAGTGAGGATTGCCGCACCATGTCAGACTCTCGTTTCCCCGACGGACGGCTCGTGGCCGCCGCGCTCGGCGGCGATGCCCGTGCCGAGGAGGAGTTGCTCACCGGCTGTCTGCACCTCGTCTACCAGCTCGTCGGCCGCGCCGCCGACCGTGACCTGGACGTGGACGACGTCGTGCAGGAGACGATGCTGCGGATCGTGCGCGGTCTGCCGGAGGTGCGCGAGCAGTCGCGGTTCCGCTCGTGGGTGGTGACCATCGCGCTGCGTTCGCTCACCGAGGCCAGGCGCGCGGCCGGCACGCGGCGGCTGCGGGCGGCCGAGACGTCCGAGGAGGCGCTGGGTGCTCCGGAGCCGGATCTCGCCGCGCTGGTGAGTCTGCGCGACGCGCTGACCCGGGAGCAGCGGCAGTTCGCCGAGGCGGTCCAGTGGCTCGATCCCGGTTACCGCGAGCTGTTGTCGCTGTGGTGGCTGGAGGTCACCGGTCGGCTGGACCGCGAGGAACTGGCCCGGGCGACCGGGCTGAGCGGCCCCCATCTGGCGGTCCGTCTCCAGCGGATGCGCGGCCAGCTGGACGTGTGCCGTCGGCTGGTGCGCGCGCTCGCCGTCGCACCCCGCTGCCCGGAGCTGGCCCGTTGCGTGGACGGCGGGGAACCGGTGGCCGGCCCCCTGGTACGCAAGCGGCTGGCGCGGCATGTGCGGGACTGCCGGACCTGTGGCGGCAGTGGCCGTCGTCTGGTCGCCCCCGAGCAACTCCTCGCCGGCTTCCCGCTGCTGGTTCCGCCGGCCTCCGCCAGGCACTGGCTCCGTCACGGACTGAGCGCCACGCGGCACTCCTTGCCCCACTCGGCCGCCTCGCACGCCCCCTCCCCCGGTCCCGGTCGGCACTCGGCGCACTCCGCGCCCCGGCGGGCGCCGCACGGCGGGCGGCCCGGGCGGGCGCGGTGGACGGTCACGGCAGGGGCGGCGGGCGCCGCCGCGGTACTCGCGGGCGGACTGTGGACCGCCGCGAACGGCACGGGCACCGACGAGGTCGAGGCGACGGCGGCCCGCGCACGGACCACCGCACCGGCTCCGGCGACCGTCCCGCCGTCGCCGAAGACCCACGGTCCCCAGCTGGATTCGAGCACGGCGCGCCCCGAGGACCCGCCCCGTAAGGCCTCCGCCTCGGCGAGCCCCCGCCACCGGGCCGTGAGCCCCCGGGTGCAGGCTCCGGCCGTGCCGCCCTTCTCCACGAAGGTGCCGAAGGTTCCGGCCGCCTCGGGCGGCGATCTCGGCACGGTCCGCCAGAACCCGGCGGTCGGGGCCCGTGACAACGGGCAGAGCACCCTGTACGAGGGCCGCTCACTGTGGATCTTCGACGACACGACGCTGCGCGACCCCTGGGGATTCCTGTCCAACTCCGGTGCGGCCACGGCCGATCTGGACGCCTCGGACGGGATCGACCTGCGCTCCACGAGCCCGTTCACGACCTCCGCGCAGGGCCGGCCGGTGGAGCTGCTGCCCCGTACGGCGGCGGAGCGGGCGTTCGAGAAGCAGCACGGTGAGGACGGCGGCTGCACGGCGGAGCAGGACCAGTACTGCGGGGCGCGGTTCGGGTTCTGGCCGGGCCCGGTGATCTCCGACCCGGCCCGCCACCGCGTGCTGGTCATGTACGGGAAGCTGTGCCGGGGCGGGAAGGACGGCACGCCCTGCTCGGGTGAGCTGGGCAAGGGCCTCGGTACGGGGATCGCCGCGCTCGACATGCGCACCCACCGGGTGACCCGGCTGGAGGCCGCGCACGGCCCGGGGGTGCGCGGCGTCGAGGGAGCCGACCCCACGATGTTCTTCCCGGACGGGCAGGGCTTCAGCGCGGCGGCTCTCGTGGTCGGGGAGACGGTGTACGTGTACGGGGACTGCTCGTACCACGGCTGCGCGGTGGCGCGTGTTCCGCTCGCCTCGGTCGAGGACCGTTCGGCCTGGCGGTTTTGCACGGGAGACGGCTGGTCCCCGGACCCGGGCGCCGCCCGGCCCGTGGTGGGGGCCGGTTCCGCGGGACAGAGCGTGTTCTACGACCGGGCGCTGTCCGCGTACGTCAACGTGTATCTGCCGTACGGGAGCGACGAGGTGCGGTACCAGGTGGGCGGTTCGCCCTACGGCCCGTGGAGCGATCCGCGCACGGCCGGGCACACGAAGGGCGGCAAGCGGAGCGACTACGCGCTGTTCGCGCACCCCGAGTACGCGCGCGACGGCGGGCTGACGCAGTACCTGACGTACTTCCACCCGGACGACGGGAGCCAGCGCCTCATGCGGGTGCGCTTCAGCAAGCCGTGACGGTGGGCCGGTGCTCTCGCGCCCGGCCGGGGGACGGCCCGCGCGGCGCTCACCCGGACGGGCGGGGGCGCGGTTTCGCGGTGCGGCGGGCCGGGGAGGGTGGGCGGCATGACCCCTGTGCCCTCCCCCGTGTTCTCCGTGCTCGCCTCCGGTGCCTCCCGGATGTGCCCGGCCCTCGATCCGCGCGCCGTCCTGCTCGGTGTGGCCTCCGGGATGCGCAGTCAGTACGGGCTGGCGGGCGTGGCGCTGACCACCCGCCGCGACGAGACCGCCCCGCCCGCCTCCCTGTTTCGGGGGCGGGCGGCGAAGACGCTGTGCGCTCTGGGGGCGGTGGGCGAATCGGTCACCGACAAGGCCCCCGCCGCCCCGAGCCGTCTCGCCGCGAAGGGGCTGCTGCCCCGGCTCGCGTCCGGCGCCCTCGCCTGCGCGGCCGTGGCCGGACGGGAGGGGCGCGGCCGCGATGTCCCGGTCGCCGCCGCCACGGGGGCCGCGGCCGCGCTCGGCGGGGCGCTGCTGGGCGCGGCCTGGCGCAAGAGCTTCTCGCTGTGCGGAGCCCCCGACCCGCTCGCCGCGGTGGCGGAGGACCTGAGCGCGGCCCTGCTCGTGGCCTTCGTGTGCCTGTCGGGTCCTGACGGCACGACGAACATCGCGTGAGGCGGAGCGGGCGGTCCGCTCAGCCGTGCGCGGGGCGGGAGAGCAGGTGGGCCGGGCGCGCCGTCTCCTCCCCGCCCTCCGGCGTCTCCTCCTCGTCGGGCCGGGTGGGCGGCGGGGTGGACTCCCAGGGCTTGGTGGAGTCCGGGCTCGGGCTGTCCGGTGCGCTCGGCTCGGGCTCGGGCGGCGGCTTCGGGGTGTGCTTCGGGGCCGGCACGGTCCGGTCGTGGCCGCCGTCGTCGCCGACCGGCCGCTCCAGGTACAGACCGTGCGCGGGGTCGGCCAGGACGAGGACGGGCAGCGGCCGGCTCGCGGGTGTCACGGAGTGCACCCGCTCGGCGCGGTAGCCGCTCCACGCGGTGCCGCGGTGGCCGTGGACCGAGTCGCCCTCGGCTTCGCCGAGGGGGTTGCCGCACGCGCAGCGCACCCGGGGCACCCCGCGGGCGTCGACGAGGACGGCGGTGCCGGCCTGGAGGACGGCCGGGTACTCGGTGACCTCCTGGCCGCGGTAGCCGTGGGAGGTGACGAGGGTGTCGCTGCGCAGCGTGACCGGGGTGAGGTCGTCGAGGTAGCGGTCGAGGCCGTCCGCGGCGACGCCCGAGGCGCGGGCGAAGGCGGTGGCCCGGGGCCGGTCCTGCGCGAGCAGCCGTGTCTGGCGCGCCACGTCGCAACTGCCGCGCGCCGCGGTTCCCGCGTACAGGCCGGGGCTGTCCCCGGCGACCCGGGCGGCCCGGGTGTCGTCCGCCGTGCCGGTGGGCACCGGCTGCTCCGTACGGGTGAGCGGCGGCGGGGTGCCGAGCACGCTGCCGGCGGTGAAGGCGTCGGGTCCCCGTTCCGCCGCGGGCTGGAGCAGGGGGCCGTTCACCGCGCCGAGGCTGCGCTGTTCGGTGCCGCAGGCGCCGCAGACCAGGGCGAGGACGGCGAGGCCGGCACCGGCGAGCGCGGCGGGGACCGAGGGGTGGCGTGAGCGCACGGCGTCCTCCTGGCGGACGGGGCGACGCGGGCGCGGAGCCCGTGGGGCGTCCGCGCCCGCCGGCCCGGGGCGGGCGGCGGGGGCCCCGGACGGGGTCGGGGTGCGGGTTGGTGTGGGGGGGGTGGGCTGTTGTGGTGGTCGTTTGGTTTAATTTTGTTTTGGTGGTTGTTGCTCGGCTGGTTGACCCGGGATTCGTGGGGT
>NZ_JBFALS010000001.1:194257-816920 GCF_040656295.1 Streptomyces sp. NPDC049954
CGGGGGGGGGGGGGGGGGGGGGGGGGGGGGGGGGGGGGGGGGGTGCGCCCCGGGGCCCGGGGGGGGGGGGGGGGCCGGGGGGGGGGGCCGCGGGGGGGGCGCCCCCCCCCCCCGGCCCGGTCCGGGCTGCGGGAGCCCGGACCGGGCCGATCGGTCCCTCATTCTCTGTCCGCGTCCCGCGCCGCGCGCAAACCGGGGAGGGCCCCGGGGAGGGCCCCGGGGAGGGTCAGGCCAGCCACCACACCGTGGTGTCGGCGGCCAGCGGGAAGCGGCCGTCCGTGGCGGCGGGCACGGCCCCGTCGGCGGCGCTGGTGAGCAGCGGCTCCCCGGGGGCGGGCAGTGACACGGCGGCGCCGGTGGTGTTGGCGGTGACCACGACGCAGGGGCCGTCGGGGACGGTGCGCCGGAAGGCGAGCACCCCCTCGGGGGCGTCGAGCCATTCGACGGACTCCCCCGCGCCGAGGGCGGGCTGGGCGCGGCGGGCGGCGAGGGCCGAGCGGTACAGCTCCAGCGTGGAGCCGGGCCGTCCGGTCTGTGCCTCGACGCTCAGTTCGGCCCAGTCGCCGGGCTGCGGGAGCCAGCTGCCGCCGGGCCCGAAGCCGTACGAGGGACCGGTGCGGGTCCACGGGATCGGGACCCGGCAGCCGTCGCGGAAGCCGTCCTGGCCCGCGGCCCGGAAGTACGAGGGGTCCTGGCGCACCTCGTCGGGCAGGTCCACGACGTCGGGCAGGCCGAGTTCCTCCCCCTGGTAGACGTAGGCGGAGCCGGGCAGGGCGAGCATCAGGAGGGTCGCCGCGCGGGCCCGGCGCAGTCCGAGTTCCGGGTCGCCGGCGCTGCGGATCTGGGTGCCCAGGCCCGGCGGGTTGCCGAAGCGGGTGCGGTGCCGGGTCACGTCGTGGTTGGACAGGACCCAGGTGGCGGGCGCCCCGACCGGGCGCATCGAGTCGAGGGTGCGGTCGATGACCTCGCGCAGCGCGGCGGCGTCCCAGTGGGTGCTGAGGTACTGGAAGTTGAACGCCTGGTGCAGTTCGTCGGGCCGTACGTAGCGGGCGGTGCGCTCGACGGTCGGGGTCCAGGCCTCGGCGACGAAGATGCGCTCCCCGGAGTACTCGTCGAGGATGGTGCGCCACGAGCGGTAGATCTCGTGCACGCCGTCCTGGTCGAAGAACGGGGTGACGTCGTTGCCGAGCAGTTTGAGCTGGTCGTGCGAGCCGAGGTCGGGCAGCCCCTCGGCCTTGACGAGTCCATGGGCGACGTCGATGCGGAAGCCGTCGGTGCCCATGTCCAGCCAGAAGCGCAGGATGGAGCGGAACTCATCGGCGACGGCGGGGTGTTCCCAGTTGAAGTCGGGCTGCTCGGGGGCGAACAGGTGCAGGTACCACTCGCCGTCCGCGACCCGGGTCCAGGCGGGGCCGCCGAAGACGGACTCCCAGTCGTTGGGCGGCAGTTCGCCGTCCTCCCCCTGTCCGGGGCGGAAGTGGTAGCGCTCGCGCAGCGGGGAGCCGGGCCCCTCGGCGAGGGCGCGCTTGAACCACTCGTGCTGGTCGGAGGAGTGGTTGGGGACGAGGTCCACGATGACCCGCAGGCCCAGCGCGTGGGCGTCCCGGATCAGGGCGTCGGCGTCGAGCAGCGAGCCGAACACGGGGTCGACGGCGCGGTAGTCGGCGACGTCGTAGCCCGCGTCGGCCTGCGGGGAGGCGTAGAAGGGGCTGAGCCACACCGCGTCCACGCCGAGGTCGCGCAGGTGGGTCAGCCGGGAGCGGACGCCCTCCAGGTCGCCCATGCCGTCCCCGTCGCTGTCGGCGAAACTGCGGGGGTAGACCTGGTAGATGACGGCCTCGCGCCACCAGTCGCGGGGGGCGGCTGCGGTGGCCAGTGCCTGCCGAGGCGCTGGCCCGCGGTCCGGGGTGGGCTCGGTCGGGTGCTGGGTCATGGCGTCCTTGCTCTTGCTGCGTGCGGTCGGGCGGTCGGGCGGTCGTTCGGTGTCCGGCCCGGGGGCCGGGGAGGCGGTCAGCCCTTCGCGGAGCCCGCGGTGAGGCCGGTGACGAGGTGGCGCTGCACGAGGTAGAAGAAGGCGGTCACCGGGATCGCGATGAGCACGGCGGTCGCCGCCATGTAGTTCCACTGGGCGTCGTGTTCGCTCACGAAGCTCTGCAGTCCCACGGCGAAGGTGTACTTCTCGTCGTCGAGCAGGAAGGTCGAGGCGAAGGCGACCTCGGACCACGCGGTGATGAAGGTGTAGAAGGCGGCGACCGCGATCCCGGGGCGGGCCAGCGGGAGGATGAGGCGGCGGAAGGTGCCGAAGGGGGAGAGCCCGTCGATCCGGCCGGCCTCGTCGATCTCGATCGGGATCGTGTCGAAGTAGCCCTTGAGCAGCCAGGCGCTGTAGGGGATCGCGGTCGTGCAGTTGACGAGGACGAGCCCGAGGTAGCTGTCCACCAGGCCGAGTTCGGAGAAGATCTCGTACATCGGCACGATGAGCACGGCGATCGGGAACGCCTGCGTCAGCAGCAGCACCCACATGAGCGGGCGGTAGCCGGGGAAGCGCATCCGGGACACGGCGTAGCCGGTGGTCGCGGCGAACAGGACGCCGATCACGGTGGTGCCCAGGCCCACGATCAGGGTCGAGGACAGCCAGTGCCAGAACTTGGTGTGCTCCAGCACGAAGGAGTAGTTCGACAGGGTCATGCTGCCGAAGATGCGGTCGGGGTGGAGGTAGTCGTCCTTGTGCGGTCCCAGCGACAGGAACGCGAGCCACACGACGGGGAACAGCGCGATCAGGCTCGCGAGGGTGAGGGTGCCGTGGGAGAGGACGGAGGCGAGACGGCCGCGCTCGCCGCGGCGCCGTACCCGCACGGGCCTGGTGCGTTCGGCGGGCCGCCCAGCGGCGGGCGCCACGGGGGCCGCGAGGGTGCTGGGGTTGCTGCTCATGGTCGTAGCTCCTGCGGCGTCAGACGGTGGACTGCTGATCATTGCGGGCCAGCCAGCGACGGTAGAAGGTGGTGAAGACGACGAGGATCGACAGGAGCAGGACGCCGTAGGTCGCGGACTGCGCGAAATCGCGCGGCTGCTGCCCGAAGCCGAGGTGGTAGGCCCAGGTCACCAGGATCTGGGCGTCCGGGGCGCTGTTGCTGCCGAACAGCAGGAAGATGATGGCGAACTGGTTGAAGGTCCAGATCACGCCGAGCAGGACCACGGTGGAGCTGACCGGCCGCAGCCCCGGCAGGGTGACGTGGCGGAAGCGCTGCCAGGCGCTCGCGCCGTCCATCTCCGCCGCCTCGTAGAGCGTCGCGTCGATCGACTGCAGGCCGCCCAGCAGGGAGACCATCATGAACGGCACCCCGCACCAGGTGTTGACGAGGATCGCGGCGATCCGCTGGTACGCCGGGTCCTCCAGCCAGGCCGGCTGCGGCAGGTGCAGGGAGCCGAGCACGGAGTTGATGAGGCCGGAGTCGGCGAGCAGGATGCGCCAGGAGAAGACCGTGACGAAGGTCGGTACGGCCCACGGCAGGATGAGCAGCAGGCGGTAGACGATCCGGCCGCGCAGCTTCTGGTTGAGCAGCAGCGCGAGCCCGAGGCCGAGGCAGTAGTGCAGGAACACGCAGGCCGCGGTCCACACGACGGTCCAGATGAAGTGGGACCAGAACCGGTCGTAGGCGGTGGGGCCCCAGAGGATGTCGGCGTAGTTGTCGAGGCCGATGAACTTGTAGGTGGCGTCGATGTGGTTGACGCCGATGGTGCGGGCCGAGTTGAGGCTGTTGGCGTCGGTCAGCGTCAGGTAGAAGCCGCGCACCAGTGGATAGGCGACCAGCACGCCGAGCACGATCACCACGGGGGCGACCATCGCGTACGCGTACCAGTACTTCTGGTAGCCGCGCCTGAGCCGGGTCAGCGGGCCGGGGCGGCTCTTGTCGGGGGCCGCGCTCTCGACGGCGACTGTCATGGGTTCGACACCTTCTGGGAGGTACTGCGTGCGGGCTGCGCTCGGGGGTGTCCGGGAGGCCGGGAAGCGTCGGGGGTGGTGCGGGCACCCGGGATCCGGCGGACACGACCTGTCCGGTGGCCCGGCCGTCCCCGGTCAGGCGGGGACGGCCGGTACCGGCGGGGGCCCTCGCGCGCCGGCCCGTTCGGGGCCCGGCGCGCGGTGGCCGCACGGCTACTTGCTGAAGTCGGGCAGCAGCTTGGCCATCGCGGTCTCGATGTCGGCGAGGCCCGCGTCCAGGGACTCCTTGCCGCCGGCGATCTTCGGCAGTTCGCTGTCCATCGGCGTCCACAGCGAGGAGTACTCGGGCAGCGCCGGTCGCGGCTGGGCGGCGTCGAGGACCTTCTGGTAACCGGCGGTGCCGGGATCGGAGGTGACCTCGGCGGTGTAGGCGTCCTGACGGGTGGGCAGCGTGCCGTTCTTGAGGGCGATCTGCTCCTGGGTCTTCGCCGAGGTCATGAAGCGCACGAACGTGAGCGAGGCTTCCTGGTGGGCCTTGTCGGAGCCCGCGTACACCGAGAGGTTGTGGCCGCCGGTCGGGGCGCCCGGCTTGCCGGCGGAGCCGGCCGGGACGGTCGCGACCCCGAGGTTGTTCTTGTCGGAGAACGCGGAGCCCTTGTAGAAGTTGGTCAGCTCCCAGGGGCCCTGGATGATCGAGGCGACCTTGCCGTTGACGAAGGCGTCCTGGATGTGCGCGTAGGCGTCGGCGGTGACGTCGGCCTTGTGCAGGCCCTTGCCCTCGAACAGGCCCTGCCACTCCTTGAGTCCCTTGACCGCGGCGGGGCTCCTGACGGTGATCTTCTTCGCCTCGGCGTCGACCGTGTCGGTGCCCTCGCCGTACAGGAAGGGCTGGGCGTAGTAGCCGGCCGTGGAGGCCCAGTAGCCGTCGGCCCCGGTCTTCTCCTTGACGAGGGCGGCGTCCTTCCTGAGGTCGGCCCAGGTGGCGGGCGGCTCGGCGATGCCGGCCTTCTTGAACAGCGCCTTGTTGTACACGAGGGCGAGGGTGTCGGTGACCAGCGGGACACCGTAGGTCTTGCCCTCGAACCGGGCCTGCTCGATCAGGTTGGGCTGGATCTTGTCCTTCTCGGCGAGCGCCTCGGTGCCGTCGAGCGGCAGCAGGTAGCTCTTCTTGGCGAAGGCGGGGGTCCAGCCGACCTCGGCGCGCAGTACGTCGGGGGCGCCCTTCGCACCGGCGGCGGTGTCGAACTTGTTCTGCGCCTGGTCGAAGGGCACGTTGACGTACTTGACCTTGATGCCCTTGTGGGTCTTCTCGAACTGCTGGGCCAGCGCCTTGTACGTGGGGGCCTCGTTGGTGGCGTTGGAGGTGTCCCACCAGGTGATGGTGACGGGGCCGTCCGCCTTGCCGCTGTCGCCGTCGTCGCCGCCGCAGGCCGTCGCCGCGAGGGCGAGGGACGCCACCAGTGCGGTGGCCGCTATGCCACGCCGCATGAGATCTCCTTGAGGGTGAAAAAGCCCGAGTGACCGGAGGGCGGGAACTCCGCGCCTCCGTCCCGCTCCCCGTGATCGGGCAGGGGACTTTGCCGACTTGCCGACAGCGCCGTTGCGGCGGCCGGGCGAACGAGAACGTAACAGCCAGGTAAGCGGCGCGAAAGACCTTGCAGCAAAAAATTGCAAGACATCGCCGACGGACACCCTCCCGTTATCGCCGCGTGACCTGCGAAGTACCGTTTCCGCAGGCCGCCACCCCTCGAACACCGGACCGAGGGCTTTGTGCAAGACTCTGCAAGCCCTTGCCGTGACGGCCGGGAGCGGGGAATCATTCGGACGGTCCGGGCGCGCCACCCACCCGCAGAGAACCGTCGCCGACCCGGACACCGACCCAGAACCCGAGGGAGCCCGATGCCACAGCAGCCCGCGCGGCGCGTACCGGCCGCCCGGCGCCCGCGTGCCTCCGCCGCACGGACCGGGGGCACGGGCACCGCGCGGCTCGCCGACCTCGCGACCCAGGCCGGGGTGAGCGAGGCGACGGTCAGCCGGGTGCTCAACGGGAAGCCGGGGGTCGCCGACGCGACCCGGCAATCCGTGCTCGCCGCGCTCGACGTCCTCGGCTACGAGCGTCCGGTACGGCTGCGGCGCAGCAGCGCGGGGCTGGTGGGGCTGATCACCCCGGAGCTGGAGAACCCGATCTTCCCCGCGCTCGCCCAGGTCATCGGGCAGGCGCTGACCCGGCAGGGCTACACGCCGGTGCTCGCGACGCAGACGCCGGGCGGCTCGACCGAGGACGAGCTGACCGAGATGCTCGTGGACCGCGGGGTGGCCGGGATCATCTTCGTGTCCGGGCTGCACGCGGACACCAGCGCCGACATGAGCCGCTACGAGCGACTACGCGCCAGGGGCGTGCCCTTCGTCCTGGTGGACGGCTTCTCGCCGGAGGTCGGCGCCCCGTTCATCTCACCCGACGACCGTGCCGCCATGCACCTGGCGGTGACCCATCTCGCCTCCCTCGGGCACACCGGCATCGGTCTCGCGCTCGGCCCGGTCCGCTTCGTCCCGGTGCGGCGGAAGATCGAGGGCTTCGTGGACGCGATGCGGGACCGCTTCGGCCTCGACGCGCAGGACGTCACCGGGCGCCTCGTCCAGCACTCGCTGTTCACCCTGGAGGGCGGCCGGGTCGCGGCGGACGCGCTGCTGGACCGCGGGTGCACGGCCGTCGTGTGCGCGAGCGACATGATGGCGCTCGGCGCGATCCGCGCGGCCCGGGCCCGCGGCCTCGACGTGCCCGGGGACGTGTCCGTGGTGGGCTTCGACGACTCGACCCTCATCGCCTTCACCGACCCGCCGCTGACGACCGTACGCAAACCGGTACCGGCGATGGGTCAGGCGGCGGTACGCGCGCTCCTGGAGGAGATCGGCGAAACCCCCGCCCCGCACAGCGAGTTCGTGTTCATGCCGGAGCTGGTGGTGCGCGGTTCGACGGCCTCGGCCCCCGTCCGCGGTGCGCACGGGGGCGCCGGCTGAGACCACCGCCGGCCGTCCCGGACACGAGCAGCGCTCACGTGCCGCCCAGGGGCGCCCGTCGCGCGACAATGGTGCGGTGGCTGATGCGCCACCCCTGATCGCCCCGGACGACCCGGTCCTCGTAGGTGACGCTCCCGGTCGTGCCGTCGGCCCTGACCCCGATGCCCTTGGAGCGGACCCGCACCAGCCCGTCGCCGTCCTGCGTGACGACGATGTTCGTGACGTGGTGCCCCACCGGGTTCGAGGCCCCCGACGCGAGCGCGGCGTCCCGGACGGCCGCCACTCCCCTCAGCGGCCGCTGCCCGAAGTCCGTGAGGTCGTAGACGACGTCGGCGGTGAACAACTCGTCGAGCCGGTCCAGCTCCCCCGCGTCGAAGAGGTGACCGTGCAGCGAGACCAGCTCGGCGATGTCGATCCGGTCCTCCACCGAAAGCGTCCGGTGTGTCATAGCGCTCCGTCCCCTGGCCCAAGTGCCGTGTGCGGCCGACTCATTGTGCCAATAGGCGGCGGCCGGCACCCCTGGAGGAGGTGGCACCGGCCGCCGCGGAAGCGACACCGCGCCTGCGGGCCCGGAGGCTCAGGCCCGGGTGAAGCGCAGCGTCATGAGCTGGAAGGGCCGCAGGGACACGGTCACCCGGCCGTCGGCCACCTCCGGTTCCGGCTCCTCGGTGAGCGTGCGCTCCAGCAGGTCGGTGACGGCCACGGCGGCCACCGGGAACCCCGCGGTGAGTGTGGCCCCGGTCCTGCCGCCGCGCGCCTCGTGGAAGCGGACGACGACGTCACCGCTGCCGTCGTCGGCGAGCTTGACGGCGGTGACCACCACCGACTCCTGGTCGACGGCCACGAGCGGGGCGATCTCCTCGGCGGCGCCGCGCACTTCGCGCTCCGGCAGGTTGATCCGCCAGCCCTCGCGGACCGCGTCGTCGATGGAGGCGGCGGGCACCAGGGCGTGCCGGAAGCGGTGCACCCCCTGGTCGGTCTCCGGGTCCGGGAAGCGGGGGGCGCGCAGCAGGGAGGCCCGCACGGTCGTGGTCGTCCCCCCGTCCCCGTCCTCGCGCACCGCGCGTGTCACGTCGTGCCCGTACGTCGAGTCGTTGACGAGGGCCACGCCCCAGCCCGGCTCCTCCAGGTGCACGAAGCGGTGGTTGCAGGCCTCGAACTTGGCCCACTCCCAGCTCGTGTTGGTGTGGGTGGGGCGGTGGAAGTGCCCGAACTGGGTCTCCGAGGCGTACCGCTCGGCGTGCACGTCGAGCGGGAAGGCGAGCTTGAGGAACTTCTCCGTCTCGTGCCAGTCGACCTCGGTGTCGATGTCGAGGCGCCGGGCCCCGGGCAGCAGGCGCAGCACCTGGGTGGAGCGCGAGTCACCGAAGGAGCGGACGACCCGGACGCCGTTCCCTGCCGCGGCGACCTCCTCGGCCTCGGTGAGGTCGGTGACGGTGTTGCGGTAGAAGGCGTCGACGTCCCAGGCGTCCCACTGGTTGGGGAAGTCGGCGTGCAACTGGAGCAGATTGCCCCGGCTGCCCGGGGCGAGCGTCTCACGGCCGGCCCCCAGGTCCTGGACGGAGACGACAAGGCCCTGCGCGTCGATCTCGACGCGCAGCAACCCGTTGTCGAGGAGGAAGCCGCCGCCCGCGCGGGGGCTCGGGGTGACGCCCTCGGTCGCCGGGACGGCCGCGGCGCCGCCCGCCGCGATGCCGGAGCGGGTGTGCGGAGCACCGTTGAAGACGAGCGCCCGGCCGCCCTCCCCGGCCAGGGCGCGCTGGGCGGCGTCGATGACGGCCTCCAGTTCCCGGGCCACACGCGCGTAGGCGCGCTCGGCCTCGCGGTGCACCCAGGCGATGGAGGACCCGGGCAGGATGTCGTGGAACTGGTGCAGCAGCACCGTCTTCCACAGCCGGTCCAAGTCCTCGTACGGGTAGCGGAAGCCGGTACGCACCGCCGCGGTCGCCGCCCACAGCTCGGCCTCGCGCAGCAGGTGTTCGCTGCGCCGGTTGCCCTGTTTGGTCTTCGCCTGGCTGGTGAGGGTCGCGCGGTGCAGTTCGAGGTATAGCTCGCCGACCCAGACGGGCGGCTCGGGGTACTCGGCGCGGGCCTTGGCGAAGAAGTCGGCCGGGGTCTCCCAGGCGACGGTCGCCGTGCCCTCCATGTCCCGCATCCGGACGGCCTTGGCGACCATCTCGCGGGTCGTGCCGCCGCCCCCGTCGCCGAAACCGGTGGGGGCCAGCGAGTGGCGGGCGCGGCCCTTCTCCTTGAAGTTGCGCGCGGCGTGCGCGATCTGGTGGCCGTGCATCTCGCAGTTGTAGGTGTCGACGGGCGGGAAGTGGGTGAAGATGCGTGTGCCGTCGATCCCCTCCCAGCGGAAGGTGTGGTGCGGGAAGCTGTTGGTCCTGCTCCAGGAGATCTTCTGGGTCAGCAGGTACTGCGAACCGGCGGCCTTGATGATCTGGGGCAGGCCGGCGGCGAACCCGAAGGTGTCGGGCAGCCACGCCTCCTCGTTCTCGATGCCGAACTCGTCGAGGAAGAAGCGTTTCCCGTGCACGAACTGGCGGGCCATGGCCTCGGAGCCGGGCATGTTCGTGTCCGACTCGACCCACATGCCGCCGGCCGGCACGAACCGGCCCCCGGCGACCGCCTCCTTGACCCGCTCCCACACCTCGGGCCGGTGTTCCTTGACCCAGGCCCACTGCTGGGCCTGCGACATGGCGAAGACGAACTCGGGGCTCTCGTCGATCAGCGAGGTCATGTTGGCGCTCGTGCGCGCGACCTTGCGGACCGTCTCGCGCAGCGGCCACAGCCAGGCCGAGTCGATGTGCGCGTGACCGACGGCGCTGACGCGGTGCGCGGAGGGCTGGGCGGGGGTCGCGAGGACGCCCTCCAGTTCGGCGCGGGCGGCGGCGGCCGTGGCGTTCACGCGCTGGAGGTCGACGGCGTCCAGGGCGCGCTCCAGGGCGCGCAGGATCTCCCAGCGGCGCGCCGAGTCGACGGGCAGTTCCCGCATCAGCTCGCCGAGGACCTCCAGGTCCATGACGAGGTCCCACACGGTCTGGTCGAAAACGGCCAGATCCATACGGCCGAGCCGGTACTGCGGCTCGGTGCCGGCGGTCTCCTTGTCACCGAGGGTGGTGGGAGCGAAGGCCCACTCGCCCTGGATGACGGGGTTGGAGGCCGCCTCGACGCGGTATTCGACGGACTCCCCGCCGCGCACCGGGGCGCCCACCCGCACGTACCGGTTGCGGGGGTGGATGCCCTTGACCGGGCTGCCGTCCGGGGTGTGCACGAGCCCCTCGCACTGGAAGCCGGGGCCGGAGTGGTTGAAGCCGATGTCGAGCACGGCCTCGACGGTGCGGCCCGCCCACTCCTGCGGGACGGAACCGGTCACGGTGAACCAGCTGGTGCCCCAGGGCGCGCCCCAGGGTTCTCCGACGGCGATGGGCCGGGGCTCGGCGGCCAGTCCCTCGGCGACGGGGACCGGCTCCCCCGGCGCCTCCCAGATCGCCACCCGGAGGGGAACGGTCTCGGGATGGACGGCGGGACGGATGCGTTCTTCGAGGACGCGGTGGAGGCGTGCTTCGACCAGGGCGCGGTCGTCATGCATGTGAGGTGCTCCGTAGGGACGGCGGCGGGGTGCGGGCGGTTCAAGGTCGGGAACACCCCTGCCCAGACGCCCCGTGCGTCACTCCTCGGGCCGCACGCGAGCGGTTTCCGGGCACCGTCCGGGCAGCCGTGCGGCGGCTTCGGGCAGGCGCCGTGCCCGGGCAAGCGGAACGGCCGGTTCCCGGCGTGCGGCGCACGCCGGGAACCGGCCGTCGTCCGTGCCTTCGTGGACTGACCGCTGACTTCCCGTACGAAGTGGTCAGTCCACGCCCGGGAGGATGTGGGGTTCGGCGAGGTCGTCCTCGTACCCGGCGAGACGGATCGGCGCGGAGCGCGACCACACCTCCAGGTTGCCGATCTGCTGCTGCCGACGCCGGCCGCGTTCGCCGAGTTCTCGTGGCCGCTGTTCTCGCTGGGTCGTTTCAGGTGTCACCGCGCACTCCTTATGTGTCGGGTAACCCCCGGGAGTGCCGGCCCGGCGCCCGTGTCACCGGGGGCGCGCCGACCGCCCGGTGGGGCACTGCTGCTGAGGCGGAACGGGCGCGGTGGCGCCGGTGGCTCGTGCGGAGGACAGCCGAGGTACGGCCGACTTCCGGGGACGGACGGGGGTGAGGGTGGAACCCCCGTCTGCTGTCCGTGCCCCTCAGACTAGCCACATGAGCGCGCTCCCGCTCGATGGCGCGAGAATCCGTCAACACGACAGGGACAGAGCGGCATCTTCCGGCCAAGAGGACACCCGGTGCCGCAATACGGTCACCGGGTGCCGAAGAGGTGGTGGAGGTGTCAGCGCCGCGCGGGCGGAGGGGGGTTCACCACTTGCCGGGTTCGTAGTCCTTGAGGAAGACGCCGTAGACGTCCTCCCCCGACTCCCCGCGCACGATGGGGTCGTAGACCCGGGCGGCGCCGTCCACGAGGTCGAGCGGGGCGTGGAAGCCCGCCTCGGCGAGCCGCATCTTGTCGGGGTGCGGGCGCTCGTCGGTGATCCAGCCGGTGTCCACGGCCGTCATCAGGATGCCGTCCGTCTCGAACATCTCCTGCGCGCTGGTGCGGGTCAGCATGTTGAGCGCGGCCTTGGCCATGTTGGTGTGGGGGTGCCCCGCGCCCTTGTAGCCGCGCGCGAAGACGCCTTCCATCGCGGAGACGTTCACGACGTAGGCGCGGCCCGAGGCGGCGGCCATCGCCGGACGCAGCCGGCTGATGAGGACGAAGGGCGCGGTGGAGTTGCACAGCTGGACCTCCAGCAGCTCCACCGGGTCCACCGCGTCGACGGTCTGCACCCAGCTGTTGGTGTCGTGCAGGTCAGGTACGAGTCCGCCCGCGTCGATCGCGGTGCCGGCCGCGATCCGTGCCGGGGAGGCGGAGCCGGTGACGAGGGCGAGTTCGGTCACGTCCTGGGCACTGAGCACCTGCGTCCGGGAGCGCGCGGCGGGCAGGGCGGCGACGGCCCCCGAGCCGAAGGTCCCGATGACCTGGGAGGCGGGCAGCTCACCTGCGGGCAGCGGCGCCGACTCGGCGGTGAGCAGTTCGCGGTACGCCTGCGGGGAGCGGCGCACGGTCTGCGCGGCGTTGTTGATCAGGATGTCGAGCGGACCCTCGGCGGCCACCGCGTCGGCGAGGGCGACGACCTGGGCGGGGTCGCGCAGGTCGATGCCGACGATCTTGAGGCGGTGCAGCCACTCGGCGCTGTCCGGCATCGCCTTGAAGCGGCGGATCGCGTCGCTGGGGAAGCGGGTGGTGATCGTGGTGTGGGCGCCGTCCCGCAGCAGCCGCAGCGCGATGTACATCCCGATCTTGGCGCGGCCGCCGGTGAGCAGGGCGCGCTTCCCGCTCAGGTCGGTGCGGGCGTCACGGCGCGAGCGGTTCTTCTCGGCGCACTCGGGACACAGCTGGTGGTAGAAGGCGTCGACCTCGACGTAGCGGGTCTTGCAGGTGTAGCAGGACCGGGGGCGCTTGAGGATGCCCGCGAGGCGGCCGGCGGCCGAGGAGGAGGGCAGGACGCCCTGCGTCTCGTCGTCGATGCGCTCGGCGGAACCGGTCGCCGTGGACTCGGTGACGGCCCGGTCGTGGGCGGTCTTGGCCGCCCTGCGCTCCTGCCTGCGGCGCTGCTTCACGGTCCGGTAGAGACCGGAGGTGGCGCGCCGGACGAGTATCGCGTCGGGGTGGTCGACGTCGAGCCCGTCCAGCTCCCTGATCACGTCGAGGCAGACCGCGAGCCGCTCGGGGTCGATCCCCGGCACCCGGGCGTCCTCGCGGGGCTCCTGGGCGCGCGGCTGTCCGGGGACGGCCGCTGCGGGCTGCCCGGGAGCGGTGGGCTCGGTCGTCGTGGGGGTGCTGGCTGCCGGCGTCATCGCTGTGTCCTCTGGGTCCTGAAAGCTGCGCGCACCTGGGGCGCGGCCCCGCCGCCGCGCTTCGGGGCGGCGCCCGGCTCAGAAGAATGAGGGTCGAGGCAAGGTCAGAGGGTACTGGGGCGGGCGCCCCGGCGACAAACCGCTGCGGCGGGCGTGCGGCGCGCACCGGCGGGGTGCGGGCGCCTTGGGGACGGGCGGGCCCGGTGGGCTCAGTGGGCGTGCACTCCCTTGCCGAGAGCGATGACGCCGTGCGGGGAGACGGTGTACAGCCGTCCGTCCCGGTCGGGGTTGACGCCGATGGTGGCCCCGGGGGCGACCTCGACGTTCTTGTCGAGCACGGCGCCGCGTACGACGGCCCCGCGCCCCACCCGCACTCCGGAGTGCAGGACCGAGCCCTGCACGACGGCGCCCGGTTCGATCACGACGCCGGGCGACAGGACGGAGCGGGTCACCTGGCCCCGGATCACGCAGCCGGGGCTCACGATCGACTCGCTCGCGATGCCGCCGGCGCAGAACTTGGCGGGCGGCAGTCCGTCGGCGTAGGTGTAGACGGGCCATCTGCGGTTGTCGAGGTTGAAGGCGGGGGTGTCCGTGACGAGGTCCATGTGGGCCTCGTAGTAGGAGTCGAGGGTGCCCACGTCCCGCCAGTAGCCGTGCTCGCGCTCGCTCTCCCCCGGCACCCGGTTCTCGTCGAAGTCGTAGAGCTGGGCCTGCCCGAGCGAGGTCAGCATCGGGAGGATGGAGCCGCCCATGTCGTGCACGGAGCTCTCGTCCTCGGCGTCCCGGTGCAGGGCGTCGACGAGCACCTTCGTGGTGAACAGGTAGTTGCCCATCGAGGCGAACACGTGGTCCGGGTCCTTGGGCAGGCCCGGCGGGTCGGCCGGCTTCTCCAGGAAGCCCTCGATGTGCCGTCCGTCGCCGCTCGGGCTGATGACGCCGAAGGAGGAGGACTCGGCGCGCGGCACCCTGATCCCGGCGACGGTCACGCCCGCACCGCCCTCGATGTGCCGCTCCAGCATCTGCCGGGGGTCCATGCGGTAGACGTGGTCGGCGCCGAACACGGCTATGTAGTCCGGCTGTTCGTCGTGGACCAGGTTGAGGGACTGGAGGATGGCGTCGGCGCTGCCCAGGTACCAGCGCGGTCCGAGTCGCTGCTGCGCCGGGACCGGGGTCACGTAGTTGCCGAGCAGGCTGGACATGCGCCAGGTGGTGGAGACGTGCCGGTCCAGGGAGTGCGACTTGTACTGCGTGAGCACGCAGATGCGCAGGATGTCGGCGTTGACGAGGTTGGAGAGGACGAAGTCCACGAGCCGGTAGGTGCCGCCGAAGGTCACCGCCGGTTTGGCCCGGTCCGCGGTGAGCGGCATGAGCCGTTTCCCCTCGCCGCCCGCCAGCACGATGCCCAGTACCGAAGGTCCGCCCCGCATAACCGTCCCCTGTCGCCGACCCGTCCTGCATTGCCCGCATGTGGTGCGTCGCGCTGTGGTGCCTGTGGTGCTGTGCGCGGTGGTGCGTGTGCGTGGTGCGCTCCCGGTCCTGCGGCGGTACGGGCGTGGTGCTCGTGTCTCCGCGGCGCGCCCCGGGGGTAGGGCTCAGTTACCCCCGAGCACGGAGGTGTAGACCTCGACGGTGCGACGGGCCACTTGGTCCCAGCCGAACTCGCGTACCGCACGCCCCCGTCCGGCGGCCCCCATGAGGGCGGCCGTGGGCGCGTGCCCGACGAGCCGGTTGAGGGCCCGGGCGAGCCCGCGTTCGAAGCCTTCGCCGTCCTTCGCGTCGTAGGGCACCAGTACCCCGGTCTCCCCGTCCGCGACGACCTCGGGGATGCCGCCGACGGCCGAGGCCACGACGGCCGTGCCGCAGGCCATCGCCTCCAGGTTGACGATACCGAGCGGCTCGTACACCGAGGGGCACACGAAGGCCCGTGCGTGGGTGAGGAGTTGCACGACCTCCGGGCGCGGCAGCATCTGCGGGAACCAGAACACCGCGTCGCGCGTGGCGCGCAGTTCCTCGACCAGGCCGAGGAACTCCTGCTCGATCTCCGGGGTGTCGGGGGCTCCGGCACACAGGACGAGCTGGGCGTCCGGGTCGAGTTCCCGGGCGGCGCGCAGGAGGTGCGGCACGCCCTTCTGCCGGGTGATCCGCCCGACGAACAGGACGTAGGGGCGGTCCGGGTCGATGTCGTACCGCTCCAGCACGTCCGTGGCGGGGTCGGCGCGGTACAGCTCGGGGTCGATGCCGTTGTGCACGACGTGGACCCGGTCGGGGTCGACCGAGGGGTAGCAGTCCAGGATGTCGGCGCGCATACCCCGGGAGACGGCGACGACCGCGTCGGCCGCCTCGATCGCGGTGCGCTCGGCCCAGCTGGAGAGGGCGTAGCCGCCGCCGAGCTGTTCGGCCTTCCAGGGGCGCAGCGGCTCCAGGGAGTGCGCGGTCACGACGTGCGGGACGCCGTACTGGAGTTTCGCGAGGTGCCCCGCGAGGTTCGTGTACCAGGTGTGGGAGTGGACGAGGTCCCGGCCGGCGAGGGCCGCCGCCATCGAGAGGTCCACCGAGAGGGCCCGCAGCGCGTCTCCCGTTCCGGCCGGCAGCGCCCCGGGATGGCGTACGACGCCGGGCTCGGCGCCTTCTCCCCAGGTGTGCACGACGAGGTCGGTCAGGCCGCGCAGCTCGCGGGCCAGGAACTCGACGTGCACCCCCGCCCCGCCGTACACGTCCGGCGGGTACTCCCGGGTGAGCAGTCCCACACGCATGCGTCTCCCCCGTTCCCAAGACGGCTCTGCACCGTCGCGGCGTCCCATGCTCACCCATCAACGGGCGGCCGGGGAAGACCGCGGGCCACCCCGTCGGTGCCCGTGTTCTGCGGATGCCCCGGATCCGCGTGGGCACCCGTCCCAGGGTGATCAGCCCCGCGCCCGGGAGCGCGCGCCCGCCGCACGGCGCAACCGGGCGCCCGTACCCGGGATGTACGCCGGGGTTTCCGTACTCCATCGGCAGTAGGAGGCACTCGGTGCTCAGGAACGACGACGAGATGCCGTCCGGCAGGGAAGGGTGGACGGTATGAGAGCCCACCGTTCACCGTTGTGCCGCCGCCGGAGCCCGTCATGAGCGATCTCACGCTGTCCGTGGTGTTCGCCCTGGTGTCGGCCGTCGCCTACGCGGGCGGGGCCATCGTGCAGGAACGCGTGTCCCTGTCCTCCCCGGACACCGCCTACGCACCCCTGCGCCGCCCGGCGTGGTGGGGTGCGGTGGCGCTGAACGGACTGGGGGCCGCGCTGCACGTCGGGGCGCTCGCCTATGGTCCGCTGAGTCTCGTCCAGCCCCTGGGGGCGCTCACGATCGTCTTCGCGCTGCCGATGGCGGCCCTACTGGTGGGCAAGAAGGCGGGGGCCGGCGCCTGGCGCGGGGCGCTCATGGCCTCGGTGGGGCTCGCCGGTCTGCTGGCCCTGACCGGTTCCGGCGGTGACCGGACGCCGGGGCAGTCCGAGATGGCGGTCGTGGGCGTGGTGACGGCGGGGGTCGTCCTGGCGCTCATGGTGGTGGCCCGTACGGTCCACCACCGGCCCGCCGCGCGGGGTGGGCTGGTCGCGGCGGCGGCCGGGGTCGCCTTCGGGATGGCCTCGGTGTTCACGAAGACGGTCGCCGACCGGTTCAGCGGCGAGGAACCTCTCGCGCAGTTGCCGAGCCTGCTCGCGATCGCGGTGTTCGCGGCCTCCGGAATGCTGCTGTCCCAGGCCTCGTACCGGGGCGCGGGGCTCGCCGCTCCGCTGTCGACGGCGACCGTGGTCAATCCGGTGGCGGCGGCCGCCGTGGGGCTGTCGCTGTTCGGGGAGCACTTCCGGTTCGGGGTGCCGGGCACCGTCCTCGCGCTGGGCTGCGGCGTGCTCGCGGCGGCCGGGCTGATCCTGCTGACGACGCGGCGCGCGGACGCGGACGGTTCCGAGGAGGCGCCGCCCCAGGTCTCCCGCCCGGGTCCGCCGGGCGGCCCGCTGACCGGCCCGGCGCAGGGGCCGTCCGGGCCGGCCGGACCCCGTGGGGACCGCCCCGGTGACCCGGCCACCGGGCCCGGGGAGGCGCCGCTCGGCGGGGGCCCGGTGCCCCGGGTGCTGTGCGTCCCGCCCGGGAGCGACCGTACGTGGTGATCCGACGGCCGACCCGGGCGGTCGGGGCGGTCAGACGTGTACGCCGCCGGCCCGCAGGTAGGCCAGCGGGTCGATGTCGGAGCCGAAGCCCGGGCCGGTGCGGACCTCGAAGTGCAGGTGCGGCCCGGTGACGTTGCCGGTGGCCCCGGAACGGGCGATGCGCTGGCCCGCGGCGACACTCTGCCCGGCCTTGACGTTGAGCGCCGAGAGGTGCGCGTACTGGCTGTACCTGCCGTCGTGGTGGCGGATGACGATCTGGTAGCCGTAGCTGCCGCCCCAGCCGGCCGAGACGACCTCTCCCGCGCCGATCGCCTTGACGGAGGTGCCGGTGGCCACCGGGAAGTCGACGCCGGTGTGGTAGCCCTTCGACCAGGAGGAGCCCGCCGCGCGGTACTGGGTGCCGGTGCCCGCGGCGACGGGCGCGGTCAGACTGCCGGTGCGGGTGGCGCGGTCGGCCTTCTTGGGCTGCTCCGTGTGCGCCGGGGCCTTCTTCACCTCGGCCTCGCGCGCCGGGGCCTTCGGCTCGGCCTTCTTGGGTGCCGCCTTCTTGGGTGCCGCCTTCTTCGGCGCGGTCTTCGGTGCCGTCTTCTGCGGCGTGTGGCGCGGGCCGGCCTTCTCGCCGGAACCGGCGAGGGACAGGTGCTGGCCGGGGAGGATCAGGTCGGGGTCGGCGCCGACGGTGGCGCGGTTGATCGCGTAGAGCTGTTCCCAGCCGCCCGCAATCCGCTGGTCCTCGGCTATCCCGGAGAGGCTGTCGCCGTGCAGGACGGTGTACATACGGGCCGTGCCCGCCCGGGACTGCGGGGTGGCCGCGGGGTTGGCGTGCGTGCTGTGGGCCGCTTCGGCCCCCTGCGCGGTGTGCTTCACGCGGACGTCCGGGACGTCCTTCGCCCTGGCCGGCTGCGCCTGCTTCTGCTGCTGCTGCGCCTGCTTCTGCTGTACGGGCTTCGCCTTCTCGGCGCCGTCCGGGTGGGCCCCCGGGGCGGGGCCGCCGCGGGCGAGTCCCGCGCGTGGTCCGCACTGGGGCCAGGCGCCGGGGCCCTGGCCGTCCAGGACCTTCTCGGCGACGGCCATCTGCTCGGCGCGGCTCGCGTGGTCGGCGCGATCGGCATAGGCCCCGCCGCCGTACGCCTTCCAGGTGCTCTGCGTGAACTGGAGGCCGCCGTAGAAGCCGTTCCCGGTGTTGATGTCCCAGTCGTTGCCCGACTCGCACGCGGCGACCTTGCGCCAGGTGTCCTCGGTGGCGGCGTGCGCGGAGCCCACGGCGACGAGCGGGAGGGCGAGTCCGGCGCCGGAGGCGGTGACGGTGAGGGACGCGCGCTGGAGTGGGTGCGGCTGGTAGCGCCGGTGACGGCCTAACGGCATGGAGACTCCCTCGGAGGTGGTCCCGGACGTGGGTCAGCAGCGCAAAGTTAGGCCGCCCGCACTGTGCGCGACAAGCGGAATGGCTGAAGACGCAGCTCACGAGGGGGGTCGGGAGAGCCCTTCGCGGGTACCCGGGCCCGGCGGGCGCCCGTCGGCGCGGCGGCTGCGGCCCCGCGCAGGAGATGTCGGCGGTTCGTGGCGATACTGGCGTCAGCGGTGCGTCGCCCGGCGCACGGACCCGACGCACAGACCGCCGTACGACGGACATCCGGGGCCCGGTCCGCGGGCCCCTCGACCCCACAGGTCTCAGGGAGTGACAGGAATGAGCGCTTCGGCCCAGATCGGTGTGACCGGACTCGCGGTGATGGGGCGCAATCTCGCGCGCAACTTCGCCCGCAACGGGTTCACCGTCGCCCTGCACAACCGCACCGCCTCGAAGACGCACGCGCTGGTCGAGGAGTTCGGCGAGGAGGGCACGTTCGTGCCCACCGAGAGCGCGCGGGAGTTCGTCGCCGCGCTGGAGCGGCCACGCCGCCTCGTCGTGATGGTGAAGGCGGGCGAGCCCACGGACGCGGTGATCGAGGAGTTCGCCCCGCTGCTGGAGGAGGGCGACATGATCATCGACGGGGGGAACGCCCACTTCGCCGATACCCGCCGCCGCGAGAGGCAACTGCGCGAGCGCGGCATCCACTTCGTCGGCGCCGGAGTCTCCGGAGGCGAGGAGGGCGCCCTCAACGGGCCCAGCATCATGCCGGGCGGCAGCGAGGAATCGTACGCGTCGCTGGGACCGATGCTGGAGAAGATCTCCGCGAAAGCCAAGAACGGCGACCCCTGCGTGACACACATCGGCCCGGACGGATCGGGCCATTTCGTGAAGATGGTGCACAACGGCATCGAGTACGCCGACATGCAGCTCATCGGTGAGGCCTACCAGCTGCTCCGCGACGTGGCCGGTTACTCCGCCGGGCAGATCGCGGACATCTTCCGCACCTGGAACACCGGACGCCTCGACTCCTACCTCATCGAGATCACCGCGGAGGTCCTCTCCCACGTCGACGCCGCGACCGGCAAGCCCTTTGTGGACGTGGTGCTCGACCAGGCCGAGCAGAAGGGCACCGGCCGCTGGACCGTCCAGATCGCCCTCGACCTCGGCGTCCCCGTCTCCGGCATCGCCGAGGCCGTCTTCGCCCGCTCCGTCTCCGGCCACGCCGCCCTGCGCGAGGCGTCCCGCCACCTGGCCGGACCCAGCGCCCGGCCGCTCGGCGAGGACGAGGCGGCGGCCTTCGCCGACCAGGTCGAACAGGCCCTGTACGCCTCGAAGATCGTCTCCTACACCCAGGGCTTCCACCAGATCGCCGCCGGCAGCGAGCAGTACGACTGGGACGTCGACCTCGGCGGGATCGCCGCCATCTGGCGCGGCGGATGCATCATCCGCGCCGCCTTCCTCGACCGCATCACCAGCGCCTACGAGGCCCAGCCCGACCTCCCCAGCCTGCTGGCCGACAAGGGCTTCGCCGACGAGATCGCCGCCGCCCAGGACGACTGGCGGGCCGTCATCTCCACCGCCGTCACCCAAGGCGTCCCCACCCCCGCCTTCGCCGCGACCCTCGCCTACTACGACTCCCTGCGCGCCGAACGCCTCCCCGCCGCCCTCACCCAGGGCCAGCGCGACTATTTCGGCGCCCACACCTACCACCGCACCGACCGCGAGGGCACCTTCCACACGCTGTGGGGCGGGGACAGGACCGAGGTCGAGAGCTGACGCCGAGGCGGAGCCCGCTCCCCCGGATCGAGTTCCGGCTACTGGGGCCCAGGACACAGAGGTCCGTCCTGGGTCTCCAGAAGGCCGTCCTCCGAATTCAGCCCGAGACCTACGCGTCACGGGACCGCGAGCGTTCGTGTCGGGTGGCTGGCGGCCGTCCCGCTGAGTGCCGTTCTACCTGATCAGGGACGTGCGGCTGGGGGACGCCGAAGCGGTGGGCCAGGCCCGCCGCATCATCGAAGGCCTGCTCGTCGCCCCACGCTCCTGACGCCGCGGGGCGTCAGTCGGCGGCGGCCCGGTTTTTCGGGAGCAGGAAGACCAGTACGGCCGCCAGGACCGCGATGGCGCACGTGGCCAGGGACGACATGGCGAAGGCATGGCCTGCGGCCTCGGTCTTCCCGTCCGTGTCGGGGCGGAAGGTGTCGAAGAAGACGGCTCCGATCACGGCGACGCCCAGGGCACCGCCGATCTGCTGGTCGGTCGACAAAGCCCCCGAGGCCATGCCCACGCTGTGCGCGACACCCGTCGCGCACGGTGATGTCACGCACGGGGGCGCGGCGCTCGATGAGGTTGACGCGCCATGAGCTGTGGCGGCGTCGCCACGTTCCCGCTGCCGCTCCATTCCGGGTCCGTGTCCCTGCCGAAAGCATGGAGACGTCAACGCGCGAGAGCGCCTGGGGCGGGTCAGTAGTACTGGACCAGGCAGAATTCGTGCTCTTCGGGATCGGCCATCACGACGACCACGCCCTCGTCGTAGTCGTACCGTTCGCCGGTGAACCGGCCGCCGAGAGCGCTGACCTGCGCGATGCCCTGGTCGATGTCGTCCACTCCGACGTCCAGATGCAGACGTACCTTGCCGTGCTTCGGCTCGGTCGTGGGCTGGAAGTTGAGGCGGGGCTCTGGGTCACCTGAACGGCCGAGGTAGGCCCAGCCGGGCCGGGACGGCAGTCGCGGGCGGTCCAGCAGCGCACTCCAGAAATCCGCGACCCGTTCCACGTCGACGCAGTCGATGGTCACTCCGACCCAGCGGTTCGTCATCTCGTCAGCTCTCCTGTGTTGTCGGGTGGAATGCCCGGGCTCGGATTGCCTCCGGCCCGGCAGCCCGGAGGACCACGGGCTCACCGCGTCCTGACCGGGTGCGAGGCACCCTGGCTGACGCGCCGCCCCACGAGTTCCGCGGCCGCGGCCGCAGGTGTACTCCCGTGGTTCCGGGCGGCGTTGAGGACCTGACGGAGCGTACCGGCTGTACCGGCGAGACGCTCGGTCAGCTGTTCCCCGGACTCCCGACCGAGCGCGACACCGGTGGCGTGGGTGCGTGCCTCCTCCCGCACTGACGACCGCGTCCGCCGCCCATCAGAGGATTCCGCGCGCGGCGAGGAGGCGGACAGTGGCCGGTTCGTCGAGTTGGTTGGTGGCCGGGCCGGCGATCGCGGCGCATCGCAGCAGCGACACGGCACGGGCGGTCAGCGGACCGCCGAGCGCGGGCGGCACGAGGACGCCGGCCTCCGTCGCGAGGGCGGTGCCGGGGTCCCCCGGGTCGCGCCCAGCGCAGGGCAACGGGGCTGCTTCGGCACGCGCAGCCACCGCCGCACCGACCGCGAGGGCACCTTCCACACGCTGTGGGGCGGCGACCGCTCGGAGGTGGAGAGCTGAGCGGCCCGTGCAGGACGGGGAGGAGGGGGGGGCCCCCGGGGGGGGGGCGCCCCCCCCCCCCCCCCCCGCGCCGGCGGCCCCCGGGGGGGGGGGGGAGGGCGGCACCCCGGGTGGGGTGCCGCCCTCCTCCCCGTCCTACGACGCGGCTCACATCGGCTGCGGCTCGGGCTCCGGCCCCGGCTCGGGCGGTACCGGCGAGGGCGCCGGGCCCGGAAGGGGCGGCTGCGGCTCGGGGTCGGGGTGTGCGGGCCCCGGGCCCGGTACCGGCCTCGGGGTGGGCGGCACCGGGTCGGGGCGGCCCGGTACGGGCGTGGGGGACGGCGGTACCGGTTCGGGCACCGGATTGGGGGCCGGTGTCGGCGTCGGGGTGGGCGCCGGGGGCACGGGGTCCGGCGGCGGGCTGGTCCAGGCGGGCGGGGCGCCCTCGTTCGTGCGGGTCATGCGGTTCTCCTTCCGGCCAGGAAACGGTTCGGCTTCCGGAGTTCTCCCCCGCGTACCCGGAGGGCTCGCGCCCACGCCCCCTTCCTGAGCCGTACGGACCAGTGCGGCGGTGGCGCGTCCGCCGCCGGGCTCCGGGCTCCCTCAGGAGACGGGCGCGGTCTCGGCGGGGGCGAACTGGGTGCGGTAGAGCTGCGCGTACCGTCCGCCACGGGCCAGCAGCGTCTCGTGGGTGCCGCGTTCGGCGATCCGCCCGTCCTCGACCACGAGGATGAGGTCGGCGGAGCGGATCGTGGACAGGCGGTGGGCGATGACGAGAGCGGTGCGTCCGGCGAGGGCCTCGGTGAGCGCCTCCTGGACGGCGGCCTCCGAGGTGTTGTCGAGGTGCGCGGTGGCCTCGTCCAGGATCACGACGCGCTGACGGGCCAGCAGCAGCCGGGCGAGCGTCATCCGCTGGCGTTCCCCGCCGGAGAGCCGGTAGCCGCGCTCGCCGACCACGGTGTCGAGTCCGTCCGGCAGATCCGCCACGAGACGGTCCAGGCGCGCCCGGCGCAGCGCCTCCCACAGCTCCTCCTCGCTCGCCCCGGGGTCGGCGATCAGGAGGTTGTCACGTACCGACTCGTGGAAGAGGTGGCCGTCCTGGGTCACCATGCCGACGGTGGCGCGCAGCGCGGAGCCGCCGAGTTCGCGCACGTCGACGCCGCCGAGGCGGACGGCCCCGGCGTCGACGTCGTGGAGGCGGGGCACGAGGCTCGCGACGGTCGACTTGCCCGCTCCGGAGGACCCGACCAGGGCGACGGTCTGTCCCGGTTCGGCACGGAAGGAGATGCCGTGCAGAACCTCCTGGCCGCCCCGCGTGTCGAGGCCCGCGACCTCTTCGAGGGAGGCGAGCGAGACCTTGTCGGCCGCCGGGTAGGCGAAGCTCACCGCTTCGAACTCGACGGAGACCGGGCCCGGCGGCACCTCGCGAGCCTGCTCCGGTTCGGCCACGAGGGGTTCGAGGTCCAGGACCTCGAAGACCCGCTCGAAGCTGACGAGGGCACCCATGACCTCGACCCGCGCCCCGGCGAGCGCGGTGAGCGGGGCGTAGAGCCGGGTCAGCAGCAGGGAGAGGGACACGACGGCTCCGGCCTCCAGGGTGCCGTCCAGTGCGAGACGCCCGCCGATTCCGTAGACCAGGGCGAGGGCGAGCGAGGAGACGAGCGTGAGGGCGGTCACGAACACCGACTGGGCCGTCGCGGTGCGCACGCCGATGTCCCGGACGCGGGCGGCTCGTTCGGCGAAGGCGGCGGACTCCCGGCCGGGATCGCCGAAGAGTTTGACGAGGGTCGCGCCGGGCGCGGAGAAGCGCTCGGTCATCCGGGTGCCCATAGCGGCGTTGTGCTCGGCCGCCTCGCGCTGGAGGCGGGCCATCCGCCGCCCGGTGCGGCGCGCCGGGATCACGAAGAGGGGCAGCAGGACGAGGGCGAGCAGGGTGACGCGCCAGGACAGGGCGAGCATCACGCCGAGGGTCAGGACGAGCGTGACGAGGTTGGCGGCGACCCCGGAGAGGGTGTCGCTGAAGGCGCGCTGGGCTCCGATGACGTCGTTGTTGAGGCGGCTGACGAGGGCCCCGGTGCGGGTGCGGGTGAAGAAGGCGACCGGCATGCGCTGGACGTGGTCGAAGACGGTGGTGCGCAGGTCGAGGATGAGCCCCTCGCCGAGACTCGCGGAGAGCCGGCGGCCGGTCAGGGCGAGCGCGGCCTCGGCGAGCGCGATGAGGGCGATCAGCAGCGCGAGCCGGGTGACGCGGCCGGGGTCGGCGCCGGAGACGATCCCGGTCACCACCCGGCCGGCCAGCAGCGGGGTGGCGACGGCGAGCAGCGCGGTGGCCACGCTCAGGACGAGGTAGGCGAGGATGCGGCCGCGGTGCGGCCGGGCGAAGCGGGCGATCCTGCGCAGGGTCGCGCGGGCGAGCGGGCGGTGGGTGCTCTCGGCGTTCATGGCCGAGCGCAGTTGGCTCCAGGCCGTCATTTCCATGCTCATGACGGCGACGCTAGGACCCGAACCAAACTTGAGGTCAAGCGTCGCCGCGCGGGGGCCGCGGCCGGTTCAGCGCGGGCCCCCGGCCGGAGTGCGCCCGCTGGAGACCCCGTAGTACTGGAGGTCCTGGACCTGCGGCTGACGGACCACCGGGTAGGCCATGCGGACGGAGGCCACGGTCCTGCCCTCGCGCGACACGGCGGCGGAGCCGGTTCCCTCGCCCAGTGGGACGAGGGTGGAGTGCACCCCGGCGGGGACCCGCGCCTCGCGCGGAGTGCCGCCCTGTTCGGTGCGGAGGGTGGCGGGCGCGGTGAGGAAGGTGAGCGCCTCGGCGGCGTCCCGGGTGGGTGCGGAGCCGCCACGCAGGCGCATCAGCCGCTGCTGCCCGGCGGCCGGCGCGGTGGCGGCGAACTGGGTGCGCGAGCTGAGGTAGACGACGTCCCGCACGATCCTCGGCCACTGCCCGGTCTTGAAGCGGGTCAGGTAGTACGAGGAGAGGTCGAGGTAGGTGTAGCCGTTGTGCAGCGAGGGGGCGAACTGCGTTCCCTCGGAGTAGTCGTTCCAGGTCGTCATCTGGACCCAGTCGGCGCCCTGGTCGATGGCCGCCTGCCAGCTCGCGCGCAGCGTCGCGGTGTTGCCCGCCTCGTCGAAGATCCCCTGGTTGGGGCGGGCGTCCTGCACGGAGACGGGCTGCATCCAGAGCTTCCCGTACCGCTGGGCGAGGGCGATGTCGGCTGCCGCACCGTTCTGCGTGGTGTAGCTGCGGTTGCCCCACTCACTGAAACCGTGACTGACCGGGGCGAACTTCTCGGCGTTGGCGGGCAGGTTGAGGAACACCGGGACGAGCGCGGAGTCCACGCCGTGGGCCTGGCGCAGCCGGTCCATGACCTGGCTCCACCAGGCGGGCTCCTGCGCCTCGGCCTTGAAGGGGGAGATCACGAGACGCCCGTCGTCCAGGCGCTGGGCGGCGGGGGCGGCGGCGAGTTCGGCGAGCTTGTCGGCGAGGGTGACGGGGTCGGTGCGCAGGCCGACCATGTCGGGCATCAGCATGATCCGGAATTCCGGGTCCACGGTGTGCGCGGCCTCCATCAGGAGCCTCACGCGGTCCCAGTTGGTGCCGGAGAGCGACAACAGGTCGACGCTGAACCCGTCGAGTCCGGCCTCGCGGGCGGTGGCCACCTCCTGTTCGAGGTTGGCCCGCTGCCAGTCCCCCTGCTGGGGCGCGACCGGCAGCGGCCGGTCGCGCAGCAGTCCGCCGTAGGCCGCGTGCTTGCCCTTCTCGCCGTCCTGCCGCAGGTAGTTGCGCGCGTAGTAGTCGGCTCCCGGCGGCTGGTTGTCGAGGGAGACGGGGTAGGGCGTGAAGTAGTGCGCGAAGACCTTCTTGCCGGAGGCGGCCCGCAGCGCGGCCGGGTCGGGCAGGTCGAAGGGCAGGGCCTCGGCCGTCGGGCGGACCGCGGGGGGCAGCGGGGAAGCGGCCGCGGACGGCGGCAGGGCGGACTGCTGCCCGCCGCCCCCCGAGTCGCCGAGCGGACCCCACGCGAGGCCGGTGCCGGCGACCACGCCGAGCAGCAGGACACCCGACAGCGCGGCGAGCAGCAGCCGCAGCCGTCCGCCCAGCGGTGAACGGCGGTGCGGAGCGGGACGGGGCGGAGGCTGCGTCACTGGGATTCCCCTCTGTCACGAGCTTCGCGTCACGGAAGGCTCGCCAGTAGTACAGCGGATCGGACAGGACGGGACAACAAGAACCCCGCGGACGGCAGGACTCCGTTTAATCCGGGCCCGGGGCGAACACGGGCACAGCTCGGGCATACTGTAGCCACTTCACTCGCTTCACGAACTGCCGTCCGATTCGGGAGCCGCCCTCAGCGGCCGCCCCGGAGTTAATGGAAGGTCACCGGGAGCGGACGTTCCTGTAAACGGAGATGCGAGAAGACCGGCCAGTGCCATAGTGTTCTCCGTTGCCACACTTGTTCGTCGATCGGGGATTCGACCGATGAGTCGTGGTTCGTCAACACGTGCCGGGGGGGTACATGTGGCATGTCCAGTCGCCTGAGACAAGTGCGTCCACAGTCAGTCGCTTGCCCAGGGGACTTCCCCCGGGAAGCAAGGCGCGGTGGTATCTGCCACTCGCGCTGCTCGTCGACGTGCTCGGGACCTCCGTTCCGGTAGCCGTCCTCTTCCAGGGGCACGACCAGCCCTACCCGAAGGCCGCCGCGGCCGTCGCCGCGACGGCCTGGGTGCTCGTGCAGGCCCTGCGTCAGCGCTACGCGGCGCGGGCCATCGGTGAGTCGCGCGGCGCCCTGCCGGTGCTGCACGACTGGCTCATCCTGATCGGGGTGCTCGCCGTCGTGCACGTCGCGGCGGACCTGCGGCACGGCCAGCTCGTCAGCCTCGCCGCGCTGCTGCCCGCGCTCGTGCTGACCCTGACCTGCCGCAAGCTCACCTACCGCCACCTCGCCGCGACCCGCAGGGCCGCGCAGGGCGTGGTGCGGGTCCTGCTGCTCGGGGAGCCGCCGGCCGTCGAGTCGGTGGCCGGTCACCTCGCCGGGCACACCAACCATCCGTACGTCGTGGTCGGCGTGGTCGCGATCGGCGAGGGCCCGCTCGACGGGGGCCTGCGGCTCGCCGCCCGGCTGCCCGAGCACCGGCCCACGACTCCGGGCGGGGACACCACCCTGGTCCTGGCCGCGGCGCTCGAACTGCGCGTCGACGTCGTGCTGGTGGCGGCGGGCCGGGAGATGTCCGGGGACCGGCTGCGGCAGTTGTCCTGGGGGCTGCACGACGCGGGCCTCGAACTGGCCGTGGCCCCGGGCCTCGTGGAGGTCGCGCCCAAACGTCTGGAGACGACCTCGGCGGCCGGGATGGCGCTGCTGCGGATAGCCCCACCGGTACGGCGCGGCGTCCAGCCGGCTTTGAAGACCGTACTGGACCGGGTGCTGGCCGTCGCGGGGATCGCGGTCATCTCCCCGCTGCTGC
This sequence comes from Streptomyces sp. NPDC049954, assembly GCF_040656295.1. Classification (NCBI taxonomy): domain Bacteria; kingdom Bacillati; phylum Actinomycetota; class Actinomycetes; order Kitasatosporales; family Streptomycetaceae; genus Streptomyces; species Streptomyces sp. NPDC049954. The sequence continues at coordinate 221,519 of NZ_JBFALS010000001.1, forward strand.
TCGGCATCGCGCTCGCGATCAAGCTCACCTCGCGCGGGCCCGTGTTCTACCGCAGCGAGCGCGTCGGGCAGGGCGGGGTGCCCTTCCGGATGTGGAAGTTCCGCTCCATGAAGGTCGGCGCGGACGCGATGAAGGCCGAACTCGCGGCGGAGAACGAGCACGACGGCGCGATGTTCAAGATGCGCAAGGACCCCCGGGTGACCGGGGTCGGCCGACTGCTGCGCCGCACCTCGCTGGACGAACTGCCCCAGCTGCTCAACGTGGCGGTGGGGCAGATGTCCCTGGTGGGACCGCGTCCCCCGTTGCCGGACGAGGTCGCGACGTACTCGGACACCGAGCGCAGGCGGCTCGCCGTGCGGCCCGGGATGACCGGGCTGTGGCAGATCAGCGGGCGCTCCGACCTGTCCTGGGACGAGACGGTTCAGCTCGATCTCAGCTATGTCGACAACTGGTCGTTCACCAGCGATGTCGACGTCATGGCCCGTACGCTCCGCGCCGTCGTCGACGGTCGCGGTGCGTACTGAGCCCGGCGGGGCGGCCACGGTCTCAGACCGTGGCGCGCCACGCCTCATAGGTCCGCGCGATGCCGTCGCGCAGCGGGACGCGGGGCTTCCAGCCGAGCGAGGCGAGCCGCGAGATGTCGAGCAGTTTGCGCGGGGTGCCGTCGGGCTTCGAGGTGTCCCAGCCGATGGACCCGGTGTAGCCGGTGACGTCCTTGACGGTCTCGGCCAGTTCCCTGATCGTCAGATCGCTTCCGCAGCCGACGTTGACCGGTTCGGCGCCGTCGTAGGAGCGCAGCAGCAGGGCGCAGGCGTCGGCGAGGTCGTCCACGTGCAGGAACTCCCGGCGCGGGCTGCCCGAGCCCCACAGCACGACCTCCTCGCGGCCGGCCGCCTTCGCCTCGTGGAAGCGGCGCACGAGGGCGGGCAGGACGTGCGAGGTCTCCAGGTCGAAGTTGTCCCCGGGGCCGTAGAGGTTGGTCGGCATCGCGGAGATGTAGGAGGCGCCGTACTGGGTGCGGTAGGACTGCACCTGCACGATGCCGGCGATCTTGGCGAGCGCGTACGCCTCGTTGGTGGGCTCCAGCGGGCCGGTCAGCAGGGCGTCCTCGCTGATGGGCTGCGGGGCGAGCTTCGGGTAGATGCACGAGGAGCCCAGGAACAGCAGCCTGCCGACCTCCGCCGCGTGCGCCCCGGCGATCACGGACAGCTGGATCTGGAGGTTCTCCTCCAGGAACTGCACGGGATAGGTGCTGTTCGCCATGATCCCGCCGACCTTGGCGGCGGCGAGCACCACCGCGTCGGGTCGGGTCCGGGCGAGGTAGGCGGCGGTGGCCGCCGCATCGCGCAGATCGAGTTCCTGGCGGGTGCGGGTGAGGACCTCGTGTCCGTCGGCGCGCAGCTTGCGCGCGACGGCGGAACCTACCAGGCCGCGGTGTCCCGCGACGAATATTCGGGCCTGCTCCGGCAGGAGCTGCGGTTCGGTCATGGACCGGATCATGCCAGGACACAGCCCGCCGACGGCACCCGGTACGGGATTTTCTTCGCGGAACGCGGCAAAAGACCTGTCGCCGGGCCCGTCGCCCCGGGTTCCCCCGGCGCCCGGGGCCGCCGTACGCTCCGCGCACGACCTCCGGGCCGCCCGCCCGCCGGCCGGGGCCCCACGCCCCGCCCGAGGACCACCGTTCACCACCTCACCACCACGTTTCAGAACCACGAAGGCGGCCCCCACTCCGGCCGGCCGGTTCAGGAGGGGCACCACTCATGAGCAAGAGCGCACTGATCACCGGCATCACCGGGCAGGACGGCTCGTATCTGGCCGAACTGCTGCTGTCGAAGGGCTACACGGTCCACGGACTGCTGCGCCGTTCCTCCAGCTTCAACACGGAGCGGATCGACCACATCTACCAGGACCCGCAGGAGGCCGACCGCTCCTTCGTGCTGCACCACGCCGACCTCAGTGACGGGGTGGCGCTGGTGAACCTGCTGCGCGAGATACAGCCCGACGAGGTGTACAACCTGGGCGCCCAGTCGCATGTGCGGGTCTCCTTCGACGCGCCGCTGTACACGGGTGACGTGACCGGCCTGGGCGCCCTGCGCCTGCTGGAGGCCATCCGCGCCTCGGGGGTGAACACGCGCATCTACCAGGCGAGTTCCTCGGAGATGTTCGGCGCCACTCCCCCGCCGCAGAACGAGGGAACGCCCTTCCACCCGCGCAGCCCGTACGGCGCGGCGAAGGTGTTCGCCTACTGGGCGACGGTCAACTACCGCGAGGCGTACGACATGTTCGCGGTCAACGGCATCCTGTTCAACCACGAGTCGCCGCGGCGCGGTGAGACCTTCGTGACCCGCAAGATCACCCGTGCGGTCGCGCGGATCAAGGCGGGGCTCCAGGACCGGCTGTACCTGGGCAATCTGGACGCCGTCCGGGACTGGGGCTACGCCCCGGAGTACGTCGACGCGATGTGGCGCATGCTCCAGCACGGCGAGCCGACGGACTACGTGGTGGCGACCGGGGTCCCCGCCACGGTCCGGGAGTTCGTGGAGACCGCCTTCGCGCACGCGGGCCTGGACTGGAACGAGTACGTCCGCTACGACCCGAAGTACGAGCGCCCCAGCGAGGTCGACGCGCTGATCGGCGACGCGGGCAAGGCCCGGGAGCTGCTGGGCTGGAAGCCCAGCGTGCTGGTCGAGGAGCTGGCCCGGATCATGGTGGACGCCGACGTGCGGCAGGTCGAGGACCAGTTGGCGGGCGCCACGGTGCGCATCGACCGCTGATCCCGCCCGCGCGGAACACACCTCACGTCGGGCCCGCGTCCGTCCCGCGTCCGACGGGGGCACCCGTCGGACGCGGGGCCTCGCGCGTGACCTCGCAGGCCCCACCCTCGCGCGGTCGTGGCCGGGACGGCCGGGGCAACCGATTTCTCCGGGCCTGCTGACCGGTTTTCATACCGATACGGTCAAGGAACCCCCATGAGGCGCCACCCGGCTGTCCCTCGCCCGGAGTTCTCCTGCGAAGATACTGATCCGTTCGGCCAGAGCAGGCCGCTCGTCCGGGCCCATAGCCTTGGGGGGTACATGCAAAGATCCAAGGGGCTCTCCGCTGCCCTTGTCCTCTCCGCCTCCGTTCTCGGAATGGGGGCGACCGCCGTTCCGCAGGCGGCCGCCGTCACTCCGCCGGTCGCGTTCACCGCCGACGACCTGCCGACCTGGCAGACCAACGGGATCGTCTGGGCGCTCGCCCAGTCCGGCGACACCGTCTTCGTCGGCGGCACCTTCTCGCAGCTGAAACCGCCGAACGGTGCGAGCGGCACGCCGAAGTCGGCCGTGAACTTCGCCGCGATGAACGCCGCCACGGGCGCGCCCATCGACTGCGACCTGTCGTTCACGGTGACCAGCGGCACCGCGACGGTGCGCGCGATGGCGGTCTCCGACGACGGCAAGACGCTGTACGTCGGCGGTTACTTCGGCGCGGTCAACGGGGTGCAGGCCAGCAGCCTGGCCGCGATCGACATCGCGACCTGCAAGCCGAAGACCGACTTCAAGGCGAGCTTCTCGGCGACCGTGCGGGCCCTCGCGGTGTCCGGCGACACGGTGTACGCGGGCGGCGACTTCCAGACCGTCGGCGGCCAGTCGCACAAGCGCTTCGCCGCCGTCAACGGCAGGACCGGCGCGGTGCTGCCCTTCCAGGCGGACGCCGACCAGCCGGGGCGCGCGATCGCCGTGACCCCGGACAAGAAGCACGTCCTGCTGGGCGGCGACTTCTTCACGGTCAACGGTGCCGACTCGCACGCCCTCGGCGTCGTGGACGCCACCACGGGCGCCAACGTGAAGACGTACCCGGACAACTTCGTGCCACAGAACTCGGTCGTGAAGTCCATCGCGACGGACGGCACCGGGTTCTACACGGGCAACGAGGGCACCGGTGGCGGGGTGTTCGACGGCCGGATCGCCGTGGACCTCGACACCTACGCGCAGCGCTGGCGGGACACCTGCCTGGGCGCGACGCAGGCGGTGCTGCCGTACAACGGGGTGCTCTACAGCGCCTCGCACGCGCACGACTGCTCCAGCGTCGGGGAGTTCCCCGACGGCCGCCGTCACCACCTGCTCGCCCAGTCGGTCGACGACGTGCACAAGCTGGGCTGGATGCCGGACACCAACGACGGGATCGGCGAGCAGATCGGCCCCCGCGCGATGTCCATATCCGGCACCGGCGCGCAGAAGTACCTGTGGGTGGGCGGCGAGTTCACCACCGTCAACGGTGGCGCCGCGCAGGGGCTGACGCGCTTCGCGACCGGTCCCGACACGAAGGCGCCCGGGGTTCCGCAGGCCAGCGCGGCCAGCGTCAAGCCGGGCGCGGTGCAGGTGCGGTGGCGTTCCAGCCTCGACCTGGACGACAGCAAGCTGACGTACAAGGTCTACCGCAACGGTTCCGCCACCCCGATCCACACCATGACCGGGGACTCCCTGGAGTGGTCGCGGCCGCAGCTGTCCTTCACGGACACCACGGCCAAGGCGGGCGAGACCTACACCTACCGGGTGACCGCCTCGGACGCGGCGGGCAACACGAGCGCCCTGTCCAACTCGGTGTCGGTGACCGTCCCGGAGAGCGCCGAGGCGTACCCGAACGCGGTGCTGGAGGACGGCGCCTCGATGTACTGGCGCTACGACGAGAGCGCGGGCCCCTTCGTGGGCGACCTCTCCTCGGGCGACCTGCACGGCATCGGCGCGAACGCCCCGACGCTCGGACAGACCCCGGGCGCGGTCGGCGGCTCCTCGAAGTCCCTGTCGCTCAACGGCACCGACCAGCAGGTCGACACCGCCAACAGGACGACGGTCGACGGCGCCTTCTCGATCGAGACGTGGTTCAAGACGACCTCGACCAAGGGCGGCAAGCTCGTCGGCTTCGGCGACCAGACCGGTACCCGGGGCAGCGGCAACTACGACAAGCACCTGTACATGACCGACGCCGGGAAGGTGATCTTCGGCGCCCACCCGGGCCTGCCCAAGGTCGTCGCCTCCAGCGCCGGGCTCAACGACGGCAAGTGGCACCATGCCGTCGGGACGCAGAGCGCCAACGGCATGGCGCTGTACGTCGACGGGAAGCTCCAGCAGGTCAACGACGTGAGCGGCAACCAGTCGTACTCGGGTTACTGGCACGTCGGCGGGGACAACATCAGCGGCTGGCCGGAGGCTCCCTCCAGCCAGTTCTTCGCGGGGCAGATCGACGAGACGGCCGTCTACAACAAGGCGCTCACCGGCGATCAGGTCGCCCGCCACTACCAGCTCGCGACGAACCCGGCTCCGGCCGACACGATCGTGAAGGTGACGGCGAGCGAGGACAGCTACGCGAACGCCGGGGCCCCCAGCACCAACTACGGGTCCTCCGCCTCGCTCGCGGTGCGCGGCACCTCGGCGTACGAGTCCTACCTGCGGTTCACGCTGCCGAAGGCCCCGCCCGGCACGGTGCTCAAGAGCGCCCGGCTCGCGGTGAAGACCTCGACCCAGGCGGGGGCGGGCTCCACCGACCCGCAGAAGATCTCGCCGGTCGCCGGGGACTGGACGGAGGACGGGGTCACGTACAAGAACCGTCCCTCGCTCGGCACCTCCGCGCTCGGCACGCTGACGGGCGCGACCGAGGGCTCCACGGTCTACTCGGCGCTGCTGGACACCACCGCCATGACCAAGGCGCTGGGCGCCGAGTACAGCATGGCGCTCACCAGCGAGGGCACCGACCCGCTGTGGCTGTGGTCCAGCGAGGCGAGTGCGGGGGCGCAGACCCCGCAGCTCATGCTGACCTTCGGAGCGCCGTGAGCGTACGGCGTTGACCGGGTGCGGGGCCGGACACCGGGAAGGTGTCCGGCCCCGCGCCGTACCGGCGTCCCGTACCCCCCGATCCCCCGCACGACCCGCCGCGAGGCACCGCACCATCCGTACAGGAGTTGTGTCCCATGCGTATCTCCCACCGCCGCCCGGCGGCCGTCGCCGTCCTGGCCGCCGCCCTGCTCACGCTGAGCGCGTGCGGCTCCGACCACGACGACAAGGACAGCGCCAAGGGCGCGGCGACCTCCGCCCCCGCGGCGGGCGAGGAGAGCGGGGGCCCGGACGAGAAGGCCGCCGACCAGCCGGCCGCCAACGCCGCCTCCGCGCAGCCGAAGCCCACCGGTTCGGTGGTCTCCGACGACGGTCTCAAGCCGGCCACCGGTTCGTTCACGAAGAAGGAGAAGAAGTACCTGAGCGGGCGGGTCCCGAAGGACGTGGACCCCGCTTCGGTCCTCCAGACGGGTCAGGAGGCCTGCCAGCGCATCGAGCTGACCGCTCAGCACGACAAGGACGCGGTGGTCGGCGCGCTGATCACGGGCGAGATCCCGGACGCGCCGGCCGCCGTGGAACAGTTGTGCCCCGAGCAGCAGCCGCTGCTGGACCGCGCCCGGCAGGGCTTCAGCGACGGCACCCGCAGGAGTCCGGCCGCCGGTACCTACCGGGCGCTCACGGCCGACACGAGTTCCTGCACCTGGCAGGCGCTGGGCGAGGGCGGCAAGGTCCTCGCCTCGGGTCCCCCGCAGGGGCAGAAGCCGGCGAAGGTGACGGCGGACATCCCGGCGGGGACGGCGAAGTTCGTGTCGACGGGCTGCTACGCCTGGCTGCCCGTCTGAGCCGCCCCACGCCGTGCCCCGGCCCCCACAGGCCGCGCGCCGCTCTGTGTAGAGTGAGCCGCCGCGAAGGGGAGTAGCCCCGCGAACCGGTCGTCGACATGCTGGAGCCCCTTACGGCTCCCGGTGGCCGGGCCCGTGCACAATCTGCCGGGTGGGCGAGACCTTCGGCTCTTTGTCGACGATGTACGTACGTCGCGGGGCCGAGGTCGTGTGCGCCGGGACTCCCGCGGCGTCTCGCCGAGGAACCCGTGACGCGGGAAAACCGGGCGGTCAGTGTGATGCATTTCGTTGTGCTCGTCGTGTGCGCGGTGGCGATCTATCTCTCGTGCGAGTGGTTCGTCAACGCCGTGGAGTGGCTGGGCAGACGCCTCAACGTCGGCAGGACGGCGGTCGGCACGATCCTGGCCGCGTTCGGGACGGCGCTGCCCGAGTCGGTGGTGACGCTGGTCGCGGTCACCACGGGCGCCACCGAGGAGGCCAGGAACATCGGTGTCGGCGCCGCGATGGGCGGCCCGCTGGCCCTCGCCACGGTCGCCTACGGGGTGACCGGCGCGATGCTGCTCCTCAAACGCCGCAGGGAGCGCCGTCTCGTCCTGCAGACCACCGGCATGCCGCCGGTCCGCCTTGAGGAGGGGGAGGCGCTCGGCGACGAGAAGGACATGCGGCGGCTGGCCAAGGACCAGAAGTGGTTCCTGCCGATCTTCGTCGTCAAGGTGTGTCTGGGCCTGGTCGCGTTCGCCTTCAAGCCCGTTCTCGGCCTGCTGTTCTTCGGCGCCTACGCGGCCTACTTCTGGCGTGAGATCCGCAGCGAGGACGACGGCGAGGAGGAGGACGAGGAGCTGGAGCCGCTGAAGCTCCAGCCCAAGGCGGCCACACCGGCCACCTGGGCGGTCGTGGTCCAGACCCTGGCGACGCTGCTCGTGATCTTCCTCGCCTCGCAGCTGTTCGTGAAGCAGCTCGACGCGATCGGCCCGATGCTCGGCCTGTCGGCCGCCGTCACCGCGCTTCTGCTGTCGCCGGTGGCGACGGAGCTGCCCGAGATCATGAACGCGATCATCTGGGTCCGCCAGGGCAAGACCAGACTGGCCCTGGCGAACATCTCCGGCGCGATGATGATCCAGGCGACCGTCCCCAGCGGTCTGGGACTGCTGTTCACCCGGTGGAAGTTCGACGGCGCCCTGCTCTGGGCGGGCCTGATCACCATGGCGGCGATCGTCTACCTGCTGCTGACGATGCGTGCCAAGAGGCTCACCCCGGGGCGGCTGGCCGTGGCCGCGCTCTTCTACGTCGTCTTCGGCCTGGGACTCATCCCGATCCTGAGCTGAGTGCCCGTCCACGACGAACCCGGTGGCGGCTCTCGGGGGCCGCCACCGGGTTCGTCGTGGACGAGGGGACCGCTAACGCACGCCGAGGCCCGTGTAGACGCCGAGCAGGGTGTCGAGCACGGAGTCCATCGAGAAGGAGCCGGTGGCGAGTTCCAGCGCCGCGCGGGAGGCCTCGCGGTGGGCGGCGGGGTCCAGGAGGTCGCGTACGGCGGCGGCCAGTCCCCCCGCGCCGGTCACCACCCGGCCGGCACCGGAACGCGCGATGTCCTTGGCGAGCCCGTTGGAGGTGGTGACGACCGCCGGGGTGCCCACCGAGAGGGACTCCAGTACCGACATGGGGAAGGGCTCGTCCACGGCGGGCAGCACGTAGACGGTCGCGGCGCGCAGTTCCTCGGGCATCCGCTCGCCGCTCAGCGCGCCCGGCACCGCGATCCGGTCGGCCAGTCCCAGTTCGTCGATCAGCGCGCGGACCGGCGCGAGTTCGCCCTCGTCGGGCCCCGCCACGGTGAAGGTGGCCTCGGGGTGGTGGACGAGGATCTCCGGGACGGCGGCGACGAAGTCCCGCGGTCGTTTGCGTGCCTGGAGCCGGGCCGCGTACAGGATGTGCGGCGGGCCGCCCCGCCACGGGGCGCGCGGCTCCTGGACGGGGACTCCGTTGACGAGGCGCACGGCGCGCTCCAGGGGCGGCGCGCCCACCACCGCGTCCAGCCCGGCCCGTTCGTGGTCGGTGAGGTACAGGACCGCGCCCGCCGAGCGCAGCAGCCGGCGCACGGCGAGCGCGTCGAGGACCTTGGCGAGCAGCCGGCCGCTGGGGTCGACCATGCCGTGCGTCTGGAGCACGAGGGGCCGGCCCGCGCGCAGCGCCGCGAGGGCGACCGGGAGGGTCACGAGGTCGCGCGCGAGGTGCACGTGGACGACGTCGGCGTCCTTGACGAGTTTGGTGGCGGCGCTCAGCAGGGCGGGCGAGGTGATGCCGCTGAAGCCGAGCGGGGCGAAGCGGCGCGCCGGGTAGAGGCGGGCGGGCACCCCCTCGACCTCGGTGGGCAGCTCGCCCTCGAAGCCGTCGCCGAGCGCCACCAGGGCGGCCTCGTGCCCGCGTTCGGCCAGTCCCTTGGACAGGTTGAGGGCGACCCGGACGGGACCGCCGAAGGCACCGGTGGGGCTGTGCAGGGTGACGACGTGCAGGACTCTCATACGGGCTCCTGCACGGGCCTGCGGGTGCCGTCGACGCCGTGCAGTGTCAGGTCGGGCAGGTCGCGGTGCAGGACGGTGCCGGCGGCCACCACGGACTGGCTGCCGACGGTGACTCCGGCGAGGACGGTGGCGCGGGCCGCGACCCAGGCGCCGTCGCGCACGGTGATCGGCGCGTTGCGGTAGCGGAAGTCGGCTTGGCGGTGGTCGTGGCTGCCGGTGCACAGCAGCGCCTCCTGCGAGACGCACACGTGGGCGCCGAGGCTGATGGGCTCCAGGTTGAGCAGCCAGGCGCCCTCACCTATCCAGGTGTGGTCGCCTATCTCCAGCTTCCAGGGCCACAGGACGCGGACCCGGTGCCGGATGAGCACCCCCTCGCCGATCTTCGCCCCGAAGGCGCGCAGCAGCGCGACCCGCAGCCGGGCCGGGGTGAACCACGCCATGAAGACGGTGTTCATCACGGCGAACCACAGGGCCTGGACCAGCTTGCCGCGGCCCTTGTCGTATCCGGCCAGCGTGAAGGCCGGGAGATTGCGCATGAATTCATAACCCCCACCGGCGCCTCCCCGGGCGCCCTCGGTGCTCAGCCTAATGGTTGACTCAAGGTGACCGTCGGGCGTCGGTAGACTGCCGCGGGGGATCTCTTCCGGGGCGTATCCGGAATGTTGTCAGGGGCGCAGCTCCGGGGGCGGGGGCCAGTACATGGCGATGGACACTCAGGACGCGGACAGCGGGGCTGCCGTACTGCCGCCGACGCCTCCCGTGCCGCCGCGCGGGAACAGCGGGGACGGCGGGGACGGCGGGGACACGGAGTGGGGCAAGCCCACCTCCCCGCGCACCATGCTCTCGCGCGCCCTGTCCGTGCCGCTCGTCCTGGGCCTCGCGGTGTTCTTCCCGCTGTGGGTGTGCACGCAGCCGGGCAGCGGCGTGCGCGACGCGGCCTTCTGGCTCCAGCTCGCGCTGACCGTGTACGCGGGCGCCCGGCTGTCGGCGATGGTGCTGACCAGTAAACGGAAGCTGCTGCAGGGCTCGTTCTGGCTGTTCGTCTACATGGCGATGGGGGTGGCCCCGCTCGCGCAGGCCGTGCTCGGGCAGGTGCCGACGCCGGTCGTCGGGGCGCGCGGCGACCTGACCGAGGCGATCGCCCTGATCCTGGCGGGCTGCATCGCCTTCGACCTCGGCGTGCTGCTCGCGCGGCACCGGCCGGGCGGCCGGGGCCGGGGCGAGACCCGGCCCGCCCTCGTGCACCGCAGGCGGCTGTACGTCCTGGTCGGGGTGTCCTTCGTGGCCAGCGCCCTGTTCGTGCAGAAGCTCGGTGGTCCCGCGGTGTTCTTCAGCAGCCGCCAGGAGATCATCGCGGGCATCGAGGACGCGGGGCTCTCGCAGGCCGACTCGCAGGCCGGGCAGGCGATCCTGCGGGGTTTCGGGACCGTGCCCGCGCTGCTGTCGCTGCTCATCTACACGCGCTGGCTGGTGACCTCGCGGCGGGCGCGGCGCTCGGTCGCGGTGATCTCGGTGTGGGCGGCGCTCGTGCTGCTGAACTGCGTGGTCAACAACCCCATCTCCAACCCGCGCTACTGGTTCCTCACGGTCATGTTCTCGCTGCTGTTCACGGTCTTCCCGCGCAGCGCGGCGATGTACCGCTCGGCGCTGAGCCTCGGCGTGGTGGTCGCGCTCATCGTGTTCCCCTTCGCCGACCGGTTCCGCTACGACGACAAGAACTACAAGCCGATGCAGACGACCTCGATCCTGGAGCCGCTGGCCCTCAAGGACTACGACCAGGTCGGTATGTTCGCGAACACCATCACCTTCGTGCACTCCGGGGAGGGCCACACCTTCGGCCTGCAGTTCGCGGGCGACGTGCTGTTCGCGGTGCCCCGCTCGGTGTGGGCGGGCAAGCCGAAGGACACCGGGGTCGTCGTCGCCGAGTGGATGGACACCAAGAACACCAACCTGTCCTCCCCGGTCTGGGCCGAACTGTGGATCGACTTCGGTCCGCTCGGTGTCTTCTTCGGGCTGCTCGGCATCGGCTACGCCTCGGCCCGCGTCGACCGCCGCTACGCGCGCCGGGCGGTGCGCAGGACCGCGCCGGGCTCCCTGGTGTCGATCCTGGTGCCCCTCGTGGCGGGCTACTCCTTCATCCTGCTGCGCGGGCCCCTGCTCCAGGCCACCGGCCGGGTCGCGATCGCCCTGGCCTGCGTCGCCCTCATCACGACGTGGAAGCAGGACGGGCGCGCCAAGATGCAGTGAGGGGGGGCCGTCTCGGTACCTGTGGACGCAGGGTCGCGGGCGCCGCCTGGCGGGCGATCAGGGCGGGCGAGGCGGACGCGGGGCGCTTCGGGCCCGACCCCGGGGGCCCGCTGCGCGGCACGTGGTTCGTGGCGGGCGAGGTACCACTGGACCTCGCCGCACTCAACAAGTCCGAGATGTCGCAGTGGGACGTCTGGGGCGCCGGGGCCGACAGCGACGCGGAACTCGCCGAGGCCGACCGGCTCCTGTACGACGAGGTGACCCGGGTGACGGGCGAACGGCTGCCCGCGTTCGGCGCGCTGCGGGGGCTCTGGGAGGACGAGCGGCTGCGCACCCCGCGTACGGTGCGCTCTCTCGCGCCGTACACGGGGGCCCGCGAGGTCACCCTCCGGGGCTGATCCCGGGCGGGCTCAGGTGGTGGCCGCGGCGGGGCTGCCCTCCGCCTCCTGCGCGGCCGGGGCCGCCGGGAGCCGGCTCACCCGGGTCCACGCGGCGACCGCCTTCAGCGCCGAGCCGAGGGCCAGTCCCCAGGCGGCGCCCTGGACCCCGTCGAGTCCGTAGCCGCCGAGCATGAAGGCGACGGACAGCAGGGAGAACACGACCTGGAGCGAGAGGGTCGCGCGCGGGTTCAGGACGCGCAGGGTGACCAGCGCGCAGGTGCCGAGCGCCATCACCGCGTACTGGCTGCCGGTGGCGGGCAGCAGGTGCGCGGTGGACTGCCAGGTGGCGCCCAGGAGACGGCGGCCCGCCGAGTCGGGCAGCGCGTACAGCACGGCGGCCCAGCCTAGGGCCACCGCGCCGAGGACGACGCCGAGCAGGGCCGCGGCCCGCGCGGTGGCGCGGCGGCCGCCGAAGCGGCCGAGGACCGGCGGCCCGAAGGCGTTGACCGAGTTGAACAGGACGTTGAGCGGTCCGAACAGGGTCGTCGCACCGCGCAGCGCGCCCACGGCCAGCGGGTTCGCGAACAGGCCGAGGCCGAGCACCGCGAGCTGGCTGGAGGCGTTGCCGACGGCGAACTCGACGACGAAGCGCTGCCCGAGGTGGCCCCGCCTCAGGTAGGCGCCGAGCGAGGCCCGCGCCCCCTTCACGTACGGCCGCAGCAGGACGAGGGACAGCAGCAGCGCGGGCAGCGCCGACAGGCCCCAGGCCACGACCATGCGGGCGGGGCCCGCGTGGTGGGGCTGGGTGACCAGGGCGGGCACCACGCAGGCCAGCCGCAGGGTGTCGGCGGCCAGCGCCCGGTGCGGGGCCTGGAGGGCGGAGAAGCTGTAGCGCATCCCGTCCTGGAGCAGCACGAGCGGCAAGATCGCGCCGAGCGCGAGGAAGGCGTGCCCGGAGGCGCCGCCCGCGAGCGCCCCGCCCGCGACGAGCAGGAGCCCGGCGAGCACCGAGGCGAGCGCGGTGAAGGCCGTCGCGGAACGGCAGGCGGCGCCGAGCGCGCGGGACTCGCCGCGCTCCAGCACCACCACCTGGCCCACGTACGACATGTTGAGCCCGAGCAGCACCGTGAAGGTCACGTAGACCATCGAGAAGGCGGCGAAGCCCGTGGCGGTCGAGACCCGGGCGACGATCACCAGGACCAGGATGTTGGTCAGGCTGGACGCGGCCTGGTCGAGCACGGAGGCCGCGACCGTGGCCGAACGTCTCATCTCTTGTCGCCCGTCCGCAGGTCCTCGGGGCGCAGGGTGCGCAGGGTGACGGTCTCGCTGCCGTCCCGCACCGGCCGTACGGGGTCGGGTTCCGGGGCCGGGGCGGGGGGACGGCCGGGGCCGGAGCCCGGGCCGGGCCGTTCGGCGCCGCCCGCGCGACGGCCACCGCTGCCCTTGCGCTTCGCGGCCCTGCCGCCCTCGTCGTGGGTGACGGCGCCGAGGACGGTACCGCCGGCGCCGACGATCAGCTCGCGGATGCGGGCCAGTTCGGTGCGGTGCACGCTGCGCATGTCGCACACGATGACGACGCCGTCGACCCGGTCCACGAGGGCGAGGGCGTCGGCGTAGGCGAGGACGGGCGGGGCGAGGACGACGACGGTGGCGCCGGAGTCGTCGGCCTCGTCGATGAGCCGGGTGGTGCGCGCCGAGGTCAGCGCGCGGGCCACGTTGCGCACGCGCTGCCCGGGGACGAGGTCGAAGGTGCCCGACTCCCCCGCGTCGACGGTGAGCGGGCGCGGTCCGGGCCAGCCGTTCTCGTCGGCGTCCGGCGGCAGGCTCCAGCGCGGACGGCCGGAGCTGGTGCGCAGCCGTCCCCCGAGGGCCGGGGTGCGCAGGTCGGCCTCGACGAGCAGGACGTCCTTGCCGGTCTCCGCGAAGGACGCGGCGAGGTTGGAGGCGACGGCCGCGGCTGCCTGGATGCTCGCGTCGCGGGCGGCGACGACCAGGAGCCTGCGGCGGTCGGCGAACCGGGAGTCGTAGGCGAGCCGGAAGGCGACCGAGCGGTACTCCTCGGCGGCGCGCGAGTCGGTCAGCTCACCGGCCAGCAGCGCCTTGCCCGCGCCGTGCGGCAGGGAGCCGAGGACGGGGGCGCGCACGGCGCGCGCGACGTCGCCGGTGGAGCGGGGCGAGGGGTCGAAGACGAGCCTGACCCAGGCGCCGAGGAGTCCGAGCGCGATGCCGAGGGCGCCGCCGAGCGCGAGGGACATGAACACGCCGAGCCCGTCGGCGGTGTCGGGCGGGCTCGCCTTCTGGGTGACCGAACCGGCTGCCATGTCCAGGCCCTTGAGGCTGTCGATCTGGTTCTGGAGGTCGCTGATGCGGCTCTTCAGGTTGACGTTCTGTGTCTGCAGGGCGTCGTAGGCGGAGGAGCCCTCGGTCATGGTGTCGAGTTCGCTCGCGAGCTGGTTCTGCTTCTTGCCGAGCGGGTTGACCTGGTTGGTGAGCCGCTTGACCATGCCGTCGCGCAGGTCCGACCACTTCTTCTCGCTCGCGTCCAGGTACGCCTGGGAGAGGATGTTGGCGCGGCGGGCGGCCTCGGTGGGCGAGCCGTCGGTGTAGGTGAAGCGCAGGGTCAGGCTCTGCGGCGGGTTGGTGACCTGGAGGTTCTTCTTCAACTCGCGTGCCGCGGAGGGCTGTTTGAGCTTCTTCGCGGCGATCTCGGCGACGTTGGTGCTGAGCGCCGTCTGCCGCTCGGTGTTCATGTTGACGTTCTTGTCCGGCGCCGCCGAACCGTCGAAGGGATTGGTGGTGGGGGTGCGCACCACGATGTCGCTGCTCGCCGCGTAGGACTCGGAGGAGGTGATCCCCAGGTAGGCGCCGCCGACCAGTCCGATGCCTATGCCGCCGCCTATCAGCCAGCGGTAGCGCAGAAGTTGACGGAACTGGTCCCGCAACAGGTCCGGTTCGTCGTCCCCCGCCGCCCGGACATGCGTGTCGGTCATGTGCGCAGACCCCCCATGGCCTCTTCGATGAGTGCGTCGATGCGGGCGAGTCCCGCCTCACGCGTCAGATGGGCCGCGACATGACGCGGTCCCGCCTCCCCCAGTGCTCCGGCTCCCGCCGGGTCGTCAGCGAGTCTACGCACTTCCTTGAGGAGGGCTTCGGGGTCCTCCGGCACGACGAGCACCCCGGCCCCGGAGCGCCGCACCTCCTGCGCCGTTCCGCCCTCGGCGGCGACCGAGGCGAGGACCGGGCGGCCCGCGGCGAAGTACGAGGTGAGCTTGGAGGGCACACTCATGTCGAGGACGGAGGCGCGCTGGGTGACGGCGAGCACGTCGGCGGCGGCGAGCACGTCCATGAACTGTCCGTCCTCGGCGGGCGGCAGGAAGTCCAGGTTGGGCACGCCCCGGCCGAGTTCCTCCAGGTGGGCGCGCTGGTTGCCGTCCCCCATGAGGACGAAGCGCACGGCGGGGTCCCTGCGGGCGGACTCGACCAGGACGTCGAGGCCCTGCTTGAGGCCCATGTTGCCGGAGTGCAGGACGACGGTCTGGCCGGGGGCCCAGCCGAGCCGGGCCCGGGTCGCGGCGCGGTCGCCGGTGGGGCTCTCGACGTGGGACCAGTTGGGGACCAGGCGGATGCGCTCGGGGGCGACGCCGAGCGCCTCGACCTTCGCCGCGAAGGTCTCGTGGATGACTCCGACGAGGGTCGCGCGGCGCAGCGCGAAGGACTCGGCGCGGGCGGCGAGACTCGCGGCGCGGTCCCCGCCGCGGATTCCGCTCTGGGCCGCGGCCGCGCCCATGAGGTCCTGGACGACGGGGACGTACGGCACCTTCCAGCGGTGCGCGAGCCGGGCGGCGAGCACCCCTCCGGCGAGGCTCGGCATCTGCGCGAGCACCGCGTCCGGGCGGCTCATCCTGGGCGGGGCGACGGCTCCGTGGAGCAGGATCGTGCCTTCGAACAGGGCGCGGCGGGCGGCGGTCTGGCGGGGCGGCACGGTGTGCCTGCGGCGGTGCACGGTCACGCCGTTGCGGTCCTCGACACGGCGCCAGACCCCCGTGTACGCCGGGTCCACGGACCACGCGGGGTAGTGCGGCATCCCCGCCAGGACGTGGGTGTCGTGGCCGCTCGACGCCCAGTGCTCGGCGATCTGGGTGGCGTACGGGCCGATCCCGGCGTGCTCGGGCGCGTAGTTGGTGGAGACCATCAGCAGCGTGCGCCGCCGGCCGCCCGCCGGCCGCCCGGCGTCCCTCGCGGGTTCCGGCGCGGCAGCCGCCGGACCCCCGCCCGGCCCTCCTGCGGAGCCAGTTGTTCCGGTTCCGTTTCCGGTGTGCGCCGGCCCGGACGGCTCCGGAGCCGGTATCGCTCCGGAGTTGTCATTCGCTGTCACGCAGCGTTCCCCTTCCCCCTGCATTCGCCCAGGTGCGAACTGTTTCCCCCTCGCAGGCGAACCGTTCTTACCCTAATCGTTCACTCACACCAAAGGGAACGTGCACGCTATCGTCGGACATCGCACCGTACGAAGGGTGCGAACGAGACCAGGGGGGTTTCCCAGATGACGACCGGCAGACCGTATCGGGTCGGTTATGCACCAGGTGCATACGATCTGTTCCACATAGGGCATCTCAACATCCTGCGGCACGCCCGGAGTCAGTGCGACTACCTGGTCGCGGGGGTGGTCTCGGACGAGATGTGCGAGCGCACCAAGGGCCGCCGCCCGATGATTCCGCTTGTCGAGCGGCTGGAGATCGTACGCAGCGTCAAGTACGTGGACGCGGCCTTCGTCGAGACGGTGCCGGACAAGGTGGACACCTGGCGGCAGGTCCGCTTCGACGTGCTCTTCAAGGGCGACGACTGGCGCGGGACCCCCAAGGGCGACAAGCTGGAGCGGGACTTCGCCGAGGTCGGCGTCGACATCGTCTACTTCCCCTACACCGTGCACACGTCCAGCACACAGCTTCGCCGTGCGCTGGACGTGCTCGCCCAGCCGGAGGCCCCGGCCGCCTTCAGCGCTGAACTGCGTTCAGTTCCCGGAACCACTTCGTGAGGAAGGCGAGCAGGAAGAGCACGGCCGCGGCACCGAAGGCCGTGTAGGCCCAGCGGAAGCCGGGCCCCGCTCCCAGCACCAGGAACACCAGGCAGAACACGCCGTGGTCCACGGGCAGCAGCGCGAGCGCGCGCACCGTGGAGGGGGACTCGGCGGGCGTGCCGGGGGCGGGCCGGGGCTTGAGCTTCTCGGTGAGCAGCCCGCCGAAGAAGGTCACGACGGCGGCGAACTGGAAGGCCAGCGGCACCAGGAGCCAGGCCCGGTCCCCGGTCCCGAAGTCGGCGGGGTGCCGGTAGAAGGCGATCAGGACGACGGCGTGCAGCGCGGTGATCTTGGCGCAGTCCACGACGTGGTCCAGCCACTCCCCCGCCGCGCTGCCGCCCCCGCGCAGCCGGGCCAGCTGTCCGTCGGCGGAGTCGAAGGCGAAGCCGATCGCGAGCCCGAGCCAGACCAGCAGCCCGAGGCCCCAGCCCGGGGTGCCGACCGCGAGGCCGACGACGGCGGCGAAGCTGAACAGGGCACTGACGAGCGTGACCTGGTTCGGCGTCAGGCGCAGTCCGTGGGACACGGCGGCCAGACAGCGTCCGGCGGGCCGGTTCACGAAGCGTGAGTAGAGCGATACGCCCTTGGACGACTTCTGCGCCGTTCTCAGTTCGAGCAGCGCGGTTCCGACAGTTCCCATGGCCCCCCCGGGTCAATTTCCGTTCATCTTCTGATCACATCATCGCAGGTGTGATGGCCGGACAACCCTACGGGCCTGGTGGGCGGCGTCGCGGCCCCCCGCCGGGCTGTGCGGCCGTGACGGCCGGCATCGCCCCGGGGTGCCGGCCCGCGCGCCCCTCGGTCAGGCGGTGGCCGCCGGTTCGGCCGCGCAGTCGGCGATCATGCGGAGGACCTCCCGCTGGTGCGCGGTCAGGTAGAAGCGACCGCCCCGGAAGACGCGGAGCGCGAAGTATTCACAGTGCCGCCCGCTGTCCGCCGTCGCGCACCATGTCGGCTACTCGTCCCCGAGTTCCTTCGTCGCGGCCTTCCGCCAGGAGACGGGGAGACCCCCGGGGCGCACTTCTCGGGAGCACCGGCCCTCTCGGCGTCACCGGCCACCGGGGACGGCAGGGGCTGAGACGCCTCAGCCGCGCACGGCCGCTCCCCGTCGCCGCGAGCCCGGGACTCGAACACCCGCACGCCATCAGCCCGGGCCGGTCCCGATGCGACGGGTCCCCGCGCCTTCCTGACCGGCGGCGCGTGCGCTCCTACCACGCGCGAAGCCGCCGGTCCGGGGAATCCACGGGAAACACCACCATCGTGGGGCAGTGATGCGCAGAGGTGGATCAGCCGGCTCGGGGCGTGATTAGCATGACGGCCGAATACGGATCCGCGCCCCATCTCCCGCCGCTCCGCGTGCCGTTCCCGTACAACCACCCGCGTACGCCCCCCACCACTCCGACACCGAGGGACCGCAGAATGTCAGTGTCTGCCCCCCAACGTCCGCGCCGCTCGGGCAGCCCCCGGCCCGTGTCCCCGTTGCCCGCTCTCGCCACCCTCCTCGTGGCGGCGGCCGGGGCGGGGGCGGTGTGGCTGAGCGCGCCCGCCCCGGCCCGGCCCTGGGTGGGGTGGACCGGGGTGGTGGCCTGGACGTGCCTGGCGCTGACGGCGGCCCGGACGCAGACGCTCGTACGCGGGGACCGGCGCAGGACCGCGCGGGCCGAGGCGGAGAGCGCCGCGGCCAGGTCGCGGCTGGCCGAGCACGGCGCGGAGGCCTCCCGGATCGCGCACGCCGTCCTGCCCTCCCTCGTCGAACGGCTGCGCGAGGGCAACGGGGCGGACGAGGCGCTGGCCTCGGTGCCGCTGCCCTCCGACCCCCAACTGGTGGCCGTGCTGCGGACCTTCACGGAGGAGCTGGCGCGCGGCCAGGAGCGGGTGGTGGGCGCCCGGCTGGCCGCCCAGGAGGCCGAACGGCGCTTCCACGCGCTGGACCGGGACGTCGAGCGGTACGCCGGGGAGACCGTGCCGCTCGTGGTGAGCCGCTTCCGCGAGAACAAGAACCACGGGGACGCGCTGCACCGCGTGCACCTGCCCGAGGACCCCCGGCTCGCGAAGGCGCTGGACGAGTTCGCGTGGACGACCCACACCGGGGTGCGCCGGGCCAAGGTCGCCTACGGCATGGTCCGGCACGTGCTGACCAAGGTGCAGGCCCGCAACACCACGATTCTGCACCACCTGCGGGACATGCAGTTCCGCTACGGCCAGGAGGCCCTGAAGGACCTGTTCTTCCTCGACGAGACCGCCTCCCAGCTCGCCCTGTCCGCGGACCGCATCGCCTGGATGGTGGGCGGCCGGGGCAGCCGGCTGTGGACGAGGCCGATCGTGATGGAGAGCATCCTGCGCGGGGCGATCGGCAAGATCCAGTCGTACCGGCGGGTCAAGACGCACAACGACAGCAAGCTCGCGATCGTCGGCCGCTCGGCGGAGGCGATCATGCACCTGCTGGCCGAGGTAATCAACAACGCCGCCCAGTACTCCCCGCCGATGGACGAGGTGCACGTCTACGTCGAGGAACGCACCGCCGGGATCATCGTGACGGTCGAGGACAGCGGGCTGAAGATCCCGCCGGCGGCCCTGCCCTATCTGGAGGACTGCATCGCGGGGCGCGTCCTCGACCTGGCCGAGTTCCGCAACCACCACTACGGGCTCAACGTGGTCGGCATCCTCGCGCACCGGTTCCGGCTGACCGTCAACTTCCGGCCCTCCTCGCGCGGCGGAACCGGCGTCGTGATCCTCATCCCCTCCGAGCACATCGCCCAGCGTCAGCCCCCGCACCCGCTCGACGCGGAGAAGAGCGGGCTGCCCGCCGTCACCTCCCCGGGCGCACCGCCCGTGGACCGCGCGCGCCGGCGGGCCGAACGTGCGGAGACCCTGGCGCGCGAGGCCGCGGCCCGGGCGGCAGACGGTGAGCGGACGGGAGCGGCGGCGGGGACCACGTCGGCGCCGGCCCCCACACCGGCGCCCGGCAGTCAGCAGGGCGAGGCGCCCCCGCTCCCGGCCCGTTCCGCGACGGCCAGGACCTTCGGCGAAGGCTCCGGTGAGGCCGCCCCGCAGACGTTTTCCGGCAAGGAGGAGCGCCCGCCCGCTCCCCCGGTGATCCCCGCTCCCGCAGGACCCGGGCCGCGCGTCTCCACCGAGCACGGACTGCCGGTACGGCCCCCGGGCCGCACCATGGCGGCGGTCGACCAGGCCTTCGCCGCGATGCCGGAGGAGGCCGGGCCGCCGCCGGTGCGCGACGTCGGCCGGCTGTTCGGCTCCTTCCACCGCGCCGTGCGCGCCGGGCGGAACCCGTCCGGAACTCCGCAGGAAGGATCCGCCACCGCTCCCCGCCCCACCGGCGGGCACGCGGCGGCCCCGGCCGGGGACCGGAGCACCGCGGGGCCCGACCCCGCCCTTCCCCCCTCCGACTGAGCCGGGGGCCGGGGGCCCGCACCGGGCCCCCGGCCCCGTACGTCCTCCCCCAGCCCGGCGAACGCGATAGGAGACAAGGGCACCCGGCCGGAGCGCCGCTCCGGTCCCGCCCGCGCACACCATGCCGACGACTGACAACAGCCTGACCTGGCTCCTGGAGAACCTGCTGGAGCGCACCCCCGGCACCCGGCACGCCCTCGTGCTGTCCCGGGACGGGCTCAAGCTCTGCTGGAGCCGCCACCTCACGCTCGACCAGGCCGACCAGCTGGCCGCGATCTGCTCCGGCATCCAGGCGCTCGCGCAGGGCGCCTCGATGGAGTTCGGCGACCACTCCGGCGGGGTCAGGCACTCGATGACGGAGTACCACGGCGGCCAGTTGCTCATCGTGGACGCGGGCGAGGGCGCGCATCTCGCGGTGGTCGCCGCCGAGGAGGCCGATCCGGGCTACGTGGGCCAGGAGATGACCCTGCTGGTCTCGGCGATCGGGACGTATCTGCGGGCCGAGCCGCGCACCCCGGTCCAGAACGCCGGCTCCTCGTGACACCGCGCGGCCCCATCGAGGTGGGCGCCCCGGACCGGATGTACCTCGTCACGAGCGGCAGGACCGAGGGCGACGCGCACACCTTCGACCTCGTGACGCTGATCGTGCGGGAGTCGGCGCAGTGCGCGGGGCTGTCCTCGGAGCACCGGCGCATCCTCGATCTGAGCCGGCATCCGATCGCGGTCGTGGAACTCTCCGCCGAACTCGAACTGCCGGTGGCCGTCACCCGCATCCTGCTCGACGACCTGCTGGCCGGCGGCCGGATCAGCGCCCGCAGGCCGCGGCTGCGCCAGGACGCCGCCCACCCCGACATCGCCATCCTGAGGGAGGTGCTGCATGGACTCCACAGGCTCTGAACCGCCCGCGCGCACACCGCTGTCCGATACGGCCGACAACGGCCTGAAGATCGTCGTGGTGGGCGGGTTCGGGGTGGGCAAGACCACCCTGGTGCGCTCGGTGAGCGAGATCCGTCCGCTCAACACCGAGGAGGTCATGACCCAGGCCGGGGTCGGGGTGGACGATCCGAGCGGGGTGGACCACAAGACGACGACGACCGTCGCCTTCGACTTCGGGCGCATCACGCTGAGCGAGCGCACGGTGCTCTACCTGTTCGGGGCGCCGGGCCAGGAGCGGTTCTGGTTCCTGTGGGACCGGCTGTTCTCGGGCGCGCTCGGCGCGGTGGTGCTGGTCGACACACGCCGGGTCGCGGACTCCTGGTACGCCGTCGACCGCCTGGAGTTCCACCGCACCCCCTTCGTGGTCGCCGTCAACCGCTTCGAGACCGACGGGCACTACTACTCCCTCGGTGAGATCCGGCAGGCGCTCTCCCTGCCGGAGCACGTCCCGATGCTCGACTGCGACGCCCGGGTGCGTTCCTCCGGCAAGAGCGTCCTGCTGAGCCTCGTCGATCACCTCTACACAAGGGCTCTGGCCCGGGAGGCGGCCACCTCATGACCGAACCGGTGAACCACTCTTTCCCGCCCTCCGGCCCGGACGACGGCGCGGTGCCGCGGCCTGACCGGCACCCGGGCGGGCTCCCCCACGACGGCGCGGCCTCGTACGACCCCCCGGGGTCCTACGACATCCCGGCCGGATACGGCACCTCGGCGCCGTATCCGCAGCAGGTCGCGCCGTACCCCGGGGAGGGGGACGGGAACGCGGAGGCGGCGTACGCCGGTTCGTCCGCTCCCCCGCATTCCCCGCAGGCCGCCGCGCGGGCGGCGCCCCCCGGGTGCCCGGCGCACGAGGGGGAGCAGCCGTTCCGGATCGGCGGTCTGGAGTTCCAGCGGCCCCCGGCCGACCTGTACCGCGCGCTGCGCCGTCAGTACGGCCCGGTGGCGCCGGTCCTGCTCGACGACGACGTGCCGGCCTGGCTGGCGCTCGGCTATCCGGAGGTCACCTACGTCACCGCGCACGACGAGATCTTCGCGCGGGACTCCCGGCGCTGGAACCAGTGGGACGCGATCCCGGGGAACTGGCCGCTGCTGCCCTATGTCGGCTTCCAGCCGTCCGTGCTGTTCGCCGAGGGGCCCGAGCACCGGCGGCGGGCCGGGGTGATCTCCCGGGCGCTGGAGGCGATGGACCTGTACGACGTGTCGCTCGTGTGCGAGGCGGTCGGGGACCGGCTCATCGCGCGCTTCGCGGGCGCGGGCCGGGCCGAACTCATGCGCGCGTATGTGCACTCGGTGCCCGTGCGGGTCATCGTCGAGCTGTGCGGGATGCCGGCCGGTGAGGAGGAGACCGAGGAGCTGGTGCGGGATCTGCGGATCTCCCTGGACGCCGAGGAGGGCGAGGACCCGGTGGCCGCGTACGGCAGGGTCGGCGAGCGCATTCACGCGCTGGTCGAGGACCGCAGGCTGCGGCCCGACCGGGACATCACCTCGCACATGACCTGCGATCCGGCGGGGCTGAGCGACGAGGAGATCGTGCAGGACCTCATCTCGGTGATCGCCGCCGGTCAGCAGCCGACCGCGAACTGGATCTGCAACGCCCTGCGGCTGCTGCTGCTCGACGACCGGTTCGCGGACCGGCTCGCGGGGGGCCGGGTGGGGGTGCCCGAGGCGCTCAACGAGACGCTGTGGCTGGACACGCCGACGCAGAACTTCATCGGCCGCTGGGCGGCCCGGGACGTGGAGCTGGGCGGGCGGCTGATCCGCGCGGGCGACTGCGTGGTCATGGGCCTGTCGGCCGCCAACACGGACCCCGAGGTGTGGCCGGAGGGGTACGTCGGGGAGGAGAACGCGGCGAACCTGTCGTTCAGCAACGGTGAGCACCGCTGTCCGCATCCGGCGCCGCAGATCGCCCGGGTCATCGCGCAGACCGCCATCGACACGCTGCTCGGCAGGCTGCCGGACGTGGCGATGGCGGTCGAGGGCGAGGCCCTGCGCTGGCGCCCCTCGATCTGGATGCGGGGTCTGGAGGAGCTTCCGGTGACCTTCTCCCCGACGGTGATGTGAGGCGACTGCGAGGTGAGGCCGGTGGTGGCGGGCGGGCTCAGGCGGGTACCGGGGCGGCCGGGGTGAACCGTACCGGGAGCGACTGCGGTCCCCGCGTGAACACCCCTTGTTCGCGCGGGTCGAAGCCCTCGGCGAGCCGTACGTCGGGCATCGCGTCGAGCAGCTGGTTGACCCCGGTCTCCACCTCGGCCTTCGCGAGCAGCGCGCCGACGCAGAAGTGCCGGCCGAGGGCGAAGGCGAGGTGGTCGGCGGCGGCGGAGAACGCGGTCGTCGTGGTGAGGTCCTCGCGGAACAGGTCGAAGCGGTCCGGGTCCGTGTAGCGCGCCGGATCGCGGTTGGCCGCGCCGATCAGACAGGTCACGGTCGCCCCGGCCGGTACGGGGCCGCCGGTGAGCCGTACCTCCACGGCGGTCTGCCGCATGATCATGTGGACGGGCGGGGTGTACCGCAGCGTCTCGGCGAAGGCGCGCGGTATCAGCGAACGGTCGGCGCGGACGGCCGCCAACTGCTCGGGGTGGGCGAGCAGGTTGGCGAAGATGCTGGCGATCGCCTTGTCGGTGGTCTCGCCGCCGGCCGCGAGCAGCAGGCTGCAGAACGCCTTGATGTCCTCGTCGCTCATCCGCACCCCGTCCACCTCGGCGGCGCACAGCGCGGAGAGCAGGTCGCTGCCGGGGTTGGCCCTGCGCTCCCGGATGATCGGGAGCATGTAGGCGGCGAACTCCTCCCGGGTGCGTTCGCCCGCGGCCTGCACGTCCTTGTCGCCGGAGAGGTTGCCGAGGAAGGCGATGACGGCGGTGTACCAGCGGTGGAAGCGCGCGTGGTCGGCCTTGTCGAGGCCCAGCATGTCGGCGATGACATTGACCGGGAAACGGGTCGCGTAGGCGTCGACGAGGTCGGCCTCGCCCGACTGGCGGAAGGCGTCGATGAGTTCGCGGGAGTTGCGCTCGATCACGGGCAGGAAGGTGTCGCGCAGCTCGGAGCCGCGGAAGGCGGGCGCCACCAGGGCCCGGCGCACGGAGTGCTCGCGGCCGCTGAGCTGGAGGATGGTCCGGCCGTGCACGGGTTCGAGCTGCCAGTCGTAGTTGTCGGTGGTGAACTGGCCCTCGCGGTCCTTGAAGACGCGCTCCACGTCGTCGTAGCGCGAGACCAGGTAGCTGCCGGTCGGCTCGTGCCACAGCAGCGGGGCGCTCTCGCGCAGGACGGCGTACGTCGGGTAGGGGTCGGCGGCGAACTCGGGCGACAGGATGTCGGTTACCTGCGGGGCGGTGGACATGGCGCTCCTCTGTCTGCGGCGGACCACGGTCAACGGGACATGAGGGTCAGGTTATTGACGCTGCGGCCCGCTTTTGAAGACCGCGGAGGGGTGGATCGTGCGGCGGGAGAGTGGTGGAGGCACCGGATACCGCACCGCGAGGGCGGCCTGGACGCGGCTCCCGCCCGCCGCGAAGGCGGCGGGGACGTCCGGGGTTTGCATGCGGCGCCCTCACTCGTTCGGTGGGGTTTTGTCCCCGGAACACCCTTTGGCGAGGGTGTGCGCGGGGGCCGCCGGTAGTTTTCAGCGGGTCGATCACCGGGCGGACCGGGCGCGCCGTCACGGCGGTCGCGCCGGGTGCGCCCGGGTCCGCAGAACCCGGAGGATGCTTCGCGTGACGTCGAAATCCCTGCCCCTGCTGCTGGCCGCCCTGGCCGCGACGGCGCTGTCCGCCGCTCCCGCCCCGGCGGTGGAGAAAACGGTCAAACCCGCCCCGTCGGGCACCCGTCCGGCTCCGTGCACGGGTGAGTTCCGGGGTGACGCGCGGCTGGGGCCGCGTCATCTCCCCGGCCCCCGGCAGCAGCCGGTCGGCCCGCTGCTGCGGGGCTGGCAGCGCACCGGGGGCCTGTCCCCGGCCGCGTTCCTGAAGAAGTACTGGGAGGGCGACGCCTCGACCGGCAGCTGGAAGTACCCGCCGAACGACGGTTTCACGCAGACCAACGGCAAGCCGGACCGTACGGCGACCCGCTTGCGGCGCGGGGAGCGGCTGGACCGCTTCGGCTCGGTGTACGGCGGCTTCCTGGCCCCGGCCGGGGACTCGTACGCGAAGCGCGCGCTGCCGCCGCAGAACCTCAACACCCGTGAGCCGGTGTCGCCCTGCGACTACCACGTGTACGAGGTGCGGAAGCGGTTCACGGTGTGGCAGGGGCCGATCGCCCCGTGGTTCGCGCAGCCCGGCGGCGGTCGGCAGATCAAGCTGGACGCGGAGTTCCTCGACCCGGGCGAAGGGGAACGGCTGAACGTCAAGTGGCTGCTGGACCACGGCTATCTGTCCACGGTCGCGTAACCTGCGGCCGTGGACAGAACGGCGTTGGTGAGCGCGTTGCGGGCCGCCGGTCTCCCGGACACCGTGTACTGGGTCGAGGGCGTGCACGAACCGGCGCCGCCGCCGCCCGACTTCCTGTACCTGCGTACCGCACCGGCGGACGGGGCGGGCGGGGCCTGGGAGACGGGGGCCTGTGAGCGGGGTTCCTGGCAGCGGGTGGCCCGGCACGACTCGGAGGCGGCGGCTTGCGCGCATCTGCGGCACCTGCTGCTCGGGGGCTGACCTGTCGGCGCCTCCCGCTCGGGGGCGGGAGGCGCCGACGCGTCAGTCGCGCCCGGCGGTGGACCGGCTCTGGACGGTGCGGGCCAGGCGTGGCCCGAGCCAGCGCTTGAGGCGCCGCAGGGACTCCAGCTGTCCTGCGGCGCGGTCCATCCGGTAGTAGAGCTGGGGCGGTACGTAGGGGAGCAGCGGGGAGTGCCGCTGGCCGAGCAGGGCGAACATGTGCTCGGGGGCGAGATTGATGTAGCGCGGCAGGTTCTCGTACCACTGCGCGCTGTACCGGGCCGCGCTCTGCACTGGCAGCAGGGCTTCGCGGCGTTCGCGTCCGTAGCGTTCGAGGGCCGGGGCGAGGGGGCCGCCCGCGCGCAGTGCCCCGGCGAGGGCCATCGCGTCCTCCAGGGCGAGGGTGGTTCCGGCACCGATCGAGTAGTGGGTGGTGTGGGCCGCGTCGCCGAGCAGGACGAGGTTGTCCCGGTGCCAGGTCCGGTTGGTGAGGGTGCGGAAGCTGAGCCAGTGCGGGGTGGCGTGGGCGTGGGCGCGGCCGATGAGGGGGTGGCCGTCGAGCAGCCCGGCGAACAGCTTCTCCAGGGTGGCGAGCCCGGTGGCCTCGTCGGCGGTGTCGAGTCCAAGGCCCCGCCAGGTGGTGGGGGCGCACTCGATGACGCAGGTGCTGCCCTCGGCGCCGAAGCCGTAGGCGTAGCACCAGATCCAGCCGTGCGGGGTCTCGACGAAGGCGAAGCTGAAGCTGTCGAAGACCTTGGGGGTGCCGAGCCACAGGTACTTGTTGCGTCCGTGGGTGACCTCGGGGCGGAAGTGGTGGGCGTGCCGCTCGCGCAGTGCGCTGCTCACGCCGTCGGCCGCGACCACGAGGTCGGCCGGGGGCAGGTGCGAGGGGTCGATCTCGCTGTCGAAGCGCACGTCGACGCCGAGTTCGCGGGCGCGGTCGGTGAGCAGGGCGATCAGGCGGTGGCGGCCGATGCCGAAGCCCTCGTCCCCGTGGTGCACGGTGACCCGGTCGCGGACCCGGGCCGTCCCGTCGCTCCAGCGCACGGACGCCTCGCGTACGGCCCGGGCCGACGCGGGGTCGTGCCGCTCCAGTTCGCCGAGCAGTTCCCCCCAGTAGGTGACGCCCCAGCCGTAGGTGGAGCCGGCCGGATTACGTTCGTGGACGGTGATCTCGTGGCGGGGGTCCTGCCGTTTCATCAGGAGGGAGAAGTAGAGGCCGGCGGGCCCGCCACCGACTACGAGGATCTTCACGCACGCGCTCCTGTCCTTGACCACCGAACTGCCCGAAACGGGACGCAAGGTAGCAAGCAGGTCCGGCGGTGGAGGGCTCGGCGGGCGGGGGCCCGCCGGGGTCCACCCGAGCGGCGGTCGTCCGGGGCGGAAGAAACGACGGGGCGTCATGAGCGGAAAACAGGATCGACATATCGTCAATCCGGGGTGGCGGCGCCCAGACGGCGGGAGGACCACCCGAATGCCCTGACCGACCGCCCCTCACCGCCTGCGCTCTCCCGCGTGGCTCTCACGCACAGCGACGGGCCCGCCCTTCCGGGCCGCCTGGGACCCGAGCCCCGCAGGCACCCCCTCTCAGTCCCGCACCGCGTGGAACTCCCGTCGCAGCTCGGTGAATCCGGTGCGTTCGCGGCTCGGGTGCACGCGGTTGGTCAGCAGGACCGCGTACCGCCCTTCCCGGGGGTCGCACCAGACGCTGGTCCCGGTGAAGCCGGTGTGGCCGAAGGAGTCGGGACCGAAGGACGGGCCCACGGGTGAGTCGACCGGGTCCTGTCCCTGCCAGGCCAGGGCGCGGCGGAGGTTGAGGCCGTCGGTGTGCGGGGCCGTCATGAGGGCGGAGGTCTGCGGCCGCAGCACCCCGGGCAGTCCGGCGGCGAGGGCCACGCCCAGCCGTTCGACGTCGGCGAGAGGGGCGAAGAGGCCGGCGTGCCCGGCGATCCCGCCGAGCACCACGGTGTTCTCGTCGTGGACCTCGCCGCGCACGACGTGCCCGCGCCAGGGGCAGTCCTCGGTGGCCACGCAGCGCTCGCGCTCCTGCGGAGCGGGGCGGAAACCGGTGTCGCGCAGGCCCAGCGGGGAGAGCACCAGCGCGTCCAGGAGGGCGTCGAGCGGCTGTCCGCCCGCCTGCTCGGCGATCAGGCCGAGGAGCATGAAGCCCTGGGAGGAGTAGACGACCCGCTCCCCGGGCGGCGCCAGGAGCGGCAGCGTACCGAGCGCGTCGAGCAGGGCCGCGCGCGTGGGGTGGGAGCGGTACATCGGCACCTGTCCCGGCAGCCCGGAGGTGTGCGTGAGGAGCCCGCGGATCGTGAGCGGCGCCTTGTCGGTGCCGCGGTAGCGGGCGAGGTGGACGCCCACCGTGTCGTCGAGGGCGAGCGCGCCCCGGTCGGCGAGCGCGAGCACCGCGAGCCCGACGACCGGTTTCGTCACCGAGGCGAGGTCCCACAGGTCCTCGCCGTCCAGCGGCTCCCCGCCCCAGCTCCTCGTCCCGGTCCAGCCCCGGTCCAGGGGCCCGCTCGCGGTGCCCACCGACCAGGCGGCGCCGGAGAACAGGCCGCGCTCCCGCCCCCGCTCCAGGATCCGGGACCGCTCCCCCGCGTGCGTCGCGTCTTCTTCGGCGCGGTTGATGTCGGCGCTCATCGTGTCTCCCCTGCCTCGAAGGCCCGCCCGGGCACCAGGCCCAGCCGGGGGCCGCGCTCGCCGAGCGCCGCCGACACCGAGCCGGCGGCCGCGCGCACCATCGGTCCGTACAGGTCGACGCTCGCGTCGTCGAGGGTGAAGGCGAGGCCCGTGAGCACGAGTGCGCCCACGACGCGTCCGGTGCCCTCGCGCACCACCGAGGCGACGGCCCGCTGGTCCTCCCGGACGAATCCGTCCTCCACGGCGTATCCGTGCCGCGCGGCCAGCTCCACGGCGGCCCGCAGGCGCCCGGCCGGCACCGGGAGCACGGCGGCGCCGGGCTCCTCGGCGAACGGCTCCCAGGGGTCCGGCTGTCCGGCCTCGGACCGGGCGATCTCCGCCTCCGCCTCGGCGGCCGGCGAGGCGGCCAGCACGGCGAGGCCCGCTGCCGAGCCGAGCAGCGGGGACCGGGAACCGGGCCGGGGCCCCACGGCGTACTCGCGCGCCGGTTCGGAGACGTCGAGACAGACGGTGGCCGCCCCGTCCCGCACCGCGTAGTGGGCGCACAGCCCCGTGCGGGTGCGCAGGTCCGCCAGGACCGGGCGGGCCAGGCGCAGTTCGGGCCCCCCGTCGAGAGCGGCGGCGGCGAGCCCCAGGAGCCGGGGGCCGGCGCGGTAGCTCCCCCCTTCGGCGGGCTCGGCGAAACCCGAGTCCGCGAGCGAGCGCAGCAGCCGGTGCACGGTCGGTTTGGCCAGGCCGGTGCGGCGGGCGAGGTCGGCGAGGCGGTGCGGCGCACCCCCGGCGACGAGCGCGGAGAGCACCTCCATCGCCTTGTCCACTGGCCCCGTGACGGACTGACCGGCAGTCGGCCGCCCGGCCGGCTGCGCACTGGAACGGGTGTTGACCGGTTTCCCCATGTCGCCTAGCTTACCCCCACTGCATTCCATCTGCCGGAACGGGTGTGTTGTTCAATGGAACGAATACGTGGAGGGTGGAGCGGAGCCCGTGGCCGGCCCTCGCGCCGCACGATCCTGCGGTACGGCAGCGCGGTGCTGCCCGCGGTGGCCGCCCCGGCCCTGCTCACCGGCTGCGGCACGGACCCCGCGACCGGCGCGGGGAACGTGCTGCGCGTCTCGCAGACGGGCGACCCGAAGACCATGGACCCGCAGAAACAGGGCGACATGGTCTCGATGAACGCGCTGGTCAACATGTTCGACACGCTGACCACCCGGGGGCGTGACGGGAAACTGCGGCCCCGGCTCGCGCTGTCCTGGAAGGCGCTCTCGCCGCGCGTGTGGCGCTTTCGGCTGCGGCCGGGGGTCACCTTCCACAACGGGGAGCCCTGTGACGCCGAGGCCGTGCGCTTCAGCATCCGCAGGCTCCTCGACCCGAAGACCAAGTCGCCGATCGTGGAGCTGCGTTACGTCGAGGACGTGAGCGTCGTGGACCGGCACACGGTCGACTTCCACACCTCCGTGCACGATCCGATCCTGCCCGACAAGGTGTCGCTGTTCGGCGGTGTCGTGGTGCCTCCGCGCCACCTCGCCGAGGTGGGCGACGCGGGCTTCGCGGCGCACCCCGTCGGCACCGGCCCGTTCACCTTCGCCCGCTGGCAGCGCGACCACGAACTGCGGATGCGGGCCTGGGACGGCCACTGGGACGGCCGCCCGGCACTGGACGAACTGGTCTTCAGTCCCGCGCCCAACGCGTCCTCCGCGCTCGCGGCCCTGCAGAGCGGGGGCGTGGACCTCGTCGCGGGCCTCACCCCCGACGCGGCGCAACAGCTCGACGGCTACACCGGGGTGACGCTCGACCACTACCCCGGCATCCGCACCTCCTACCTGTCCCTGGACACCCTCTCCCCCGGGCCGCTGCGGGACCGCCGGGTGCGTCAGGCCCTCAACCACGCCATCGACGTACCGCTCCTGGTCAAGGCGGTGCTCGGCGGAAAGGCCGGCGAGGTGCCGGCGATGATCCCGCGCGGCGCCTTCGGCTTCGACCCCGAGGTGACCCCGTTCACCCGTTCCGTGCCCACCGCCCGCAAGCTGCTGGCCGAGGCCGGTCACCCCGACGGGTTCCGCACCACCCTCACCGCGTCGAACGCCGACGCCAACGTGGCCGAGGCGCTGTCCGGGCTGCTGGCCCGCGCCGGTGTCCGCGCCACGGTGAACCTCCTCGACCCCGGCACCTACGCGCAGCGGCTGACCTCCGACAACCACGGCGCGCTCGGTCCGATGTACCTGGCCGCCTCCACCGTGTGGACCCTCGACGGCGAGAGCATGCTCCAGTCCAATGTGCGCAGCGACCGCAGGCAGAGCCGCTGGCACCACAAGGCGGCGGACCGCCTGGTCGACCTGGAGGAGCTGTCCGTCGACCCCGGCACCCGCCGGCGCGCCTTCTCCGAACTGCAACAGCTCATCAAGCGGGAGGCGCCCTTCGTCCCGCTCTACCAGCTGGACAACATCTACGCCCGCAACGACCGGCCGCGCTGGAAACCGGGTTCCGCCGGAGTCCTCGACATGGCGAGCGCTGAGGTGGGCCGATGAGCACCACCGCCCCCACCGAGGACCCCACCGTGACCGGCGGGCCCGCCCCCAGCGCGACCGCGCCCCGGAACACCGCTCTGACGATCCTGCGCACGGTCGCCACCCGGATCGGCACCGCGCTGCTCGTCCTGCTGTGCACCGCGACCGTCGCGTTCTTCCTCGTCCGGCTCTCCGGCGACCCGGTCAAGGTCCTGCTGCCCCCCGACGCGAGCGCCCATCAGGAGACCGTCCTGCGCCACAGTCTGGGCCTGGACCGGCCACTGCTGCGGCAGTACCTCGACTACCTGTGGGGCATACCGCGCCTCGACTTCGGCGACTCCCTCTTCTACAACCAGCCGGTGCGCTCGGTGCTCGCCGACCGTATCCCCGCCACCCTCCAGCTCGCCGCCGCGGCCCTGGTCGTCACCCTCGTCCTCGCGGTGCCGGCGGGCATCGTCGCCGCGATGCGCCGGGGCCGGGCCACCGACCGCACTGTGATGACCGGCATCCTGCTCGGCCAGTCGACCCCGCCCTTCTGGGTCGGCATCCTCCTGATCCTGGTCTTCGCCGTCGGACTGCACGCCCTGCCCGCCTCCGGATACGGCGGCTTCCGCAACCTGGTGCTGCCCGCCGTGACCCTGGCCGTGTACTCCGTCGCCGTCGTCGCGCGGTTGCTGCGCTCCTCCCTCGTCGACGTGCTGAGCGCCGACCACATCCGCACCGCCCGTGCCAAGGGCTTCGGCCCCGTCAAGATCGTGCTGACCCACGGTCTGCGCAACGCCTCGCTGCCGGTCGTCACCGTCGTCGGCCTGGAGGTCGGGAGCCTGCTGGGCGGCGCGATCCTCACCGAACAGGTCTTCTCCTGGCCGGGCGTCGGACAGCTGACCATCGAGGCCATCTCCAACCGCGACTTCCCGCTCGTCCAGGCCACCGTGCTGCTGTTCGCCGCGACCTTCGTCGTGGTCAACCTGCTCGTCGACCTCTCCTACAGCCTCCTCGACCCGAGGGTGAGGACCTCCCGATGACCACCACCTCCCCCGCGCC
Source organism: Streptomyces sp. NPDC049954 (assembly GCF_040656295.1). NCBI lineage: Bacteria > Bacillati > Actinomycetota > Actinomycetes > Kitasatosporales > Streptomycetaceae > Streptomyces > Streptomyces sp. NPDC049954. The sequence goes on from NZ_JBFALS010000001.1 coordinate 253,578, forward strand.
CGCGACGGACGAGCGGACCGTGCCCGCCCCCGCGCCACGCGCCGCCGCCCTGCGCGTACTGCTGCGCAACCGGCTCGCCGTGGCCGCCCTGGCCTTCCTCGCGCTCCTCGTCCTGTGCGCCCTGTTCGCACCGCTGATCGCCCCCGCCGACCCCAACGCGCAGGACCTGCTCGACCGGCTGCGACCGCCGGTGTGGCAGGACGGCGGCAGCGCCGCCCACCTCCTGGGCACCGACCAGCTCGGCCGCGACCTGCTCTCCCGCGTCGTCTACGGCACCCGGGTGTCCCTCCTGGTGGGCGCCGGGGCCGCACTGCTCGCCGGGCTCATCGGCACCACCGTCGGACTCAGCTCCGGCTACTTCGGCGGCTGGACCGACCGGGTCCTGATGCGGCTGGCCGACGTCCAGCTCGCCTTCCCCGCGATCCTGCTGGCCCTCGCCGTCGTCGGCTTCGTCGGCTCGGGCCTGTGGTACGTCGTCCTCGTACTCGGGATCACCGGCTGGGTGTCGTACGCCCGCGTCGTACGGTCCGAGGTGCTCTCGCTGCGCTCCCGGGACTTCGTGACGGAGGCCCATGCGATCGGGGCCGGACACGGCGCGATCATGCGCCGCCACCTGCTGCCCAACGTGATGGCCCCGCTCGCCACGATCGGGACCCTGCACGTCGCCGCCGCCATCGTCGCCGAGGCCTCGCTCAGCTATCTGGGCCTGGGCGTGCCGAAGGAGACGGTGACCTGGGGCTCGATGCTCGCGGACGGCCAGCTCTACCTCGGCACCTCGTGGTGGGTCGCCGTCTTCCCCGGGATCGCCCTCATGCTCACCTCCCTCGCCGTCAACATCACCGGCGACGCCCTGCGCGACGTCGCGGACCCGAAGGCGTACCGCCGATGACGACCGAACCCCACGCCCCCGCCCAGCCGGTCCTGGACATCCGTGACCTGCACGTCGACTTCCGCCTCGCCACCACGACCGTGCACGCCGTGCGCGGACTGAGCCTGTCGGTCCGCGCCGGCGAAACCCTCGCCGTCGTCGGCGAGTCGGGCAGCGGGAAGTCCGCCACCGCCCTGTCCGCGATGCGGCTGAACCCCGAACCGCCCTGCGTGTACACCGGCGGGCAGGTCCTGCTGGACGGCCAGGACGTCCTGACCCGAGGCGAACGGGCCCTGCGCGGCATCAGGGGCGCCGACATCTCCATGATCTTCCAGGACCCGATGACGAGCCTCGACCCGCTGCAACGGGTCGGCCGGCAGGTCGCCGAGGTGCTGCGCCACCACGGCACGCACAACCGGGCGCAGGCCAGGGACGCGGCGCTCGCCGCCCTGGACGAGGTCGGCATCCCCGACCCCGAGCGGCGCTACCGCCAGTACCCGCACGAGCTGTCCGGCGGACTGCGCCAGCGCGTCATGATCGCCGCCGCGCTCGTCGCACGGCCCCGCGTACTGATCGCCGACGAGCCGACCACGGCCCTCGACGTCACCGTGCAGCGGCAGATCCTCGACCTGCTCGTCACGCTCCAGGCCCGGCACGGCATGGCCGTCCTCCTCATCACGCACGACCTCGGAGTCGTCGCGGAGACCGCGGACCGCGTGGTCGTCATGCACCACGGCCGGGCGGTCGAGAGCGGCACCGTGCACGAGGTGTTCGCCCGCCCCACCGATCCGTACACCCGGCAACTGCTCGCCGTCACGCCCCGATTGGAGCCCGTCTCATGACCACCGAGGCCCCGCCCCTGCTCGTCCTCGAAGGGCTGCGCAAGGAGTTCGGCGGGCGGCCGGGCAGCGTCGCCGTCGACGACGTGAGCCTGAGCGTCCACGAGGGCGAGACGCTCGCGCTGGTCGGGGAGTCCGGCTGCGGCAAGACCACGCTCACCCGGCTGCTGCTGCGCCTGCTGGAGCCCACCGCGGGCAGCGTGCGCTTCGACGGCGCCGACCTGCACGCCCTCGGCCCGGCACCACTGCGGCGGGTCCGCCGGCAGATGCAGGTCGTCCTCCAGGACCCGTACTCCAGCATGAACCCGCGGATGCGGATCGTGGACATCGTCGCCGAGCCCCTCGTGACCCACGAGCCGCAGGCCAGGGGCCGGCGCGGCCGGGCCCGCACGCGGGAGCGGGTCGGGGAACTCCTCGAAGCCGTGGGACTGGACGCGAGCATCCTGGACCGCTACCCGCACGAGTTCTCCGGCGGCCAGCGCCAGCGCGTCTCCATCGCCCGCGCGCTCGCCCTCAACCCCCGGCTGGTCGTCCTGGACGAGCCCACCAGCGCCCTCGACGTGTCGGTCCAGGCCCGGGTCCTCGACCTCCTGGCCGACCTCCAGCGCCGCCTCGGACTGACCTACGTGTTCGTCTCGCACAACCTCGCCGTCGTCCAGCAGGTGGCCGACCGGGTCGCCGTGATGCGCCGGGGCCGGATCGTGGAGATCGGGGAGGCCGCCCAGGTCCTCACCGCGCCCGTCCACCCGTATACGCGCCAGCTTCTCGACGCGGTCCCGGTACCCGATCCGGCGCGGGCCCGGCGGCTGCGGGAGGCGGGCCCCGCGCACAGCGGCGCTCCGGGCGGGGAGCCGGCCCGGCGGCGGGCGGGCGGCGACGCCGGATGAAGCCCGTGACACCCGTGACCCCCGTGACCCCCGCGCTAGCCGCGCTGGCCGCGCGACAGGACGAGCCCCGCGCCGCCCAGCAGCGCGACGTCGTCCACCGCCGCCTCGCTCACCATCACGCGGGGCAGTTCACCGCCGCCGAGCACGTCGGCGCGCAGCCGGGACTCCACGAGGGCCCGGAAGCTCTCCCCGCCCTCGCGCGCCTCGCCGTGCAGGACGAAGAGGCCGCAGGCGAACAGCTGCTGCACGGTCGCGAGCCCCAGCACCAGGTTCTCCGCGTACCGCGCCACCACCCGGGCGGCCCGCTCGTCCTCGCACGCCACCAGGGCGGCGAGCGGGTCGGCGCGGCCGTCGAGCCCGTCGAGCCCGAGCTCGGCCGCGCGCCGGCGCAGCCAGCGCGTCGTGGCGAGCGTCTTCCAGCAGCCGCGCCGCCCGCAGGTGCACACCTCGCCGCTCGCCGACACCGTCATGTGGGCGCCGCTGCGGCCGCCGTCGGGGGCCAGCACCTCGCCGCCGTAGAGGATGCCCACGCCCAGGACCTCGCCCGTGGACACCGAGGCGAAGGACCGCCGGCCGCGCCCGGGACCGAACCACCGGTCGCCCAGCACCTGCACCCTGGCCCGGTGCTCGACGCGCACCGGGGCGCCGGTCAGCGCCTCCAGCCGTTCGCTGACCGGGTAGCCGCGCAGCGAGGGGGCGTCGTTCACCTCGACGATCCTTCCGGCCGCGGGATCGACGACGCCCGCCGCCGCGACGCCGACGCCACTGAGCCGGTGCCCCGCGAACACCCTGGCGGCCCGGGCGAGCGCCGCGTCGACCTCCCCGGGCAGCCGGGAGGCGGCGTCGAACACCGCCTCGGCCCGGTCCAGTACGCCCCCGGAGCGCGCGACGACCGCCGCCCGGACCCGGCCGGGCACCAGTTCCACCGCCCCCAGCACCGCGGGGGCCTCCCGTCCGACCGGGCCCGCCGCGGGCTCGGGCACCAACCGCAAAGGAGAACGTTCATGCGCCATACGCCGACTCTGCCACGCCCGTGTCACCGGGAGACAGCCGCATGAGTCACCACGAGCTCACGGAGTCCACCTGGCGCGAGACCCGGCAGGCGGCCCCCGAGGCGATCGCGCTGCTGCCCATCGGCTCCCAGGAGCAGCACGCGGAGCACCTGCCCCTGGGCACCGACACCCTCCTGGCCGAGGCGGTGGTGGACCGGGCCCTGGACCTCCTGGCGAACGGCGAGGAGAGTCAGGGCGGACCAGGTCCGCGGGTGGTGCGCCTGCCGACGCTGCCGTACGGGCACAGCCCCCACCACCTGTTCGCCGCCGCGCTGACCCTGTCCCCGGCCACGCTGTCGGCGGTGCTCGGCGAGCTGCTCGACTCCCTCGCGGCCTGCGGTCACCGGCGGGTCCTGGTCGTCAACGGGCACGGCGGCAACGACGAGATCATGCGGCTCGCCGTGAAGGCGTTCGCGCTGCGCCACGAGGTGAGTGCCGCCGCCTGCTCGTACTGGAGCGTGACCGGCGGTGACGCGGGCGGGGAGCGCCCGGACGTCACCCCGGGCCACGCGGGCTGGTTCGAGACCTCCCTCATGCTCGCCGCCCACCCCGCCCTCGTCCGCACCCCGGTCCCCGCGCGCGAGCCCGTGCGACCGCCGCCGCTGTTCGACCGGCCCCCGTACCCGGGGCTGACCGTCGAGCGGCACGGCGAGTGGGAGCGCGTCGGCGGTGCCACCGACGACGCCTCCACCGCGAGCGCCGCCGCCGGTCACCGACTGCTCGACGACCGCGCCCGGGGGCTCGCCCGCGCCCTGCACGCCTTCGACACCGCCACCCGCTCCGGCCGAGGAACAGCATGAAGATCACCGACATCGACGTCCACGTCGTCAACCTCCCCCTCGTCAACCCCTTCACCAGCTCCTTCGAGACGAAGACCGGCGAGACCAGGACCGTGGTCCGCATCCGTACCGACTCCGGCGTCGAGGGCTGGGGCGAGACGATGTGGGGCCGGCCCGTCGCGGCGATCGTCAGGAATCTCGCCGAGGACCTCATCGGCACGAGCCCCTTCGCGCTGGAGGCCTTCCACCGCAAGCAGCACATGGTGCCGTTCTTCTACGGCTACCTCGGCTACGCGGCCCTCGCCGCGCTCGACGTCGCGTGCTGGGACGTCATCGGCAAGGCCACCGGACAGTCCGTGACCGACCTGCTGGGCGGCCCGGTCCGCGAGGAGGTCCCGCTGACCGCCCTCGTCACCCGCGCCGACGCCCCCGGGGCGGCGCCGAAGGACCTGCCGCGGGCCCTCGCCGAGCACACCGTGCGGGTCGTCGACGAGGGCGGTTTCCGGGCGGTCAAGCTCAAGGGCACCAAGGACGTGGGCGGCGACGTCGCGATCCTGCGCGCCCTGCGCACCGCCCTGCCCGAGGTGGACCTGCGGGTCGACCCCAACGCGGCCTGGTCGGTGCCCGACTCGGTGCGCGCCGGGATAGCCCTGGAGGAGCTGGACCTGGAGTACCTGGAGGACCCCTGCGTCGGAATCGAGGGCATGAGCCAGGTCCGCGCGAAGGTCCGCATCCCGCTGTGCACCAACATGTGCGTCGTACGGTTCGAGGAGTTCGCCCCGGCGGTGCGCCTCGGCGCGGTCGACGTGATCCACGGGGACGTCTACAAGTGGGGCGGCATCGCGGCCACCAAGAACCTGGCGGCGCACTGCGAGACCTTCGGGCTCGGGATGAACCTGCACAGCGGCGGCGAACTCGGCATCGCGACCGCCGCGCACCTGGCCGTGGTGGCGTCCACGCCGGTGCTCTCCCGGGCCATCGATTCGATGTACTACCTGCACGCCGACGACATCATCGAACCGCTCACCCTCCAGGACGGCAGCCTGCGTGTGCCCACGGGGCCCGGCCTCGGGGTCACCGTCGACGAGGACAAGCTGCGCCACTACGCCGAGGTCAACGCGCGCGAGGGGGACCTGACCCGATGAACCACGAGCGGCCGCGCCAGGTCACCACTTCGCGGGCCCCCGATCCGGCGGGCGCCTACAGCCAGGGGCTCCTCGCCGGCCCCTACCTCTTCACCTCCGGCTTCGGGCCGCAGGACCCGGACACGGGGCTGGTCGCCGACACCGTGGGCGAGCAGACCGCACAGGTCCTGCGCAACGTGAGCGCCGTCCTGCACGCCGGTGGGGCGAGCCTGGACGACGTCGTCAAGGTCACCGTCCATCTCCAGCACCTGCACCGGGACTTCGCGGACTTCGACGCGGCGTACCGCGCGTTCTTCGGTGAGCCGCGCCCGGTCCGCACCACCGTCGGCTCCGACCTCATGGACATCCTGGTGGAGATCGACATGGTGGCGGTCGTGCCGGGTCCGGGCGGCGGGCAGGACACCGGGGCCTGAACGAGGTGTGCGGGCCCGGCGGGCCCGCACACCGCCACGGCGGGCCTTCTCCTTAAGGTGCAGGCATGCACCCCACCACCACCTGCCCGGCCGCCCCCGGTCCCGCGTCCGCCGCTCGGGCGGGCGCCGGGAACCGTTCCCGCCACGCGCACGACGGCGCGCACGGAGGCGGTACGGCATGACGCTGAACCAGTTGCGGGCCTTCGTCGAGGCGGAGCGGCTCGGGTCGTTCACGGCCGCCGCACGGGCCATGGACATCGCCCAGGCCTCCGCCTCGGAGCTGGTGCGGCGCCTGGAGACGGAGCTGGACGCCGACCTGTTCGTCCGCGGCAGCCGGACGCTCACGCTGACCTCGGCGGGGCAGGAACTCCTGCCGTACGCGCAGGAGTCCGTGGAGGCGGCCGACAGCGGGGCCCGCGCGGTGCACTCCCTCGGTTCGCTGGGCGGCGGCACCGCGACCTTCGGGGTGCTGCGCAACGCCGACTACTACCTGCTGGCCAACCTCGTGCAGATGTTCCACGCCCGTTACCCGGCCGTCCGGGTGCGGCTCGTGGGGCAGAACTCGGCGGAGACCGCCCTCGCCGTGGCGTCCGGGGACATCGAGGCGGGCCTGGTGATCCTGCCGATCGACCAGGAGGGGCTGTCCGTCTCCCCGCTCATGCGCGACGAGGTGTACTACGTCAGCGCGAGCGAGGAGCGCACCCGCACCCCGGTGAGCATCGAGGACTTCGCGCGGGCCCCTCTCGTGCTGTACGACGCGCACTACGGCTGGAAGGACCCCACCCGGCGGCAGATCGCCGAGCGGGCCCAGCTCGCCGGGGTCAGGATCGACCCGCTCATCGAACTCGAACACGTCGAGGCCGCGCTGAAGCTGGCGGCGGCCGGGGTCGGCGACACGATCGCCAGCCGGGCGGTGATCTCCAGCCCCTCCTTCCCCGCAGGTCTGCGCACCGCCCCCTTCGCCGAACCGCTGTACGACACGATCGCGCTGGTCAGACGCCGGGGGTATCCGCTCTCCCGCGCCACCCGGGAACTCGCCCGGCTCGCCGAGGACACCATCAGGGAGATCAGCAACGGCCTGCTGAGCTGATCCACGCGCCAAAGACCACGGCACAGGAAAACCCTGTGGATCGTGCAGGAATCGCCCCTCTAGTCCTGTGGAAGCGTCACGTCTACCGTCCCGGGTATGCAGATCACGCACGACGAAGCACAGTCCCTCGCCCCCCTCCAGTGGCTGAAGAAGCCCGCCGTCGACGGCCCTCCCGCCCAGCGCGACCCGAAGGTGGTCGAGCGGGTGTCGCAGATGCTGAAGGAGATCGAGCACAAGGGCCTGGACGCGGTGCGCGCCTACGCCCAGGAGCTCGACGGCTGGTCCGGCGAGCTGGAGATCGGGGCCGCGGAACTCAAGAAGTCCGGCGACGCGCTGCCCGCCGACGTCCGTACCGCCCTGGAGATGGGCTACGAGCGCACCCACCGGTTCGCCTCCGCGCAGCGCGAGCACCTGACCGACTTCGAGATCGAACTCGCCCCCGGCGTACGGGGCGGGCAGCGCTACGTCCCGGTCTCCCGGGTCGGCGCCTACCTCCCCGCGGGCCGCTTCCCGCTGCTGGCCAGCGCGTTCATGACGGTGAACGTCGCCAAGACGGCCGGCGTCCCGACCGTGGTGGCGTGCACTCCCCCGTCGGGCGAGCACGGCGCCCACCCGGCCGTCCTGTACGGCGCCTACCTCTCCCGGGCCGACCGCGTCTTCGCCGTCGGCGGGGTCCAGGCGCTCGGCGCGATGGCCTTCGGCCTGCTGGGCGAGGCCCCGGTCGACATGCTGGTCGGCGCCGGAAACGCCTTCGTGACGGAGGCCAAGCGGCAGCTGTTCGGGCAGGTCGGGATCGACCTGCTGGCCGGCCCCTCCGAGGTGGCCGTCCTGGCCGACGACAGCGCCGACCCGGTGTGGGTGGCAGCCGACCTGCTCGGCCAGGCGGAGCACGGCCCGAACTCCCCCGCCGCCCTCATCACCACCTCCGAGACGCTGGGCCGCGCGGTCGTCGCCGAGATGGACCGGCAGCTGGAGACCCTCGCCACCCGGGACATCGCCGGTCCCGCCTGGCGCGACTTCGGCTCGGTCATCGTGGTCCGCGACCGCGACGAGGCCATCGCGGTGTGCGACGTCCTGGGCCCCGAGCACCTGGAGATCCAGACCGAGGACGACGACTACTACCTGGAGAACCTCTCCAACTACGGTTCGCTCTTCATCGGCCCCTGGTCCACGGTCGCCTACTCCGACAAGGGCATCGCGGGCACCAACCACGTGCTGCCGACGGGCAAGACCGCGCGCTACAACGCGGGCCTGTCGGTCTCGCGCTTCCTCAAGCCGCTGACGTACCAGCGGGCGGCCAAGGAAGGCACCGCCTCGCTCGCACCCGCCGTCGAGCGCATCTCCGCCTTCGAGGGCCTCGCCGCCCACGGGGCGACCGCGACCGTCCGGATCGACCGCATCGGCCGCGACTCGGGCGCCTTCGACGACATCCCCGAGGCGCTGCGCGCGCAGCTCTGAGCAACCCGCCTCCCCCCGTACCTCCCCCGCCCCCGCGTCGGCCACGCGGGGGCGGGGGAACCGGGGGGACGCCGGGGGCCGCGTCAAGAGCCCCGGCCTCCGGCGCGTCTCCCTCCGGCCTCCACCGCCGGGTCACGGGACGCGCGGGCCCGGAGCTCCACCCCCACCCGGCCTCGTCCCGACCGCCCGAGAGACCATCGCCTACCGCCGCCGTCCTCCAGCAGGGGCCCCCGCGCCCCCAGTTCCCCGAGGATCACCCATGCACCACCGTCCGTCCGCTCCCGCGCCGTCCGAGGGGACCGGCCCCGCGCCGTCCGAGAAGCGGGGTCCCGCACTCACTCAGGGCCTCAAGGGGCGCCAGATCACGATGATCTCGATCGGCGGTGTGATCGGGGCCGGTCTGTTCGTCGGCTCCTCGACCGCGGTCGCGGCCGCGGGTCCGGCCGTCCTCATCTCGTTCCTGCTGGCCGCGGCGCTCGTGGTGCTCGTCATGCAGATGCTCGGCGAGATGGCCGTGGCCAACCCGGACACCGGCTCCTTCTCCACGTACGCGGACCGGGCGCTGGGCCGCTGGGCGGGCTTCTCCATCGGCTGGCTGTACTGGTGGTTCTACATTCTCGTGATCCCCATCGAGGCCATCGCGGCGGGCGAGGTGATCGCCGGCCTGACCTCGGTGCCGAGCTGGATCCCGGCGCTCGTCATGATCCTGCTGCTGGCGGGCAGCAATCTGCTCTCGGTGCGCAACTACGGGGAGTTCGAGTACTGGTTCGCGCTGCTGAAGGTCGTCGCGATCGTCGCCTTCCTGGTCCTCGGCGCCCTCGCCGTGTTCGGCCTGCTGCCCGGTTCCGACGCCCACGGGGTGTCGAACCTGTGGAGCCACGGCGGCTTCGCACCGAAGGGCGGGGTGGCCGTCCTGGCCGGGCTGCTCACCGCGATGTTCAGCTTCCAGGGCAGCGAGATCGTGACGATCGCCGCCGCCGAGTCCGCGGAGCCGAGGAAGAACATCAAGAAGGCCGTGCGCGCCGTCGTATGGCGTCTGGGCCTGTTCTACATCGGCTCGATCTTCTTCGTGGTCAGCCTCGTCCCGTGGAACGCCGACGGACTGTCCGAGGGTTCCTACCAGGCCGTCCTCGACCGCATGAACATCCCGGGCGCCGGGCGGATCATGGACGTGGTCCTGATCGTGGCGGTCAGCAGCTGCCTCAACTCGGCCGTCTACACCGCCTCCCGCATGGCCTTCTCGCTCGCCCGGCGCAAAGACGCCCCGCGGGCCCTGGCCGCGACCTCCACGAGCGGGGTGCCGCGCAACGCGGTCGTGGCCTCCACCGTCATCGGCATCGCGGCGGTGATCGCCAACTACCTGCTGCCGAGCGTCTTCACGTACCTCATCGCCTCCAGCGGCGCGATCGCCCTGATGATGTACATGGTCATCGCGATCACCCAGTACGCCACCCGCCGCAAGGAGCAGCAGCCCTCCGAGGTGCGCATGTGGGGCTTCCCCTACCTCACGCTCGCGACGATCGCCTTCATCGCGGGGGTGCTGGTCCTCATGGCGGTGCTGCCCGGCCACCGGCTCGAACTGTGGCTGTCCCTCGGGCTCGCCGCGATCCTCGTCGGCGTCGGCGTTCTGCGCCAGCGCCGGGACGGGGACCGGCGGCCGGAAGCGGAGGGCGCCTTCGACGGCTCTCCCCTGACGGACAACGGCGCCGCCGCCACGCCGCCCGCGCGACCCGGTACGGTCACCGAGTCCTCCCCGGCCGCCCACTGAGGCTCAGGAGGGGCGGGCGTGCGTGGCCCGGGGCACGAACGCGGTGGGCAGCACGAGGCGTTCCCCGGCCGGGTCGGCCTCACCGCCGATGCGCCGCACCAGCAGGCGGGCCGCCTGCCGCGAGAGTTCCGCGAGGTCGTGGCGGACCGTGGTCAGCCGGAACACCTCCCAGGCGGCCATCGGGAGATCGTCGAAGCCGATCACGCTGAGGTCCTCGGGCACCCGCAGTCCGGCGGCCAGGGCGGCGTTCAGGACACCGATGGCGACGACGTCGTTGCCGCAGAACACCGCGGTGGGCGCCCGCGCCGCCTCCAGCAGGAAGGGCAGCGCCTCGTAGCCCGTCTCGTACTCGAAGGCGCCGCGCGCCACGCGGTCCTCCTGGAGGCCGATCCCGGACTCCGCCAGGGCCAGCCGGAAGCCGAGTTCCCGCTCCCGGCCGGTCGTCGTGTTGGCCGCGCCGAACACGCCGGCGATCCGGCGGTGCCCGAGACCGACGAGCACCTCGGCGACCAGGCGCCCGCCGCCCTCGTTGTCGACGACCGAGGCGTACTCGCCGCGACCGCCGGTGTCGCGGTTGAGGAACACGTACGGGATGCCCCTGCGGTCCAGCTGGGCGGGGAGCCGGGACTCGGTGGTCGCGGTCGCGAGGACCACGCCGTCCAGGGACTGGTCGAGCAGGGTCTCCTCGGCGACCGCCTCGTCGGAGCGCTCGGTGATGAGCATCATCCGGTAGCCCAGGTGCTGGAGTTCGTCGTGCAGCGGCGCGACGACATGGGGGTAGAAGGGGTTCGTCAGGTCGGTGACGATGACCCCGACACGGCGCGTGGAGCGGGTCGACAGGGTCCGCCCGGCCTCGCTGGGCACGTAGTTCAGCGCCGCCGCGGCCTGTCTGACCTTCTCGCGGGTCGCCGCCGAGACCCTCGGATCGTCCCGCAGGGCCCGGGAGACCGTGGGCTGGGACACGCCCGCCAGCCTCGCCACGTCGTGACTCGTGATCGCCATCGGCCCTCCGCTCCCCGCCCGGCGTGCCGCACCGGCCTCGACTGCCTTCACCATACGTATGTACGTCTCACTATAGGTGGGCACGCGGCGTTCCGGCAGTGGAGGCCGCGACCCGGACGACCGAGGCGCACCGGCGAGGAACCTCCCCCGCACCGAGGCGAGGCCGACCCGAAGTCGACCGGACGGAACCCGTGTCGACCGCTCCCGGCGAGAGACCCCGATCGTTCGGCGCACCCCTCGCGCCGGCGACCGAATTCCCCGCAGCATACGCCCAGCCCCGGTTCCCCACGCACCCTTGACATTGGCGGCGCGAGGGCCTGTCATGGGTATGCATACGTATTCCAAGCGAGGGAGCAGTCATGCCCGATGTCGTCGTGTCCACCGAGGAGCTGGGGCGTCGCACGGTCCGCCGCAGCGACTTCGTCTCCTGCAACCAGGCGTTCATCGACTGCCGTACGCCGGGCTCGGACCGGAAGGAGAACTACGCGATGATCGGTCCCGGCGTCTCCCAGTCCGCCGGTCAGCACGTCAACCTCCGCCTGCCGCACGGCTACAACATCGGCGCCGCCGCCATGCCGCACGGCATCACCAACAACCTCCACCTGCACTACACCGCCGAGGTGTTCGTGTGCACCGAGGGCGAGTACCTGCTGCGCTGGGGCGCCGACGGCTCCGAGGGCGAGCTGCTGCTCAGGGCCGGGGACATCGCGTCCGTGCCGACATGGATCTTCCGCGGCTTCACGAACACCGGACCGGACGACGGCTGGATGTTCACCGTGCTCGGCATGGACGACACCGGCGGCATCATCTGGGGCCCCTCGGTCCTGCGCGAGGCGGAGGGCCACGGCCTGTACCTGACCGCCGACAACGAGCTGATCGACACGGTCGCCGGGGACGAGATCCCGGCCGGCGCCGAACTGACCACGCCGATGAGCCAGGAGCACATCGACCGGCTGCGCCACTACACCCCCGAGGAGATGGGGCGCCGTATCGCGGCGGCCGACGCGCTGGTGTGGTCCGAGCACCCCTTCCTCGACAGCGCGCTGCCGGGCGGGGGCGTGCGGCTGAGCCTGGTCATCGGCTACGGGATGACCGAGGACCCGCACCAGGAACCGCGGATCACCAACCCGCACGGCCACAACCTCGCCTGGATGCGCGCCGAGCCCGGCCAGGGCGTCTCCACGCACCGTCAGCACGAGACCCAGACGCTGATCGTCAAGGACGGCCTGTGGGAGGTCACGCTCAACCGGACCGACCCCGTCTCGGTGCGGCTGGGCCCGCGCGACATGCTCTCCGTCCCGCAGGACGCCTGGCGCTCCCTGCGCAACGTCGGTGACACCCGCGGCGACCTGCTGGTGGTCAACTCCGGGGACGGCCGGGTCCGCCTGGAGTGGGACGAGGAGGTCGGCAAGGCCGCGGCCGACGCGGGCCTGGGCGTCGACCACAACGGCTACGTCGCCCCGTACGCGCTGCTGCCCCGCTCCGCGCGCCGCTGGTGAGCGCCCCCGCCGGGGAGGCGGCGGCCCGTCCGCTGCCGCTGGTGGTGGTGCCCGGGATGCTGTGCGACGAGGACCTCTGGTCCGACGTGGTGTTCCCGGAGGGGCACGAAGTGCACCACCTCTCCCTCACGAAGACGGACCTCGGGGCGCTCGCCGAGGATCTGCTGTCCGTGGTGTCAGGACCGTTCGTGCTGGTCGGGCTGAGTCTCGGGGCCATCGTCGGCTTCGAGGCGCTGCGCCGGGCACCCGAGCGGATCGCGGGGCTGTGCGTCATGTCGACGAACGCGGGCGCGCCCCGCCCCGGGCAGTACACCGCCTGGCGGGACCTGGACGCACTCATCGCGGCGGACCGGTTCGAGGAGGCCGTCGAGCAGACCCTCCCGGGCATGTTCGCGCTGCCGGAGCCGGCACGCGAACAGGCGCTGCGCTACCGCGAGATGGCCCACCGCGTCGGACGGGGACCGGCCCGCGCCCAGCTCGCCGCGCAGGCCACCCGCACGGACGCCTTCGACGCGCTGGGCGGGGCCCGCTGCCCCGGCGTCGTCCTGCACGGCACGCGGGACGCGCTGTGCCCGCCGGAGTTCCACCGGGCCGTGGCGCGGGCCCTGCCGGACGCCCGGCTGCACGCGGTGGACGGCGCGGGACACCTGCTGCCCTGGGAGAGGCCCGACGCCGTCTCCGAAGCGGTGCGGGACCTGCTCGCCCGGGCCGGGGCCGCACCACTCGCCCCCTCCTCCGCCGCGCCCCCGGTGGCCTGAACCCGCGACCGGGCGGCGCACCTCGCCAAGGCCGTGCGAGCCGACCGCCCGGCCCCCGCACCACCCCCTCACGTACCCACTCATTCCCCGACCGAAGAGAGCCGCCATGCCTCGACACCTCAAGTCCCCCGTCCCCTCCGCCCAGGTCCGGGCGGGCCGCGCCGACGTGGCCGACCGCGTCCGCGCCATCCTCGACGACATCCGTGAGCGCGGGGACGAAGCGGTCCGCCAGTACTCCGAGAAGTTCGACAACTGGAGCCCCGAGTCCTTCCGCCTCGGCCCCGACGAGATCCGCGCGATCGTCTCCGGGGTGCCGGACACCGTGCAGGAGGACATCCGCTTCGTCCAAAAGCAGGTGCGCACCTTCGCCCAGGCGCAGCGCGACTCGCTGCTCGACGTCGAGATCGAGACGCTGCCCGGAGTGCGTCTGGGGCACCGGCACGTCCCGGTGACCGGAGCGGGCGCGTACGTGCCGGGTGGCCGCTACCCGCTCACGGCGTCGGCGCACATGACGATCGTGACCGCGAAGGTGGCGGGGGTGGACCGGGTGGCCGCGTGCACCCCGCCGATCCGGGGCGAGATCCCCGCCGCGACGGTCGCCGCGATGCATCTCGCGGGCGCCGACGAGATCTACCTGCTCGGCGGGGTCCAGGCCGTCGCCGCGCTCGCCCTGGGCACCGAGACCATCGGCCGGGTGCCGCTCATCGCGGGGCCGGGCAACGCGTACGTCGCCGAGGCCAAGCGACAGTTGTTCGGCGAGGTCGGCATCGACCTGTTCGCGGGGCCGACGGAGATCCTGGTGATCGCCGACGAGCACGCAGACCCGTTCGTGGTGGCCGTCGACCTGCTCTCGCAGGCCGAGCACGGCCCCGACTCCCCCGCCGTCCTCGTCACCACCTCCGAGGAGCTGGGCCGACAGGTCGAGCGCCACATCGAGCGGCTGCTGCCCGGCATGCCCACGAAGGACTTCGCCGAGCCCGCCTGGCGCGACCACGGCGAGATCGTGGTGACCGACTCGCTCGACGAGGCGTTCGAGGTCGCGGACTCCTACGCGAGCGAGCACGTCGAGGTCCTGACCGAGAACCCGCGCCAGGCCCTGGACAAGATGCGCGACTACGGCGCCCTGTTCCTCGGCGAGGGCACCTGCGTGTCGTACGGCGACAAGGTCATCGGCACCAACCACGTGCTGCCCACCCGGGGCGCCGCGCGCTACACGGGCGGCCTCTGGGTCGGGAAGTACCTGAAGACCGTCACCCATCAGGAGGTCACCGACACCGCCTCCTCGGCGCTGCTCGGCGAGGTGTGCGGCCGGGCCGCGCGGGTCGAGCTGTTCGAGGGGCACGCCCGCTCCGGTGACGTGCGCGCCGCCAAGTACGGCGACGGCACCCTGCCGTGGAACGAGGAGGCCGGCGCGTGAGCGGCACCGGCCGGCAGCTTCCACTGAGCGGTCGCACCGCCCTGGTCAGCGGGGGCGGGAGCGGTCTGGGCCGGGCCATCGCGCGCGCGTTGCTGGCGGACGGCGCCCGCGTCGTGATCACCGGCCGCGACGAGCGCACCCTCAAGGAGACGGCCGCGCTGCTCGGCCCGGACGTCGGCCACCGGGTGTGCGACGTGTCCCGGCCCTCCGACGTCGAGGCGCTCGCCGCGAGTCTCGCGGACGAGGAGATCTCGGTGCTCGTCAACAACGCGGGCATCGCGGGCCCGGTGGCACCGCTGACCGAGATCTCGGCGCGGGACTGGGACGAGGTCTTCGACGTGAACGTGCGCGGTGTGTTCCTGATGTGCCGGGCCTTCCTGCCGGCCATGACGGAGCGCGGCGCGGGGGATGTCGTCAACATCGCCTCCGTGTCGGGGAAGCGGCCGCTGCTGCGCCGCACTCCGTACTGCGCCTCGAAGATGGCGGTGATCGGCCTGACCACGACCCTGGCGGGCGAGGTGGGGCCGCTCGGCGTCACGGTGAACTCGCTGTCGCCCGGGCCGGTGGCCGGTCCCCGGATGGAGCGCAACTTCCGGCTGGAGTCGGAGCGGACCGGCAGTACGTACGCCGAGGCCGAGGAGGCGTTCGTGTCGCGTGCGGCGCTCGGGCGCATGGTGATGGAGGAGGAGGTGGGCGCCGCCGTGAGCGCGATGCTGCGGATGCGTGGACTGTGCGGGGCGGACATCGACCTCTCGGCGGGGATGGTGGCACGGTGACGGCGACCGGAGGGGAACGCCGCTCCCTCAAGCGGCGGCTGGCGGACGGGGAGAGGCTGTACGGCGCTCTGCTGCGGCTGCCCTCGGAGACGCTGGTGGAGATGGCGGGCGTCGCGGGCCTCGACTACGTGGTGATCGACTGCGAGCACGGGCCGGCCGACATGGGCGCGCTCCAGCACCACCTGACGGCCGCGGCGGCGCAGGGCCTGGACGTGCTGGTGCGGGTGGGCACCGCGGAGCCCTCCCTCGCCCTGCGCTGCCTCGACCTGGGCGCGGCGGGCATCATCCACCCGCACGTGGACAGCGCGCTTCAGGCGCGGGAGGCGGTGGCCGCGGACCACTATCCGCCGCTCGGGCAGCGGGGTTTCGCGACGTACAGCAGAGCGGGCCGCTTCGGCACGGTCTCCGCGTCCGAGCATCTGGCCGCCGCCGAGGACACCCTCGTGGTGGTGATGGTGGAGACGGAACGGGCCTGCGCGGCGGCCGGGGAGATCGTCGCCACGGAGGGGGTGGACGCCGTTCTCGTGGGCCCCGCCGACCTCGCGGCGGACTGCGGCTTCCCGGGGCAGGAGGTGGTGGCCGGCCTGATCGAGGGGGTCCACCTCGCGACCCGCGCGGCGGGCCGCAAGGTCATGACGATCGTGCCCGGCACTGTCGCGGCGCGGGCCGCCGAGCGGGCGGGCGCGCACCTCGTGCTCTACAACATGGCCCACGTCCTCATGGACACCTTCCGTACGCTCACCGCACCGTCCCCGTCCCCGGAGCCCCCCGGGCGTCCCTGAGGGGACCCGTACGGTGTGCGGCACCTCCCGGGCGTGCGCCCCCGGGAGGTGCCGCACGCCCAGGACTCCGGGCCGTGCGGTGAAGAGCGAAAAGGCCCTCCCCGTACCTCTTGACGGCCCCGGCCGGGCTCCCTAACGTTCGGCGGGAGTTCATACGTATGCACGCCCCGCCCCTCTCCTCTCCCCCCATCCCTCAGCATCGCGCGAACGGAGAAGCCATGTCCGCTGTAGCGCCCCCCGGCACGGCCGTCGACACCCCGGAGGCCGACCGGGAGAAGCGGATCGCGATACGCCGAGCCATCGGCGCGGGCAGTATCGGAAACTTCGTGGAACAGTTCGACTACGGCCTCTACGGCTACATGGCCCCGATCCTGGCCCCCGCCTTCTTCCCCGAGAGCGACGGGACCGTGGCCGTGCTGAGCACGTACGCGATCATCGCCATCGCCTGCCTGTTCCGTCCCCTGGGCGGGACCCTGGTCGGGCGCTGGGGAGACCGGGTGGGCCGCAAGAAGACGCTGCTGTGGACCATCGTGTTCATGGGGGTCGCGACCGCGCTGATCGGCGCCCTTCCCACCTACCAGCAGATCGGGATCTTCGCCCCGCTACTCCTCCTGCTGCTGCGCGTCGTGCAGGGCATGGTGTCCGGCGGCGAGTACGTCGGGGCGGTCGCGTTCATCGTGGAGTGGGCGGAGCCCGAACGGCGCGCCTACTACACCTCGTACGCCTCCAACAGCTGTTTCGCCGGCATCCTGGCCGGGGCCGGGACCGCCGCGCTGGCCAGCTGGCTGTTCGAGGGGCCGGCCCTCGACTCCTGGGGCTGGCGCATCCCGTTCCTGCTGTCCCTGCCGCTGAGCGCGGTCGGGATCTGGCTGCGGCAGCACATCCAGGAGAGCCCGGAGTTCGTCCGTGCCACGGCGGGCGGCACCCTGGTCGTGAAGTCCCCGGTCCGGGACGCGCTGCGTACGCAGTGGCGGCCGATCCTCGCGTACTGCGGGGTCTCGATCATGGCGGCGATCCTGTCGTACAGCTGGGTCACCTTCTATCCCGAGTACCTGACCGGGACGCTCGGCCTGCCCCGCTGGATGGGCCTGACCTCGAACGCGATCTCGATCGCCGTCCTCATCCCGCTGCTGCCGCTGGCCGGGAAGCTCTCGGACCGCATCGGCCGCAAACCGATGCTGACCACGGGGGCCCTCGCGTGCCTCGTGCTCGTCCCCGTCGCCTTCCGGGTCGGCGAGCAGGGCACCTTCGCCACGGCGGTCGCCAGCCAGTTGATCTACATCGTGCCGGAGTTCTTCCTGACCGGCATCGTCACGGTCTGCGCCGCCGAACTCTTCGCGACGCGCAGCCGGTTCAGCGCGAGCGCCATCGCGTACAACAGCTCGTTCTCCATCTTCATGGGCATCACGCCCTTCGTCGCCGCGCTCCTCGTGGACAGCTTCGACTCGATCTACGCCGTGTGGGTCTATCTCGCCGCCGCGGCCCTCCTGGCCCTGGTCGTGGTGAGCACCTTCATGACCGAGACGTACCGCAGCGTCCTGGGCGCGGACAAGTTCGCCCGGTGACGGAGCGGAACAGCACGCGCGGGCCCGTCGTCCGCCGACCGGACCCGCGACGCCCCCGACCGGCCGCCCGCCTACCATCTGATGCATACGCATACGCATTTGCACGCGCACTGACGCAGCAGTACTGAGAAAGGACATCCCCATGGCCCTCGATCCCGTCGCCTACGCCCCCTACGAGGACCCGGACGACTTCATCCGCGAGGTGACCGACCGCATCTGGGTCGGCCGCGACATCTCCTACATCGTCGACAACTACGAGCCGGACTCGATCGTCCACACGAGTCTGGGCACGGTCGTGGGCCGCGACGGCGTCATCGAGGGCAGCACGATGCGCATGGGCAGCACGCCCGGGCACATCGGCCAGGCCGAGGACGTGGTGTGGGAGGCGCGCGGGGACGACGCGTTCCTCAGCTCGCACCTGGTCTTCTCCGCGGACGAACACCTGGTCGGCGGCCAGAACATCCGCATTCGCAAGCGGACAGTCGCCAACTGCCTCTACCAGCGCGGCCGGATGGTCGAGGAGTGGGTGGTCCGGGACGAACTCGCGGACTGTCTGCAGCGCGGCGTGGACCCGGCCGAGGCGGCGCGCGCACTGCGCTTCCAGGGCTACAGCGGCTCGATGACCGAGGAGGCGCCGAAGGACGTCCTGCTGCGGGGGGTCAGCGGCGCGCGCCCGGACGAGTTCCGTCCCGAGTGCGAGATGGTGCTGGAGTTCATCGACGAGGTGTGGACGCAGCGCCGGCTCCAGAAGGTCAACGACTTCATGGTGCGCGACCTGTTCCTGCACACCGTCGGCGACCGGACGGTCATCCGCCCCGAGCGCTACCAGGCCGATCTGCTGTCCCTGGTCGGCTCGTTCCCCGACGCGCGGTTCTCCGTCCGGGACGTGCAGACCAACTACTCGGAGCGGTACGCGGGTCTGCGGGTGGCCGTGCTGTGGACGATGCACGGCACCTACCGGGGCACGCCGGCCTTCGGCCCGCTGACCGACCGCCCGGTGACCGTACTGGGCGTGTCCCAGTTCCTGGTCCAAGGGGGCAGGATCGTCAAGGAGGTCCGCGTGTACGACGAGATCTCGCTGCGCGCCCAGATCAACAGCACCCGGGGCGACGGCCCGGAGGTCGAGGCCAACATCTACTGAGCCTCGCCCCCGCCCGGCGGGGCGGACGCGACCGATGACGCAGGAGGGGCCCCAGGGATCACACCTGGGGCCCCTCCTGTCGTCATGACCGGACGGTGGACGGTGGCACGGGGCTTCGCCACTCTCCGTCGGTGGACGGTGGCACGGGGCTTCGCCACTCTCCGTCGGTGGACGGTGGCACGGGTCTTCGCCGCTCTCCGTCGGTGGACGGTGGCACGGGTCTTCGCCGCTCTCCGTCCGCTCCCCGCCCGCCCTCCGTCCACCTTCCGCCCGCCCTCCGCGCCCTGCCGCTCGGCCTGGTCCGCGCGACACCAGCGCCACTCACCGGACCCTCCCGCACGCCGGGCCGCCCAACCAGTCACGCGGGTCCTGCTCGTGCACGACCGGACGGGGCCGATCCGCAGCACGTTCCGGGAAGGCCATGTCTGCTCCCGGAATCCAGTGGTGGAATAGCTCGTACTGCGGTGACCACCACCCCGCATGCCTCGTGGCAGCGGTCGTGCCGGAGGGGCTGGCCGTGCGCGACTCCACGGTGGCGGCCGGGCCGGTGCTCGTCGTGCGGCCGGCACAGCGGAGGCGTTTCCTCCGCGCTCCGGAAGAGGGGCTCGGCGGCAACTGAGCGGGGAGCGTGATGCCGGCCGGCCGGCGTCATCCGCCGACCTGGGACGCGGCGGACCGGGCGGCACCTCCGACGGAACAGCGGGGAACCGGACACGTGCGCGCTGACGAGACCTCATGTGTGCCCGGACGAAGGTGAGTCGACCGCGCGCGATCCCTTGACCGTGACGGGACACCGCGCCATAGTGCGTGAATCCTTTCAATCATCGACTCGGTCGCGGCACAGGAGACGCAGCCAACGGCGAGGGGAGAAAGCTGCCCGGGTCCAGTTTCCGCCGTGGCATCAGGCCCCCTCAGCCGACTGAATCCATTCACATCTGCGGGGCCCGCGCGCACTGTTGCCGTAGGCCCGCACCGTCCGGAAGCAGGAGTCCGTCCATGACCGTGGAACTCACCGAGGGGCAGCAGCAGCCGCCCGGGCGGCGTGGCGTCGTCAAGGCCCTCGCCGGCGGCGCCCTGGCCGCCGGCGCGACCTGGGCTGCCGGGGGTACGGCCGGGGCCGCGGGCGCCCCCGCCCCGGACGCCCCGTCGCTGACCCCGTTCGACCTCTCCTTCTCCACGGCCAGGAAACTGGTTCCCTACTCCGTGGTCTCCCCCCGGTTCCGCGAACTGGACGACCACTTCACCACCGACACCACCGGCGCGTACGAACAGCTCCATCCCGACGGGCGTCCGGCCGCCGTCGAAGCCGGCGGGGGCACCCTCAGAGCGAGCGGGGCGGACCCGTACTTCACCCTGTTGCGCTCTAGGACCGCGCAACGCGCCCCGTACTCCGCGGTGATCGCCGACGTGCGCGCGCTCTCCGGCGGTCCGGGCGAGCACGACGCCGTCCTGACCGGTCTCGCCCGCGACGCCGGGCACCACCTGATGGGCTGGTACGACGACGCCCCCGGCGAGGTGGGCGTGGACGTCACGGTCGCCGGCCGGGTCACGCGGCTCGGAGTGGTCCCGGTGCGCCTCAAGGCGCCGTTCCGCCTGGCCACCGCGGTGACCGGGACCGGGGCGAGTGTCCTCGCCGACGAGGGCAGCGGCTGGCGGCTGCTGACCGGCGCGGAGTTCAGCACCGTGCTGGACCTGCGCGGAGCGGGCCACAGCGCGGGCAACACCACCTTCGACATCGCCTCCGACACACCGAAGGGCGGTACGCAGGGCCAGTCCTTCACCGCGAAGGAGCCCTTCGTCAGCGTCGGCGGCATGTTCCCCACCCACCAGACCCGGGACGCGGCGGTGACGCTGTCGCTGTACCGCGAGGGGCCGGGCGGGGAACTCGTCACGCGTGCGCGGCTCACGGACGTCCCGGACAACAACTGGCAGTACCTGACGGTGGACACGCCGCTGCCGGCGGGCACGTACTACCTGGAGCAGTCGGAGCCCTCCGGCCAGATCTCGTGGTGGACCAGCAGCACGGACCAGGTCGACGGCGGCACCGCCTTCGAGAACGGGAAGCCGGTCGCCGGAGACCGCACCTTCCGGGTGCTCTCCCCCGCCGCCGAGACGGGTGCGCAGCTGCTCTCCGCGTACCGCAACACCGTCGGGTTCCGCTCGGGCGGCGGGACGGTCGTGCTCGGCCGGGTCGAGGCCGGTTACTTCGGACAGGCCGGTATCCGGGACCCCAACATCGTCACGTCTGCGGACGGGCGTCCGTACATCAAGGACGGCAAGCTCTACTTCACCCTCAGCAGCAACGGCCCCGCGGGCGGTATCCCGGCCGGTCACATGGGCGTCTTCCGGATGTCACTGCGCGACTTCGGGGATCTGGAGGAGGTCGGGAAGATCTTCCTGGAGCGCGAGGGGCTGGTGGTGGGCGACCACGCGGGGCACGTGGTGGTCGACCCGGAGGCCGGCACCCACCGGGTCTTCTCCGTCACCTTCGGCGACTACGACATCTACAACGCCGGGCGGATCGAGTACTCCACGAGCGGCGCGGACGTGCTCCACGGAGTCAGCGTCCTGACGCCCCGGCCCGTGGTCGCGGGCATCGACCCGTTCCCGGTGCGGATCGAGGGCCGCTGGTGGCTGGCGCTCAGCGACGCCGGCCGGACGACACTCCACCGGTTCGAGGACGACGCCTTCCGGCGGCCCGTGCTGATGGCCGAGAACGACAACGGCGGCGAGTACTACGAGGGCACCAAGCTGAGCCGGATCGGGGGCAGGTGGTACGTCCTCACCAGCAGCGGGACGGACTACCGGGTCTACGATCTGCGGGCCCGTCTCCTGGGCACGCTGGACGCCCCGCATCCCAGCGGCTGGATACCGCACCCCATGGTGCTGCCGCTCGCGGTGCGCGGGAACCGCACGCGGTACCTCCAACTGAGCATGGACGGGGACGGGGACCCGGTCTCCGGTGCCTTCGGCCACTTCCGGCTGCACCTGTCCGACCAGACCGTCAAGGGCCGTGAGTTTCCCGTCCGCTGAACACGCGGGTACGGGCCGGGACCCAGGGGGGTCCCGGCCCGTACCGGAGGAGCGCCGAGCGAGCCGGCGCCCGGTGGTGGGGGTTACTCGGTGCCCGTCCCCACGACCCCCTTGATGTACCAGCGCTGGAACAGCACGAAGATCAGCAGCACGGGCAGCATGCTGATCACGGCGGCGGCCATGCCGACGCTCGGCGACATGAGGTTGTACTGCCCCCGGGCCAGCGGTGCGAGCGCCACGGTCATCACCATGTGCTCCCGGTCCGGGGCGATGACCTGAGGCCAGATGTAGGTGTTCCACGCGGTGAGGAAACTGATGGAGCAGTACGCGGCCAGGGCGGGCTTCGCGAGGGGCAGCGCGATCTGTACGAGCACCCGGCCCCAGCCCGCGCCGTCCAGCTTCGCCGCCTCGATCAGCCCCGCGGGCAGGGTGCCGAAGAACTGCCGGAACAGCAGCATCGCGAAGGCCGTCTGCCCGACGACGGGGAGGATCATCCCCGGGTACGTGCCCACCAGCCCCATCTGGTTGGTGATGATGTACAGCGGGATCAGCGTCATGTTGGTCGGCACGAACATCGGGATGACGATCACCGCCATCAGGACCCCGGCCCAGCGGAACGGGATCTTCGCCAGGGCGAAGCCGGCCGGGACCGCGATGACCAGCTGGACGAGGACGATCCCGATGCTGAAGATGAACGAGTTGGCGATGACCCGCGCCGACAGGAAGTGGTACGCCTCGACGTAGTTGTGCCAGACCACGTGCGGCGGCACCAGGTGCGGTGGATACGAGCGGATGTCCGAGGCGGACATCAGCGAGGCGGACAGCAGGTAGAAGAGCGGCAGCGCCATGATCAGACCGCATACGACGATCAGGGCGTAACGGCCGGCCGTCGACCGTGTCTTCGTGGTCACGCGGACCTCCTGAATATCCGGGCCCCGACCTTGAACACCAGGACGGCCAAGCCGATGATCACCAACTGGAACAGGCAGAGCGCACTGGCGTAGCCCATGTCCGAGTTCCCGAAGGCGGTCTTGTACGCGTAGAGCGCCAGGGTCTGCGTGTGGTCGAGCGGACCACCGTCGGTCATGATCAGCGAGACCTCGAAGGAGTTGCTCATGTAGTTGATCACCTGGAGCGTCGCCACCATGATCGTGGTGGAGCGCACGTTGGGCCAGGTGATGCTCCACAACTGCCGCCAGCGGCCGGCCCCGTCGAGCGCGGCGGCGGCGTAGATGTCGTCCGGTATCCGTTGCAGGCCCGCGAGGTAGAGGATCATCACGAGGGGCAGCGCGAGCCAGATCATCATCACGGTCATCGCCGGCAGCGCCCAGGTGGTGCTGGACAGCCAGGCCGGCCCGTCGATCCCCACCCAGCCGAGGATCCGGTTGGCCACTCCCGAGCGCGGGTCGTACATGTAGGACCACAGCACCGCGGCGACCGCCGAGGAGGCCACCATCGGGGCGAAGTAGAGGATGCGCAGGGCCCCGATGCCGCGCATGCGGCTGTTGATCACGACGGCGAGCACGAAGCCGCACAGGATCGTGGGGATGACACCGAGTACGACGAACTCGACGGTGGTCCAGAGCGAGGACCACATGGCCGAGTCCTGGAGCAGGCGCGTGAAGTTGTCGCCGCCCACCCACTGCGGAGTGCCGAACAGGTCCCACTTGAAGAAACTGAGTCCCAGCCCGACGAGTGCGGGCAGGATGACGAACAGGCCGAACCCGACCATGCTGGGGGTCAGGAAGATCGCCGCGGCCAGCGCGTCACGGCGTCGCTGCCTGTTGCGCGGGCGCGTGACCACGGCGGTCGACGGAGCTTCCCGCTCCACCGGCTTCTTGTCCAATGCCGAAACCATTACTGCACCATTCTGTATGCACCAGCCGCTTCGAGCGGCTGTGTCCCGGGACGGCCGGCGGCCGGCCGCCCCGGGACACGCCGACGACTACTCACTCGACTGCAGAGCCTCGTTGACGGCCTTCTCGGCATCCTGGAAGGCGGCGGCCACGGAACGGTGCTCGATCTCCACCTGCTGCACGGCCTTCTTGATGCTGTCCGTCAGGACCTTCTGCGCGGCGGCCGGGAGCGCGGGGAGCAGGTAGGCGTCCTTGGCGGCGCCCGCGAACACCTCGACGTTCTTCGGCGGGGCCGGAAGCTCACGCCAACTGCCCTTGCTCAGGCCCTGTTCGGTCGGCGGGACGACCTGTCCGGTGGCCTGGGCGAGCTTCATGCCGCCGTCGTTCTTGTAGAACCAGGCCAGGAACGCCCAGGCCGCTTCCTTGTTCTTGCTGGTCTTGCCGATCGACAGACCGTAGGAACCGCCGCCGACCGTGGCCTTGCCGTTGACCTTCGGCATGCTCTGGACGTCCCAGTCGTCCTTGAGGGACTGCTTCATGGTGGGCACCGTCGCGCGCACCGAGAAGGCCATCGCCGACTGGCGGGTGTCGAACTTGGGCAGACTGCCCGGGTCGGCCGCGTACTTGGGGCCCGTCTTCCCGAACGCGTCGAGCATCATGGTCCAGGCCTTGATCGCCTCGGGCTGTCCGATGCCGGACTTGTGCGTCTTCGGGTTGTAGACGTAACCGCCGTACGCGTTGATCACCGGGTTGTAGACGGACCCCTGGTCGCCGACGCCCAG
The DNA here is from genome assembly GCF_040656295.1 of Streptomyces sp. NPDC049954. Taxonomy (NCBI): domain Bacteria; kingdom Bacillati; phylum Actinomycetota; class Actinomycetes; order Kitasatosporales; family Streptomycetaceae; genus Streptomyces; species Streptomyces sp. NPDC049954. The sequence continues at coordinate 278,488 of NZ_JBFALS010000001.1, forward strand.
CGGCGGGAAGAGTCCGGCGAACTTGCCGCCGGAGTTCTTCTGGATCTTCTCGGCGACCCGGTACAGGTCGTCCCAGGTCCAGTCGGCCTTGGGGTACTCGGTGACGCCCGCCTGCTTGAAGAGCGTCTTGTTGTAGAACAGCGTCGTGGAGTCGGCGCTGACCGGCAGCCCGGTCACCTGCTCGGGGTGGTTGACCGGCCGGTACTGGCCGAGGAACTGCGGGATGAAGTCGCTGCCCTTCAGCCCGTCCTTGCCCTCCTTGAGCCACTGCGCCATGTCCATCGTGACGTTGCCGTTGGCGAGCTGGTTGGCCGCGTAGTCGACGTTCATCAGGACGTCGGGGAGCTTGTTGCCCAGGCGCTGGGTGGACAGCTGCTGGACGTACTGGGTCGAGTCGTCGGGCAGGGACTCGACCGTGACCTTGCGCCCGGGGAACTTCTTCTCGTAACCGGCGGCGTACTTCTTGAACTGCGGGACCAGACCGTTCTGCACCGACAGGACGATCTTGCTCCCGTCGACGCCGCCGCCCCCGCCTCCGGAGGAGCTGCCGCACGCGCAGGTCAGCGTGAGCAGTCCCGCGCCGGCCAGCGCCATCAGTGACTGTCTCCCCCGGAGTCCTCTTCTTGTGGCCATCTCGCTGATCCTCTCTGATTCGCTGACGGGCGACCCGCCGCCCAACGGGCCCGGGAGGGCAGGCAGCGCATTCCGGCCCTCGCGCCGGGGACCGTGCCCGCGCGGAGGCGGTGACAGCCGACTCCTCGGCCGTACGGGGTGGTTGACAGACCCTTGGCCGACCCATAAATGAAAGCTTTCACTGAAGATGGGCCATTGTTTCGCCACTGTCAACAGTTTTCGGCCGAAAACCCCGGGGCAACGCCGCGGACACCCGCAGAACGGCACCGCAGAGGCCGGAAACCGGCGTTCGGCGCCCTTGCGGCCCGCCCTCCCGCACACACCGGCGCGGGCCGCCGCGCATGGAGGCGCGCGGCGGCCCGCGTCTTCGAAAGGGTTGAATTGTTTCAAGCAGGTCACGGGGAGGGGCTTCGTCGTCCCCTGCCCTGAGCACCGGGCTCCTCAGGTGGCGGCGTCGCAGTCGTCGGGCCTGGCCGAGTGCTGCCCGGAGGTGACGGGCGTGACGGGGACGAGCGGGATGCGCCGTGCGAGGAACGCCGCGACGACGGCGAGCGCGGCTCCCACGGGAAGGGCGAGGGCCACCTGGTCCACGACGGCCGAGGCCCGTTCCGCTGTCGACGTCGCCCCCGCTGTGGCGGTGAGCGCGGCGGCGATCCCGGTCAGGGCCGCCAGGCCGATCGAGGAACCGCTCTGCCCCGAGGCGGTGATCAGTCCGCCCGCGAGGCCCGACTGGTGCGGCGGCAGCGAGCGGCTCGCGGCCGAGGTGAGGGTGATCACCGCGATGCTGCTGCCCACGGCCAGCACCAACTGGAGCGGGATCAGCGCCGCGAAGGGCACCTCCGCCTTCATGCACACGGCCAGTCCGAGCTGGGCGACGGCGGTCAGTACCGGGCCTGCCGTACGGCACGAGCGTATCCCCCACCTGCTGACCAGGCGGGGGATGCGCCGGGCGGTGACGACCCCGGCGACCGTGGCCGGCAGCATCAACGCGGCCGTCGCCAGCGGGGAGAGCCCGGAGACCTCCTGCGCGTACAGGGTGGAGTAGTAACCGGTCGCGGCGGTACCGGCCAGCAGCGCGGCGGCCGCGCCGTTGGTGTACGCGACGTGGCCGTTGCGCAGCAGACGCAGCGGCAGCAGCGGATGCCGCACCCGCCGTTCGACCAGGACGAACGCGGTCAGCCCGGCCACCGCGACGACGCCCGCGGGCACGCTGCGCGTCACCTGCTGCGCGCCGCCGTCCGCGGTCGCGGCCAGGTTGAGGCTCGCGAAGCCCAGGAGGAACAGCAGGACTCCCGGGACGTCCAGTTGGGACCTTCGGCGCAGATTCGGGGCCTGCGCGGCGGGCGGCAGCCCGAGCCCCCTGCTGCCGAGGAAGAGAGGGGGAGCGATCAGTACGTTGATGAGCAGCACCCAGCGCCAGCCCAGTGTCTGCGTCAGCACCCCGCCGAGGAGGGCCGAGGCCGAGGCGCCCACGGAGGCGGCGATGCTCCACACCCCGATGGCGCGTTCCCGCTCCGTGCCCGCCGCCGTGGCGCCGGTGAGCAGCGCCAGGCTCGCCGGGGAGAGCAGCGCGCCCCCGACCCCCTGGAGCCCGCGGCACAGCAGCAGCACGTCGAGGGAGGGGGCGAGTCCCGCGCCGAGGCTCGCCACGGCGAACAGGCCCAGCCCGGTACGCAGCGCCGTGACCGACCCGAACAGGTCGGAGATCCGCCCGCCGAGGAGCAGGCAGCCGGCGAAGGGCAGTGCGTAGGCGTTCATCACCCACGGCAGCATGCCGGTGCTGATGTGCAGATCGCCGGCCATCCAGGGCAGGGCGATCGCGAGGACGGCGGTGTCGAGCACCACCATGGTCTGGGTCGTCGCGGCCACCGCCACGGCACGCCGGGCCGAGGCGGCGGGCGCGGGGGCGGCGGCCGCTCGCGGCCGGCTCATCGGCGCGTTCCGGCGGCCGTCCCGGTGTACGCGGCGCCCGTTCTCGCGGGCACGGTGTGCCGTACCGGCCGGTGACGCTCACGCGGGTGCCGCCCGCGTGGTTCGCCGCCGGCCCCGGGCGCGGACCGGCTGGCCGGCCCGGTGTCCCGGGCGCGGGTTCCCGCCCTCGTCCCGCGGTGGTGCCGGAAGAGGGGACCGGGAGCGGAGTGTCCGGCTCCCGGGTCGTTGATCGTGCCCACTGGCGAAAACCCCTGCTGTCCTGAGTGGATGACGGTGGAGGCCGGTCACCTGCCCGGCCGGGGTGACGGACGCGGCGCCGGGGGAGATCCACCGGTGTCCGGTGCCCTGGCCCACGGGCGGGCGCAGTCCGTCCCCTTTTTTGAAAGCATTCACCATCTTGGGAGTCGCACAGGGAGTCGTCAAGGCGCGTTTCCGGCGCGCCGGAACGGGCGGCCGGAACGTGACGGAAACCTTCGGGGATCAGCGTTCGGCTTGCCGGATCGGCAAGAGCCCGGCGGCACCCGCGCCTCGGCGGATCACTCACCGGCACAGCCGCGAGGGCCACCTCGGCCGGCGTAGGCCAAGAGTGGGTAATGAAACGTTACATTCTCTCGGAGCGGCTGGTCGTACGCGTGGGGCACCTGGCCCCGGACTATCGGGGGTCGAACACCACCCGCGCCCGGTAGCCGCTCACCGCCGCGCCGGTGCGGGCGAAGACCTCACGGACGGGGGACAGCCCGAGCAGGCCACCACCCGCCCGGTAGTGCGCGCACGCAGGGTCCACCGGCTCGATGTCGCAGGGCAGCACCGGCCCCGCCTCCGCCCCGGTTTCCCCACCGGCCTCCAGCGGCTCGGCGCCCAGCAGCAGCGTCCCGTGCCACAAGGACACGGGGCCGTCCTGCCCCGCCACCGGACGGACCCGCGTGCCCACCGGGAACTCCACGGCGTACCGGTCCCCCGCCACGGGTACCTTCACCAGTCGGCCGGGGGCCGAATTCCCTCCTGCCGGAATGCCGTTGACGGTCGTCGTGACCCGGCGCGGGTCGGCCCACGACGGCAGGAAGAAGCTGAGGCACAGCGGACCGGTCAGTGTGGACTCCAGCACCTCCAGCTCGGTCCGGCCGCCCACGGGCCAGGTGGTCCGCTGCCGGAGCACCAGGGAGCCGCCGGGCAGGACGAGGCGGGTGTCCCCGTCGTGGTAGAGATCGACACTCAGCACGTCGACGGCGCCCCGCTCCCCCGCGCCGTCACCGAGACGGGCCCGCACACCCGCATCCGCACCCGCACCCGCACCCGCACCCGCACCCGCACCCGCACCGACCAGGCTGTATCCGCGCTCGTGGAGTTCGGCCAGGCCGACGGCCCCGCGCATCGTGCAGCACCACGCGGCGTCGGGGTGGACGTTGGTGAGCCAGGGCTGTGCGGGGCCGGTGACGGAGTCGAGGCCGAAGCCGCCGTCCGGCTTCTGCGCGTGGCCGAGGCCGTTGTGCTCGATCGCGTGGGCGTCCTCCAGGTAGCGCGGCTCACGCGTGGTCCGCCACAGCCCCAGGGCGAGGATCACCGAGTCGGTCACGGCGCAGGGCTCGGTCCAGGAGTCGGCGCGGCCGAACCAGTTCCAGGTCGCGTAGTGGGCGGTGCGGCCGTGCGCGCCGTACAGGTCGTAGAGCCTGCGGGCGGTGGCGAGGGCGGTGGCCGAGCCGGTCAGCTCGTGGAAGGCGTGCAGGCAGCGGGCCGCGGTCAGGGTGGCGTGCAGTTGCGCCCGGGAGGCCAGCGGGTCGTCCCGGTCCACGAGGAGCGCCAGCGCCTCCACGGCGTCCGCGAGTTCCTGGTCCCGCGTGGCGGCGTACGCGGCCACCAGGCCCTCCAGGGCGATGAAGACGCAGTAGGTGTCGGAGGACAGCAGCCAGCCGCCCTCGCGGCCCACGACCGTGCCGGACGCCTCGCCCTCGGTGTCGTCGCCGGGCCGGCGGCGCGGGTAGTCCGGCAGCCGAGAGGCGGCGGGCAGGAACAGCCCGCGGACGATGCCCAGGGCGAGGTCCTTCGAGCGGTCCTGGCCGGTCAGCCGGTGGTGGGCGAGCAGTCCGGAGACCAGCCAGCCGTGTCCGGCCAGTTGCTGCTCGTCGACGGCCTCGCGGTGCACGGGGCCGAGGTGTCCCCGGGCGTTGAGCCGGCCGGGCAGCGCGTCCACCAGCTCCTGCAACTGCCGCGGCTGCTCACCGGTGACGGCGGCCAGGCGGCTGAGGGCCAGGACCAGTCGCCCCGGGTAGTCGCCCGGCCAGGTCCCCGTCACCCCGTCCTCCAGTACGGGGTCCGCGTCGTAGTCCGCCTGCTGGAGGCGGCGCAGGGACGCCGCGAGGCGCGGATCGAGGTCCTCGCCGGGGAGAACCGTGGCGAAGGGGACGGGGGACGAGGGGATCATGCGGGTGTTTCCTCTCGGTGGGAGGGCGACTGCCCCACAGCGGCGGCACGCGCCGGCCGCCCCGGTGGTCGCGGGTCCTGCGGCACCGCGTGTCCGGGGCGGACTTCGCTGGCCGGGGTTTACACGGCAGGTCCGGCGTGATGACATAGCGCCCGAATGAATCGATTCAGATTCTGTCAGAGCCGCCGACGGAGGACAACCACCGCGATGTCCGCGCACCCCACGACCGAGCTGTCCGAGCCCGACGTCTCCCCCGCCCCCCGCGAGCTGCGGGCCGATGACCAGTCGCCCACCACGGCCACCGCCGACCGCTTCGTCGCGGTCCTCACCTCCCTTACCCCCACCCTCAGTTGGGTCGTCCCCCTGGTCCGGCGCGGGCAGCTCCAGCGCGCCTACCAGGTGCGGGCCTGGATTCCGGGCGCGGGCGGGGGCCGGGAGGACCGGGAGCTGTGGGACTCGGGGCGCGTCGAGGGCGACAGCGGGGTGCACGTGCCCTGGACCGGCGCGCCGCTGCCGCCCCTGGTCTCGGCCCGCTGGGCGGTCCGGGTGTGGGACGAGACGGACCGGGTGTCCGGCTGGTCGGCACCCGGCGCGCTGGAGACGGGGCCGGCCGACGAGGACTGGGACGCCAGGTGGCTGGAGGTCCCGGCGCGGCACGCGGCCCGCCGGGTCCTCACCCTTCCGCACGCGCCCCGGCGCGCGCGGCTGTACTTCACGGCCCAGGGGCTCGTGCGCGTGCACGTGAACGGGCGTCCGGTCAACCCGGACTCCTGCGATCCCTCACGGACCGAGCAGCACGTCGCCCTGTACCGCTGCTACGACGTCACCGATCTGCTGGGGGCGGGCGACAACGCGATCACCCTGATCACCGGGACCGGGAAGCGCCGCGATCACGACAGCCCGCCGCGGGTGCTCGCCACCCTGGTGGGCGAACTGTCGGACGGCGGCGGCTTCCGTGCCGGTACGGGAGCGGGCTGGCGGTACGGCCCGACCCCGGTGGTCGCCGAGGAGAACCACTACCTCGAACACCACGACGCCACGGTCGGTGACGGCTGGGACACGGTCGCCTTCGACGACGCGGCGTGGCGGCCGTGCGCGATGGTGGAGCCGGCCGGACTGCCGAGCGTGCTGCCGGACCCGGGGCCCGCGCTGCGCGTGGTGCGCGAGCGGGAGGCCGTGGAGATCGGGCGTCCGGCGCCCGGCGTGCGGGTGTACGACGTCGGGGAGAACCTGGCCGGCCGCAGCGAGCTGACCCTGCACGGGGTGCCCGCCGGAACCGTCCTGGAGGCCGTCCACGGCGAGCTGCTCGACGCGGCGGGCCGTGTCTGCACGACGAACATCCGGCTGCCGAGCGACGTGGAACGCGAGCGGCAGGTGTTCCGCTGCACGGCGGGTGGTCGCGAGGGTGAGCGGGCCGGTGTGTGGTTCGCCTTCCACGGGTTCCGGTACGTCGAGGTGCGTGGCGTACCCGAGGCGGCGCGGGTGGGCGTCACCGGCCGCGCCCTGCACAGCGACGTTCCACGGATCGGCACCGTGCGGGCCGACGACCCGCTGGTGGAACAGATGGTGGACGCGGCGGTGCGCACGCAGTGGAACAACCTGCACGCGCTGCCCGAGGACTGCCCGACCCGCGAGCAGCAGGGCTGGACGGGCGACGCCTCGGTGTCGGCCGCGGCGGCCGTCTCGCACCTGGACATGGCGGGCGTCTACCGCAAGTGGCTGCGGGACATCAGGGCGGGGCAGCGCGCGGACGGGGCGGTGCCGGCCATCGTGCCGCAGCTGGAGGAGGCGGCCGCCGCTCCCGACCCGGTGTGGGGTTCGGCCTACAACGTGATCGTCCGTGAGCACTACCTGCGCTACGGCGATCTCGCGGTCGTGCACGAGCACATCGGCGCGCTGCGGCGCTGGGCGGACCACCAGCTCGGTCTGGTGGGGCCGCAGGGGCTGGTGACCGAGGTCGAGCTGTCGTACGGCTTCGACTGGCTCGCGCTGCGGCAGACCCCGCCGGTGCTGCTCCAGACCTGCGCGGTGATCGCCTCGCTGCGCGATCTGGCCGATCTGGAGGCGGCGATCGGCGAGGACGCGCAGGCTGTCCGGCGCAGGGCCGAGGCGGACCGGCTCGTGGCGGCGGCCCGCCGTCTGCTGCGGGACCCGGTGACCGGGCGGTGGGCCAACGGGACACAGGCCGCCGCGGCGCTCGCCCTCGCCTGCGGGCTGGCCGAGAGCGCGGCACAGGAGGCGGGGCTGCTCGCGGAACTCGCCGCCGCGGTGCACGACGGCGGGGACCGGGTGACCTCGGGTTTCTCCGCCACGCAGTCGCTGGTGCGGGCCCTGGGCGGGGGTCCGGTGCGGCCGGGCGCGGACAGCGCCGTGTGGCGTCCCGGTGCGGGGGCGGCGCTGCTCGCCGCCCTGCACCAGCCGCGGTCGCCCGGCATCGGCGCGATGCTCGCCCAGGGCCCGGGCACGCTGTGGGAGTGCTGGTGGATCGACGCGAAGAACACCGGGACGGGCTCGCTGGACCACATCGGCATGGGGGCCCCGTTCGCGGAGTGGGTGTGGCGGCGCCTGGTGGGGATCGAGCCCGATCTCTCGGGCCCCGGGTTCGCCCGGTTCACGGTCGCTCCGCGTCCGGTGCCGGGACTGAACCGGGTGAGCGGCGAGGTGCGGACCGTGCGGGGCACCGTCGCGGTGGCGTGGGAGCGCACCGGTGCGGGGCCTCAGCGCGGGCTCGCGCTGTCGGTGACCGTTCCGGTGGGTTCCGAGGCCGTGATCCGGGTGCCCGGCGGGGCGCACGGCCCGGTCCTGGCAGACGGGCTGGTGCTCGGTGAGCGGCCGCATCCGCAGCTGCGGGTGCTGGGCCGCGACGGCGAGGACCTGCTGGTCGGAGCCCCCGCGGGTTCCTACGCCCTGGAGAGCGCGGCGGACGGCGACGAGCGGGCGCCGCTGCTGGGCGCGGCGCCGGCCGCGCGGCCGGGCGAGCCGGTGCGGGTGCCGCTGGTGGCGGGCACCACTCCCGGGGACGTGCGGGCGCTGATCGGCGCGGGCTGGTCCGCCGAGGCGGTCGCGGGCGGCGGGGAGCCGGGTGCGGCGCCCAGTGTGCTGGTCACGGCGCCCGTGGACGCCGCGCCGGACGCCACGGCGCGGCTGGAGGTCGGGTACGGCGAACGGCGCGCGGAGCGTGTCCTGCGGGTGGAGACCGGGGCGAGCTGGTTGTCCGACGGTACCGGCGCCGAGGGCTGGCGGGCGGTGTCCGGCGGCGCCTCGCTCCAGGTGCTCGACACCCCCGAGTGCCGTCCGGTCTTCCACGAGCCGGTGTCCGGCGCGGTGCTGCTGGTGGGCGGGGAGCCGTGCGACCCGCGGCAGTCGCGTACCGTGCGGCTGGATCTGCCGCGGCCGGCGGATCTGCGGGCCGCGCGCTACGCGTACGCCCATGTCGACCAGTGCGTGCCGGCCCCGGCGGACTCCCTGATGGGCCGGGCGGTGCTGCGCCTGATAGCCGCCGACGGCTCGGTCCGGGAGGGGTACCTGAACCGCCCGCTGCCGGCCGGCTGGAACCGGGTGACGGTCGATCTGGCGGACGGCCCCGAAGCGTGGGAGGGGCAGGGCTCGGTGGTCGCGATCGAGGTCGCCGTACACCACCCCGACGCCGGGGGCGTGCCGTTCCCGGTGAGCTTCTTCCTCGGCCGGGTGGGCTGGACCTCCGCCCCGCGCACGTGGTGAGGCCCGCGGCTCCCGCAGTATCCGGCCGCCGTGGTGGCCGGCCCCGCTTCCGTACGATCCGAAGGGTCACCTCATGACCGACTCCCCCCTGGCCGACGGCCTCCTGACCGACGCCGAGGGCCGACGGGGCTGGCAGCGCCTCGACGAGCAGGTCCGCGCGTGGTGGGACGAGGACCTCGTCACCGCTCACGAGGAGGAGGTGCGCGCCGACTCCAACGCCCTCTACCTTCCGGAGCCCTACGCCTCGGGCGGTGGGCGGGTGGGTCCGCCGTGGTACCGGTCGATGTTCGCCTGGGACACGTGGTTCAGCAACCTGGCCCTGCTCCAGCACGGGCGGACCGACCTCGTCCGCAACCACGCGGTCGACTACCTGTCGATGGTGGAGCGCTTCGGCTTCATGCCGAACGCCAACCAGCTGGCGCTGTGCACCCGTTCGCAGACACCGGTGTTCCCCGACGGAATCCTGCGGTACGTGCGGGCCGTGGGCGACACCGCGCTGCTGCACCGCGCCTATCCGGCTCTGGTCGCCGAGTACACGGACTACTGGGGCGCCGCTCACCACTCGACCCCTTGCGGTCTGGCGACCAACGCCGACCTCGGGGACCCGTCGCTGGACCCGCGGCTGGCCGCCGAGGCGGAGACGGGGCTGGACTGGACGCCGATCTACGACGGGGACGTTCGCCGTGTCGCGCCGCTGATCACCAACTGCGCGCTGGTCCGTTACGCCGAGGTCCTCGCCGAACTCGCGGACCTGCTCGGCGAGGAGGAGGACGCTCAGAGGTGGCGCGCCGAGGCCGGGCGGCGGGCGGCGCTCATCCGTGAGCTGTGCTGGGACGAGGAGGCCGGCTTCTTCTTCGACTACGACCACGTGGCGGGCCGCAGGCTCCCGCACTGGAGTCTGTGCGGCTTCTGGCCGCTGTGGGCGGGGGTCGCCACCCCGGAACAGGCCGAGCGGGCGGCGCTCGCTCTGGACCGCTTCCGCCACCCGCACGGTCTGACCACGACCGACCGTGCCCTGCCCAGTCCGCACGCGGGCATGGGCGAGGGCGACGTGCAGTGGATGTACCCGGCGGGCTGGGCACCACTGATCGTCGTCGCCGTGTGGGGGCTGGACCGGTACGGACTGCACGAGGCGGGGCTGGACGCCGCGGAGGGCTTCGTCCGGCTGATGGTGCGCCACTTCGAGGAGACCGGCGAACTCTACGAGAAGTACAACGTGGTGACGGGCGGCCTGGAGCTGCCGAACGAGCGGTACGGCACGATCAGGCTGCACGGCTGGACCTCGGCCGCGGCCGTCCTCCTGGGGCGCCGCGTGTTCGAGGGCACGCCCCTGGACCGGCTCGTGGCCCTGGGGCAGGAGGGCACGGCGGTCTGAGCACCGCAGCACGCGCGTCGGCCGCCCGGGACGACATCTCCCGGGCGGCCGGCTCGCGTTGACGCGGTGATCAGTGGATCAGGGTGGTCAGTGGATCAAGGGGCAGTGGCTCACGGGTAGCGCACGTCGAGGCGGACGTCGGGGAACTCGGCCCCGGCGCGGTACTGGTCCACCAGGTCCCGCGTCAGGTCCAGGTAGTAGTAGCCCCAGCCGTCGGAGGCCTTGCCCTTGAGCTTGGTCACCTTGGTGGGCTCGATGTCGTTGCTGGCGCTCACGCTGAACTGGTCGGGGGCGCCGAACTCGTTCCACGCGGTGATCTGGAGGAACTCCGGCTCCCAGTCGAAGGCACCGGTGAACTGCGAGAGATAGGTGGCGCCGTGCTCGCGCGAGTCGGCGTCCCAGGTGTCGTAGCTGCCGGGGCCGTGGTTGCCGGCGCTCGCGGGCACCACGACGATCTGCTCGGCCCGCTGCTGGAAGACCCGGTCCACGCCGGTCCAGCCCAGGTTCGCGGGGAAGTCGTTGTTGTTGACGATCTCGAACACGACCTTGCGTCCCTTGAGGTCACGCACGTTCCACTGGCGCACGTGGAAGCCCGTCGGTTCGCCGGGCGGGGAGGCGTGCCGGAGCACCTCGCCCGTGGTGGCGTCGGACAGCAGGAAGACGTTGCGGCCGTCCAGGCTCGGGATCTTGTCGTACGCGGCCATGTCCGTGCCGATGGCGTTGAAGGCGACGACCGGTTCCGTGATGGTGAAGGGCGGGCTGGTGAGCCGTCCCTTGGCCTGGTCCTCCCCTTCGGCGGGGCGGATGGAGACGCAGCGCACCTCGACCTGGTTGTCGAAGGACGGGCCGGTGGGCACCTTGTCGATCTTCCAGGGGCCCTCGACCTTCCAGCCGTCCAGGGTGTCCCCGCCGAACCGGAAGTCGGCGACGACCTTCTCCGGGCCGTTGGCGAAGGTCGTACGGTCCTTCCAGCTCCACTGGCCACCGGGGTTGAGGACGATCTCCCGGAAGGCGCCCTGCCAGCGGAGGGTGAAGGCGTCGTCGTGCCAGTCCGGAGGCATGTTCACGCTCGCACCGGTGAAGACGCTCAGCAGCGGCTTGCCCTCGTGCTGCAACCACAGATCGGGATACTTGGCGATCCGCTTCTTGACCTCCTCGATCTGTTCGAGGAAGTGCGGTGTGCCCGCCTTGCCGTCGTCCATGCCGAGCAGCAGCGTCACCTGCGGACGCTTCCTGAGCTTGGCGTACACCGCCAGGAGCGCGTCCGTACCCTTGATGATCTGGGCGGCGGTGTCATTGGTCCAGTTGCCGCCGAGGTTGTTCGACCAGTCCAGCAGCAGGTAGTCCATCCCCGCCCAGTTCAGCCACTCGGCGTGCTGCTTGATGACCTTCTCGTCGAGGGAGTTGTAGTGGCCGAGGACCGGGGTGGCCTCCGGGGTCTGCCACTGGCTCACCCCGGGCATGAACCAGGTCTGGTATCCCATGCCGATCTTGGTCTGCCTGCGCGCTCCGGTCGCACGCTCCCGGCCCCGCGCGGCCGTCCTCGTGGTGCGCACGCGACCGCTCCCGCCCGGCACGGACGACGACGCGGCCTCGGCGGGGGCGGCGGCAAGTCCCGTGGCGGCGACGGCGGCGACAGCACCTGAGCCGGCCAGCAGACCGCGCCGGCTCAGTCCGGCGGAAGCCGAGGTACCGGCGGGCAGCCCGGTCGAGTGTGGTTCTCGCATGGACAAAAGTCCTCCTGCGGTGAAGGCATGGCGACGCCTACCGGATCACTCGGGCCTGAGCGGCTCGGCAAGCGGCGGTCGAATGAAAGGATTCAGCGCACTATGGCGCGCCCCGGCACGCCGGTCAAGGGCTCGGGCGACACCTCTCGGCCGGGACCTCGCCCGCACGCGTCGCCACCCGGCCCCCGGGCGGTCCGGTCAACACGGCTGCCGCGCGGCGCGGTTGCCGCCCGATCGACCGGCGCCGCCACGGACCACACCGCCCCAGCGCCCCGACCCCCTTTTTCGGACCGCGCACTTGCGTCCGGAAGGGGGCAAGTGGGTTCCACCGCCCAGCAGTCGAGCCGCTCCCCGGCCACCGCCCGGCCGACGCGCGGAGCCGCCGGACCGGGCCGGACGGTGCGCGGAAACCGGGCGGGGAGCCCCTTCGGCCCGGCGCGTGGCACTCCACAGCCCGGGCCGCGAGGAAGGCCGCGCACGACTCTGGACACCGATCCGTACGCGTGTTGTAGTCCCTGGGGGTGAATCCTTTCACGTTGGAGGGGACAGCCCGCCTCCCCGCCCTGGCGGCCCGAAGGACGCCTCGGGCCGCGCACATCCACGGAGCCGCACCCCTCCGCAGCCCCCCACCCGGAGTCGTGCGACTGCGGGGCCGCATCCCTCCGTGACCGTGCGGCCGTGAAGTCACACACCCACGCGGAGTCGTACCCCCTCGGAGACACACACCTGGAGTTCGCATGAACGCCTTACCCTCCCCCCGCAGACGAACCGTCATCACCGGTGCGGTGGCGGCGGCCGCCGGCGCCCTGGGCCTTCCGTTGACTCTCGGCAGCGGCCGGGCCGCCGCCACCGAGGACCGGCTGGTCGGCATCGCCTACTCCCCCTGGTTCCCGCCGACCACCTGGTCGAGCAACGGTGGCTGCACCTGGGGCACCCCCCAGCTGGGGCCCTACGACTCGTCCGACCCGGCCGTCATCCGGCAGCACGGCGAATGGCTGGCCGGCGCCGGGGTCGACTTTCTCCTGATCGACTGGTCCAACAACATCGATTACCCGGCGGACCCGGGGCGGACCGACATCAAGGCCATCGAGGACGCCACGGCCGCCGTCTTCGCCACCTTCGCGCACATGCCCTCGCCGCCGAGGCTCGCGATCCTGATCGGCACCTCGCACGCCGCCGACTACACCAACGGACGCATCCAGGCCAAGGCGGACCAGGTCTACCGCGATTTCGTCAGCGACCCGGTACGCGGGCCGCTCTACCAGACCTTCCGGGACAAGCCCCTGCTCGTCGACTACGCCGGGACCCCCGCCCTGTTTCCCGACGGACCGCCCCCGTGGGACGACCAGCGGTTCACCGTGCGGCACATGACCGGCTTCGTCTCGGACCAGCCGAGCCTTCTGGACGGCCGGGTGAGCAAGTACGGCTACTGGTCGTGGGAGGACCGCGGCGAGCAGACCTACCCGGTGGTGGACGGCGTCCCCGAGGCCATGGTGGTCAACGCTGCGGTGCGCGGGGATCCGGACGGCTGGGTCAGCGAGAACAAGCGCGAGGGGCGCGAGGGCGGGCGCACCTTCGTCAGCAAGTGGGACCGGGCGGTCGCCGTCGGACCGCGCGTCGTGCTGGTGCAGTCCTTCAACGAGTGGACCGGCTGCCCGGAGAAACCGGGAGAGGAGATGTCCCCCGAGTTCAGCAACGACATCGAGCCCAGCGTCGAACTCGGCACTCTCTATCTGGACCTCCTGGGACAGCAGGTGGCCCGCTTCAAGGGGTCGGGCGACGCCTGACGCGCCCCGGGGGAAACCGGCTGCGGAACCTTGACAGTTCCGCAGCCGGACCTCTAGCGTGTCCGTGTCTGAATCGTTTCATGCACCCTGTCCTGCGCACCCGGCGAGGCGGGCGGGACGCGGCTCGCACCATCGCGAACGGCCCGTGGTCCTTCCCGGTGTCCCGCCCCTGCCCCGTACCCGGCCGCACCGGGTCGAGGGAGCCGTCCGGGGTGACGCCCCGGCACCGCCACCGAAGTCCACGAGGAGTCAGCACCATGCACCAGGACAGGGACCTCGCCCTCGCCACCGGGAGCGCCCCACGGCCCTCCACCGAGTCCCAGGACCGGAACCGGGGACGGACCGGCGACGACCATGGACGGGTCGGCGACGACCGGGGCCGGGAACAGCAGCAGGCCCTGGTGCGGGAGAAGGTCGTCGAGGCCGCCCTCGCCGTACTCGACCTGGACACCAAGACGCGGCTGCTGGCCGGGCAGGACCTGTGGTCGCTGCCCGCGCTTCCCGAGATCGGCCTGGAGTCCCTGGTCGTGTCCGACGGCCCGGTCGGTGTGCGCGGTTCCGGCTGGAGCGCCGACAACCCGTCGATCGCCCTGCCCTCGCCGACCGCGCTCTCCGCGACCTGGGACCCGGACCTCGCCCGCCGCGCCGGACGACTGCTCGCCCAGGAGGCCCGCCGCAAGGGCGTGCACGTCCTGCTCGCGCCGACCGTCAACCTGCACCGCTCACCGCTGGGCGGCCGGCACTTCGAGACCTACAGCGAGGACCCGTACCTCACCGGGGCGATCGGCACCGGCTACGTCCAGGGCGTGCAGTCCGGCGGCGTCGGCACCACCGTCAAGCACTTCGTGGGCAACGACGCCGAGACCGACCGCTTCACCGTCGACAACCGCATCGCCCCACGCCCCCTGCGCGAGCTCTACCTCGCCCCCTTCGAGACCATCGTCAAGAACGCCCACCCCTGGGGCATCATGACCGCCTACAACACGGTCAACGGCGCCACGATGACCGAGCACCGCTACCTCGTCAACGAGGTGCTGCGCGGCGAGTGGGACTTCGACGGCGTGAACGTCTCGGACTGGCTGGCCGCCCGCTCCACCCTCGGCGGCATCGAGGGCGGACTGGACCTCGCGATGCCGGGGCCGGACACCGTCTACGGAGAGGCGCTGGCCAAGGCCGTGCGGGACGGCGCGGTCGAGGAGGCGAAAGTCGACCAGGCCGTGCGCCGCGTCCTGCTGCTCGCGGCCCGTCTGGGGCTGCTCGCGGGCGCGGAGCCGGTGGCCGGACGGCTTCCGGCCGAGGTGGACGGGGCGGCCCTGGTCCGCGAGATCGCGCGGCGCGGCTTCGTCCTCGTCCGCAACGAGCCCGTGTCCGGCGGGCTTCCCGCACTCCCGCTGTCCCTCTCCGCGGGCGGCCGGGTCGCCCTGCTGGGGGCGGCCGCACGGGACGCCCGGGTCCTGGGCGGCGGATCGGCGACCGTCTTCCCCGAGCACACCGTCTCCCCGCTCGACGGCCTCGCGGCAGCTCTCCCCGAGGGGGCCCTCAGCTATGCGGTGGGCGCCGACCCTAGCGACGAACTGGCGGCTGCCGACAAGGGGTTCACCCTGCGGGCGGTGTGCCGTGACGCGGACGGCGGCCTGCTCACCGAGACGCCGCTGCCCAACGGGCACCTTCAGTGGAGCGCCGACGACCTGCCGGCCGGCGTCACCCGGGAGTCGCTGCACAGCGTCGAGATCGTCGGCACCTTCGTTCCCCGGGAGAGCGGCCCGCACCCCTTCGGCACCCGGGGCGCCGGAAGGTTCAGGCTCACCGTCGGGGACGAACTCCTCTACGACGGCGAGGAGCCGGCCGGTGAGTCCACGGACGCCTTCGGCCCGGCCTTCGGCGCTCCCGTGGAACGCGGCACGCCCGTACTGACCGAGGGCGAGCCGGTCGAGGTGTCGCTGCTGTACACCCTGCCCGAGGAGTCCGCCGCGCCGCTGTTCGGCGTGATCTTCACCCTCGTGCACCTCGGCCCGCGCAGGGACGCCGAGGAGCTGATCGCCGAGGCGGTGTCCCTCGCGCGCGAGGCGGACGCCGCGATCGTGGTCGTCGCCACGACCGAACGCGTCGAGTCCGAGGGCTTCGACCGCCGCGACCTGCGGCTGCCCGGGCGCCAGGACGACCTGGTGCGCGCGGTGGCCGCCGTGAACCCGCACACCGTCGTGGTGGTCAACTCCGGTTCCCCGGTGGAGCTTCCGTGGCGTGACGAGGTGGCCGCCGTCCTGCTCAGCTGGTTCCCCGGGCAGGAGGGTGGGGCCGCGCTCGCCGACGTCCTGCTCGGCGCCGAGGAGCCGGGGGGACGACTCCCGACCACGTGGGGCGAACTCCGCCTGGCCCCGGTCACCGAGGTGACCCCGACGGACGGCCGACTCCATTACGAGGAGGGCGTGTTCATCGGCTACCGGGCCTGGGAGAGGGCGGGAGCGGTCCCCTCGTACCCCTTCGGCCACGGACTGGGGTACACCGAGTGGACGTACGAGGCGGTCCAGGTGGAGGAGGGGACCGTCAGCGTCGACATCCGCAACTCGGGCCGGCGCGCGGGGCGTGAGGTCGTCCAGGTGTATCTCGCCCCCACGGACGGCGAGGGAGCGTCCGGCGCGGGGGAGGCCCGCCCCGCGAGGTGGCTGGCCGGTTTCGCGAACGTCGAGGCCGCGCCGGGCGAGACGGTGCGGGTGACGGTGCCTCTTCCCGGGCGCGCCTTCGAGATCTGGGACGAGACCCGGGATCGCTGGCGCCACGTCGCGGGCCGCTACGAGGTGCAGGTCGGGCGCTCCGTCACCGATCGCCGGCTCAGCGCCTTCCTCACCGTGTAGGGGCACCGGGGGGACCGGCGGCCTGCGCACCGGCGGGACGCCCCGCCGTCACCGCGTCGGCCCGGGGGCCGGCTCCGGTGAGGTGGGAGCCGCAGCGGCGAGGCGGGCGGCCGCGGCGCGAACCGCGCCGGTCCGCCGGGTCAGCGGGCCGGCCGGAACGTCGATGAGCCGGTATCCGAACGTCCGATAGCTCTGCTCGTGGACGCGCTCGAACTCCAGTGACTCCCGGAAGCTGATGCGTCGCGCCGCGCTGGGTTCGCAGAACCCCAGATTGCGGACGAAGAAGACGTCCCGTTCGTAGACCGCCTCCCTGGCGATCCGGTCGAGCTCGGACACGAGCGCCGGGGAGTGCGGCAGTTTCAGGTACACGGCCAGCGCGTGTGTGCAGACCGGTGACCTGTCGAAGAACTGGACACCGTCGGCCGGGACGGGTGCCTCCCGTTGCCGTCGGCGCTGTACGGCGACGATGTCGTCGAGGAACGAGGCCCGGGTCCACGGCTCGGCCTCGCCGTGCTCCTGCGCCTGGGCGATGACGGTGGTCGCCGCCTCCTCGACCGTGCTGTGGCCGAGCTGTGCCAGGCCACGAAGGATCGACGTCTTACCGGCGCCCGGTGTGCCGGTGAGGATGTAGCGTCGCATGATCATGGTCCTCCGTGACGGGGTGACGTGATGGACTGACGTGGCGGGGCGGGTACGGGAGACGTCCGGTGTCCGGCCGCCCGGGATGTCCCGACTCCCCAGCGGCGAAGGGCGCGCCGGGTGCCGAGCGGCGGGGAGGGAGACGAGGGCGGGGCTGGCCGGCCCATCGGCACGCGGCACCGGCGTCGTGGATCGTGAGCCCGTCGAAGCTCCCGCCGATCAGGGCCGGGTGCAGGGTGCCACCGAGGGACGGGGTTCCGGGCGGATGTGCCCCGTCGGCCCTGACCCTACGCCGAAACATGCTTGTGGGACCGCTCCCACGCCCCTCATAATCCCCGCCATGACATCAACGGCGACTCTTCGTCCCTATCGGCCCGAGGATCAGCAAGCACTTTTCGACATCTGCGTGCGGACCGCGCACGAGGGCGGTGACTCGCGGGCGATCTACCCGGACCTGGAGCTGCTGCCCAACATCTTCGCGGCGCCCTACGCCGTCCTCGAACCCGATCTGGCCTTCGTGGTGGAGGACGAGGGACGGGCGGTCGGCTACGTCCTGGGGACCGCCGACACCGCGTCGTTCGTCTCCCGTTTCCGCACGGAGTGGCTGCCGGGGGTGTCCACGCGCTATCCCGCCCTCGCGGGCCCGCCGACCACCCCGACCGAGGTGATGGTCGACCTGATGCACCGCCCGGAACGGATGCTGGTGCCCGAGCTGTCGGAGTACCCGGCGCACCTCCACATCGACCTGCTGCCCACGCACCAGCGCAGTGGGCACGGACGGCAGTTGATACGGGCGTTCCTCGACGCCCTGCACCGGAAGGGGGTGGCGGCCGTGCATCTGGGCATGGTCACCAGCAACACTCCGGCCCGCGCCTTCTACGACCGGCTCGGCTTCCACGAGATCCCGGTCCCGGACCCGGGCCCGCTGACCTACCTCGGGCGCGGAACCGCCTGAGCACCCGGCCACCTCCACGACTTCCTTCACATCGCGCCCGGGGCCGGGCGGGCGCCCCATCGCGTCCCTTGCCGGGCGGACCGGAGCGCCCCGGCCTGCGTATCCCTGTCCTGCGGGATGGGAACTGGGCTCGTCGCGCGGGGAGTTCGGGCCCCTTGCCCTGGAGCCCTTCCCGGTGCGGAGGCTCTGCCCTGCGGATGCCACTCACCCGCCCGCTACCCGCCGGCGCAGGCGGCTGAGCACCCGAGGAGCGCCCCAGGTAGCTGGTGCCCGGAGGGTCGCCCCACGAGTCCGGGCGCGGGACGTGCGGCTTCCCCCACGCTCTCCGAACGCCCGGGCTGCCTCCCGGCCCACGAGATCCGCGTCGAGCGGGTCACTTCCCCGCAGCTCGCGGTGGTGCGCTTCCACGGGCGCGGCGAGGCCTGGGCCACCGGCACGAAGGAGGACAAGTTCCGTCACTCGCACAGCGGGAGGAACTGTCCGAATGGACCTCGCGCATCCGCATGATGGGCCGGCAGGCGCGGGAGGTGCACGTGCCGGGAAACACCGCGTCGCGCGGTGGCGGTGGCGGTGGCGGTGGCGGTGGCGGTGGCGGTGGCGGTGGAATCGGTGGCGGGCGAGACGAGTGGCTTGTCTGCGAGGCCGGTCCGCCGAGTCCGGACGGCTCGTTCAGCCGGCCCGAAGAGTGACCGGGGGAAGGCACTTCATGTACCGATGTACCGGCGTCAATCGGAGGGCACGGACGGTTGCGCCACGCGCTGCCGCTGTCCCAGGGCGCTGCCGCGCCGCCGGGGGCACGGCGGGGGGCCGTCAGTTCCGCGGTGCTACAGCGGGGGGCAGCTCCCTGAAAGTATGATCAAGCAATGTCTGACATGACCGAAACCACGCCCGGTTGGCTGTCGGCCGACGAACTCGAATCGGCGCGCGCCCGTATGCCGATCCTCTACGTCGAGGCCGTACCGGTGCGCGTCGACGACAGTGGTGAAGTCACCAGCGTCGGCCTGTTGCTGCGCATCGGCCCCGACGGAACGGTCAGCCGGACGCTGGTCTCCGGCCGGGTACTGCACCACGAACGGGTCCGCGACGCGCTGCTGCGCCACCTGGAGAAGGACCTCGGCCCGGTGGCCCTCCCCCGGGTCCCCGCCTCCCTGCAGCCGTTCACGGTCGCGGAGTACTTCCCGACGCAGGGCGTCACCCCCTTCCACGATCCGCGTCAGCACGCGGTGTCCCTGGCGTACGTCGTCCCGGTGGCCGGCGACTGCCGGCCGCGCCAGGACGCCCTCGACCTGGTCTGGTTCAGTCCGGAGGACGCCTTGTCCCCGGCTCTGCGCAGCGAGATGCCGGGCGGCCACGGCGTCCTGCTCAAGCAGGCCCTGGCGCACGTGGGACGCGTGAGCTGAGGGCGGAACCGACCGGGTCGACCACCTGAGTTCTCCGGCCGGGTCGCCGGTGCGGGCCCTCGCGGGCTTCCCTCGCGAGGGCCTTCGCCATGCCGGGACGCGCCGGGGGCGGGACGGAACCTCCCGCGCTCCTGTCCGCGCCGGGTCACGCATGGGCGCGGTCGAGGTGGCAACCCGCAGGACATGGAGCGAGGCGGGACCGCGACCGCGGCAAGCGGTGAGCGCAACGCGTGCGTGGGGCACGTGCGCGGGGACGGCCGCTGCCGGGCCGATGCCGCGGCGTCCCGCGCAAAGCGTTTCCGCGCCGGGTGGGTGACGGGGCGGTTGCCGGGTACCCCGGCAGGAGAACGGCGTGCGTGCCCGACGAGGAGCTTGCGTCGCCGTGGCGCGCTGCGGTGGAGCGGCCGACCGTCCCGCGGCGGGCGCCTCGGCCCGGTGGACGATTCCGACGGATCGAGGAAGAAAGTGATCGCGCCATGAGCACAACAGAGCGGCGAGCCCCGGCCGACGACGACTCGGTGGGCGTGCTGGTCTCGCGGGCGTCACAGCAGATGTCCGAGCTGGTACGCGACGAGATGCGGCTGGCCCGGGCCGAGATGGCCCAGAAGGGCAAACGCTTCGGCAAGGGCGGCGGTCTCTTCGGCACCGCGGGTCTGCTGGGCGTCCTGACGGCCCAGGCTCTGGTGGCGACCTGCGTCGCCGCTCTCGCTCTGGCCCTGCCGGTGTGGGCGGCGGCTCTCATCGTCACGGCGGTGCTGGCCGTGGCGACCTCGGTGGCCGCCCTGGCCGGAAAGAAGCAGATCGCCGAGGGCGGCACCCCCGCCCCTGAACAGACCATCGACAGCGTCAAGGCCGATCTGGCCGAGATCAAGGAGAGGGCACACTGATGAGCGACGAATCCCGGACCAACATCGGTAATCCCACCCCCGAGGCCCCCACCCCGGAGGAGCTGCGCGAGCAGGTCGAGAGCACGCGCGACGAACTCGGGCAGACCGTCGAAGCGCTGGCCGCCAAGGCCGACGTCAAGGCGCAGGCGCAGGAGAGGACGGCCGCGGTGAAGGCACAGGTGACCGAGAAGGCCTCCGTGGTCTCCGGGCAGATTCGTGACAAGGCCGAGCAGGCACAGCGTGTGGTGCAGGACCGGACACCGGATCCCGTCCTGGAGCGGACGGCGCGGACCGCCGCCCAGGTGCGGGACACGGCGGCCCGGGCGGGACGGTACGCGGCGGACAAGACGCCCGATCCACTGCTGCGGAAGGCCGGCCAGGCCGCTGGTGTCGCGCGTGCCAACCGGACGCCGCTCCTCGCGGGAGGGGCGGCGCTCCTCGTCTTCCTGCTCGTGCGTCGCGGCCGCGGAGGCCGCCGATGAAGGCGGTCAAGATCGCCTACAAGCCGGTCGGGATGGTTCTCGGCGCCGTCAGCGGCCTGATCGCGGGCGCCGTGTTCAAGCAGACGTGGAAGGTCGTCGAGGGCGACGACGACGCTCCCGACGCCACGGACGAGGACCGCTCCTGGCGGCAGATCCTGCTGGCCGCGGCCATCCAGGGCGCGATCTACGCGGTCGTCAAGGCCGCGGTCGACCGTTCGGGCGCCGTCGCCACGCGGCGCCTGACCGGCACCTGGCCGGGCTGACCCGCCGCGATCCCACCACTCCCCCGGCCCGGGGGCCCGGCAGGCCCACGTCGAGGGGGAACACGGCGCCGTTCTGGCGTGCCGCACCCGGCGCCGTCGCGGGTGCGGTGCACCAGGGCGGCTACTGCATGCGAGGGGCCCGCGTCGGCGCCCCGCGCGGGCGGGCGCTGAGCCGCCCCGGGCCCGGTAGCCTGCGGCGATGTCCTTCCACGGATGGCCGGCGGAGGCCCTGGAGTTCTTCGAGGGCCTGGAGGCCGAGAACTCACGGATCTACTGGCAGCGACATCGGGAGACCTACGACACCTGCGTACTCGCCCCGCTGCTGGCCCTGTTGGACGAACTGGAGCCCAGGTGGGGGCCGGGACACGTCCTGCGCCCCTACCGCGACATCCGGTTCAGCAAGGACAAGTCGCTCTACAAGACCACGGCCGCCGCCACGCTCGCCGGCGGCGGCTACGTCCAGCTCTCCGCCGACGGTCTCCTCGTCGGGACGGGCCTCTACACGATGGCCCGCGACCAGCTCGACCGCTACCGTCGGGCCGTGGCCGACGAGGACTCCGGCAGGCGGCTGCACCGAGCGATCGCCAAGACGGAACGCGCCGGCCCCACCGTCCACGCCGTACAGAGACTGAAGACCGCGCCGCGCGGGTACCCCCGGGACCATCCGCGCATCGAACTGCTGCGCAACAAGAGCCTCTACGCCGGGCAGAGCTGGCCCGCCGGCCCCTGGCTGGGCACGAGCGAGGCCCGGGACCGGGTGGAGCGGGCGCTCAGGGCCACCCGGCCGCTCCAGCGGTGGCTCGACGAGTTCGTCGGCGACTCCCACGAACCCCCGGCACGTTGACCCGCCGGCCCACCACTCGCCGCGTGGCACGCACCCCCGGGACCCGGCCGTTCCGCTGACATGACGATCAACCCCCGTATAGGTTTCGTTGTTCAGGCGTGGACCTCGGTTCGTGTGCCGGGGTCGTGAGAGGAGTCGCGATGTCCGGGACCAACGAGTCCACCACCTCCCCCGTGATCGACACCAGCAGACCCCATCCCGCCCGCATGTACGACTTCTGGCTCGGCGGCAAGGACAACTACCCGGTGGACGAGGAGCTGGGCCGCCAGGTGCTGGCCATCGAGCCGAGCGTCCGGGACGTGGCACGAGCGAACCGGGCGTTCATGCGCAGGGCGACCCGATGGGCTGCCTCGCACGGGATGCGGCAGTTCCTCGACATCGGGACGGGGATACCCACGGAGCCCAATCTGCACCAGGTGGCGCAGGCCGTCGCGCCGGAGGCGCGGGTCGTCTACTGCGACAACGACCCGATCGTGCTGGCACACGCGGAAGCCCTGATGCGGGGCACGCCCGAAGGCGCCACCGCCTATGTTCAGGCAGACGTGCGCGAACCGCGGGACATTCTCGAACAGGCTTCAGAAGTCCTGGACTTCACGCGTCCCGTGCAGCTCTCGCTGGTCGCGCTGCTGCACTTCGTCAGCGACGAGCAAGGGGCGTACGAGCTGGTGGGCACTCTGACGGACGCGCTGGCCCCAGGCAGTCAACTGGTGGTCACCCACGCCGGTTACACGCCCGGCGACGCCCGGCTGGGCGAGGTCGACGACCAGTACAGGGCGGGAGGCATCACCCTGGCCCTGCGCACGCGCGAGGAGATCGCCCGCTTCTTCGGCGACTTCGAGATCCTGGAGCCGGGTCTGGTGGGCGCCGACCGGTGGCGCCCCGAACTCGACGAGTCGCCCCAGACTTCCCTGCCCGACTCCGTCGTCTTCTACGGGGGCGTGGCCCGGAGGACCTGACCGTCCGGGCCACTCGCGGTCACCTCCTGACACCACTCGGGGACCCGGTCCCGACGGCCCGGCTGCCCGGGCAACGTGCCGAGACTTCCCAGAACAACACCCACCAGGGGCGCGATCGTCTTCCACCATTCCATCGGCGGATCGCAACCAGGGGTCAGGGCGTTAGAGCCCCGATCCGTGGTGGCGGACCGGCTGGCCGACTACACGCCAGGAAGCCACAGCCCGTGTGAGCTGCGGCTTCCTGGCGTTCAGGTGGCGGGGAGTTCCGGCCGCGCCTCGGTGGCCATGCCGCGCAGGAGACCGGCCATCACCTCGGGCGCGCGAGCGCGCTGCGTGGCCGTCAGCTCCAGAGCGTCCAACGCCCGGTTCATCGCCTCGTACCCGATCTTCGTCTGAACCTCGGCCAGCGTCACCAGGCGTTCGTTCACGCTCATCTGCGCGGCCACAACGGGGTGCCGGACACGGTGGTCTCCGCCTGGGCCGGTCACTCGGGCCTCGGGTTCACGAAGCGGGCCTACGCGCACCCCGGCCCACCGTCGTTGAAGGCGGGTTCGGAGAAGCTGGCCGAACTCTCGGCCGACCTTGATCAGCAGCGTATGCGGGAGATGTGAGACGACCCACCCCTGGAAACGATCAAGAGGGGCCCCGGAGGACCCCTCTGATCTGCGACGTTACCGTCGGGACGACAGGATTTGAACCTGCGACCCCTTGACCCCCAGTCAAGTGCGCTACCAAGCTGCGCCACGTCCCGATGCCCGTTGCGCGGGGTGTCCCGCGTGTCGTGCAGGAAGAACATTACCGCACGTCCGAGAGGCTTTGTGACACGGAGGGGCGGGCGGACAATGTGGGGATGAGTACTGCGCGGACACCTGACGGCCGGGACCGGGACGAGGAGGGGCGGGCGCGGAACGCGCGGCCCAGGGACGGGCTCGGCCGGCCCCTGGAGCACGGCGCCCCCGGCGGGGTGGAGCGGCAGCCCGAGGGCATGGTGCGCACCCCCGCGCGGACGGTCGTCGAGGCGCAGGCGCTGCTCGACGCGGGGAAGCCGTTCCACGCACACGAGGTGTTCGAGGACGCGTGGAAGAGCGGTCCGCCGCAGGAACGCGGGCTGTGGCGCGCGCTCGCGCAGCTCGCCGTCGGTCTCACCCACGCCGCTCGTGGCAACGACAAGGGCGGGGCGCGGCTGCTGCTGCGCGGGGCCGCCGGCCTCGGACAGTGGGTCGCTGAGAGCGGGACGGCGTCACCGTACGGTCTGGATCTGGCCGGGCTCGGCGGGTGGGCGCGGGCGCTCGCGGGGCGGGTCGAGAGCCGGGGGCAGGATGCGGACGGCCGGCCGGGGGCGGTCGACGCGGCGGCGGAGGCGCCCCGCCTGCGAGCGGAGGTCTGAAGCGCCCGGACCCGGGGAAGCGGACCGCGGGCCGTACGGCACACTCGGGGGCGTGCGAACCATTCATGTGATCGGGATCGGCGCGGGCGATCCCGAACAGCTGACCCTCCAGGCCGTGCGCGTCATGCGTGAGACCCAGGTGTTCTTCCTGCTGGACAAGGGCGAGGAGAAGGCGGACCTGAGTGATCTGCGGCTCGGGATGCTCTCAGCGCATCTGCCGGACGACGGTTCCTGGCGGGTGGTCCGCTCGCGCGACCCCGAGCGGGACCGGCGGGCGCAGGGTAGCGCCTACTCCCCGGCCGTGGACGCGTGGCGGGCGCGGCGGGCCGACATCTTCGAGCGGCTCATCCGTGAGGAGCTGGACGAGGACGGTACGGGCGCCTTCCTGGTGTGGGGCGATCCCGCGCTGTACGACAGCACACTCGGGATGCTCGCCGAGGTGAGCGAGCGCGGTGGGCTCGCCTTCGACTGCACGGTGGTGCCGGGGATCAGCTCGGTGTCGACGCTGGCCGCGCGGCACCGTACGGGGCTGAACCGGGTGGGCGGCGCGGTGCAGGTGACCACGGGGCGGCGGCTCGCCGAGGGGTTTCCCGAGGAGGCCGAGGACGTCGTCGTCATGCTCGACGCGCACCAGCGGTTCCTCGCGTACGCGGACCGGGCGGACCTCGACATCTACTGGGGTGCCTATCTGGGCACCCCGGACGAGGTGCTCGTCTCCGGGGCGCTGCGGGAGGTCGCGCCGCGGATCGTGGAGCTGCGCGCCCGCGAGCGTGAGCGCAAGGGCTGGATCATGGACACCTACCTGCTGCGGCGCCGCCGGGAGGGCTGAGAGCCGGGCGGACGCGGGGGCGGGCTGCCCGGCGCGTGGTCCGGGGCTCCGCCATGCGGACCGTTTCGCCGTGCGGGCCCGGTGACGCGGTGTGAGGCTGGCCGATGTGACCACCGCGCGCGAGAGTGTCCCGAGTCCGGCGCCGCCGCAGCCGCCCGTCCTGGAGCGGCGTCGGCGCAACATCGTCTTCGCCACCATCGTGCTGGGCATTCTGCTCGCCGCCCTCGACCAGACGATCGTCGGCACCGCGTTGCCGACGATCGTCTCGGACCTCGGCGGCGCCGAGCACATGTCCTGGGTGGTGACCTCGTACCTGCTGGCGGAGACGGTGGCGACCGTCCTGGTCGGCAAGTTCGGGGATCTCTTCGGCCGCAAGGTCGTCTTCCAGATCTCGGCGATCATCTTCATCACCGGTTCCTTCCTGTGCGGTCTCGCCTCGAACATGACGCTGCTGATCCTGTGGCGGGCCGTTCAGGGCATCGGTGCGGGCGGCCTCATGGTGACGGCGATGGCGCTGATCGCCGACGTCATCCCGTTGCGGGAACGCGGGAAGTACCAGGGCGCGATCGGGGCGGTCTTCGGGGTGGCCACGGTCGTCGGGCCGCTGCTGGGCGGGGTGTTCACCGACCATCTGACCTGGCGCTGGGCCTTCTACGTCAACGTGCCCATCGCGATCGTGGTGGTCATCGCGGCGGCCCGGAACATCCCGGCGGTCAAGTCGGCGGTCAAACCGGCCATCGACTATCTCGGGATCGCTCTGGTCGCGATCGGGGCGAGCGCGGTGATCCTCGCGACGAGCTGGGGCGGCAACCAGTACGCGTGGGGTTCCGCGACCATCATCGGGCTGTTCGCGGGCGGCATCCTGGCGCTCGCGCTGTTCTGCTGGGTGGAGACGCGCGCCGCCCAGCCGATGCTGCCGATGCGGCTGTTCTCCAATCCGGTGTTCACGGTGTGCGCGATCCTGAGCTTCGTGGTGGGTTTCGCGATGCTCGGCGCGCTGACCTTCCTGCCGACGTACCTGCAGTACGTGGACGGGGACTCGGCGACGATCTCCGGGGTGCGGACGCTGCCCATGGTGATCGGCCTGCTCATCGCGTCGATCTTCAGCGGCAACGTCGTCAGCAAGACCGGCCACTACCGGTGGTTCCCGATCGTGGGGACGCTCGTGATGGGGCTCGGCCTGTTCCTGATGTCGACCATGGACAACCACTCGGGGGTGTTCCTGGAGTCGCTGTACATGTTCGTGCTGGGCACCGGGATCGGGCTGTCCATGCAGGTGTTGACGATCGCGGTGCAGAACACCGTGGACTACTCCGACCTCGGTACGGCGACCTCGGGTGTGACCTTCTTCCGGACGCTCGGCAGTTCCTTCGGCACCGCCGTGTTCGGCACGATCTACGCCAACTCGCTCGGCCCGCACCTGCGGGACGGCGTGCGGGAGGCGGCCGGTACGGGGCGGCTGGACCCGGCCACGCTGGCCCGGGCCGCGCAGAGCCCGGAGGGCCTGCACGCGCTGCCGGAGGCCGCGCGCGCTCCTCTCGTGCACGCGTACGCGGAGTCCTTGCAGACCGTGTTCCTGTGGACGGTGCCGGTCGCCGTGTTCGGGTTCCTGGTGGCGCTGTTCCTCAAGGAGGTCAAGCTGCGCGACAGCGCGCGTCTGGGGTCCTCCGACATGGGTGAAGGTTTCGCCTCGCCCTCGGGCGCTGACTCGCGGCCGCTGCTGGAGCTGTCCGTGGCCAAACTGCTGCTCGCGGCCCGCCCGGACACGGCGCGCAAGCTGGTCGACCGCTCGGACACGCGACTGGACATGGCGGGGGCCTGGGCGGTCATGCAGGTCGAGCTGCTCACGCGGCTCGTGGGGTTCGCGAGCATCGGGCTGATCGCCTCGCGCCGCAGGATTCCTCCGGAGGTGCTGTTCCCGGTGTTCGACCGGATGGTCGAGGAGGGCTATCTGACCAGGGAGGGTTCGCTGTTGTCGCACACCGCTGCGGGAAAGCGCGAGGCCGACACCATCACCCGGTCCTGGGCCGACTGGTTGCGCGGGCAGCTGGAGCAGGACCAGGGCCGGCCGAGCGGTGCGGATCTGCGGGCGGCGGTGGACTCGATCGCGAAGCGCCTGGTGGCCGAGGACCTCGGCGGCGGTACGGAGGGGCGCGGCAACCCGCCCCGCGCGCTGGTGAAGGCCGCCGGCGGGGACGGCGACTGACGGCGCGCGGCGCGCGTGAGGGGGCGCGCGCACGCGGCTCAGGTGCTGCCTGCGGGCCGCTCCCCCGCCGTACCTCGCGTCGGCCGGGTGATCGACGCGAGCCGTTCCAGGGCCTGCTGCACATCGTGGGTGACCGGGACGCCGGCGGGCGGGGCGGGGCGGCGGACGATCAGCACGGGGAGTCCGCGTTCGCGGGCGGCGGTGAGTTTGGCGGAGGTCGCGGTGCCGCCGCTGTCCTTCGTGACGAGGACGTCCACACGGTGTTCGCGCAGCAGCGCGCGCTCCGCTTCGAGGGTGTAGGGTCCCCGGTCGAGCAGGGTCTCCAGGTGACGGGGGGCGGGCGGCCGCGGCTCCTCCACGGCCCGGACGAGGAAGTGGTGGGTGTCGGTCGCGGCGAACGCCGCGAGGCTGCCGCGACCGGTCGTGAGCAGCACCCTGGGACCGTACGCGCTCAGGCGGCGGGCCGCCTCCTCGGTCGAGTCGGCCCATTCCCAGCGGTCGCCGGGCTGCTCCCGCCAGCCGGGCCGGCACAGGACCAGCAGCGGGGTGCCGGTGTGCGCGGCGGCGCTCGCCGCGTGGCCGCTCATGGTGGCGGCGAAGGGGTGCGTCGCGTCGACCAGGGCGTCCACCTCGTGCGCCCGCAGCCAGTCGGCGAGGCCCTCGGGGCCGCCGAATCCGCCGACGCGGACCGCGCCGGGCAGGGCGGCGGGTGCCGTGACCCGGCCGGCGAGCGAGGTGGTGACCCGCGTCCCGGGCCGGGCGTCGAGGGCGAGGGCCAGGGCGCGCGCCTCGGTGGTGCCGCCGAGGACGAGTACGTGGACGAGGCGGGTGGACCGGGGGTGCGGAGCCGGTGTCCTCCGGCCGGCCGGGGCCCCGTCGGGGGTACCCTCGCCCGCTGCGTTCGGGTCCGGCGGGCCCGTGTCAGGTGGGTGCTGTCCGGCTGGGGGCCGCGGTGCGCGCATCGGCTTAGCCGTCCTCCTCGCCGGGGCCCGGCTGCGGGCCCTCGCCGCGGTGGCTCTCGATCTGGAGGGCCATCTCGCGCAGGACGTCGGCGGAGCCGAGATCGGTGCGGCCGCTGTCGTGGACGTCCGCGAGTTCGGACCAGGTGAAGACGAATCCGGCGGCGAGCCGGGTCAGGGCGACGCTCATCTGTTCGCCGATGACGGAGCCGAGTTCGGAGACCGGCGTCTGCTCCGGGATCTCCACAGCGGGCAGGACCTCCTTGATGAGGTCGCCGACGAGTCCCAGGCGGCTCAGGTCGTCCTCGTCCTCCGCTTCGGTGCCCGCTTCCCGCATCCACTCGGCGGAGGCGGTGAGCAGGCCGATGATGCGCAGGATGATGTCGCGCTGTTGCTCGTCGTAGTCCATGTCACGAGGCTAGAGCCTCCTGCCGCGCGGCCCGCCCCGGGATCGCGGTGACCGCCCGTCCGGGCCGTGGCGGTGGCCGCCCGTTCGGGCCGTACGGCGGTCCGTCCGCCGGGGCGGTACGGCGTGGGGCCCGCACGGCCGGTTGACGGTGCGGGCCTCGCTGTTGGACGGCCGGGGTCAGTCGGTGGTGGTGGGCTGCTTGTCGAGGTCGGGGGCCTGGCGCGGGGCGGGGACCGGGGCGGCCTCGGCGGGGACGGCCTGTGTGGCCTCGTCCGTGTCCCCGGCCGCGGCCTCGTCCTCGGCGGCCAGTCGCTCCATGCCGCTGGTCGTCTTGAGCGGCTTCTCCTTGATGAAGAGGACGGCGACCAGAGCGAGGAAGGCGAAGGGCGTGGCGATCATGAAGAGGTCGCCGGTCGCGACTCCGTAGGCGTGCTCGACGATCTCCTTGAGCGGTGCGGGCAGCTTCGTCATGTCGGGCACGGCGCCACCGCCGTCTCCTCCGCCCTGCGCGGGAAGCCCGGCCTCCTTGAGCCCCTTGGTCATCTCGTCGGCGACCCGGTTGGCGAGGATCGCGCCGAGGACGCTGGTGCCGATGGTGCC
Organism: Streptomyces sp. NPDC049954; assembly: GCF_040656295.1. Lineage (NCBI taxonomy): Bacteria > Bacillati > Actinomycetota > Actinomycetes > Kitasatosporales > Streptomycetaceae > Streptomyces > Streptomyces sp. NPDC049954. The sequence goes on from NZ_JBFALS010000001.1 coordinate 307,749, forward strand.
GCCGAGGCTGCGGAAGAAGGACAGGACGGAGGTCGCGGCGCCCAGCTCGTGGGCGTCGACGTCGTTCTGCGCGGCGAGCACGAGGTTCTGCATCAGCATGCCGACGCCGATCCCCATGACGGCCATGTAGAGGGCGAGCATGCCGAAGGAGGTGTCGGCGCCGATCGTGCCGAGCAGGCCGAGACCGGCCGTCATGACGACACCGCCGGCGATCAGGTAGATCTTCCACTTGCCGGTCGCGCTGATGATCTGCCCGGCGACGGTGGAGGACACCAGCAGACCGCCGATGAGCGGCAGGCTCATGAGGCCCGCGACGGTCGGGCTCTTGCCGAGCGAGACCTGGAAGTACTGCGAGAGGAAGACGGATCCGGCGAACATCGCGATGCCGACGAAGAAGCTCGCGACGGTCGTGAGCGTCACGGTGCGGTTGCGGAAGATGGCGAGCGGGATGACCGGCTCGGCGGCCCGGGACTCCACGAGGACCGCGGCGGCCAGCAGCACCACGCCGAGGGTGACGAGCGCGGCGGTCTGCCAGGAGGCCCAGTCGAAGTTGTTGCCCGCCAGGGAGGTCCAGATCAGCAACGAGCAGATGCCGGCCACGATGAGGAAGGCGCCCAGCCAGTCGATCCTGACCTCACGGCGCACGGTCGGCAGCTTCAGGGTGCGCTGGAGCAGCACGATTCCGGCGAGGGCGAAGGGCACACCGATGAAGAAGCACCAGCGCCAGCCGAGCCACGAGGTGTCGACGAGGACGCCGCCGACCAGGGGCCCGGCGACCGTGCCGATCGCGAAGACGGCGCCGAAGATGCCCGCGTACTTGCCGAGCCTGCGCGGCGGGATCACGGCGGCCATGACGATCTGGGCCAGTGCGGTGAGACCGCCCGCGCCGACGCCCTGGATGACACGGCTGAGGATGAGGGTGACGACGCCCTGCGAGAAGCCCGCGACGAGGGAGCCGACCACGAACAGGCTCAGCGAGAGCTGGAGCAGGAGTTTCTGGTTGAAGAGGTCGGCGAGCTTGCCCCAGAGCGGGACGGTGGCCGTCATCGCGAGCAGCTCGGAGGTGACGACCCAGGTGTACGAGGACTGGCTGGCCCCGAGGTCGGCGATGATGCGCGGCAGTGCGTTGGCGACGATGGTGCCCGCCAGGATGGCGACGAACATGCCTGCCATCAGGCCCGACATCGCCTGGAGTATCTGCCGGTTGTCCATGGAGGTCGGTGCCTGTGCGGGCGCCTGTGTTGCGGTCACGGTGTCCTTCTTCAGGTACTGGAGCAGTACACGGGGTGGATGGTGCCGAGCGGTGCGGTGTGCCCGGTCGTGCGGCGGCCGGACCCGGTGGAGACGAGGTCGGCTCAGCGGTGAACGTGCGGGGCCGACTGGTGAACCGGGCGCCGTGGGACGGCTGTTGAGCGTGGTCGCGGTGGAGCGGCGGCGCCCGCGTGGTGGCGCCGCCGGGTGCCTGCGGGCCCCCGGCGGCGGAGTACCCGCGCTCGGGACGGCGGCCGGGCTCAGGAGGCCTGCGGGGCCCGGGCGTTGCCCGGCGGCCGCGGCAGCCCCTCGGCCAACTGGGCGAAGACCTCCTGGAAGGTGGCCACCAAGGCGTGTTCCTCGGGGCGCGCGCACCAGTGCTCGACCGCGATGCGTACGGCCGTGTGCGCGACCGCCGCGAGCAGCCGGGGGTAGAGGTCGAGGTCGTGGCCGGCCCGCCCCGGCGGCGCCTGCGGCCGGTCGTCCCCGGGGCCGGCCGCCTCGCGCGCGACGGGAGGGCTCGCCGGGGCACCCGTCAGCCAGTCCATGAGGGCCCTGGCCAGGGCCTGTTCGTCGGCCATGTGTGCGGTGATCCCGCGCAGGACGAGGTGCGGTGAACGCTGGAGGACCTTCGTCTGCAGGGCCCACAGCTCCTGCCGGTCCTCGAAGGCGTCGAGTTCGGCGGCGATGGCCGCGTGGACGATGTCGAGCGGGGCCCGGTCGGTGGGGGCCGAGCGCACGAACCGCCTGATCCGGGCGCCGACCTCGTCGTCGATCATGATGAACGCGTCGTCGTGGCCGCTGAAGTAGTTGAAGAAGGTGCGCGGGGAGACGCCCGCGGCCTCACTGATGGCCTCGACCGTGACGTTCTCCGCCCCGTGCTCGGCGGCGAGCCGCACGGCGGCCTCGGCGATGGCATGGCGGGTGGCCTGCTTCTTGCGCTCCCGCAGCCCCGGCCGCGTCTCGGTGTTCGTCACGTGTTGCATCGTAGGCAAAAATGCATGTTCTGCAAACTTCACCTCGTCACGCCGCTGCGGGACGGCGCTGCGGGACGGCGCTGCGACACCGCCGCACAGCACCGGGTTCAGAGCGGGGCGGGTCCATTGCCCGTCGCGCGGGCCGAATCGCCGGTGTCGCCGCCGACCCAGTCGACGAGCACCTCGCCCTCGCCGCCGTCGGGCAGCCGGAGGAACAGGGCGCGGCCGGCCAGTCCCGACAGGGCGCCACTGCCCGTCGCGGACTCCAGGGTCGCGCTCCAGGGCTCCCCCTCGCCCTCCGCGCCGTCCAGCGGCTCCCGCACGGTGACCACGACGACGACGTCGATCTCGGTCGCGTCCGGACCGGCACCCTCCGCCACGAGCAGGGCGGGACCTTCGTACTGACGCATGGACCTCAACGCTCCCCTGGGCGTGCGCGCGAGGCGTACACCCTGATCCTCGCCCGCCGCGCGAACGCGTGCGGGGCCGGCCGCCCGGCCTGCACTGTCCAGGCTCCGCCGACGCGCCCGCGAGCGCATCCCGAGCGCGTCCCGGCGAGCCGCCGCACGGCCCGGGCCCGGCGCGGCGTACGGCTGTTCTCAGCGTTTGACATGGTTTCCACCGGTGAGAGGCTGGAGCGAGGCTCGAACAGCCACCCGCACGCCCACCGTGCGCACCCCCAGGAGGCCACCGATGTCCAAGCACCATCGCGAGCAGCCCCACACCAATGAGGGCACGCGCGGGATGCCGCCCAAGCCCGACGACGACCGCCTCGCCGAGCGCACCGAGGACGAGCGGGTCGTCGAGGGGCTCGACGCCTACAACCCCTCGCAGGTGCCGCCGGCCACCGATACGCGCCCCCGTACGCGCCTGACCGACAGCGAGCAGTACCGCGAGGAGAAGGCGGAGGTGGACAAGGAGGTCAGGAAGGGCGAGCTGACACCCGACCAGCTCCAGGCCCGCAAGGACCGTTCGCCCTACCCGCCCACGCACTACGACGAGTAGCCCGCCTGGCGGGCCGGGGAGCCGTGCGGCGCACACCGCACGGCTCCGCCGCGTCCCAGAGGCCACTGAAGAGCCCTCGCGCAGGGCGAGTTCGGCCCGGCGGCGAACCGGGACCCGTCGGGGGCGGGCGAGGTGCGGCACCGCGTAGCGACATCCCGGGGCGAGGGGCGAGGAGCACGTAGGCCCCGGGGACACACCGCAATGTCGGCCGGGACCTCCCGCGCCGCCAGGCGCGGGCGACGCACCCAGGCGCCGGCACCCCACCGCCTCGGCGGCCTTCACCACCAGGCGAACGGCTCCCCCGGGCGCGTGACCGAGCGGCGTCCGCCCGGCCCGCGAGCCCGCGAGCCAAGACTGTGTTGACGACGTCCGCCGAGTCGAGCAGGTGCCGCAGCACGGTGTGCTCCGGGCGCAGGCACATCCCCTTGACGTCGACTTGACGTCGACGCCGTAGCACCGGTCCAACTCGGCTTCTGGGAAAGCCTCGTGGGCCGCTTCGCGGGAGCGGGCCGGCCATCGAGGGCCCGTCCGGCAGTTGACGTCTGTGGTGCGGCGCCCTGCACGCACTCTCGTCGCACCGGCCCAGGCCCGAGTACGTCCAGCACGAGGCCCTGGAGCCGGCACGTCGAGGGCACACGCCCGGGGGCGTCTCCCGACCGAGGCCGAAGGAGCCGCACACCCCTCCGGGCAACGACGTGAAGGGCCGGACGGGCCCGAGCAAGACCCGCACGTCGCCGCGTCCGCGGCGCTCGGCGATGCCCCCCGGGGGCGGGGCGGACGGGAACCGTGCCGGTCACGTCGCGGGCCGCCGGGCTCCGCCCGCCCGGCGCGGGCGTGCACGGCGTGTTCCGGGGCCCGGCCACGCTGGGTCCGACCGGAGCGCCGGGGGCGAACCAGCGCCCCTCCCCTCCGACGGGCACGCGGTCCCGGCCCCACGCCCGTCGGCGGCCGCGCGTCCTTCAGGTGCGTCCACCCCTACGGACGCCTTGCGTCCCCGCACCCTCAACCCGTCGGTATCCGTTCGGGAGCCAGTCGATCGCCACCCCGAGGCGGGGAGGCGAAATCCGGCCGGGCGGGGCTCAAACCTCGTGGTCTATGCGCGTAGCGTGCCGCCCCGCGCGGACGAAGCGGAACAGCGGGGCAAGTGGGGGTCTTTTTTGTCGCGGGCGTATTGCAGGTTCATGTCATGACCCCCCAAGTCGGCGCACTTCGGGCGCCGGGTGGCGTGGACTCTTTCCCAAGTCTTTTCCCGACATGGGTCCGTATAGCGGTGGCCGGCGTTCGGGAGACGAACAGAATCCGCCAACCTTATGAAGCGCACCTGACAAGTACCTCGGCGGGCTGCCACTCTTCCCTCGGCCACGACGGGGGCCTTCGTCCCACTGCCCCGCTCGCGGCCTGGTCATCCCCCGCCGGCCGCTTGCCCGCGGCCCGTAGAAGGAGTCCTTCCTTGAGACGAACCTCCCCGAGACGCGCGGCCGCCACCGGTGGCGCCCTGCTCGCCGTCTCCGCCCTGCTCACCGCCGCCGTGCAGACAGGGGTCGCCTCGGCCGCCCCCGCGCCCGCCGCGCAGCCGGTGGCGGGCAAGGTCCACCCCGGCGCCCTGCCCGCGCAGCTGACGCCCGCCCAGCGTGCCCAACTGCTGCGCGAGGCCGGCTCGAAGACGGCGCAGACCGCCGACGGACTGGGCCTCGGTGCCAAGGAGAAGCTCGTCGTCCGCGACGTGGTCAAGGACCGCGACGGGACGCTGCACACCCGCTACGAGCGCACCTACGACGGTCTGCCGGTGCTCGGCGGCGACCTCGTGGTGGCCACCTCGCCGGCCGGGAGGACCGAGGCCGTCAGCCGCGCCTCGCGTGCCCGGCTGACCGGAGTGAACACCACGGCCGAGGTGAAGCCGGCCACCGCGCAGAAGCAGGCGCTGAGCGCCGCCACGTCGAAGGGCGCCGAGAAGGCGGTCACCGACCAGGCGCCCCGCAAGGTCGTCTGGCTGGCCGAGGGCACCCCGACCCTCGCCTACGAGACGGTCGTCGGCGGCCTCCAGGAGGACGGCACCCCCAACGAGCTGCACGTCGTGACGGACGCCGCGACCGGCAAGAAGCTCTGGGAGTACCAGGCCATCGAGAACGGCACCGGCAACACGCAGTACAGCGGTACCGTGACGCTCACCACGACGAAGTCCGGCTCGACGTACAACCTGACGGACGGCTCGCGCGGCAACCACAAGACGTACAACCTGGCCAACAAGACCTCGGGCACCGGGACCCTGTTCTCCGGGCCGGACGACGTCTGGGGCAACGGCGTCGGCACCAACGTGGAGACCGCGGCGGCCGACGCGGCCTACGGCGCCCAGGAGACCTGGGACTTCTACAAGAACACCTTCGGGCGCAGCGGTATCCGGGGCGACGGGGTGGCCGCGTACTCGCGGGTGCACTACGGCAACAACTACGTCAACGCGTTCTGGGACGACAGCTGCTTCTGCATGACGTACGGCGACGGTGCGGGCAACGCCGCGCCGCTGACGGCCCTGGACGTGGCCGGGCACGAGATGAGCCACGGCGTCACCTCCGAGACCGCCGGGCTCAACTACAGCGGGGAGTCCGGGGGCCTCAACGAGGCCACCTCCGACATCTTCGGCACGGGCGTGGAGTTCTACTCCAACACCACCACCGACCCGGGTGACTACCTGATCGGTGAGAAGATCAACATCAACGGCGACGGCACGCCGCTGCGTTACATGGACAAGCCGAGCAAGGACGGGGCCTCCAAGGACTCCTGGTCCTCCTCCCTCGGCGGGCTGGACGTGCACTACTCCTCCGGGCCGGCCAACCACTTCTTCTACCTGCTGTCCGAGGGCAGCGGCGCGAAGGTGGTCAACGGGGTCAGCTACAACTCGCCGACCTCCGACGGGCTCCCGGTCACCGGGATCGGCCGCGACAAGGCGCTCCAGATCTGGTACAAGGCGCTGACCACGCAGTTCACCTCGACCACCAACTACGCCTCGGCGCGCACCGGGACGCTCGCGGCGGCCTCCTCGCTCTACGGGGCGGCCTCCGCCGAGTACAAGGCCGTCCAGGACGCCTGGGCGGGCATCAACGTCGGGGCGCGTTCGGGCGGTGGCGGTGGTGGCACCGGCACGGTGTTCTCCAGCACCACCAAGGTCGCGGTGCCGGACGCGGGTGCGGCGGTCACCTCCTCGATAGCGGTCACCGGACGCACCGGCAACGCCCCCTCGAACCTCCAGGTCTCGGTGGACATCGCGCACACCTACCGGGGTGACCTGGTGGTCGACCTGGTCGCGCCGAACGGCACGAGCTACCGGCTGAAGAACTCCAGTTCCTCGGACTCGGCCGACAACGTCACCGGCACGTACACCGTGAACGCCTCGGCGGTCGCGGCGAACGGCACCTGGAAGCTCAAGGTCCAGGACGTCTACTCGGGCGACAAGGGCACGATCAACGGCTGGTCGCTGACCTTCCCGTAAACCCTCCCCCGGCGAGCCCTCACAGGCCGCCCCCGCCCGTGGCGCTCGCCGCGGACGGGGGCGGCCTCGCCGTGCGCTCCCCGGCGCCCCGGGGTTTGCTGGACTCGGCGTGGCGAGCGGTGCGGGAGGAGCGGACGATGTCGGTGTCGGTGCGCGAGGCGACCCTGGTGGACGTGCCCGTCGTGGTGCGGCTGCTGGCCGCGGAGACGGAGCGGCGCCGGGGCGGAACCCCCACCGAGGCCCATCAGAGCGCTCTACGGCTGCTTCTGGCCCATTACGCGCTGGAGGCGGGCATGGTGTGGATGGCGCGTGGGAGAGGCGGGGTGCCGCTCGGCGTCGCCGTGTGCCGTCCGCCGGGCGCGCGCCCGGACCGCGGTGCCCACCAGGGGCTGCTGCTGCGCGAGCTGGGGCATCTGCCGGCCCCCGGCGAGCAGGAGGCCCTGGACCGGGCCGCACTGCGCTCGGCCGTCCCCCGGGTGGAAGAGGTCTGGCTGCTCGTGCTGACGCTCGCCGAGGACGACGGCGGCCCCTCCCCCGTCCTGGCGCCTCTCCTGGAGGCGGCCCTGCGCGCGGCCTCCGGTGCGCCCGTGGTCACCGTGGTGGCCTCACCGGCGGAGCGGGACCGCCTCGCGCCGTTCGGCTTCCGGCCCCTGCACGAGCAGGTGCTGCCCTCGGGTGCCAGGGCCTGGACCGTCGTACGGGAGCCGGCGAACGCCTGACCTCCGCCCGGGCCGGGCACGGGCTCGGCCACCGGGGAGTTCCGGCCGACCGGCCGGAGCGGGTGACCGGGCGGGCGGCCGGAGCGGGTGACCGGGCGGCGCTCGGCGGGGGCCGGGCGTTCGCGAGGTGTCCGGCGGGAGCACGCCCCGCTCAGAGCAGGCCGAGTTCCCCGATCTCGCCCGGTTCCTTGGTGACGGCGCGCTGCCGTTCGGCGGGGCTGCCCCGGGTGAGCAGGTCCTCGGCCGCCGCCGTGACCCGTTCCCGGTCGCCCGCCGAGTCCAGGGCGGGCCCCACGTGGTCGAGCAGGGCGCGCACCACTTCGGCGGCGGGGACGGGGGTGCCGCTCACCGGGTGGACCAGCGGTCCGCCGAGACCGTAGCGGGCGGCGGTCCACAGGGACGCGGCCACCTCGTGGTCCGGCACCCGGGGCGCCCGTGTGCCGGCGGCCTCGGCCCGCAGGGCGGTCGTCACCAGGGCACGGACGAGGCCCGCCTGGAGGACGACCTCCTCGACCGTCGGCATGACGTCGGCGACCCGGATCTCCAGGGTCGGCACGTGCGAGGAGGGCCGGGCCAGCCAGTAGGCGTTGGTGGCGCGGACGGGCAGCACCCCGGTGCCGTACAGCGTCGCGTAGGTCGCGTCGTAGTGCTCCGCGGACTCGAAGTACGGCGGGATCTGGGTGGTGGGCCAGCGCGAGAGGACCATCGTGCGCCAGCTCGCGAAGCCGGTGTCGACGCCGTGTTCGTACGGCGAGTTGGCCGAGAGCGCGAGCAGGACGGGCAGCCAGGGACGCAGGTGGTTGAGCGCGGTGACGGCGGCGGAGCGGTCCACGACGCCGACGTGGACGTGGCAGCCGCAGGTCTCGGTTCCCCGGGCCAGCAGCCGGTACAGGTCGGCGACGTTGCGGTAGTGCGGCGCCTCGCTCTCGGGGCGCGGTGGGGCGGGGCGCGGGGAGGTGCCGTTGGCCAGTACGCGGGCCCCGGCCTTCTCGGCGGCCTCCACCAGGCGGGCCCGGGCCGCGGCGGTCTCGGCGCCCAGAGAGCGCAGATCCGGGCAGACCGGGGTGGTCGTCTCGATCATGCTGGTCAGCAGTTCGCGCTGCGGGGCGGTGGCCGCCTCGTCGGGGTGCAGTCTGCGGTGGGCGGTGAGCAGGTCGGCGGCGCCCTCGACCGGGACGAGGGTGTCCGGGTCCACGAGGAGGAACTCCTCCTCGACCCCTAGGGTCGGCGGCGCGTCGGCCGGGGCGCTCATCGCGGGCCGCCCGGGTGGCGGTGGAGCATGAACACTTCTTCACTGATCATGCGTGGTCCTCCGGGTGGGGAGCGGGTGGACGGGCCCGGGCGCGGGGCGCCGGGGCTGGGGGCGGGTTGCGGTCGCTGAACGGGACTGCGGTGCGGGCAGGGCGTACGCGGGGACGGTGCGGGGCGGCGGCCTCGTGCCGGTGTTCCGGGCCGGCTTCGTGCCGGGGGCCCGGGCGGCGCGGACAGTGCCTTCCACTGTCCCGCGCGCCGTGCGTGCGGGACAGAGCGCATCCCGGGCGCCCCGGCGCACGGAATCCTCACCTCCGGGCACCGGGTGCACGACCGGAAATCGCGTAGCGGCAGGGGCCGCGAGGCCGTGTCCGGGGTGGTCACGACGCCCCGGCCGTCCCACCCGTCCCACCGGCGGCCGTGGGTCAGGCGTTACGCTTGCCCGCGTACCGGACACGGGGTGCCCCGCTCGGGGGCTGAGATCACACCCGTCGAACCTGAACCAGCTCGTACTGGCGGAGGGATGTCTTTCATGTCGTTGCCGCACGTCTCCGACGGCTCCTCGCAGCAGCACACCACCGCGGAACGCTCCGTCTTCGACGGCCGGATGCCCTCCGCGCCGGGCGATCTGCGGATGGAGGCGCGCGGGATCACGCCGGTCCCCGAATCGCACCGCTACGGCGGGCCCGGCCGGCTGTTCACCGTGTGGTTCGCGCCCAATCTGACGATGACCGGGGTGTTCACCGGCACGCTGGGCGCGGTGCTCGGCCTCGACGTCGCCACCGCGCTGGCCGCCGTCGTGTTCGGCACCCTGCTCGGCGCGGTGCCCGCGGCCTGGCTCGGGACCTGGGGCAGCCGGACCGGGGCGGGTCAACTCCCCTTGTCGACGCTGGCCTTCGGGAAGGCGGTCGCCCTGCCCGGGATACTCCAGTGGCTGTCCTCGGTGGCCTGGGACGCCCTGATCGGCCTGTTCGGCGGTGACGCGCTCGCGCGGCTGCTGGGCTGGCCGTTCTGGATCGGGGTGCTGGTCATGATGGCGGGCCAGGGACTGGTCGGGGCGCTCGGGTACGAGGCGATCCACCGCCTCCAGAGAGTCATGTCCTTCGCGCTCGCGGTGGCCTTCGTGGTGCTCGCGGTGAAGCTGCTCGACGGGGCCGATCCGGTGACCACGAGCGGCGTGCACGGCATGGACCGCTTCGGGGCGATCGTGCTCACCTCGACGGTCGCGCTGAGCCTGTCCCTGTCCTGGGCGCCGTACGCGAGCGACTTCAGCCGCTACCTTCCGCGCGAGACCTCCCGGCCGCGCATGTTCTGGTTCACGCTGCTCGGGATCGGGCTGTCCTTCGTCGCGGTGCAGTCGCTCGGGCTGTGGGGTGCCTCGGTGTTCACCGACCAGACCGCGAAGGGCGTGGACGAACTGCTGGGCGGCGGCGCGCTCAGCGCTTTCGGGCTGCTCGCGGTGGCGCTCGCCGCGCTGTGCAGCAACGCGATGAACGACTACAGCGGTTCCCTCGCCCTCCAGACGGTGGGGGTGCGCATCCCGCGCCCGCTCGCGGCGGTCCTCGCGGCGGCGCTCGGGTTCCCGCTGGTGCTGTGGATGCACGCGGCGGACACGGCGGCCCGCTTCCAGAACGTCCTGCTGTTCGTCGGGTACTGGATTCCCGGCTTCGTCGCCGTCGTGGCCGTCGACTGGCTCGTCCGGGCGCGGGAACGCGGCGGCGCCCCGGTGGACCTGGCGGCCGAGACGGCGCGTCCGCAGCCGTCCTGGCCGGCCCCGCTGGCCTTCGTCGTGGCCTTCGCCGCCGCCGTCCCCTTCATGAACACCTCGCTGTACGTCGGTCCCGTCGCCGAGGCGCTGCACGGTGCGGACCTCGCCTACTACGTGGCCTTCGTCGTCGCCCTGCTCGTCTACGTGCCGCTGCGGTCGCGCCGCCCGGGCCGTGCCTGAACCACCGAACGACCGGAGAGTCCCCATGCCTTCGCCGAGCCCCGCCGACCTGCTCCCCTTCACCCGCGAGGCCCTCGACCGGGTGCGCGCCCGGGAGCCGCTCGTGCAGTGCCTGACCAACACGGTCGTCACCAACTTCACCGCCAACGCGCTGCTCGCGCTCGGCGCGGCGCCCGCGATGGTCGACATCCCGGTGGAGGCGGGGGCCTTCGCGCGGGTCGCCTCCGGTGTCCTCGTCAATCTCGGCACGGTCCACGCCGAGCAGCGCACGGCGATGACCGAGGCGGCGCACGCGGCGCGCGCGGCGGGTACGCCGTGGGTCCTGGACCCGGTCGCGATCGGCGCCCTGCCGGTGCGTACGGCGCTCGCGCACGAGCTGCTGGCCCTGCGGCCGGCCGTGGTGCGGGGCAACGCCTCGGAGATCATCGCGCTCGCCGGGGCGGGCGGGGGCGGGCGCGGCGTGGACTCGGCGCAGGACGTCGAGGCGGCGGCGGACGCGGCCCGTGAGCTGGCCCGTTCCTCGGGCGCGGTCGTCGCGGTGTCCGGGGCGGTGGACCTCGTCACCGACGGCGAGCGCACCGCCCGGGTGGCCAACGGCGACGCGTTGCTGACCCGGGTGACCGGTGGCGGCTGCGCGCTGGGCGCGGTGATGGCCGCGTACGCCTCGGTGGACGGGGACCGGTTCGCGACGACGGTCGCGGCGGTCGCCGCGTACACGGTGGCCGCCGAGATCGCGGTGCCCCGGTCGGCGGGCCCGGGTTCCTTCGCGGTGTCCTTCCTCGACGCCCTGGCGGGGCTGACCGGGGCGGACCTCGACCGCCGGGCGGAGCTGTCGTGACCGGGCCGGGCGGGGGCGTGGCAGGGCGGCCGCCGGTGGACCTCTCGGTGTATCTCGTGACGGACGCGGCGCAGTGCGCGGCCCGTGGCCGGAGTGTCGCCGCGACCGTGGCGCTCGCCGTGGCGGGCGGGGTGACGGCGGTGCAGGTCCGTGAGAAGAACGCGGCGGGGCGGGCGTTCCTCGACACCGTGCTGGCGGTCGCGGCCGTCCTGCCGGAGCGCGTCGCGCTGATCGTCAACGACCGTGTCGACGTGTTCCTCGCGGCGCGTGCGGCGGGCGCCCGGGTCACCGGCGTGCACGTCGGCCAGTCGGACCTGCCGCCCGAGTCGGTGCGGGCGCTGGTGGGCGAGGAGGCGGTGCTCGGGCTGAGCGCGGCGACCCCGGCGCAGCTGCGGGCCGCCGCCGCGAGTACGGCCGGTGTCGACCACGTGGGCGTCGGGGCGCTGCACGTGACCGCCACGAAGGCGGACGCGCCGCCCGCCCTCGGCCACGAGGGCTTCGCTCGGCTCGTGGCGCTCGGCGCACCGCCCGCCGTGGCCATCGGCGGTGTCCTCCCGGCCGATCTGCCGCCGCTGCGGGCGGCGGGGGCGGCGGGTGCGGCGGTGGTGTCGGGGATCTGCGCGGCAGCCGACCCGCGCGCCGCCGCCGAGGAGTACGCGCGGGCCTGGGCGTGCGGGACGGCGACGGGCGGCGGCTGAACGGGGGAACTCCGCGCGCCCCGCCCGTGCGGCCGGTGCGGGAGCGAGGTGTGGGCGGCCGGGCCGGGGGCACAGGGAGCGGAATGCGAAGGACTTCCGCTGTTCCCCTTTCCGGGACGTCCGCCGGTTCCCCTTCCTCCGGAAGGATCGCCGGGGCCGCGGGCGCGGTGGCGGCGACGGCTGTCGCGGGCTCGCTCGCGGTGGACACGGGCAGCGCCTGGTACCGCGGGCTGAGCCTGCCGGCCTGGCAGCCGCCGGGCCCCGTGTTCGGTGCCGTGTGGACGCCGCTGTACGCGTCCCTGGCCTGGTCCGTCTCCCGCGCCCTCGACCGCACGGAGCACGGGCGGGACAGAAGGCGGACCGCCGCGGCCTTCGGGGCGAACCTGGTGCTGAACGCCGGCTGGAACGTTCTCTTCTTCCGGGCGCACCGCCCGGTGGCGGCGACGGCGGGCGCCGGACTGCTCGCACTGTCCTCGGCGGATCTGGCGCGCCGCGCCCACCGGACCGATCCCGTCGCCGGGGCCGCCCTCGTGCCGTACGCCGCGTGGTGCGCCTTCGCCACGGCCCTGACGGCGCGGATCGCCCGGCTCAATCGTTGAGTCCCGTCCCGCTCCCCCACCGGTACGGGAGCGGGACGGGACTCGGCTGAGGGATGTCCGGCCGGTCCGGTGACGGCCCTAATCGGCGGCCGGGTCCGTGATTCCGGGGTCGGCGTTCTTCACGAGCATGGCGAACTGGTCGTGGAACCAGTGGCCGGCCAGCGGCGCGTCCGGCAGGGCACCGGTCTTGTTGCCGCCCGACTCGGGGTCGCTGTAGTCCGGATCGCACATCGGGTCGGGCTGCTTGCCCTCCTCGTTGTCGATGTCCTCGCTCGCCCCGTCGGACTCCCCGGGCGGTTTGCCCCAGACGTAGGCGTCGAGTCCGGCGGCGGGCGCGGCCTGCGGCGGGGCGCCGAGGCCGGCCCCGGACACGTTGCACCACAGCCCCCGGTGGGCGCGGCGGTCCGTCTTCGACTCGTCGACGTAGGTGTCGACGTCGGTGCTGGTGCTCTGCGCCGTCGGCCGGTCCTCCCCGTTCCAGCCGTTGCGTGAGGTGTCGATGAGCATGCCGGTGCTCTCCGGCCGGCCCTGGGCGAGGAGTTCGCGTCTGACGGCGGTGGTGAAGGTGGCCTCGTCGAAGTTCGGGTTGTACTCGTAGAACCGGCCGCCCTTGACCTGTTGGCCGCCCACTGTCGCGTCCGGGTCGGGGAGGAAGGGCTCGGTGGTGGGCGTGTAGTTGGAGACGTTCGTGACGAGTCCGTCGACGCTCGCGGGGCCGGACTCGGTCCCCCGCACCACGTCGGTGTACAGCTCCACGGTCTGCTGGAGGTTGTTGTCCCAGCCGAGCCAGCCGCGGGCAGTGCCTGGCCCGCGCCGCACAGGGCGAGCGCGGTCACCGCGGCGAGCAGGGCGGGGCGGGCGCGGAAAATGGGTAAGCCGCGCCGTCCTGTCGTCTCACGTGTCATCGGGCTTCCTCACGTCGTGGGGCTGGACGTGGTACGCGGGGCCCGGGGCGCGCGCCTGTCCGGGCGGGGCCGCGCGGCGGGGGCGCGGACTCAGTTCACGTCCACCGAGAAGGAGTTGGTCCGCAGCCCGGTGCCGCCCTGCCAGGGTTCGAAACCGGCCTGGACGCTGTTGAGGTACCACTCCCGCTGGATGGAGCCGCGAGCGGCGGCGTCATCGGCGAAGGCGCGCAGATCGAGACCGGTCACGCTGTCCGCGGGGCTGGTGCGGACATAACTGATCACGCTCCAGCCGATGTTGCCGGTCCACACGTCGTAGGTGGCGCCGCCGATCGCCACCCCCGAAGCGGTCTGCGTCCCGATCGGCTGGACGGGTCCCTGGTGCTTCTGCCAGATCATCAGCTCCCCGGCGTTCTGCCCGTCGGCCTGCGCGGTGGGGTCGAACCACAGGTCGTACGAGACGTTGTAACTGCCTTCGGCCGGGGAGGAGGTGGACCAGCTGCTGGTGACGGAGTTCATCGCGTCCACACGCAGCGGCAGTCCGCTGCCGGTGGTGCAGTTGCCGTAGTGGCAGCCGGCGTAGACGGAGGGATAGCCGGCCGGGGCGCCGTTGGTGGGGTTGGCGTGCTCGGCCCTCGTGACCTCGAAGGACGTACCGTCGACCGAGATGCACTGCGGGGTGGACGCGCCCCACACGTTGTTCTGCACGATGTAGCGGCCCCCGTCGACCTGTGTCGAGTCGAAGGTGCCGCACAGTTCGGTCGCCGCGGGGGCCGCGACGGCCGCGGGAGCACCGGCCGTGACGAGCCCGGCGCAGGCGAGGAGCGCCGCGAACGCCGTACGACGGGCTGCGGGGCGGCGCCCGGAGCGGGACGCGGCGGGAAGGGGCGTGGGGGGACGGACGGTCATGGGACCACCTCTCTGGGAGCGCTCCCAGACCGCACGGGGTGGGGCCCGTGCGGGGGAACGGGAAAAGGGTGCACCCGAACCCGGGCCGACCAGGCATCGGGCGCCGTACACCGGCCGTCGGGACCGGCGTTGCCGAAACCGTGGCAGCTTGTCATAGGCCTGTCAACGGTTTCGTTTATGTTTCGTTCTGATCGCCGATGATGGATTCCCGGGGCACGGATGCCGGGGCTCGTCACCTCACGCCCATGCCCTGCGAGAACTCGCGAGGCGGATCGGCTCGTCAAGTCGGCGCGCACGAGGAGTCGTAGCGAGGGAAGGGACTGCAACCGGAGTTCTCCCGGCCCCGGTTGACGTCTCCCGGATCCCACGGATCGTACGGATCCCACAGATCCCCCAGGCCCCCCAGGCCCCCCAGGCCTTACGGATCTCACGGATCTCACGGATCTCACGGAAAGCGAGTGACAGCTCGGCCCGCGGGGGCCAGGCTGACCGGCATGACCTCAAGGATCAGCCGCCTCAATCCGGATCAGTTGCACCCCACCCCCGGCTATCACCACGTCACCGTGGCGGAGAGCGGGCGCACGGCCTACCTGGCGGGCCAGTGCCCTCTCGACCGGGACGGTCGGCTGGTCGGTCCCGGAGCGCTGGAACTCCAGATCGACCAGGTGGTGGCGAACGCGCTCATCGCCCTGTCGGCGGTGAGCGCGCGGCCCGCTCAGGTGGTGCGCTCGGTGATCTATGTCCGCAGCGACACCACGGAGGTGCTGGGCACCGCGTGGCGCAGGCTCACCGGCTCGGCGCTGGGGCCGGCCTTCACCAGCGCCAGTACGCTCCTGGGCGTCGCGCAACTCGGCTTCGCCGGTCAGCTCGTCGAGGTGGACCTCACGGTCGCGCTGCCGGACTGAGGAGGAGAGAGCGGACCTCCCGGCGGAGGCGTGCCGACGCGCCCTCAGGAGCCCTGCGGGAACGCCGGGTACGTCTCCGCTCCAGGGGCGCGGGGGCGGGCGCCCGGGCGGAACGGTCGGCCTGCCCGGGCGTGGGGGGGGTGACGTGCGGACGGCCCTCACGGAGGCGGTGCCGGGGGATGCCCGGCACCGCGCCCCGATCACTTGCCGAGCGGCGTGGGCGGCGCGACGCCGCCGGTCCGGCCGTACGCGGTGCCGCCGTCCACCGCGACCGGTCCGCCGACGGCGGGCGGGGTGCCCGCGCGGGTGGCGCGAGGGGCCCACAGCCCGCCCAGCGAGAGCGCCCCGGGGCCGGTGAACACCAGCAGGAGCAGCGCCCAGCAGAACATCACCGAGGGCTCTCCGCCGTTCTGCAACGGCAGCAGGGCGTGCGGCTGGTGCACGTGGAAGTACGCGAAGGCCATGGAGCCGGAGGCGATGAACGCGGCGGTCCGGGTGCCGAGGCCCGTCAGCACCAGGAGGCCGCCGACGAGCTGGATGACGGCCGCGTACCAGCCGGGCCATTCGCCCAGCGGGACGGTCCCGGCCCCCTCCCGGCCGCCGGGGAAGCCGAACAGCGAGGCGCTTCCGTGACAGGCGAAGAGGAGACCGACGACGATTCTGAACAGCCCGAGGGCGTAGGGCTGGGCGCGGTGCAGCGGATGCGGGGGCATGGGGGGTGCTCCTCCGGGTGGGGGACCGAACGGAGATCACAACTTAGGCACGCCTAAATAGTGCTTGCAAGTTCAACATTCAGCCATGGGATGCACCGCCCGGCCCCTCGTACGTCGCCCTCGTCGGCCGTCGTCCGCCCTCGGGCCGGGACGCGCCTGGCCACCGCCCTGTCCGTCGCTTCCCGGCAGCACGGGGAGGGCGGAGGCGGCGCGGCGCGCACTGTCCGGGTCACCCAGCCTTTTCGGCCGGATCACGTGGACGCCGCGCGCCGGCCACCCGGGCGTTCGTGGTCCTCAGCCCCTCGGGCGGTCGAGGTCTTTGCCGTTCACCGCGTCGGCCGCCCGGCTGTGCCTGTTGGCGGGAACGGGCAGACCGAGGTTGCCGCGCAGGGTGTCCGCCTCGTACTCGGTGCGGAACAGGCCGCGCTTGCGCAGGAGCGGCACGACACCCTCGACGAAGCGGCCGAGGTCCTCGTCGTTGCGGAAGGCGAGGTTGAGACCGTCGAAGGCGCCGGCACCGAACCACTCCTCGATGGTGTCGGCCACGGTCTGCGGCGCTCCGACGAACGGCGACCGGCGCGACTCGCCTGCCAGTGCGGCGACTTGGCGCAAGGTCAGCCCCTCCGCCCGGGCGCGTTCGACGATCTTCGCGGCGCCGGTCCTGCCGCCCTTCTCGGCCAGGTGCCCGACCTCGGGAAAGGGGGCGTCCAGATCGTGCTCACTGAAGTCGTAGGCTCCGAAGGACCGGCCGAGGAGGGCGAGGTCGCGCTCGAAGTCCCGGTCCTCCTCGCGGATCTCCTGTTCGCGACGCCCGGCCTTCTCGTCGGTCGGGCGCACGATCGGGTCGGCGTGGACGAAGATCTTGATGTGCTCGGGATCTCGCCCGTGGGAGGCGGTGCGCCGCTTGATGTCGGCGTAGTACTCACGCGCCTGCCGCAACGAGCCTCCGGGGGCGTAGACGCCCTCGGCGACCCGGGCGGCGAGGGCGCGCCCCTCCTCGGAGACCCCGGCCTGGAAGATCACGGGCCGGCCCTGCGGGGAGCGGGAGAGGTTGAGCGGGCCCGCGACGCGGAAGTGCTCGCCGACGTGGTCGAGGGTGTGCAGTCTGGTGGGGTCGAGGAAGACGCCGCGCTCGACGTCGGCCGGGAACGCGTCGTCCTCGTAGGAGTCCCACAATCCGCGGGCCACCTCAACGAATTCGAGGGCCCGGCCGTAGCGGGTGGCGTAGTCGAGGTGGGCGTCCAGACCGAAGTTCCCGGCTGTTCCGGTGTCGAAGCTGGTGACGACGTTCCAGCCGGCCCGGCCCGCGCTGATGTGGTCGAGCGAGGCGAGGCGACGGGCGAGGTTGAAGGGCGAGTTGTACGTCGAACTGGCCGTGGCCACCAGGCCGATGCGGCGGGTGTGGGTGGCGACGGCGGACAACAGGGTGAGGGGTTCGAGGCGGTTGAGGTAGTGGGCCGGGTAGGTGGCGTTGATGAACTGGCTGTCGACGATGAAGAAGGCGTCGAACAGGGCTTGTTCGGCCGCCTGCGCCTGACCGATGTAGTAGTTGATGTCGACGCCGGCGTTCTTCGCGACCGTCGGGTCCTTCCAGAGACCGTGCTGGCCGGGGCCGCCGACACCGTACGGGTGCAGAGCGAGGTGGAGCTTGCGGGGCATGGGTGTCCTCTCGGCGACGGGTTGACGAGGAGCGGCGACGCCCCTTCGGCCCACCGCCCATGGGCGCGCCCGGGCGGGCGCGGTCCGGTCCGCACGGCGAGACGGGGCGGGAGCGGCCGGACGGCGGCCGGTGCGACCCGGACGACCGGTGCCGCAGGACGCCGGGCCACGACCGGTCCCGGCGGTCGCCGCCTCCGCGAGGCCCGGTCGCGGCCTTCGCGAGGCCCAGTCGTGTCCTCCGCGAGGTCAGCGACAGCGGGTGCTGGAGGTGCGGCGCGGGCCGACGTGAGGGCACACCACTGCGGAAGGCGTCGTGAGCATGGGCACATCCTGGGGGCCGGAAAGAAGGCCTGTCAATGGACACCTGTCAGTGTCTTATGTGGGGGACACCCCTCAGGGCCCGCGTTGCGGGAACATTGCCGCAGGTGAACGGGAATGGACACCTCTTGACACCCTTTCCGGGACCAGCCTAGCGTCGCCGTCATGAGCGAGCAGTTGACGACGCCCGGCGAGGGCTTCCACCCCCACCTCCACGGCGCCCCGGCCGGTGGTGCGGTACCACTGCGCAACCGTCTGCACCACGTCCGCTCGGACGCACTGGACGGCGATACGGCGCAGACGGGCGGCATGCGCCGGTTCGCCGCGATCAGCGGCAGGACGGTGGGCTCGGAGAAGCTGTGGATGGGCCAGACCCACGTCGCCCCGCTGACCTCCTCCTCGGACCACCACCACGGTGCGTCGGAGACCGCCATCTACGTGGTGAGCGGGCACCCCGAGTTCGTCTTCCTGGACGACTCCGGGGAGGTGTCCGAGGAGATCCGCCTGCGTACCTCCCCCGGCGACTACGTCTTCGTCCCGCCGTTCGTCCCGCACCGCGAGGAGAACCCGCACGCCGACGAGGAGGCCGTCGTGGTGATCGGCCGCAGCACTCAGGAGGCGATCGTGGTCAACCTGCCGGGCCTGTACGCCTTGCCGGCCGACGTGGACTGACATCCATCCGGAGGCCGCGGCCCCGGCGGACGAGGTCCGGCGCTCTCGCCGCGCACGGCGGCCCGGCGGCCCGTCGCCGCCGGGCGGCTCACCACTCGCTCTGCGACGGGTGGGCGGCCAGGTGGCGTTCGGCGTCGAGGGCCGCCGCGCAGCCGCTGGCCGCGGCGGTGACGGCCTGCCGGTAGGTGTGGTCGACGGCGTCGCCGGCGGCGAAGACGCCGGGCACACCGGTACGGGTGGTGGGGGCGGCGACCTTGATGTAACCGGCGTCGTCCAGGTCGAGCTGGCCCTTGACCAGCTCGGTGCGCGGATCGTGGCCGATCGCGACGAACAGGCCCGTGACCGCGAGGGGGCGCGGTTTTCCCGTCCGGGTGTCGCGGAGGGTCAGTCCGCTCAGGCGGTCCTCCCCGTGGATCTCGGCGACCTCGCTGTGCCAGGCGAAGGTGATCTTCGGGTCGTTGACGGCGCGCGCCTCCATGGCCTTGGAGGCGCGCAGGCTGCCGCGGCGGTGCACGATCGTGACCGAGCGGGCGAAGCGCGTGAGGAAGGTCGCCTCCTCCATCGCGGTGTCACCGCCGCCGACGACGGCGATGTCCCGGTCCTTGAAGAAGAAGCCGTCGCAGGTGGCGCAGGAGGAGACGCCCCGGCCGCCGAGTTCGTCCTCGCCGGGCAGGTGCAGCTTGCGGTGCTGCGAGCCGGTGGCGACGATCACGGTGCGGGCCCGGTGGACGGCGCCGGTGGTGTCGGTGACGGTCTTCACCTCGCCGGTGAGATCGACGGCGGTGACGTCGTCGTCGACGAGGTCGGCGCCGAACCGCTCGGCCTGTTCCCGCATCCGGTCCATCAGATCGGGGCCCGGCACGCCCTCGGGGAAGCCGGGGAAGTTCTCGACCTCGGTGGTGGTGGTCAGGGCCCCGCCGACCAGGAGGGAACCGGCGAAGACGAGCGGGGAGAGCTGGGCGCGGGCGGTGTAGAGGGCGGCGGTGTAGCCGGCCGGGCCGGAGCCGATGACGATGACGTCGTGCACGTGGTCGCCGGTGCGGGTCACGGGAGGTCCTTCGGGTCTGGGGGCGCGGGTCAGTCGACGGACTGGGCGAAGCGGAAGAAGCGGGCGGGATCGTAGGCGCGCTTGACGGCCCGCAGGCGGCGGAGGTTGCGGCCGTAGTACGCCCGGCGCCAGTCGGCCAGGGCCGGGTCCATGTAGTTCTGGTAGGACTCGTGGCTGGAGTGGGCGTCCATGGTGGTGTGGGCGGCGTCGACCCAGGCGCGGGCGTGGTCGCGGTCCTCGCCGGCGGGGTCGGCCGTGGGCAGGGTGACGGAGTAGCCGGCGTTGAACACCGCGTCGCGGTGGACGAAGGCGGTGGCGGTGGGGTCCACCTCGTTGATCCGGCCGCCGTACGGGAAGAGCCCGAGGAAGCGGAACTGGCCGGGCCGGGGGTCGGCGGTGAGGGCGTCCAGGGCGCTCTGGACGGCGGCGGACGTCCAGGGCCGGGAGAAGTACAGGTTGCGCTGGGTGGTGTGGGCGTCGCGCGGCAGCTGGGCCTCGGGGGTGAAGCCGATGCGGTGGCACTCGCCGACGGTCAGGTCGCCGCAGCCGTAGACCTGCGCCATGGCCCGGTCGTACGGGAGTTCGCTGCTGGTGCGGCTGGTGCCCGGGTGGCCGACGGCGCTGGTGAGGCGGTCCAGGAGCCGGTCGCAGTCGGCCTTCGCGCCCTGGAGGGCGCCGGTGAGGACGACGGTGGGCTCGGTGCCCGCGGGGGCGTCGGTCGAGTGCAGGAACATCAGCTCGCAGCCGAGTTCACGCGGTGCGGCGGCGATCCAGTCCTGCCAGGCGAGGATCAGCTGACGGGCGTCGCCGTAGCGGAAGTTGAGGTTGAAGAGGGTCAGCCGCGGAACGCTCACGGGGGTGACCTCGTAGGCGGTGACCACGCCGAAGTTGCCGCCACCCCCGCCGCGCAGCGCCCAGAACAGGTCGGGGTGCTCGGTGGCGCTCGCACGGACGGCGCGGCCGTCGGCGAGGACGACCCGGGCGGAGACGAGGCGGTCGGAGCCCATGCCGTACTTGCGGGCCGAGTAGCCGAAGCCACCGCCCTGGACCCAGCCGCCCATGGCCACGGTGGGACACGTGCCGCCGGCGATCTGGACACCTCGCGCGGCCAGGGCGTTCACGGCGTCGGCGCCCTGGGTGCCGGGGCCGAGGTGGACGGTGGCGCCGTCGGTGCTCACGGCGGCCAGGCGGGAGACGTCGATGACCAGGCCCGGGGTGGTGGAGTAGCCGGCGGCGCTGTGGCCGCCGCTGCGGACCGCGGTGGCCAGGCCGTTGTCCTGGGCGAAGCGGACGCAGGCGGCGACGTCGCTCTCGGTGGCGCAGTAGGCGAGGGCCTGGGGGTGGACGGCGTCGAACTGGGCGAGCTGGAGCTGCCGGGCGGTGTCGTAGGCCGGGTCGGCGGGCAGGACGAGGCGGCCGGTGAGGCCGTCGCCGAGAGTGCCCCAGGGGACGGCGGCCGGTGCGGCGGCGAGGACGAGGCCGCCGGCGCCGGCGGTCAGGGCGGCCGCGGCGCCGGTGGCGGCCGTGGCGCGTATCAGTGAGCGTCTGCTGAGCATGTCGGTTCAACTCTCCGTCGCGGGAAGGATCGAGGGCGGGAAACGGGTGACGTCCGTGGCGGCGGCGGCCCCGGGGGCCGCCGTGTCGCGCAGGACGAGGGAGTGGGCGGGGATGCGGCAGCCGTCGCCGACGGTGACCGGTCCGAGGACGGAGGCGCCGGTGCCGATCAGCACCCGGTCGCCGAGGACGGGGTGCCTGCGGGTGCCGTCGGCGCCGTCGCGCAGCCAGCCCCGGGAGCCGAGGGTGACCCCGTGGTAGAGCGTCACGTCGTCGCCGATCACCGCGGTCGCGCCGATGACGACGCCGAAGCCGTGGTCGATGAAGGCGCGCCGTCCGACGCGGGCGCCGGGGTGGATCTCCATGCCGGTCAGCAGACGGGCGAGGCGGGTGAGGAGAGCGCCTCGCAGCCGGTGTCCGCGCGTGTGGTGGCGGTGGGCGAGCCGGTACAGCGCCAGTCCCTGCCAGCCGGCGTGCAGCAGCGCCTCCCGGCGTCCGGAGCAGGAGGGGTCGCGGTCGAGGACGGCGTGCAGGTCCTCCCGCACCAGGCGCAGCAGCGACGGGCCGCCGGACGGCGCGGGCGGCGGCCCGACCGGCTCGGCCCGGGTGTGCGGGGCGCCCTGCGCGCGGGCCGCCGGACGGGGGCCGAGCACGTGTCCGGGACAGTGGGCACGGGCGGTCGTGCCCTTCGGCGCCCGGACGGGCGAGGGGCGGGCCTCGGAGCCGTTCACCGGGCCGGAGCCGTTCACCGGGCCGGAGCCGTTCACCGGGCCGGAGCCGTTCATCGGGCCGGGACCGCGGCCGGCGGGGCGTCCAGGCGGCGGATGCGGTACATGGTGCGCTGGAACAGTTCGTCGGCGGTCAGGGTCGCGAACCGCTGCGGTCCCTCCTCGGCGCCGGGCACCCGCAGCGGCGTGAGGGTCGTCCAGGGCGCCGGGTGGCAGAACTGGACGATGGACAGGCGCCCTTCGTGCTGGCCGGGGCGGGCCACCACGCGGTGCACGGCCGCCCGGGCCAGCCCGTTGGTGAGCCGGTCGAGCACCATCCCGACGTTGACGACGGCGTGGCCGGGCGGCGCGTCGACGGCCACCCACTCGCCGTCGACCAGTACCTCCAGACCGCCGGCCGTCGCCCGGGGCAGGGCGGTGATCAGGTCGAAGTCCTGGTGCTCCACGGCCCACACGTGACGTGCGGAGGGGGCCTGGTCCATCGGCGGGTACCAGGTGGCGCGGTTGACGACGGGGCCGTCCTCCAGCAGGTCGGTGAAGTAGTCGGGGTGCACGCCGATGGCTTCGGCGAGCGTGCCCACGACCTCGTGCTGGAAGCGCAGCATGCGGGTGTGCAGCTCACGCAGGGCCGATCCGATGCCGGGTACCAGGTGGTCGGGGAAAACGGGGTCGGGGTAGCGGGCGGGGTACCGGCGGCGCAGCGGGTGGTGGGCGGGCAGGGGCGCGCCCCAGTGGAAGAGTTCCTTCCAGTCCGGGACGGCGCCCTTCTCGGCGTGCTCCACCAGCGGCGGGGTGTAGCCGGACTGCCCGTTGCTGCCGGGTACGCGGCACGCCTGCTTGGCGTCGGCGTCCAGGGCGAAGAAGGCGCGCAGGAACCCGTAGGCCTCGTCCAGCAGACTCTCGGGCACGGTGTTGCGGACGAGGAAGAACCCGTCGTGCAGTGCGGCCCGCAGGTGTGCGTGGCTGCCTGGCCGGTCCAGGTCGATGTCCTTGAACATGAGTGGTCCCTTCACGGGTGACGGCGTCTCATCCGTCGGTCTTGCGGAAGGAGAGCGCCAGGTAGGAGAGCCGGTGGCCGCGGTACTCGAAGTCCCGGTCGATCACCAGGCGCTCGCGGCGGACGAGTCCGGCCCCGGCGTACAGATCGGTGACGGCGTGTTCGGTGAGCCACCAGTTCAGCCGGCCGTCCTCCAGCGGGAGGTCGGTGATCGCGCCGTCCGGGCTGAGGAACACGCTGACGACGAGGACGCCGCCGGGGCGCAGCAGCCGCGCTCCGTGGGCCGCCCAGGCGGGCCAGTCGGCGCGGCGCTGGTGGTGCAGGCAGCCGTTGTCGACCAGGAGGTCGACCGGGGCGCCCTCGGCCCCGGTGGCGCCGTACTCCAGGAAGTCGGTGAGCCGCACCCGGGCGCTGCCGCGGGCGGGCGGCGGGGCGTCCCACACGTCGACCAGGTCGAGCCCCGTGGCCTCGGCGTCGAGCCGCTCGGCCAGCGCGACGGTCTGGTGTCCTCGCCCGCAGCCGACGTCCAGGAGACGGCGGCGCGCTCCGGGTCCCGCCGCCGAGGCCTGCTCGCACACGAAGGCGGTGACCCGGTCGTTGGTGCCGGCCCCGGTCCAGGAGTCGCGTCCCCCGGCGTACCAGGTGCGGAAGGAGTCGGCGACCACGCTCCGGTAGGCGGTGTAGTCCGGGGTGGTGTCAGGGATGGTGGTGTCAGTGGTCGGCGGCATCGGCCCACTCCTCCGTGGTTCCGCGGCCCGCGGCGACGGCCACGGCGTGGCGGCCGCGCGGGCCCTCGTCGAGAGCGCGGGAGGCGGTCAGCCAGGCGCCGGCGGCGCTGCTGGAGACCGCGACCCGCTGGGTGCGGCGCAGCAGCCGCATCGCGTCCAGGGCCTGCGGGTAGGTCACGTCGGCGAAGGCGAAGTCGGCCTCGTAGGGGACGAGCAGCGGTTGCCGCAGGCCGTGGCCGAGGCCGCCGGTGCCGTTCATCCGGGGGGCGCCGGTGGGTGCCCCGGGGTCGCCGTAGGGGGCCTCGGCCGGGAAGACGGCGTACGCCGCGCAGTCGGGCCGGCGCAGGCGCAGGGCCTGGGCGACGCCGACGAGGGTGCCGGCGGAGCCGACCGACGCGGCGAACACGTCCGGCCGTACGTGTTCGCGGGCGAGGCGGGTGGTGATCTCCGCGCCGGTGCGCTCGCGGTGGACGGCGACGGCCTCGGGGGCGCAGTGCTGGAGCAGCAGGTACCGGTCCTCGTCCTCGGCGATCCGGGCGGCCTCGTCCATCGCGCCGAGGAAGCCGGTGCCCTCGCGGCCCCGGGTGACGCGGGCTCCGTCGTGGCGCAGTGCGGCCACGAGCCGGTCGGGCGCGCCGTGCGGGACGGCGAGGTGCAGGTCGAGCCCGAGGGTCGCGCACAGGTGCGCGAGGGCGACGGCGAGGGAGCCGCCCGAGTACTCCACGAGCCGGACGCGCGCGGTGCCGGCCCGCGCCACCGCGGCGCAGAGCAGGGCGTAGGCGGTACGGGCCTTGACGGTGCCGGTGAGGTTGGCGGCCTCGGCCTTGAGCCACACCGTGCCGCGTCCGGCGCGGCTGGGCACCGGCACGAGCGGGGTGTCCCCGAGGGCCGGCCGCAGCGCGGCGAGGCCGGGCAGCAGGTCGTGGGCGGTCCGTTCCAGCGGGGCGAACGGCGCGTCGACGGCCTCGCGTGCGGGCCGGCGGTCCGCCATCGCCCGTTCGATGTGCGGCAGCAGGTGGGCGGAGGGGGCCGTGTCGTCGGCCGGCGCCGGGGCGAGGCCGGCGGGCGAGGGCGTCATGACGGACGCTCGCTGGTGGCGAGGCGCAGACCCACGGGGTAGAGCGGTCCGGGGAAGGGGCCGTGGCGGCGGCGGGTGCGGGTGAGGTCGCCGAAGCGGGCGAAGCTGCCGCCGCGGGCGACGCGGTAGCCGCCCATCGTCTGGGTGAGGTGGTCGTCCACGGCGACGCCGCCCGGGTAGGGGGCGTAGTCGTCGGCGGTGAACTCCTCGACGTTGCCGCCCATGTCGTGGACGCCGAACGGGGACCGCCCGCCGGGGAAGGCGCCCACCGGGGTGGTGGTGTGCACGCCCGACTCCCGGGTGTTGGCGGCGTCCGGGTCGAAGCCGCCCGCCCACGGATAGGGGCGGCCTTCCGGGCCCTTGGCGGCGTACTCCCACTCCGCCTCGGTGGGCAGCCGCCAGGGGTGCCCGGTGCGGTCGCCGAGCCAGCGCGCGTAGTGGTCGGCGTGCTCGGCGCGGACACCGGCGACGGGGTGGTTGGAGCGGTCCCACGGATAGGCGCCGAGGTACCAGGTGCTCGGCCGGGCGTCGAGGCCGGTGTCGGCGAGGAAGTCGCGCCACTCCCCGTTGGTGACCGGGTAGCGGGCGATCCAGAAGTCCTCGACGCGCACGGGGTGTTCGGGTGTCTCCTTGACGATCCAGGACTCCTCCACACCCTTGTCGGCCCAGTACCGGGTGACCTGGGCGACCTCCTCGGCGGGCAGGCCGACGGGGAGCGTGGCGCCGGGGACGAAGCAGGTGGCGGGCACGGTCGTCAGGCGCGGGTCGCCGAGCAGGGCCAGCATGACCCCGGCGGCGAGCCGTTCGGCCAGGGGCAGCGCCGGGTCCTCGACCGCGGCGGCCAGCCGGTGCCGGTCGGCGGTCGCGGGCCGCGGCCCCGGTGCCGGATGTACCCGGGCGGGGTCGGTGAGTTCCGCCTGTTCCCTGAAGTGCGGGGAGCGGGCGACGTCGTCGAGGTTCATGCGGTCGTCTCCCTCTGCAGAGTCAGGGTGTGGCCGCTGCCCGCTTTGGCGGCCAGATAACGGGCGTTGTGCTCGGTCAGGTGGACGCCGGTGGGCACGACGGCGTCGACCTGGATGCCGAGGTCACGCAACTGGGCGACCTTGTCGGGGTTGTTGGTGAGCAGCCGGATGCGGGTGAGGCCGAGGGCGCGGAGCATCGCGGCGGCGGCCCGGTAGTCGCGCTCGTCCTCGCCGCGGCCGATGATCCGGTTGGCCCGGAAGGTGTCGATGTCCTGGTCCTGGAGGACGTAGGTGTCGAGCTTGTTGAACAGCCCGATGCCGCGCCCCTCCTGGCGGAGGTAGAGCAGGACCCCGCCCTGTTCGGCCATGGCGGCGAGCGCCTCGTCGAGCTGGGGCCCGCAGTCGCAGCGGGCGGAGCCGAACACGTCGCCGGTCATGCACTCGCTGTGCAGCCGTACCAGGGGCACGGTCTGCGGGGCGTACGGCAGGACGCAGGCGAGGTGTTCGAGGGCGTCGGGCAGGTCGTGGAAGGTGACGAGCTGAGCGGTGCGGCCGGCCGCCCGGTCGAGGGTGACGGGGACGCGGGCACGGACGGAGGCGGTGCGCTGCGGTGCGGCGAGGGTGTTCATGCGGCTCTGCTTTCCGTCGTGGCGGCGGCCGGGGCGGCGGCCGTGAGGGCGGCGGGCGTGAGGGCGGCGGGCGTGTTGTCCGCCGAGGGGGCCGCCGTCAGGTCGGCCAGGTGCCAGGAGCGCCGCACGACGGGCCGGCCGGCCGCGTCGAGGCCGACCTGGAGGAGGCGGCCGTCCCAGCCGGCGACGGCGACCGTGCCGTCGGCGAGGCCGGCCATGCAGGACAGGCCCTGGTCGAACTCGGCGAGCAGCCGGCCCGAGGCGAGGGTGGCGGCGGAGTCGTCCCAGTCGACCTGCCAGGCGTAGAGGCCGAAGTCGTAGGAACCGGCCAGGACGACGGGGCCTTCGGCGCTGCCCAGCAGGGCCACGCATTTGACGGACTCGTCGGGGCCGAGGAGGGTCTGCACGTCCTCGGCGTGCCAGGTACCGTCGGGCAGGCGGGTGAGCCGGCCGGCCTTGACCGTATGGTCGCGCGAGGCGCTGGCGGCGGCCCCGGTGCCGAGCGCGGCGACGGCGTTGACGAGGTTGCCGTGCTCCCACAGCGTGTCGCGGGCGCGCGTCCCGCCGGCCCGTACGGTGCGGTCGGTGGCGGCCGACAGGAAGCCTCCGGTGACGGTGGAGAGCGACTTCACGGAACCGTCGTGGGCGGCGATCCGCTCCCGCTCCTCCAGGGTGCGCGGGTCGAGGACGAGGAACTCGCCGTTGTACGTACCGGCGACGAGGGCGCCGTCGTGGACGGTGAGGGAGGGCACGGGGGCGCCGAGGGACGCGCTGGTGGTCACCGTGCGGCCGTCGTGGCGCAGCACCTGACCGGAGTACGTCCCGGCGTAGAGGGTGTCGCCGTCGCTCGCCAGGGACAGGATCGGTCCGTCGGTCAGGGCGACCGGGGGGCGGACGGGCGCGGCGCCCGAGCCGTCCGTGGCTCCGGGGACGGCGACGACGAGGCCGGAGTCGGTGCCGACGAGGAGTTCGCCGCGGTGCTCGACCAGCGCGTTGGGGCCGTGGGTGGCGTGCTCGGGGGCGGCGACGGGCCGGGCGGTGGTCAGGTCGTACAGGTGGGGGCCGTTCCAGAAGCTGCCCGCGGCGACGAGGCCGTGGGCGACGGAGACCGAGCGGGGCCACACGCGGCGGTCCTCGACGCGGTGCAGGCGGGTGCCGGCCAGGTCGAACCAGTGCAGGGCGCCGTCGTAGGCGCCGACGACGAAGGAGGAGTCGTCCTCGGCCCAGGCCACCGCGCGCGCCGCGGAGGTGGACACGGGGACGGTGCGGACGATGTCGAGGCCGGCGGTGAGCAGGTCGACGGCTCCGTCGTCCCGGGCGACGGCGAGGAGCCGGCCGGAGTGCGACCAGGCGCAGCCCTCGATGGAGGAGTCGTAGCGCCGGGTGGCGGGCGCTGTCGTGCCGTCGGGGTCGGTGACGGCGACCAGCCCGTCCTCGCCGACGGTGGCGACGAGGCCGTGGGCGCCGACCGACACCATCATGCAGTGCGCCTCGTGCGCGCCGATCTCGGCGAGGAAGGTGCCGTCGACGGCCGACCACAGGGTGGCGCGGCCGTCCTCGGAGACGCAGATCAGCCGTTCGCCGTCGGGCAGCCAGGCCACGGAGTTGATGTCGTCGGTGTGCCGGGCGAGCACGGTGTGCAGGTGGCTGCGGCCCTTCTCGGTCACCCGCCAGATCGCCACCGTCTTGTCGGCGGACGCGGTGGCCAGCACCTCGGGGTCGGCCGGGTTCCAGGCGGAGGCGTTGACCAGGCGGCGGTGGCGCAGCCGGGCGAGCGGCAGGGGACGGGCCGGGTCGCCGGTGTCCCAGACGATCACCGTGCCGTCGTACGAACAGCTGGCCAGACGCTTTCCGTCGGGCCTGAATCCCACGTGGGTGAGGGGAGCTGAATGGCCTGGGCCCCAGGCCGGGAGGTCGATGGTTCGCACGCCGTCTCGTCCTTTTCTCGTGCCGGTGAAGTCCGCTTCTCGCGCCGACGAGGTCCGCGGACTTCCCGCGGTCTCCTGTCAGTGCGCCGAAATTAGGCGGGCGGCGCGCCCGGAGGCGAGCGGACGACAGCAATCTGGCAACTCGTGGAATTACTCGCCACGGGGTTGACGGCGGCGGAAGAAGCTCCCCGACTCCCCTGCCCGGTGGGCTACTTGACCCATTTCGCCAAGGTTCCTTGAGGTGTCCGGCCGCCGGGCGGACGCTGACGCGGACGACAGACCGACCGGGCCGGGGAGCTGAACGACGTGCACATAGTTCTGGTGGAGACCACGTCCGTCCGCGGATTCGACATGGTCGCCGAGATGGCGGACTCGGGGATCGAGGTGAGCTTCGTGACCGGGAACCTGGACGCCTATCGGGGAAAGCCCGGCTTCGAGCTGTCCTCGCGGGCCGCGCGCGTCGTCGAGGTGGATTCCCCGGGCGCCGGGCACCTCGCCGAGCGGCTGCGCGGCAGGCTCGGCCCCCGCCGGCCCGACGGGGTGATCGGCCGCGACGAGGTGTACCCCTTCGCCGTCGCCGAACTCGCCCGCGACCTGGGGCTGCCCCACGAGTCGGTGGCGGCGGCCCGCATTCTGGGCGACAAGGGCGCCGTACGCGCCCGCCTGAGCGAACACGGGGTCGGCTCGCTGCGCTGGCGGGTGGCCACCACCGAGGCCGAGGGGCTGGCGGCGGTGGCGGAGATCGGGCTGCCCGTCGTGGTGAAGCCCACGGCGGGCGGCTGGTCGGTCGGGGTCACCGTCGCCTGGACCCACGAGCAGGCGGCGCACGCGCTGTCGCAGCTGCTGCGCGGTCCGGCCGGGCGTGACGCGGCGCCGCCGCGCGCGCTGGTCGAGGAGTACGCGGTGGGCCGGCACGTCAGCGCGGAGCTGCTCGTGCAGGGCGAACGCGTGGTGCTGCTGGGCTTCGCGGAGCGGCTCGCGGCGCCGCCCGGTCAGGCCGCCGAGCTGGGCGGCCACTTCCCGGCCCGCCTCGACCAGGAGGGCGCGGCCCGCGCCTTCGTCCTGGACACCGTACGCGCCCTCGGCCTGCGCGCCTCGGCCGTCCACGCCGAGCTGCTGCTGACCCCGGCGGGGCCCGAGCTGATCGAGGTGAACGGGCGGGTCGCCGGGCATGTGGTGACGCGTCAGATGTCGCTGGCGCTGGGGCGTTCCCTCACCCGGGACCTGGTGGACCTCGCGCTCGGGCGCGAGGTGGAGGAGGCCGCGCCGCCCGAGACGGTCGTCGCGCTGCACCAGCTCCACAGCCCCGTGCCCGCGGTGGTGCGCGGCGTGAAACCGGCCGAGGTGCTCGGCCCGGACGTGATCGAGTCCCGCCTCACCGTCGGGGCCGGTGACCGGGTGCGGGCGCTGCGCACCAATCACGACCGGTTCGGCTACGTGCTGGCGCGTGGTGCCACGGGAGCGGACGCCGCGCGTACCGCCGCGGCGGCGGCCGGGCGGCTGCTCTCCTCCCTGGAACTGGAACCCGAGCCCGAGCCCGAGCCGCGTGCCGTGCCGGCCCCGGCCGACTCCCCCGGCGGCGAGCACCTGCTCGTGCTGCTCGGCGCGGGAGATCCGGTGGAGCGGCTGCTGACGGGCGTGGGCGCGGTGACCTCACGGGTCAGCGTGGTGTGGACCTCAGGCCCTGACGGTGAGGCCGGGGCGCGGGAGCTGTGGGCGCGGCACTGCCTCGGACAGTGGCACGGCGCCACCGGCGGACCCGGGGTCCGGGCCGCCGCCCGCCTCGTGCACGCCACCGATCCGGTGCGTGGTGTCCTGACCTTCTCCCCGGCCTCCTTCACCCGGCGACTGCACGAGGACGGTACGGATCCGGCCGAGACCGAGGCCGTACCCGCGGCGCCCGGGCACACGGTCGTGGTGACGGTCCGGCGCGGCGAAGTGCGGGCGCTCGCGGTACTCGACGAGGAGGCCGGCGCCCGGCTGTGCCCCTCGGCACTGGACGGTGAGCACGGTGCGCGCCTGGCCGAGCGGGCCGGGCGGGCGGTGCGCGAGTCCGGGGCCGAGGGTGTGGTGCGCTGCTTCTTCCCCTCCGGCGCGCAGCGCACCGCCGCTCCCGTGCTGCTGCCGGGTCTCGACACGGCGACCGTCGACCTGTACGACGCCGTGCACACCCGCGGCCTCGTCGCGGCGACCGCCGAGGCCGCGCTTGGCCGCACGCCGCGCGGCAGGGCCCGCCCCGTGGTCGCCGTGCAGCGCGCGCTGCCGCTGCCCGGCGGTCCGCTGCGCGTGGTGGAGGCCACCGGCGCGGCCGAACTGGCCTCCCGGCCCGAGGTGTTCCGGGCGCAGGTGTTCGCGAGCGCCGGGGACGTCGTCGACGGCTTCGGGCCGGAGGGGTGGCTGCGCTGCACGGTGGTCGCCGCCGACCGGTCGGGGGCGCGGGCCGCCGCCGACCGGCTGACGGACTCGCTCGTACTGCGCACCGCGCCCCGGGACCGCACCCACGTTCTGCTGCTCGACCGGCTCGGCTCCGCCGTCTGGACCCTCCCGGACGGCCCCTCCCCCGTGCTGCCCGCCGACCGCTTCCGGCTGAGCGTGCTGACCTCGGCCGAGGACGCGTCCGGCCCCGCCGACCTCGCCGTGCGCACCGACGTGTACGACGACTTCGCGGTGGAGCGGCTGGCCCGGGCCGTCCACGCGGCGCACCCCGTGCACCGTGTGGCCGCCCTGTCGGAGCGGCTGCTGGAGCCCGCCGCACGCCTGCGGCGCGCGCTGAACACCACCGGCGAGGGCCCCGAGGAGGTGCGGCGTTTCCTCGACAAGGCCGTGATGAAGCGCCTCGCCCGCCGCGCGGGTGTCCGCCACGCCGCCGGGCTCCTCGCGCAGAGCGCCGACGACGTGACGACGGCCTTCCGCCGCCACGGCAGGATCGTCGTCAAACCGCGGGCCGCCTCCGGCTCCCAGGGGGTGGCCGTCCTGTCCGCACGGCAGGACGTGGAGCGCTGGCTGCGTGCGGAGTTCGTCCCCGGCGCGTGGCTGTGCGAGGAGTTCGTCGACGCCCCGATGTGCCACATCGACGCCGTCGTGCACGAGGGCGAACCGGTGTGGAACGTCTCGGCCTACGTCCGCGACACCATGGCCCTGCGGCGCGGCCGGCCGCTGTCCTCGGCGACCGTGGCCGACCCCGTGGTGCGCGCGGCGGCCGGGCGGCTGCTGGGGCGGGTCGTGGACGCCTGGCGGGTGCGCTCCGGGGTGCTGCACCTGGAGGCCTTCCTCACCGAGGGGGAGCTGACGTTCTGCGAGGTGGCGGCGCGTCCCGGCGGCGGCGGGATCGTCGACGCGTTCCGGGCCACCGACGGCGTGGACCTGCGGCACGCGAAGATCCTGGCCGACGCGGGCGAGAACCCCCTCGCGGGCCGTCGCGAGCCCGTCGCCGCGTACTCCGGGTGGACCGTCCACTACTGCGCGGGCGGACGGCTCCTCGACTACGACGACTCGTCGGTCGCGCCGCTCGCCCACGCCCGCACGGTCCGGGCCCGCGTCGGTGACCTCGTCCCCGCGTCGACGTTCTCGGGTACGGGGATCAGCACGCATGTCTTCGCCCACGACGCGCCCGGCGCGGTGGCGGCGCTGGTGGACCGCGCCGAGCGCGAGGTGCGGATCGTGACGGGCCCGGCGGACGGGGCGGAGCGGTGAGGGTTCTCGGCTTTCTCGGCAGCGCGGGCAAGGACTCGGTGACCCGGGAGATCCTGCTGCGGGCCGGTGAGCGCCTCGGCGGCCTGGGAGCGCGCTTCGAACTGGTCGACCTGGCGGTGGAGTTTCCCGAGCCGCACCGGCTCCAGGAGTACGAGGACCCGCCGCCCGGCAGCCAGACGGCGCTGCTGCGCGCCCTCGCCGCGCGCGCCGACGCGGCGGTACTGGCCACCCCCGTCTACCACGGCTCCTACAGCGCGCTGCTGAAGAACGCCCTGGACCACCTCAAGGGCGACGCGCTGGCCGGGCGCCCGGTCGGGCTGATCGCGGCGGGCGGGGGCCCGCGCGGGGCGGGCACGGCCTGCGACCAGTTGCGCACCGTGGTGCGGGCACTGGGCGGATGGGCCGCGCCCACCCACGTCGCCACCACCGCGGCGGACCTGGTGCCCGGCCCGGCCCTGGACTTCCTCGACCGGCGGCTGGCCGGTCTGGCCGCCGAACTGATGTCCTTCCCCGTCCGCTCGCGGGGCGCGCCGTGACCCGCCCCCGTCGGGGTGCTGCGGCCCGCCCGGTCGCGCCCTCGCCGGCTCCCCCGTCCCGCTCTTTCGTCCTCCTTCCGGAAAGGTCCTCCCATGGGCTCCTCCCACCTGCTGCTTCTCGCCGGGATCGGCGGCCACGCCCCCGACGAGGCCCTTGCCTCACTGTCCACACTGACCGACACGGTCAGCGTCGTCCACGTCTCCGCCTGGCGGCCCGCGGATCCGCTGCGGGCGGCGTGGGAACAGAGGGGCCTGCGTGGCGAGTTCTTGGAGGCCGCCGACCTGCGGGACGCCGTCGAGGTCGTGGCGGCTCTGCACGAGCGGCTGCCGCTGGACGGCGTGGTGACCTACTCCGAGCTGCTGCTGCGCCCGCAGGCGGAGATCACTGCCCGGCTGGGACTGCCGGGCAACACGCCCGAGGCGGTGGCCGTCGCCCAGTCCAAGGCGCGCCAGCGTCTGGTCTTCGCCGAACACGGCGTCCCCTCCCCCGGGTTCGAGGTGATCACCAGCGAGCGGGACCTTCCGGCGGCCGCGGCCCGGGTGGGGCTGCCGGGGGTGTTCAAGCCCTCGCTGGGCGCGGGCAGCCAGAGCGTCCGGCTGGTGTCGACGTACGCCGAACTGATCCGCGCCTTCACGGCGGCGCGTGCCGAGAAGACCCCCTTCCTCCAGTACGACGAGGCGTATCTGCTGGAGGAGCGGATGGAGCTGGAGGCGGACGGCGACAGCGGATACGCCTCCTACTGCAGCGTGGAGTCGCTGCTGGTGTCCGGGACGGCGTACCACCTGGCGCTCTCCGACCGGCTCCCCCTGGAACACGGATACGCCGAGGAGGGCGCGGCCCTGCCCAGCCGGCTGGACCCCGCGAGGGCGGCGGCCGTGACCGAGGCCGCCGACCGGGCGATCCGGGCGATCGGGCTGAGTTCGGGCGCGGTGCACACCGAGGTGGCGCTGACCGCGGACGGGCCGAAGATCATCGAGGTCAACGCGCGGGCGGGCGGCCCGATGCCGGTCATGTTCAAGGCCGCCGCCGGGTACGACTACGCCGCCCAGATCGGCCGCGCCGCGCTCGGGCTGCACCCGGCCGGGCCGCCGGAGTTCACCGGTGTCGCCCTGCTGCGCTTCCTGCCGATCCCGCAGGGCGTGTGGCGGGTGGCCGGGCAGACGCCCGTCGAGCAGGTGCTGCGCGCCTTCCCCGAACTCGTCTACGTCTCACCGAGGTTCGCGCCGGGGCAGCGGGTGAGCCGGCAGGGCACCCTGCACCTGGCCAGTTTCCTCGTGCGGGCCCCTGACGCCGACACGGCCCGTGCGGTCGCCCGGCGGGTCGAACGGGCGCTGGACATCCGGCTGGTGCCGGGCTTCGACGCGCCGACAGGAGCGGACCGTGACTGACACCGCCGCCCCGCCCGCGGCGCCGGTGACCGGACCGGGCCGCCGGTTCTACGCGGTCGGGCTGTCCGACGCGGTCGGGCTCGGCATGTACCTCTCGCTGTCGGTGCTCTTCCTCGACCAGGCGGCCGGGCTCTCCAACCACCAGGTCGGCGTCGTGCTCGGCACCTCGGGGGTCACCTCGCTGCTGGGCGTGATGCCCATCGCCCGGGCCGCCGAGCGGTTCGGTGTCCGCACCGTGCTCACCGTGCTGTTCGCGATCCGCTGCGCCGCCTTCCTGGGGCTGTCGGCGGTCGGCTCCTTCGGGCAGGCGCTGCTCGCCGCGGCGGTGGCCGGGTTGCTCAGCCGGGGCATCGGCCCACTGATCGAGTCGGGGCTGATCAGCCGGGTGCCGGACGGACAGGCCGTGGGCGCCCTGGCCCGGATGCGGACCCTGCGCAACGCCGGGATGGCGGCCGGTGCCGTGCCCTCGGGCGCCGCCATCGCGGGCGGCGAGGGGTGGGCGTACCGCTCGGTGCTGCTGGCGTCGGCGGTGCTGTTCCTGTGCTGCGCGGTGATCTGCCGCGGTTTCCCCGCCGACGCGGTGGCACCGGCGGGAAAGGCGCGCCCCCGGCGGGCCGGCATCCTGCGCAACCGGCCCTTCCTCTTCCTCACCGCCCTGTACGGGGCGTTCACGCTGTCGGCGCTGCTGCTGGGGATCGGGATGCCGCTGTGGATCGTGCAGCGCACGCAGGCACCGGCGTGGAGCGTGACGGTGGTCCAGTTGCTGAACACGGTGCTGGTGGTGGCGCTCCAAGTGCGTCTGAGCCGGGGGACGGAGCGGCTGCCCCGGGCGCGGACACTGATGTTCCGCGGCGGTCTGCTGGCCGCTCTGGGCGCGGCGGTCGTTCCGCTGACCGCGCTGGGCGGCGGGGGGCCGGACCTGGTGGTCGTGGTCGCGGCGGCGGTACTGCTGTCGCTGGGCGAACTGCTGATCGTCGCCGGGTGCACGGGGGCGGCGCTGCTGCACATCCCGAAGGGACAGGAGACCGGCCATCTCGCGGCCTTCAACATGGGGTTCGCGGTGACGACGGTGGTGGGCCCCTCCCTCATCGGCGCGGGCGTGGACCGGGCCTGGGCGGGCTGGACGGGCTGGGCGCTGTTCTTCGCCGCCCTCGGCCTGATCGCCCTGCGCGTCCCGGCCCCGCGAACACCGGAGCGGCGGCTCGGACCGGAGGAGTCACCGACGGCCTCGGCGGCGGTCGCGGGCTGAGCGGGGCGGCCGGGCGTCGGCGCCGGCCCTGAGCGCGTACCCCGGTTGTGGAGGCCGGGGCACGTGAAGTGGCCCGCGCCGTCCGGTACGGGGTCGGGACGGCGCGGGCCGGGCGGGAACACGAGATCAGTCGAAGACCGGGCCCTGCGTACGGCTCCGTTTGAGCTCGTGGAAGCCCGGCGTGGCTGCGAGGAGCAGCAGCCCGTCCCACAGCCTCGTGGCCGCCTCGCCCCTGGGGGCCGGGGTGACGACGGGGCCGAAGAAGGCGGTCCGGGTGCCCTCCGGCCCCGGCAGCGCGATCACCGGGGTACCGACCTCCTCGCCGACGAGGTCGATGGCCTCCCGGTGGCCGGCGCGCACCGCGTGGTCCCAGGTGTCGTGACCGGTCTCGTCGAGCAGGTCCGCGGGCAGCCCCGTCTCCGCGAGCGCCCCCGTGAGGGCCTCGTGTCCCGGTCCGAGTCCCTGGCGGTGGATGCGGGTGCCCAGCGCGGTGTAGAGCGGTCCGACGACGTCCTCGCCGTATTTGTGCCGCGCGGCGACGACCAGCCGTACCGGCGCCCATCCCTCGGTGAGCAGACGCCGGTAGCGCTCGGGCAGGTCCGCGCGGCCCTCGTTCAGCACCGCCAGGCTCATGACGTGCCAGCGGATGTCCAGGGGGCGGGTCTCGGACACCTCCAGCAGCCAGCGGGACGTCATCCACGCCCACGGGCAGACGGGGTCGAACCACAGGTCGACGGTGGTGCGTTCAGCTGCGGACACGAGCGTCGGGTCCTTCCTCCGCGAGACGTTCGAGCAGGGCGCGGGCGGTGTCCCCGGCCGGACCGGCTGCGGACTCGGGGTCCTGCGCCACGGCGAGCAGTTGCGTGAACAGCCGTGCCAGACGGCCCTCACCGGCCTGGGTCAGGGCGACGTGTCCCTCCCAGGCCACGGCGCGGACGCGGTCCGCGGTCAGTTCGCCGTCCCCCGCCGCCCCGACGAGCAGGAGCCGGGCGAGCCGGCGTTCGAGGGGGCCGGGGCGCCAGGTGCCGGCGGCGAGGTCCCGCGCCAGGGTGTCCGTGAGCGCGGCGAGGCCCTCGGCGGCCGGGGTCCGAAGCCGGGAGGGGGCGGTGTGCGTGTCGGTCATCAGAGGTCGTTTCCTCTTCCTTGTCGTCGTGTCCGGACCGCGCGGGCGCGGCGAGACGGGCGACGCGTGGTGGGTCGTTCCCCAAGATCGACGCGACGGGTCGACGGCCGGTCAAGGCTCGACCAAGGCGGCCCGGCCGAAGCTCACTCCCCCGTGACGCCCCCGCTGACGTCCAAGGCGAAGTGCAGCGCCGCGATGCCCATGCGGCGGGCGTGGTAGAAGCGGTGCGCGGCGTGGTTGGTGACGCCGGAGTCGAGTTCCACGCGGTCGCAGTGCGCGGCCCGGGCCCGTTCGGTGAGATGGGCGAGCAGCAGGGCGCCGACCCCGCCGGAGCGGCGAGCGGGGTCGGTGACCAGGTCGTCGACGAAGAGGATCCGGCCGCGGCTGGTGGCCAGGACGCGGTGGGTGGCCACGGCCAGGCAGTGACCGTGTTCGTCGTGGACGGCGGTGAACACCAGGCCCTGCGCGTGCGCCTCGGCGGCGAACCGGTCGAACCCGGCGTCGGTCAGCGCGGGCCGCAGTGCGCGGATCAGCGGCCGCACCTGGGCGGACATGCGGCGGTCGCCGGGCGGTACGTCGGTCGTCGCGAGGCCGGCGGACCCGGTCGGTGCGTGCGGGGGCGCGGCCGGCCCGGTCCCGGCGAGCGACGGGCCGGCGGGCGCGGTCTCGTGGTGCTCGGTGGCGGCGGCGTGCGTCGTCTCGGTCCGCGCGGCGTGCGTCGTCGTGGCCTCGGTGGGCGAGTGGGACATGGACGGCAGCGTATGTCGGCCCGCCCGTACGCGAGACCCGAGGTGACATACCTGTGGCTCGGGGAGACGTACGAGACAGCCGAGTTGACCCATGACCGGGCCGACCTGACGTATCGAGGCCCGCGTTCGCCGCCGGTCCGGCCGTACGGCCGGGCAGGTGCCAGACTCGCTGACCATGCGTGCCGCCTACATCACCCAGCTCGGCTCCCCCGACCTCATACGGCACGGGGAGCTGCCGCCACCCGAGCCCGGCCCGCACGACGTGCTGGTCGACATCGAGGTGAGCGCCGTCAACCATGTCGACACCTTCGTGCGTTCGGGCGCCTGGCGCACCCCCGTGGAGTTCCCCTTCGTCATCGGCCGCGACCTGGTCGGGACGGTGGCCGCGGCCGGCGTGGCCGCCACCGGTTTCCGTGTCGGTGACCGGGTCTGGTGCAACAGCCTCGGTCACGACGGCCGGCAGGGAGCCGCCGCCGAGCAGGCGGTCGTCCCCGTGGACCGGCTCTACCACCTGCCCGACGGTGTCGCCCCGGTCGACGCGGTGGCGCTGGCCCACCCCGCCGCGACCGCGCACCTGGCGTTGTTCACGCACGGCTGTCTGCGGGCGGGCGAGACCGTCGCCGTGCTCGGCGCGGCCGGCAACGTGGGCAGCGCCCTGGTGGTGATGGCCTCCCGGGCCGGCGCCCGGGTGATCGCCGTCGCCTCCGGCCGCGACGCCCAGTACGTCCGGGGCCTCGGCGCCGACCACGTCGTGGACTACCGCTCGAAGGACGTCGCCGGACAGATCCGCGCGGCCGCCCCGCAGGGCGTGGACGTCCATGTGGACACCGCCGGGCGCAACGACCTGGAGACCGCGGTGGACCTGCTGGCCGGCCGGGGACGGCTCGTGGTGCTGGCCGGTCTGCGCACCCGCCCGGTGCTGCCCGTCGGCGCGCTGTACCTGCGGGACCGTTCGGTGCGCGGGTTCGCGATCTCGCACGCCGACACCGCGCAGCTCGCGGACGCGGCACGGGGCGTCAACGGACTGCTGGCGGCGGGCCGGTTGCGCCCGCGCGCCACCGAGGTGCTGCCGCTGAGCGAGGCGGGCGAGGCGCACCGCAGGCTGGAGGAGGGCAAGGTGAGCGGCAAACTGGTGCTGCGCGTGCGCGACTGAGCACGACCGCCTTCCCGTCACCGCGGCCGAACGCCCCCGGCCGTCGCCTCCGTTCACCGCCTGCGCTCTCCGCCTCCGTTCACCGCCGCCCGAGGGCACCGCGATCCGTCGCGGTGCCCTCTCGACTTCCCGCGAGCGGCAGTGCGCTCTCTCATCCGGAAATGACTGCATCAACTCCCTTTCACGGGGCGGAAATTGAACTTGACGGACCCCGAACCGCTTGATTGCCCGGCTTCCCGGCGCGTCGGCAGTATGGCCGCCATGACAGCGAACACAGAGACCGTCATCGACAATTCCCCGCTCTTCGAACTCGATGCCCGCATTCGCGTTTCGGCGTCCCCGACGAAGATCTACTCCGTGGTCAGCGACCTGACCCGCAGCAAGGAGTGGAGCCCCGAGTGCATGGGCGGCGAGTGGACCCAGGGCGAGCCCTCGGCCGTCGGCTCGGTCTTCCGCGGCGAGAACCTGCGCGGCGAGGACGTCGTCGGCTGGGCGCCACTGGTGCGCGGCACCTGGTACACCGAGGCCCGCGTGGTGGCCGCCGAGCCCGGCCGCACCTTCCGCTGGATGATGCTCACGCACGCCCAGGAGGACCAGGAGTCGGTCTGGGGCTTCGACATCGAGGCCGTCGAGGGCACGGAGGACGGCTCCTCCTGGCTCATCCACCACTTCCGGATGGGCAAGGCCACCGCCGGTATCCACAAGATCGTCGAGAACCTCGACGAGGACGGCCGGAAGCGGTTCGTCCAGGACTGGACGACCAAGCTCGGACAGGACCTCGACGACACGCTGGCCCGTATCAAGGACGTCGTCGAGAACGACTGAGCCGGTCCCCTACAACCGGGCCGCCCGCCGCGCGCACCCGTGAAGTCCCCGCAGTTCCGCACCCCCAGGCACCTCCCCCAGGATTCCGCAGCCATGGACGAGAGATCGGTTACATGTTTCTCCAGCGAATAGGAAGCAAGGGAATTCGGCTCGGCACGCTTTTCGACCGGGCGGCCGCCAGGCACCCGGCGAACTTCGTGATCCTCGACCACGACCTCGACATCGCCCCGGACCTCGGCCGGCGTGCGACCCTGACCGAACTGGCCGATCTCATCGACGACTTCGCCTCCAGGCTGTGGTCGGTCAAGGTCCGCCCCGGCGACCACGTCGTGGTCCACAAGAGCGACGGCTTCGACATCTCCCTCCTCGCCTGTGCCATCGCCCGCACCGGCGCCGTCCCGGTCCTGCTCTCCCCGAAGCTCGACGGCGAGACCGTCGCCGAGCTGCTGCGCAGGGTCGGCCGGCCGTTCCTCGTCACCGACCGGGACAAGCTCGACCACCACCTGCCCGCCGAGGTCTTCGACCTCTCCCGCGAGGTGCTCCTGGCCTCCGGCGAGCACGAGAGGGCCACCTCGTTCGCCTCGCTGGCGGGCGTGGAGCGGGTGCCCGCGGTGTCGATGCCCATCGACCACCCCACGCTCATCACCCACACCTCGGGCACCACCGGCACACCGAAGCTCGCCGTGCACACCGGTCTCAGCTTCCAGGCCCGCTACCGCCCGCAGGCCACCGTCGTGAAGAGCGCGGTGCGGCGCAGCGAACCCATCGCGGTGCACGTGTCGTTCGTGCACTCGCGCATGTTCACGGCGATGCCCATCTCGATCCTCCAGGGGCATCCGCTCATCATCCTGCGCGACGACGACCCGCGGACGGTGGGCGACCTGTTCGCGCAGGTCCCGCCGGGCTTCATCGAGGCCCACCCCAACACCTTCCTGCGCTGGGAGGTGCTGGCCGAGGACCCGCGCGGTCCGCTGGCCAACGTGAAGTACTTCTCCAGCACCTTCGACGCGATCCACCCGCGCACCGTCCACACCCTGCTCAAGGGCTCGCGCCGCAAGGGCCGGCGGTTCGCCCAGGCGTACGGCCAGAGCGAGGTCGGCCCGATCGCCGCGCGCACCTACTCGCTCAAGGACGGCGCCGACTTCAACGGCCGCTGCGTCGGCGTGCCCTTCCCCGGCATGACGGGGGTGCGGGTGGTCAGCCGCAACGGCTCCCCCGTCTCCAAGGAGAACCCCGGCTTCATCGAGGTGCGCAGCGACGGACGGATCGTCACCTACCTGGACGAGCACGAGCGCTGGCAGAAGCAGGTCAACGACGGCTGGTGGCGCATGGGCGACCTCGGCTACCGCACCAGGTTCGGCTGCCTGCACCTGCTGGACCGCGAGGTCGACGAGATCCCCGGGGTGCAGTCCACCCTGGCGATCGAGGACAAGCTGTTCACCCGGCTGCCCGAGCTGGTCGAGGTCATCATCATCCCCGGTCCGGACGGCCGCGCGGTGCCGGTGGTGTGCACCCAGGACGACGCCCCGCTGGACGAGATGGCCTGGAAGACGGCCGTGGTGGACCTGCCGGCTCTCGGCGCCCCCGTCCAGTGGCGGCTGAAGGACCTGCCCCAGACGGCCACCACGAAGATCAAGCGCCTGGAGCTGGCCCGTCTGATCGCGACCGCGCCCGCCGACTGAGGCACGGCGGCTCCTGCCGCGCCGGTGCTCGTCCCACCACAGTTCCCCTCCCCCTCAGGGGGTGTCCGGCGGCCGGTCCCTGCCCGGCCGCCGGTCCCCCCTGCCCAGAAACGGAGTCCCCGCAATGAACAGAACCCTTGAGGTCTGCATCATCGGTGCCGGCCCTCGCGGACTGTCGGTACTGGAGCGGCTGCTGGCCAACGAGCGCCGCGCCCCCGCCCACACCGCGGTCACGGTGCACGTCGTCGACCCCTCGGCGCCGGGCGCGGGCACCGTGTGGCGCCCGGAGCAGTCGCAGTACCTGCTGATGAACACCGTGGCCTCGCAGATCACCGTCTTCACCGACGACAGCGCCGCGATCGAGGGCCCGATCGAGCCAGGACCGAGCCTCTACGAGTGGGCGCAGTCCCTGGCCCTGCTGGGTGATCCGGAGCAGCTGGACGCCGCCGTCCTGGCCGAGGCGAGGCGCCTGGGCCCCGACTCCTATCCCACGCGCGCCTTCTACGGCCGCTACCTGAAGGACTGCTTCGAGCGCATCACCGCGTCGGCGCCCGGCCACGTCGAGGTCCTGGTGCACCGCTCGCGCGCGGTCGCCGCGGCCGACACCCACGGCGTGCCCGGCGGCCCGCAGGGCATCCGTCTGGAGAACGGCACGCGCCTCAACGACCTGGACGCCATCGTCATGGCGCAGGGGCACGTCCCGGCGCGGCTGTCGGCGCGCGAGGCGCGTACCGCGAGCCTGTCCCG
Organism: Streptomyces sp. NPDC049954; assembly: GCF_040656295.1. NCBI lineage: Bacteria > Bacillati > Actinomycetota > Actinomycetes > Kitasatosporales > Streptomycetaceae > Streptomyces > Streptomyces sp. NPDC049954. The sequence goes on from NZ_JBFALS010000001.1 coordinate 349,395, forward strand.
CATCCACCACCTCACGTACGTCGCGCCGGCCAACCCGGCCGACCTGGACCTGAGCGACATCGAGCCGGGCCGCAACGTGCTGCTGCGGGGTCTTGGCCTCAACTTCTTCGACCACATGGCGCTGTTCACGCTGGGCCGCGGCGGCCGGTTCGAGCGGGTCGAGGGGCGGCTCGTCTACCGCCGCTCGGGCAGCGAGCCGAAGCTGTTCGCCTTCTCGCGGCGCGGCATCCCGTACCACGCGCGCGGCGAGAACGAGAAGGGCTCCACCGGCCGTTACTTCCCCCGGCTGCTGACGGCGCAGTACATCGCGACCCTGCGGGAGCGTTCCGCCGCCGGGCAGCCGGTCAACTTCGGCGCGGACCTGTGGCCGCTGATCTCCCGTGAGGTGGAGAGCGTCTACTACCGTGCGCTGCTGACCTCCCGGGGCGAGAGCGGGCGCGGCGAGGAGCTGGCCGGCCGGTTCCTCGCGGCGGACGGCGACACGGCGGAGCTGCTCGACGCCTACGGGGTGGCGGCGGAGGAGCGCTGGGACTGGGAGCGCCTGTCCCGCCCGTACGGCGACCGGGTCTTCACCGACCGCGCGGACTTCACGGGCTGGCTGCTCGACTACCTGCGCCAGGACGTCGCCGAGTCCCGCCGGGGCAATGTCAGCGGTCCGCTGAAGGCCGCCCTGGACGTGCTGCGCGATCTGCGCAACGAGATCCGGCTCGCGGTCGACCACGGCGGCCTGGAGGGCGCCTCGCACCGCGACGACCTGGAGGGCTGGTACACGCCGCTCAACGCGTTCCTGTCGATCGGCCCGCCGGCCTCCCGGATCGAGGAGATGGTCGCCCTGATCGAGGCGGGCGTGCTGACCGTGACCGGACCGGGCACGCAGGTCAGGATCGACACCACGGCGCAGACGTACGTGGCGCACTCGGCGACGGTGCCCGGGGAGCCGGTGCGGGCCACCGCGCTCGTCGAGGCCCGGCTGCCCGAGCCCGACCTGCGCCGCACCGACGACCCGCTGCTGCGGCATCTGCTCGACACCGACCAGGCGGCGCCGTACCGGATCGCGGGCGCGGGCGGCGCCGGGTACGAGACGGGCGGACTGGCCGTCACCGAGCGCCCCTACCGGCTGCTCGACGGGCGGGGCCGGGCGCACCCGAGGCGGTTCGCCTACGGGGTGCCCACCGAGTCGGTGCACTGGGTGACCGCGGCCGGGATCCGGCCCGGGGTGGACTCGGTGACCCTCGGCGACTCGGACGCGATCGCGCGTACCGTGCTGACGCTGCCTCCGGTGGCCCGGGTGCCCGACGGGGTCCGCCCCGTGGACGCCGACAACGACCTGTCCGGGGTGATCGTGTGACCTGGTCCCACGCCCCCTTCGTGGACGCGGGACTGCTGTCGCCGGTGCGGGCCGGTACGCCGGTGGAGGCGGCCACCGGCGACCGGGCGTGGCTGCAGGCCATGCTCGACGCCGAGTCCGCGCTGGCCCGGGCGCAGGCGTCGCTGGGGACGGTTCCGAAGGAGGCCGCGGCGGTCATCACCAGGGCGGCCGACGCCGACCGGCTCGACCTGCGGGCGCTGGCGCTCGCGGCCAGGGAGACCGCCAACCCGGTGGTGGGCCTGGTGCAGGCGTTCACCGCGGTGGTGGCGCAGGAGGACCCGCGGGCCGCCGAGTACGTGCACCGGGGGTCCACGAGCCAGGACGTCCTGGACACCGGCGCCATGCTGGTGGCCGCCCGTGCGCTCGGCATCGTCCGGGCCGATCTCACCCGTACGGCGCGGGCGCTGGCCGTGCTCGCCGCCCGGCACCGGGACACGGTGGCCGTCGCCCGCACCTTGTCCCTGCACGCGGTGCCGACGACGTTCGGGCTGAGGGCGGCGGGCTGGCGGGCGCTGGTGCTGGACGCCGAGGCGCGGCTGGCCCGCGTCCACGAGGGCGGGCTGCCCGTCTCCCTGGGCGGGGCGGCCGGCACGCTGGCCGGGTACTTGGAGTACGCGGCCGTCGAGGGGCACGGGGAGCGTCCGGACCCCGAGGGCTACGCCGGCCGGCTGGTCGACGCCTACGCGGCCGAGACGGGGCTGGCCCGCCCGGTGCTGCCCTGGCACGCGCTGCGCACGCCCGTCGCCGACCTCGCGGCGGCGCTCGCCTTCACGGCAGGGGCGCTCGGCAAGATCGCGCTCGACGTGCAGTCCCTCGCCCGGACCGAGGTCGGCGAGGTCGCCGAGCCCGGCGGGCCGGGTCGCGGCGGCTCCTCGGCCATGCCGCACAAGCGCAACCCGGTGCTCGCCACCCTGCTGCGCGGCGCGGCCCTCCAGGTGCCGGCACTCTCCGGCGTCCTGACCCAGTGCCTGATGAGCGAGGACGAGCGCTCCGCCGGGGCCTGGCACGCCGAGTGGCAGGTGCTGCGCGAGTGTCTGCGGCTGTCGGGCGGCGCGGCCCACGCGGCGGCGGAACTCTCCGAAGGGCTTGAGGTCAGGCCGGAACGGATGCGCGCCAACCTGGACATGACGGGCAGTCAGGTCGTCTCGGAGCGGGTGGCCGCGCGGCTCGCCCCGGCGCTCGGGAAGGCCCGCGCCCGCGCGCTGCTGACCGGGGCCACGCAGGAGGCCGAGACCTCCGGCCGTCCGCTGGCCGAGGTGCTCGGCGCCCTGCCGGGGCTGCCGCCCGGGATCGCGGACGAGCTGACGGACCTGTGCGACCCGGCCGAGTACACCGGCGCCGCGGCCCTACTCGTGGACGAGGCCCTGACCTCCTGACCCCCGACGGCTGCCCCGCCGTGGCCCGGTCCTGCGGGGCCACGGCCCGAGGTGGCCGGGCACGGCAGGACGGGCGGCCAGCTGGCTGGTCGAGGAGGTCCTCACCCGTGACCGGAGGAGCGGTGGCGGGTCCCCGTACTCGGTGAGGGGCCGCGCGCCGCCTACGACCGGTGGCGGTCGCCGGTTTCGGCGACGCGCCCGCGCCGGACGCCCGGGGCGGTGGAGTACGTGCGCGAGGACCGGCGCACCGGCACGTACGCCAAGGTGGTGCTCGCCGCCGACGTCCGTACCGTGCGCGGCGGCGGGCCGGCCGACGACACGTCCGTCTGCACGACGCCGCGCCCCGACCGGTCGGGAACTGCCCGCTCTGATCGCGGAGTTGTCGACGGGGAGGCCGTGACCTCCACGGCCGGCACCCACGGCCGGGCGGGCCGCCGCCGTTTCCGGCGTGGCCCGTCCGGCCGTGGGTGTGATGTGGCGGTCCGGTGATCCGTCAGCGTACTGCCGGGCGGCGCGGTGGGGTGTTCGCGCCCGCGGTCCGGGGGTGGTCGGTCCTCCACGGGCCCGCGCACGGGATGTGGCGCGAGGCGGAGGGCGGCGTGGGCCTGGGCGGCCGGCACCCGGGGGTGGTGGGTGCGGCGCGCGGGCGGCCCGGGAGCGGGCCGGTGGTCAGTTGTCGTACGGGCGGACGCGCTTGGCCTCCTTGGTGGCCAGGGCCCACCAGGTCAGCTTGTCCCACAGGACCTTCGCCGCCGCCTCGGCGTCGGCCGGCTCGATGAGGTCGCCCTCCGCGTCGAACTGTCCCCACGGGCCGTGGAAGCTGACGGCGTCGCGGACCGTGACGGCGTGCAGTTCGTTGAAGATGTGGCGCAGCTGCTGGACGGCGCGCAGGCCGCCGGCGAGGCCTCCGTACCCGACGAAGCCCACGGGCTTGGCGTGCCACTCGTTCTGCGTCCAGTCCAGGGCCGCCTTGAGGGAGGCCGGGAAGCTGTGGTTGTACTCCGGGGTCACCACCACGAAGCCGTCCGCCCGGGTCAGACGCGCCGAGAACGCGGCGAGCAGCTCCGCCACCTCGGGCGAGGGCTCGTCGGTCAGCGCCGTGGGCAGCGGGAAGTCCGCGAGGTCGACGAGGTCGATCTCGATGTCGTCGCGCTGGCCGGCGGTGCCGACGAGCCAGTTCGCGATCGTCGGGCCGAAACGGCCCTTGCGTACGCTCGTCAGGATCACAGCCACACGGATGTGGTCAGTCGACATGTCAGGCCCTTTCACCAACGGTCGGTCCGTCCTTCCCCAAGAAGAACAAACCCGCATGCGGGTTTCCAAGCCGTATCGAAAAACTCGATGCGACACACGTCTGCCGGACCCGCTCGGGAGCGGGTCCGGCAGGGCCGTGGGTGGGGCGGGACCGTCGCGCGGCCGGGTGACGGCTGATCAGCGGCCGGCGGTCGCGGGGACCTCCTCGGCGGCCCCGGGCGCGGCCTCGGCGGCCGGCCGGGAGGCGGTGGGCTCCTCCGCGAGCTGCCGGGCCAGCTCCAGCCGCTTGATCTTCGCGGTGGCGGTGCGCGGCAGCTCGGACAGACGGCGCTGGACGGGCTCGCCCAACGCGGGCTGGTCGGCGACCGCGGTCCGCCAGCGCTCCAGGTCGAGCGGCTTGTCCCCGCGCGTGCACACCACAGGCACCGGCCGCCTGTCCGGGCCGGGCACGACGACCAGTTCGGTCAGCTCGTCCAGGCGGTGCAGGACCGCGTCCTCGACCTCCAGGGTGGAGTCGATGCCGGGGATGACGTCGACCTCGCGGTCCAGCAGGTGCAGGCAGCCCCACTTGGTGCGGTAGCCGACGTCGCCCCCGCGCCACCACTCCCCCACGACCTGCTTGTCGAAGCGCTCCTGCTCGCCGTAGTAGGACAGCGCCCGGCCCGCGGTCGCGACGTCGATGTAGCCGGGGTTCTCCTTCGTCGGCCGCTGCCCGCCGCGCGCGACCAGGCGGTACTTGGTCATGAACGGCGTGGGGTAGCCCTGGCAGCGGCCGTCGGCCTTGAGGGCGTTGCGGCGCCGGTAGGTGCGGGCGGCCAGCGGACCGCACTCGCTCTGCCCGTACACCTGGAGGAACACCGGGCTGCGGCGGTCCGAGGCGTGCATGAACTTGTGCATGGTGCTGGGGTGGATGGCGTCGAAGGTGCTGTTGAAGTACTTGACGGTGGAGACCGGCCGGCGCGGGTCGTCCAGCATCTCCTCCCATTCCAGGTAGGAGTTGGGGTGCGTCTCCAGGACGCCCGGGCGGTGTTCGGTCAGGATGTCGGCGACGTGCGCGGGGCTGGCGTCGTTCATGAAGACCATCGGCATGCCGCGGGACTGGAGCACGGCGAGGCCGAGGTACATCCGCGAGTGCACGTAGGAGACGTGCATCGCGACGGTCTCCCGCTTGCGGATGAACGACACCACCTTGTCCTGCCAGTTGCCCCGGGCACCCAGCGAACGGGCCGAGTGCACCACGAGTTTGGGTACGCCGGTGGTCCCCGAGGTGTGGGTCATCAGGGCGGGCTGGTCGGGGTCGAGCAACACCGGCCGGCGCACCGGCCCCGCGAGGTCGGCCAGGGCGACGGCGTCCGGGTGGGAGCCGGTCGCGGTGACCACCCGCGCGGTCAGCTCGCCCAGCGCCAGTCCGGCCAGCGAACCGGTCAGCTTGACCTCGTCGGTGAGCAGGGTGGGCCGCTCCAGCCGCTCCAGCAGCTTGCCGACGCTCTCCCCGTCCAGGTGCGGGGAGAGCATCGCCGGCACGGCGCCGATCCGGGCCACCGCGCACGCCAGCACGGTGATGTCGAAGCTCGACGTCTTGTGGACCGCCACGTGTTCACTGGGACGCACTCCGGCCGCCCACAGCCGGTCGGCGGTGGCGGCCACGAGCGCGGCGAACTCCGCGACGGTGAAGGTGCGTCCCGCCCCGGGAAAGGCGTCCATGTCGTGGTCGAGCGTGATCGGGGTGTTTCCGTACTTCTGCGCCGCCTGCTCGGAGACCACTCCGAGATAGAGGAACTTCTTACTTTTCGGAACCTTATACATCAGGACTCTTCCTCCGAGAACCGATACACGGGACAGGAATTCCTCCGTACAAGTTCGCATGACGCCTGACCGGCGGAAAGGAGCGCCCGGGGAATGCGTCATATCGGATTTCCGGGTTCCTGGATTCCCCGGGATTCCTGGATTCCCGGGGGTTCCTGGATTCCCGGGGGTTCCTGGATTTCCGAAGGCGGTTTTCCGTACCCCGGGGGGACACATGGGAAAGGGGCCGGACCGCGCCTTTCGGCGCGGTCCGGCCCCTTGGACGGTCGGTCAGTCCCGGGCCAGTCCCTTCTTGAGGGCCTCGGCCACCTTCAGGGTGCGGACCGTCTGGTAGCCGACGGCCGCGAGGTTGTCGTCGGTGACGTTCTGCGCGAGGTGGCCGGGGATGGCCTGCAGGCCGGAGGTCGCGCTCACCCCGTAGGGGTTGCCGTTGCTCGGCGTGAGCAGGATGTCGTCGGTCACGCCGGGCGGCACGATGACGGCGCCCCAGTGGTAGAAGACGTTGCTCAGCGAAAGGAGCGTCGACTCCTGGCCCCCGTGCTGGGTGCCCGTCGAGGTGAACGCGGACATGGCCTTGTTCATCAGGCCGCGCCGGGCGTGCAGTTCGAAGGTCTGGTCGATGAAGTGCTTGAGCGGGCCGGCCAGCAGTCCGTAGCGGCCCGGGGTGCCCCAGACCACGGCGTCCGCCCAGTCCAGGTCGTCGATGGCGGCCGTGGCCACGTCCCGGCTGGCGGCTACGTGCTCGTGGTTGGCCTGGGACCACTCGGCGTAGTGGGGCGCGAGCGGCTCCTCGGTGATCTCCGCGACGCGGCGCAGCCGGACCTCGGCGCCCGCCTTCTGAGCCGCCTCGGCCGCGGCGACCGCCAGCTTGTGGATGTTCCCGGTGGCCGAGTAATAGACGATGGCGACATTGGTCATGGCCGTACTGCTCCCTTGTCGATGGGGGTGCCTGGGTGCCGTTGCGCGGCGTGCGTCGCCCATCCTGGCGCGGACGGGCGCCCGGGAGCCACGGGAACGCGTTAGTCCGTCAAGTAGCCCCCGGTTCCGGTCCGCTCGCGGGCGGACGGGCGGGTGGCCGGTCTCACTGACCGGCCTTCTCGACGCCCGGCGGGTTGTCGATGATGTAGCGCCACAGTCCGTCCGGGCCGCGTCGGGCCACGTCGGTGGCGGTGCCCTCGATGTGCACGCGCTCGCCGTCCGGCCGGGTGCCGTCGATGACGAAGTCGCCGATCAGCAGGGCCGTGTCCTCGTAGACGTAGCTGTGGCGCAGGCTGATGTCGATCGGGACGCCGAGCGCCAGGAAGCTGCTGGTCGCGTGCCTGCGGCCGTCGCCGGTGACCACCTCGCCGGGCCGCAGCACCCGCACCGCCGCGGGCTCGAAGAGCCGGTCGATGGCGGTGAGGTCCTTGGCGTTGAAGGCGGCCACGAACGTCGCGGGCAGCTGGGCCGGGTCACTGACTGCCATGGGGATACTCCCTCCTCACGTGGTCCGCCCGGGTCAGGCGGCGGCCGGGGCCGCCGAGCGGGCCGCCTTCAGCGCGGCGGCGACATGGATGGTGCGGCGGGTCTGGTAGGCGATGGCGCCGGCGTTCTCCTCGTGGATGAAGCCGGCCCGGTTGCCCGCGACGGTGCTCGCGCCGTACGGGTTGCCGTTGTTCTTCTCGTACAGCACCGGGTCGGCCGAGCCGGTGGCGACGAGGACCGCGCCCCAGTGGCAGACGGCGTTGTGCAGGGCGAGGATCGTCGTCACCTGGCCGCCGTGCTCGGCGGAGCCGGAGGCGAAGGCGGAGACGGCCTTGTCGAGCAGCTCGCCGCGGATCGACAGCGGCGAGGTGGTGTTGATCCACTGCATCAACTGCGGTGCGGCCAGGCCGAAGTGGACCGGGGAGCCGAGCAGTACGGCGTCCGCCCACTGGAGGTCCTCCAGCGTCGCCTCCGGTATCCGCGCGGCTTCGGCGGCGTGCTCCTGGGAGCCGGGCCGCCCGGTGGCGGCGATCTCGGGCACCCGGCGCAGCCGCACCTCGGCACCCTCCTGGACGGCGGCCGCAGCGGCGGCCTCGGCGAGGCGGTGGGTCGAACCGGTGGAGGAGTAGTAGATGACGGCGACGTTCGTCATGGTCGGGCGCTCCCTGGGCGTACGGGTGTGAGGAACACGTGGCTGTCGGAAAGGGGTGTCGGTTGACTGTCCGCATCGTGGTCGGCGGGGCCGGGGCGCGACAACGCGTGGCCGGCGAGTGCGTCAGGTCGCGCGTCCGCGGCGGACGACGCCCAGCGTGGCCAGGGCCAGGGCGAGCGCGAGGAACAGGGCGAGGTGGCCGAACCGGTCGAAGAGGGGCGCGAGTTGCGCGCCGGCTCCGGCCCCGACGTTGAGCGTGAAGCCGTACAGCGCGATCGCGGTGGTCTGGGCGGCGGCGCCGACCCGGGCGCCGACCGACTGGATGAGGGCGGGGCCGAGGGTGGAGAAGCCCGCCATGAAGGCGAACAGCGCGGCCCCCAGGGCGACGGCGTCGTCGCCGCCCAGCGCGGCGGCCAGCATCGCCGCGGTGGTCACCACGAGCGCCCCCGCGGCCCTGCGGGAGGCCGGGACACGGGCCAGGGCCGGGGCGATCAGGACGGCGCCCAGCAGTGCCGGCAGGGCACTGGCCCGCAGCGCCAGCAGGGGCGCGCCACCGCTCGCCACGTCGGGCGGACCGTAGAGCTGGACCCCGGTGTACACGGCGGTGAGGCTGCCCGCGCCGACGAGGATGACGAGGTACAGCGGGATCACCCGGGCGCTCAGCGCGGCTCGCGCTCCGGCCGGTGCCGGCCGGCCGGAGGGGGCGGCCCGCGGCCGTTCCTCGGGCAGCAGCACCCGCCAGGACACCGCGGCGCCCAGGAGCAGCAGGGGTACGGTCCCCCAGAACACCCAGACCCAGCCGGCCACCGCGGCCACCACCTGGGCCTCGACCTGGCCGATGACCACGGTGGCCCCCATGCAGGCGGAGACCACGGTCAGCGCCAGTGAGGCGCGGCGCGGCGCGAAGCGGGCGTTCAGGTAGGCGTACGCCATGGGGATGAACGAGCCCGCGAACAGCCCCTGGAGGGCGCGCAGGGTCACCCCGGGGGTCAGGGAGCCCACGAGGGGCAGTACGGCGGTGACGACGGCCATGGCGAGGACGTTGACCACCATGACCGCCCGCCGCCCCCAGCGGTTGGAGAGCGGTCCGCTGACGAGCGAGCCGACCGCGTGGGCGAAGGCGAAGGCCGTGGTCGAGGCGGCCGCCGAGCCGGCCGGGACCCCCCAGGCGTCCGCGAGCTGCGGCATGAGCGGGATGGTCACGTACATCTGGCCCACCACGAGCACGCCCATCACGGACACCGTCGCGACGGTGGCGGCGAACGGCGCGTTCGGGGACCTGACCGAGGGCACCTCGGCCACTTGGGTTTTCGACATGTGCCGAGCCTGCGAGCGGAGCACGGCGAGGGCCAAGCCGATCACGGGCAAAGCATCAAGTCGTTTTACGGTGCGGTCACTTGACGGCACAGCGGGGCCGGGCATGCCGGAACCCCCGCGCCGGGCGGGGGAACGTACGACGCGGGGGTCCGGCGACCGGCGCGCCCCTGGGGGCGCGCCGGAGTGCGGATCAGACCTGGACGGTCTGCGGCTCCTCGACCGAGGAGGCGGTGGTGTCCGCCTCGGCGACGGCCTGGGGCTTGCCCGGCTTCCGCAGGCCGAGGGCGACCAGCGCGGTCACCGCGATACCGGCCGCGGCGATGAACACGGCGGTGCGCAGCCCGTCGGTGGTGGCCGAGCGCAGCGCCTCGCCCCGCACACCGTCGAGGCCGGAGTTGGCGACGGCGACCAGGATGGCGAGGCCGACCGCGCCTCCGATCTGCTGGGTGGTGGAGGCCCAGCCGGAGGCGATGCCCTGCTCGCTCGGGTCCACGCCGATGGTGGCGGCGCCGAACATCAGGGTGTAGCCGGCGCCCTGGCCGAGGCCCATGACGACCATGCCGGGGATCAGCGCCACGTAGGAGGCGTCGGTGGCCAGGGTGAGGCCCACGACGACGGTGCCGACGAAGCCCACCAGCAGGCTGGCGATCATGATGGCGCGCAGTCCGTACTTGGTGGCCAGCCGGCCGGCCGTCTGGGCGCCGATGGAGATGGCGACCATGGGGACGAGGAAGGCGAGGCCGGTCTCCAGCGCGCTGTAGCCGTGCACGCCCTGGAAGTAGACGGTGAGGAAGTACAGCAGGGTGCCGAAGGTGGCCATGTAGAAGAAGGTGACCCCGGCGCCGGTGCTCAGGTTCCGGTTGCGGAACAGGCGCAGCGGCATCAGCGGGTCGCTGCTGCGCTTCTCGATCTGCAGGAAGGCGACCAGCAGCGCCGCGCCGAAGAGGAAGGCGCCGACGATCAGGCCCGAGCCCCAGCCCGACTCCGGTCCCTGCACGAGGGCGAAGACCACGGAGGTGGTGCCGACCGTGGAGGTCAGCGCTCCGGCCAGGTCGAAGGAGCGGCGGGAGCCGCCCAGCTGGTCGGGGGCGATCAGCGGGAAGGCGAAGGCGATGGCGACGACGGCGAGCGGGACGTTGACGTAGAACACCGACTCCCAGCCGAAGGCCTGGGTGAGGACGCCGCCGAGCAGCGAACCGAGGATCATTCCGGAGCCGCCCGCGGTGCCCCACACGGCGAAGGCGCGGTTGCGCTCCTTGCCCTCGGCGAACTTGGTGGAGACCAGGGTCAGGGTGGCCGGGAAGAGGAAGGCACCGCCGACGCCCTGCACCGCGCGGGCGGCGATCAGCACGCCCGGTTCGGTGGCCAGGCCGCCGACCAGTGAGGACACCCCGTACAGCGCGATGCCCAGGACGAAGATGCGGCGCGGTCCGAACAGGTCGCAGGCCCGGCCGCCGAGCAGCAGGAACCCGCCGAAGGCCACCGCGTAGGCGCTGACCACCCACTGCAGGCTCTGGGCGGAGAAGCCGAGTCCGCTGCCGATCTCCGGCAGGGCGACGTAGACGATGTTGTAGTCGATGGAGATGATCAGCTGGGCGAACGCCAGCAGCGCCAAGAGGAGTCCGGTGCGCCGGCGGGGCGCGTCCGTGACGGCGCCTGTGGCCGAAGACGGCATGGCTGAGCCTTTCACTACGGGGTCGGAAGGTCGGGGCGCACACCGCCGGTGTTGCCGGTGGGGGGACGGCCCCGGGCGCACAGCGGGTGCGCCGAGGACGGGCTCTGGGTGGTGCGGGGTGGTGCGGGGTGGTCCGGGGTGGTGCGGGCCGGGCCGGGGCGTTCAGTTCTCCTCGAACCAGCGGCGTACCTGGTCGGGGGCCGTGGGGTTGGCCCGCCGTACCGTGTCGGCCAGCTCGGCGATCGTGTGATCGGCGAGCCGGCGCCGCCAGGCCAGTTCAGCCGTGGAGAAGGCCTGGGCCACGGTGCAGGTGGTGCGGTGGGCGGCGGCCGGCCCGGAGATGCGTCCGGCCGGGCCGTGGTGGCGGATGCCCGTGCACAGGAAGGCCTGTGCCGAACCGTCGATGGCCGCCGCCACGTCCATCAGGCTGATGGACTCCGGCTCCCGGTTGAGACGGAATCCGCCGCGGGGACCGGAGCGGGAGGCGACGATGCCGACGCTTCCCAGGGCGTTCAGCTGCTTGTTGAGGTAAGCCGTGGGCAGGTCGTGGAACGCGGCCAGTCTGGCTGCCGGCACCGCCCTGTCCGGGGAGATCCAGGACAGGTTGATGCAGCAGTGCACCGCCCACTCCACGCCCTCTCTCAGCTTCATGTCCCGGACATTACGCATCCGGGATGTCCGCCAGAAGGGCTCACCCGTTTTTACGTCAAGTCGCCCTGGGCGGCGATGTCAGCGCAGCTCGGAGGCGGTTGTGGAACAGTCACGGGCCCTGCGGCCCCGGTTCGAGCGCGACACCCAGCTCCGCCTCCAGACGATCCAGATCGCCCTGGTGGCCGTGTGCGGCGATGTGCCCGTCCGGGCGCACCAGCCAGTAGCCGGCGCTGCGGCAGCCGGTGGCGAAGGCGCTCTCGCGGCGCCGCAGCGCCACGGTGCGCAGCCGCTGCCCGTACCGGGCGGCGACGTGCCCGGCCTCGGCGGCCCACGGCTCCGAGGGCGGAGCGAGGACCAGGGTCCAGGCGCGCGGGTCGGCGTCGGGTCCGCTGACGCCGTGGGCGAGCGCGGCGCGTCGGGGGAAGACCGCGCCCTCCTTGAGGCCGCCGGGGACCCGGCCGCGCAGTCGGCAGCCGGCGAGTCCGGAGGGCCGCTGGGTCTCGCGCGGCGGCGGGTAGGCCAGGCGCCGTCCGGCCATCACGGGGGTGTAGAACCGCGAGACGGCGCCGGTGCGGTCGAGCAGCTTGAAGGCGGCGTCCCGGGCCGCCACCTTGGCCCGGGACTTCGCCACCCAGGCACGGGTCTGCAGGTCGGTGTCCCGCACGATCTGCCGGGTGGCCTCCGAACGCTCGGTCCCGTAGGTGGCGAGCAGCGTCGCGGGAGAGGTGTTGTGGATGACGGCGGCCAGCTTCCAGGCCAGGTTCTGGGCGTCCTGGAGTCCGTTGTTCATGCCCTGGCCGCCCGCCGGGCTGTGCACGTGGGCGGCGTCGCCGGCGAGGAAGACCCGGCCGACCGCGAAGTCGGAGGCGTGCCGGGCGTGGACCCGGAAGACCGCCTGCCACACCGCCTCGGTCAGCCGTACGCCGCGCGGCCCGCGCTCGTCGACGATCTCCCGCATCAGGTCCAGGGAGACCTCGCGGCGGCCCTGCGGCATGATCGACAGGAAGCGGTAGACGCCTCCGGGCATGGGCACCACGACGAGGGCCCCGCTGGGCGCCTGGTAGAACAGGCACTCGTTGTCCGGGAGTTGACCCTCGATCCGGGCGTCGACCAGGGCGAAGGCCAGCTCGTAGGTACTGCCTTGGAAGCCGATGCCGAGCTGTCCGCGGACCGCGCTGCCCGCGCCGTCGGCGCCGACCACGTAGGGGGCCCGGATGCGGTCGAGGCCGCCTTCTGCCGTCTCGACCACGGCGGTGACGTCCTGGCCCGAGCCGACGCCGCCCGCGAAGTCGACGCCTTCGAGGGCCAGCAGCCGCACCCCGCGCTCGACCTTGCCGCCCAGCTCGGCCAGGCGTTCGGTGAGCAGCCGTTCGGTGACGTGCTGGGGCAGCACCCGGCAGGCGGTGTCCTCGGTCAGCGCGAAGGAGGCCAGTGGGGTGCGTTCGGAGAAGTAGCTGAGCCGGTCGATCCGCGCGGACTCGCGCCGGACGCCGTCCGCGAGTCCGGCGTCCTCCAGGATATCCAGGGCACGGGGCCACACGGAAAGGGCCTTGGGCGTGGTCGACGGTTCCGCGGCGCGGTCGATCACCCGCACCCGTACGCCGCGGCGCATCAGCTCGACCGCGGTCAGCAGTCCGGTGGGGCCGGAGCCGACGACGAGTACGTCGATGCCGGCGCCGCTGAGGTTCTCGCTCATCGTCCTCACTCCGTCCGCACGCCGGCGGTGACGCCTCCGGCGGGCTCCTCGGGCAGCGTCTCCAGGCTGATGCCGAAGTACTTCTTGTAGGCCTCGAACGCCTCGGCCTCGGTCTCCAGGGTCTGCTTGGCGCGCTCCTGGCCGGCGACGCTGCTCATGCGGTAGTTGCCCTTGAGCGTGACCAGTCCGTCGGGGGTGCGGATGGAGCAGAACAGGGCCTGCAGGAACGAGGAGTCGGGCGAGGTGCGGTACCACCACAGGGTCGGCGCGAAGTCCTCGACGCGCACCGGCCGGTCGGCGACCCGGTAGAGGGGCTTGCCGGCGAGGTACACGTCGATGGCGCCGTCGCCCGCGTCCTGGATCCGGTACTCGCCGTGCGGGTCCTGCTGCGCCTCGCGCGAGGAGAGGTCCAGCGGGAAGCGGCTGTTGCGGCCGAAGCCGACGTCGACGAGCCAGTCGCGCCCGTCCGCCTTGACGCGCAGCGCCAGGTGGCCGAGGAACGGGCCGAGGCCGTCGGGCCGGTGCACCCAGCCGGGCAGGATGTCGACCTCGTAGCCGAGCGAGGTCAGCAGGAACGAGAGGGCGGGGTTGACCTCGTAGCAGCCGCCGCCGCGGTGGCGGCGGACGATCTTCTCCAGGACCCGTTCGTCCATGAAGATGTCCTCGCCCTGGTGGTAGTCGAGGTTCTCGAAGGGCACCGAGAGAAGGTGCCGCTCCATCACGTGGCGGAGCCCCTTGAGGTCCGGTCGCTCGGGGCGGGTCGCGCCGATCCGGGCCAGGTAGTCGTCCATGATGCCGTCCTGCATCGCCGTCTCCTCAGCTGCGGGGGGTGGTGGGTGCGTAGGTGGTGTGGGTGGGTACGGGGTGCTGCCAGCGCAGCAGCGACAGGCCCATGGCCATGCCGCCGCCGAAAGCGGCCATCAGCACCAGGTCGCCGTCGGACAGTCGCCCGGTGCGGAACGCGTGGTCGAGGGTGATGGGGACCGAGGCGGACCCGGTGTTGCCGTACTCCTCGTAGGTGGTGCGGGTGTGGCCGGCGCCGATGCCGAGCGTGGCCGACAGGTCGTCGAGCATCCGTCCGTTGGCCTGGTGGGGCACGAACTGGTCGATGTCGGCGGCCGTGTAGCCCGCCTCGCGGACGAAGGCGGTGATGGCGGGGGCGACGGTCCCGGTGACGAAATCGCGCACCCCCCGGCCGTTCATGGTGAAGTAGTGCAGCCCGGCCGCGAGGGTTTCGGGGGTCGCGGGCAGCCGGCTGCCGCCCGCGGGCACCTCGATCAGGTCGCGTTCGGCGCCGAAGCCCGCCAGCCGTCCGGCCAGCAGTCCGCGCCCGGGGCGGGCCGGGCCGAGGACGACCGCGCCGGCGCCGTCCCCGAAGAGGATGGCGGTCCGCCGGTCGGCGGGGTCGAGGATGCGGGAGTAGACGTCCGCGCCGATGACGAGCGCGTACGGGGAGTCCGAACCGGCCAGGATGTGCTGCGCGGTGTTGAGCGCGAACACGAAGCCGCTGCACACGGCGTTGACGTCGAAGGCGGCGGCGCCGTGTCCCGCGCCGAGGCCGTCGGCGACGATGCTGGCGGTGGGCGGCTGCGGCTGGTCGGGCGTCGAGGTGGCGACGACGACCAGCGAGAGGTCGGCGGCGGTGATGCCCGCGGCCTCCATGGCGGCCCGTCCGGCGGCGACGGCGAGGTCGGAGGTGGCCTCGTCGGGCTTGGCCCGGCGCCTGGAGCGTATGGCGGTCTTGTGTCTGATCCACTCGTCGGTGACTCCGGCCGCGGCTCCCACCTCGTCGTTGCCGACGACGTGGGAGGGCAGGCAGGAGCCCGTCCCCAGGATGGCGATGCCACCGGCCGTCCGGCCGGCTCTGGCCGTACCCGTGCTGATCATGGTCGTGACCCTTCCGTGAGCGTCTCGGGCCTCCCCCGCGCAGGGCCGATGCTCCCGAGGGCGCCCGGCCGGCGGCAAAGACCGCCGGCCGAACCCGTCAGGTCGCCGGGGAGTACGTCAGATGGCGGCCGGGCCGGTACGTGGTGGACCGGACCGGCCGCCGGGATGTCATACGGCCGGCGCGAGCGGGGCGGCGGCCAGCAGTCCGCGGACCAGGCCGCCGGTGATGCCCACGCCGTTCTGCGTGAGCACGGACTCGGGGTGGAACTGCAGGGAGGCGAAGTGGGCGCCGCGCAGGGCGTGCACCTCCCGGCTGTCGGGATCGCGGGCGATCTCGACGATCCCGGCCCCGGTCTCCGCCTTGTCCTCGCCGCTCGCGGCGGCGAACGTGTTGTAGAAGCCGACGCGTTCCCTGCGGCCGAACAGGTCGATGTCCCGCTGGACCCCCTGGTTGGGCCGGGGGCGGCGCACCAGGTCCAGGCCGAGACGGCGGCTGAGGACCTGGTGGCTGAGGCAGATCGCCAGGAACGGCAGCCGGTCGCGCAGCAGCCGTCCGATCGTCGCGTCCAGGTGGGCGATCTTGGCGTGCGACAGGTCACGCGGATCGCCCGGCCCCGGCCCCATCACGACCAGGTCGTGGTCGGTGACGGTGTACGGCTCGTCGAAGCGCCGTACCGTCACCTCCAGCCCCAGAGAAGCGAGTTGGTGGCCGATCATCGAGGTGAAGGTGTCCTCGGCGTCCACCACGAGGACCCGGCGGCCCGGCGGCAGGGACGGCTGTCCGGCGGGCGGCACCTGCGGGGTGTCCGCGAGCCAGAATCCGGCGATGGTGTCGTTGCGGCTGCGCAGCGCCCGGCACACCTCGGGGTGGGCCGCGAACCGTGTCGCGCCCTCGCCCTCCAGCGCGGCGAGCAGACCGGCGGCCTTGGCGCGGGTCTCGGCCACCTCCGAGAGCGGGTCGGAGTGGCGCACCAGGGTGGCGCCGACCCCGATGCGCACGCGGCCGGTCCGGTCGATGTCCGCGGTGCGGATGCAGATGGCGGAGTCCAGCGCGGCGCCTCCGTGGGCGTCGCGGCCGATCAGGGCGAGGACACCGCTGTAGTAGCCGCGGCCCTCCTGCTCGTAGCGGCCGATGACCCGGCAGGCGCTCTCCAGCGGGGAGCCGGTGACGGTCGGCGCGAACAGGGTCTCGCGCAGGATCTCGCGCGGGTCGCCGGTGGTTCGCCCCTCGATGAAGTACTCGGTGTGCGCGAGGCGCGCCATCTCCTTGAGGAAGGGTCCGGTGACCCGGCCGCCGCCCGGGCAGATCCGGGCCATCATCTTCAGTTCCTCGTCGACCACCATGTACAGCTCGTCGGCCTCCTTGCGGTCGGCGAGGAAGTCCATCACCTCCGGGAGGGTGGGTCCGGTGGCCGGGTAGCGGTAGGTGCCGGAGATCGGGTTCATCACCGCCGTGCCCTCGTCCACGCTGATGTGCCGCTCCGGTGTGGCGCCCACGAGGGTGCGCTCGCCGGTGTGCACGACGAAGGTCCAGTACGCGCCCTTCTCGCGCTCCAGGAGCCGTTTGAAGAAGGTCAGGGCGCTGTGCGGGGTGTAGTCGCAGATGTCGACGGTGAAGGTGCGCTTGATGACGAAGTTGGCGCCCTCGCCGGTGCCGATCTCCTCGGTGATGACGCGCCGGACCGTCTCGGCGTAGGCGTCGTCGCCGACGTCGAAGTGGGCTCCGGTGGTGTGGATGGGTGTGTCGGGCAGTCGTTGCAGTACGGCGGCGAGGGAGGCGGTCTCCTGCCGGGTGACGCTCAGCGCCACCAGGGGGGTGCCGTCGTCGTGCCCGGCGAAGCCCCGTTCGGCGATCTGCCGGTAGGGCACGAGGGCGAGGACGTCGTGGCGGGGGGCGCCGGGGACGCCGGACGGCTCGGGCAGCGGGATACCGGCCAGGGTCGCGGGGTGCGACACCTCGCCGACGAGGATGTCGAGGACTCCGGCGCCGGTGGCCTCGGGGCGGTGTAGCAGGGCGAACGGCGGGGGCGTCGGGCCGAGGATCTCCGTCAGCAGGTCCGCCCGTTCGGGGCGCTGGGCGCGGGGGCCGGTGGTGCCGGTCATGCCAGGACCTCCTTGGCGGTGGTGACGACCGCGCAGCGCGCGGCGGCGTACTCGACGGCCATCCGGTGCCGGCTCTCGTCGAAGTCGGCCACGGCGTCCGCGATCAGGAAGGTCTCGATGTCGTGGCTGAACGCCTCGACGGCGGTGATCAGCACCCCGACGTGGGCGTAGACGCCGCAGACGAGGAGCTGGTCGCGTCCGTGGGCGCGCATCCGCTCCAGCAGGTCGGTGTGGTGGAAGGCGCTGTAGCGCCACTTGGTGACCAGCCAGTCGTCCTCCCGGGGGGCGAGCGCGTCGACGACGGCGCGGTCGGCGGGCGCGGGGCGCATGCCCGGGCCCCAGAAGTCCTTGAGCAGTCCGCGCTGTCTCGCGGTCATGCCGCCGGGCTGCGCGGTGTAGGCGACGGGGATGCCGAGCGTGGCGCAGCGTTCGCGCAACTCCGCGGCGTTGCGGACCAGTTGACTGCGGAGCGGCTCGGGGAAGGGCTTGAGGAAGTAGCGCTGCATGTCGTGCACGAGGAGTACCGCGCGGGCGGGGTCGCAGACCCACGGCGCGGTGTTCGCCGGGAGGTCCGGCGGGGTCGGCAGCGGATACGACTCGATGGTCGGGAGGCCGGCCATGGCGGGGGTGTCCTTTCTCGGGCGGGGACCGCTCTCGGCGGTGTCCGCCAGGTGCGGGTCGGTGAGCGTGCGGGCGGGGGCGGGGCGTGGGCCGGTGTCAGGCCGCGCCGAGGGCGGCGCCGCCGTCGACGGTCAGGGTGTGCAGGGTGATGTGGGACGCGCGGTCGGACAGCAGGTAGGCCACGGCGTCGGCGACGTCGGTGGGGCGGGCGAGCTTGCCCAGCGGGATGCCGACGCGGAACGCGTCGAGGTTGCCGGCGAGGGTGGCGCGCGGTCCCGAGTCGTCGTGCCACATGGAGCTGAGCATCGGTGTGTCGGTGGAGCCGGGGGCGACGATGTTGCAGCGGATGCCGTGCCGGGCCACCTCCAGACCGAGGCTCTTGGTGAACATCTCCGCCGCCGCCTTGGAGGCGGCGTACGCGGCCATCCCGGTGCGCGGGGTGGCGGCCGCGTTGGAGGCGACGGTGACGACGGCTCCCGCGCCGCGCCGCACCATGCGGCCCACCACGGCGCGCGAGAGGTGGAAGACGCCGGTGGTGTTGACGGCGAAGGTACTCGTCCAGTCGTCGTCGGTGCACGCGGTCACCTCGCCGAGGCGCAGGACTCCGGCGGCGTTGACGAGGTAGTCGACGGGGCCGAGGTCCTCCTCGATCCGGTCGACGACGGTGTCCACGGCGGCGCTGTCGGTCACGTCGGCGGCGAACGCCGTCACCGGCAGCCCGTCCGCGGCGAGTTTGGCGGTCTCCTCCTCCAGGCGGCCGGCGTGGCGGTCGACGGCGGCGACGAGGACCCCCTGTTCGGCCAGGGTGCGGACGACGGCCGCGCCGATCCCGCCGGCGGCCCCGGTGACCAGGGCCAGCCTGGTCCCGCTGTCTCTCGTGTGTGCGCTGTGCATGTCGTACCTCTCCTTCACATCCGTTGGGGGGCGGAACTGACGTGCCGGGCGGCTCACCCGTGCCAGGCCGAGACGACGGAGACGGCCTGGCCGGCGTTGAGACGGGGGTCGCAGAAGCTCTCGTAGTCGTCACCGACCAGGTGGGCGGTGCGCGCGTCGGGGACGCACTCCATGACCGCGTCGGGCGTGGTCTCCAGGTGCAGGCCGCCCGCGGTGCCGCCGTGGTCGGTGACCGCCCGGTGGAAGGCGATGACCTCCCGTTCTGCGGCCTCCACGTAGCGGGTCTTGAAGCCGCCCGGCGTGGTGACGGTGTTGGCGTGCAGCGGGTCGGTCAGCCAGATGACCGGGTGCCCGGCCGCGTGCACCGCCGCGACCAGCGGGGGCAGCGCCTCGGCCACCTTGTCGGCGCCCATCCGCGCGATGAGCGTGAGCCGTCCCGGTTCGCGGTCGGGGTCCAGGCGCCCGCACAGGTCGAGCAGCGCCTCGACGCTGGTGGTGGGCCCCACCTTGCAGGCCACCGGGTTGGTGACACCGGCGAGCAGGGCGACATGCGCGCCGTCCGGCTGCCGGGTGCGCTCGCCGATCCAGGGCCAGTGCGTGGAGGACAGCAGCAGGCCGTCGTCCTCGCGGCGCAGCAGCGGCACCTCGTAGTCCAGCAGCAGCGCCTCGTGGCTGGTCCAGACCGGGGGGTCGATGCGGTCGGCGCCGTCGGCGCGCCGCCAGCCGAGGTGGCGCATGATGTCGTCGGCCGCCATGTAGCCGGTCAGCAGGCGCAGCGGGTCGGGGCGGCGGCCTTCGGGTGTGGGCTCGGGGTCGTTGACCATGTGGCCGCGGTAGACGGGCAGTTCCAGGTCGCCGACGCGTTCCGTCGACTGGGAGCGCGGTTTGGTGAACTGCCCCGCGATGCGCCCGGCCCGCAGGACGGGCTTGCCGGTGACCAGCCGGAGGGCTCCGGCCAGCAGGTCGAGCACGGCGGCCTTGCGGGCCACGTGCGCGGGGGTGCACTCCAGGGGGTCCTCGGCGCAGTCCCCGGCCTGGACGACCAGGGCCTCGCCGGCGGCCACCCGGGCCAGGCCCCGGCGCAGGGCGCGGACGTCCTCGGCGCGGACCAGCGGGGGGCGGCCCGCCAGGTCGGAGCGCACGCGGCGCACCTGGGCGGGGTCGTCCCAGTCGGGCTGCTGAGGGGCGATCTTCAGTTCGATGTCGACAAGAGCGTCGTCCACTGGTGTCTCCAGACACGTGCGGTGGCCGGCACGGCGGTGCCGCGGTGCGGGCAGGGGCGGGTAGGGACTCGGCGGTACGGAGCGGGCGGAGGTGGTCGGGAGGAGGGTGGCCGGTGTGGCCGGCCACCGGGTCTCGCGGCGGGCGTGGGCGGGTCAGGGACGCGGGGACCAGC
Source organism: Streptomyces sp. NPDC049954 (assembly GCF_040656295.1). Taxonomy (NCBI): domain Bacteria; kingdom Bacillati; phylum Actinomycetota; class Actinomycetes; order Kitasatosporales; family Streptomycetaceae; genus Streptomyces; species Streptomyces sp. NPDC049954. The sequence goes on from NZ_JBFALS010000001.1 coordinate 369,556, forward strand.
CCACGGCGTCCCAGAAGTCCAGCTGGGCGAGTTTCGGGGTGCGGGTGACCTCGGCGAGGCGGGGTCCGCCCAGCACGAGCGTGCTGGGCCGGCCGGGGGTGTACGGCGGCCAGTCGGGGGTGTGCGCGGTGTGCGGCGCGGACGTACGGGCGAAGGCGGCGACGATGTCGACGAACACGTCGGACAGCAGTCGCTGCGCGGGCCCGTCGCCGAACATCCCGGCGAACTGCGGCAGCCGGTGGGTGCCGAACAGGAACGGCGAGGTCGCCTCGTGCGGGGTGCCGAAGTGGGGCGCCCGCGCGGGGTGGGCGAACTCCATCGCGTACAGCGGGGTGCGGCCCAGGCGGGCGTGGCGGTCGGCGAACCGGACGATCTGGTGGCGGAAGAAGGCGTCGCCCCAGATCTCGGTCCACAGCGACCGCGGGTCGTCCGGCAGTCCGGACTGCCGGGCCGCGGACCGGTGGGCGGCGGCGCAGGCGTGGGCGAGGGCCTCGTCGGCCTCCGGTTCGGCCAGGCTCAGCACCTCGCGCACGGCCCGCACCAGCTCGGCCTCGTCCCGGGGGGCGGGCAGCGGGTCCGGGGCGGCGGGGCCCGTGTAGAACGAGCCCTCGGTGCTGGTGTGGACGCTGAGCACGGGCACGTCGGGCGTGGGCAGGAGATGGTCGGGGGCCGGCATGGTGCGGCCGTCGACGACGGGGCCGCGGTACCAGCGTCCGCTGGAGACGATCCGGTCCCCGGGCGGCGGGGCGAACAGTGCGGTCCAGGCGTCGGTGAGCGCACCGGCCGGTACCTCGCGCAGTCCGGCGACCGTGGTGCCCAGGCGACGGGCGAGGGCGGCGTAGGCGGCGTGCGAGTCCTCGGGGGTCAGCGCGGTCCCGGGCGCGGTGGCGTGGCTGGGGCTGATGCAGACCAGCCGCCGGACGAGGCCGCGCACGGCGGGCAGCAGGGACAGTTGCCAGGCGGTGGCGCCGCCCGCCGAGGTGCCGCACACGGTGATGTCGTCCGGGTCCCCGCCGAAGGCCGCGGCGTTGTCCCGCACCCAGTGCAGCAGGGCGGCCTGGTCCTGGAGTCCCCAGTTGGCGGCGTGGCCGGTCCCGGCGTCGGCGAGGTCCTCGTGCAGGCCGAAGCCGAGGACGCCGAGCCGGTAGTTGAAGGTGACGACGACGAGGTCGCCGCGCTCGGCGAGCCGGGTTCCGTCGTACGCGGGCATGCTGCCGGCGCCCGCCTGCCAGCCGCCGCCGTGGACGTAGACGAGGACGGGGCGGCTGCCGGTCGGGGCGGGCGTGAACACGTTGGCGTACAGCGAGTCCTCGCTGCCGGGCGGCACCGGGCGGTTGGGGATCGCCGCCTGAAAGGAGACGGGTGAGAAGCGCACCGCCTCGCGGACGCCGCTCCAGGGTTCGGGCGGCCGGGGGGAGGCGAAGCGCAGCGGGCCCAGCGGCGGCCGGGCGTAGGGGATGCCGCGGAAGACACAGACGCCGCCGGCGTGCTCTCCGGCCACCTGCCCGCCCGAGGTGCGCACCACGACCCGGGGGCCGGTGGCGGCGGGGCGGGGCGGTGGTTCGGTGACGAGGGCGGCAGCTCCCCGCCACTCGCCTGCGGCCTGCGGCTGGCTGGCCATGGTGACCTCCTGGGCACTCGGTCGGCTGTTGCGCCGATCGTGTGCCTCCCGTTCGGGGGTCGCCAAAGGAGGCCCGGGCAATCCGTCAGCTGCCGGGGAGAGTCCGTCAGCTCCCGGGCCGGCCGGCCGGGGAGCTGACGTACCGGGCGGGAGGAAGGCTGAGATCCTCCCGCCCGGCTCTACACTGCGCCGCCCTCGTCGCGGGCGGGCAGGTCCGCGCGGGCCGCCCGGCCGCTCGCGGTGATCACGCGGCCACCTGTTCCGGCTGCGGCTCGGGGGTGGGAGCGCCCGACAGGACGGCGACGGCGTGGGCGGCGGAGGCGAGGGTGGCGTGGCGGTGCCAGCCGCTGAAGGAGCGGCCGGAGAAGTCCTTGATGCCGACCCGCTCGGCGATGTCGGCGAAGTCCCGGTCCACGCGGCGGGTCAGCCGGCTCAGCCTCAGCAACTGGGCGGGGTGCAGGTCGGTGAGGTCGGTCAGCCACAGCTCGGCCGGCCAGCGCCCGCCGTTCTCGCCGATGCCGAGGAGCACCAGTTCACGGCCCGGGGAGGGGCGGCGTCCGGGGCGCCGGGGCAGTTCCACGCGGACGGCCGCGGTCAGGGCGGCGCGGGCGGGGCCGTCGGTTCCGGGCCGGCGCTGGATGACCGGCTGGCGCAGCGGGCGGGCCATCATCATGATCTGATGCGCCGTCAGTTCGGTCTCGGCGACCGAGCGCGGCAGCCCGGGATCGGTGGCCGCGAGCCGCCGGTTGGCGCTGACGCGCAGCAACAGGGGCGCGTCGGCGGCCTGGAGCCGGCGCACGGTGGCGACGACGTCGGCCTCGCGGGCGTCCATGACGGCGGGCCGCACCGGCAGGCCCCAACCGCGGGTGATGCCCAGATATGCCTCCACGCCGCACTGGTCCATGGTCTCCGGCGCGGCGCTCTCCGGGATGGAGGCCTGGCGGCGCCGGGTGGCGTCGTCCAGCCAGGTCTCGGGCAGGTACAGCCGCCAGTTGACGGGGGTGCTGTGCTCCTCCGACACGGCCCACACCCCCACTGCCTGCTGGACGTTGGTCATCTGGCCGCGGCCGGGGTCGAAGCGGCGGTCCACCCCGACCGAGCTGTCGCCGGCCTTGGGGATCACCATCGGCCGCAGTACGTAGGCGCGGGCCGGGGACACCTCCTCCAGGTGGTGGGCGAGGGCGCGGCGGACGGGACCCCAGTCCCAGGTGGAACCGCTGATGAAGTGGTGCAGGCTCTGCTCGGCCGCCTCTCCGCCGAAGAGGGAGGAGATGTTCCGTATCGACTTGCGGCCCTGAACACCGAGCAGCCCCTGGACGTACTCCATTCCCCGGCGTCGCTGGTCACTGCGCGGCAGGGACTCGAACAGGGCCGCGCCCAGCTCTTCCAGTACGCCGTTCCTGGACATCGCCCGCTGCGCGCTGATCATCTCCGTGTCCCCGGTGCGTTCCTGCAGTCCGGTCTGCATCCCGTCGTCCCCCATCGCCATTCGGTCGACCCGTCCCGGCGGCAAGGCCGCGGCCCGTGTCTGTGCGGTTGACACCTGGCTGGCAGTGGTCCGCGCCCCGGTGGACCCGGTCTTCCGGCTGCCGGACTGGAGCCTGTGGCCGGGTGTCCAAGGCGGGGCCAAGCCGCGGGAAACGCGCAGGCCGGGCGGGGACGGGGGTGAACGCTGTGCGCGGGTGGGGCCGGTGCACGGGTGGCCGGACGGTGCCCGGGTTCGGCGCGAGACGCGGCGAGCCGGTGCCGGCACGAGGATGTCGCCGAGCGGGCCGTACGGGCCGTACGGGCCGTACGGGCCGTACGGGCCGTACGGGCGGGCCGGCGGCGCCACGGGCCGGGGACGTCCCGCTGGACGGGGCACGACGGCGGGCAGAGCGTGCCGTGGATCGCCGAGCACGCCGACAGCCGGCTGAGGTACCGCCTCCGACGGTCCAGCGGCGTCGGACGACGGCGACGTGGCGGGAGGCGGCGGCTCGCCCGGCAGCGGCCTCACTTCGCGTCAGCAGCCGTTGGTGGATGCCCCGGGCGCGGGTACGTCCACCGGCCGGTGGACGAGGTGCTCGACGGCCCGCCGAGCGCGTTCTACGCCACCGCGCCACTTCCCCGCGCGCGAGCGGGCGCACCTGGTCCGCGCGGCCCGGGTGCGGGCCGCAGAACGGCGACGGCACCACCCCTTCGGCGAGGGTGGTGCCGTCGTGCCGTCGTGCTGTCGTGCTGTCGTGCTGTCAGGGGCGTGGCGGCCTCGGCGGACCCGCCGGGGGCCGGGCGCCGCAGTGGCGGCACACGGCCGCGTGGCGAGCGGTGTCGCTTCGCGGCGGGACGGGCGGGTGCGGGGGGTCGAGATCGATGTCCACACCGGCCGGCACCATCAGCCAGCGGGCCGGTGTCCCCTCGTGCTCGTCGAGCGGCATGCCGCCTCCTCGGGTCGGGGGCGCCGTCCGGCTCCTCCGGTCGCCACCCCATCGCCACCAGACTCCGCCGGGGCGGTCCAGTCCGGGTGAAGGCCCGGCCAACGGCCTGCACCCGGGCGGGAAGCGGGGCACCCCGCGGCCCGCGCCGACGTGGCGGGCGCCGCGTGGGGCGCTCCGGCGGATTCAGCCCGCGGCGGTGAGGGTCCGGGGGCCGAAGTCGCGGTCGGCGCCCCGCAGGACGCGCAGCCCGGTGTCCTCGGGGGACGGCAGCGCCAGACGGACGAGCTGCGGGACGCGCAGGGCGAGCGCGGAGGCCCGCGCCCGCGGTGCCCTCACCACCACGTGGTGGTCGAGCAGCCGGCCCACCAGGGACTGGGCCGCCCAGACGTCGCCGCCCAGCAGTTCCTGCGCCCGGGCCATGCCGAAGTCCTCCCGCGCGCCGGCCGCCAGCAGGGCGAGCGCCCGGCGCAGCGGTCCGGGCAGCCGGACGAGGGCGCCGGCGACGCGGGCCAGCACGTCGCACGTCTCGTCGTTGAGTTCGGCCGCGAGGCGGTCCTCGTCGACCAGGCCGAGGGCCAGGTCGCCCAGCGTCCACATCGGACGGTCCGCGAACTTCTCCCCCACGGCGCGCAGGGCGAGCGGGAATTCGCTCATCAGCCGGGTCACCGCACCGAGCGTCTCGGGGTCGCCCGCGACCCGTTCCGCACCGGCGACGCGGGCGAAGAAGGCCGCCGCGTCGGGAGCGGGGAGCGGGCCGAGGGGGAGGGTGCGCGCGCCGGGCAGGCCGGGCAGCCGGACCCGTGAGGTGAGCAGGACGAGACCGGTGTCGTCGGCGGGCAGCAGCGGCAGCACCTGGTCGGTGCCCGCGGCGTCGTCCAGCAGCATGAGCAGCGACCGGCCGGCGCTGAACGAGCGGAACATACCCGCGAGTTCGTCGGTGTCGCGGGGCAGTGCGGCCGGGTCGTGCCCGCAGTCGCGCAGCAGGGCGCGCAGGACGGCGCGGGTGGGGCGCGGCCGGTCCTCGTCGTCGTGCAGCCGGGCGTGCAGCACCCCGTCCGGGAACCGCTCGGCCAGCCGGTGCGCGCCGTGCACGGCGAGGGCGCTCTTGCCCACGCCGACCGGCCCCAGCACCACGACCACCCGCGGTCCGGCGCCGGGGGCGCCCCGTCCGGCCGCGGACCCGGCGCCGACGCGTGGGCCCTCGTCCACGAGGGCCGCCAGCCGGGCCAGTTCGACCGCCCGCCCGGTGAAGTCGGGGGTGTCCAGCGGGAGCCGCCCGAGGACCGGTCCCCGGCCCGCCGCGGCGCGGGGCGCGGACTGCCCGGTCCAGGCGGCGGGCGGCTCCCCGGCGGGCGCGTTTGCCTCGGGCCCGGGCAGTTGTGCGGTCAGCACCTCCTGCTGGAGGCGCTGGAGGTGCTCCGACGGTTCGATGCCCAGCTCGTCGACGAGCCGGCGGCGCAACCGCGCGAACGCCTCCAGGGCGGTGGCGCGCTGCCCCGAACGATGGGCGGCGGTCATCAGGTACGCGGTGAACTCCTCGTTGAGCGGGTGGTCGGCCGTCAGCTGCCGCAGCTCCCCCGTCAGGGCCCGGTGGCGGCCCAGGTGCAGATCGGCGGTGATGCGCGACTCCAGGGCGCTCAGCCGCAGGTCGGCCAGGGGCGGGAGCTGCGCCGAGAGCAGCGGCCCGGTCTCCAGGCCCGCGTACGGCTCTCCGCGCCACAGGGCGAGGGCCTCGCGCAGCAGGGTCGCGGCGGTGCGGGGGTCGCCCTCACTCAGCGCGGCGCGGGCGCGCCGGACCCCGTGCTCGAACTCCCACAGGTCCAGCTCGCCGGGCCGCAGGTCGATGCGGTACCCGTTCGGGCCGGTACGGATCCGTTCGCAGGGGTGCACCGGGCAGTGCAGTGCCTTGCGCAGCTGGTAGACGTAGGTCTGGACGGTCTTGCGGGCGAGGCGGGGCGGGTCGGTCTCCCACAGCTCCTCGATCAGGGTGGAGTTGGAGACCAGGCGGTTGGCGTTCAGCAGCAGTACCGCAAGTACGCGCCGCGCCATGGGTGCGGTGGGCGTACGGTCCTCGCCCTGGGCGCGGACCTCCAGGGGCCCGAGCACGCGGACGCGCAGCGCCCCGGCGTCCTGCCCGGCTTCCCGCTGTCCGGGGCCTCGTTCCCGGGCACCCGATGCCCCCACGTTCGCTGTCCCGGCGTCCTGCCGCATGACGTCCTCGTTCCCTTCCGGCCCGCGCGGCGGGCGCCTCGTGGCGGACGGCCGTGACGGCCGCGCCCTGTGACTCGTACCAGTGCCGTACACGGGCCCTTCGGGCCCTGCGGAGCCTGCCGGCGCCGTCCCGGGAAGCTCCTCGGCGAGCGGGTGGGCGTGGCTCCACCGGGTCTCACCGCCCTCGTCGCGCGTCACGGGGTGCCACGCTCCTTGCGGTACTCGCGGGGCGTGGTGCCGTAGCGGTCCCGGAAGAGCCTGCTGAAGTGGGAGGCGCCGTAGAGTCCGGCCCGTTCACCGATCAGGGCGACCGGCAGGTGGTCCAGGAGCGGGTCGGCGAGTTCGCTGCGGCAGCGCGCCAGCCGCTCGTCGCGGATCCAGCGGGCCGGGCTGATGCCGTGTTCCTGGAAGATCTTCTGCAGGTAGCGCAGGGAGACGTGGTGGGAACGGGCGAGGGTCACGGCGTTCAGGCCGGGTTCCGCCAGCCGCGCGCGGACGGAGGACTGCACCTTGAGCATCAGTGCCTGCCGGGCGATCCGCGGGTCCTCGGCACCCTCCCGCATGCGCTCCGCGAAGAGTGCGGCGGTGAGCCCCACGACGCTGCCGCCGAGCAGGTCGACGGCGGTCGCCACCTCCCTGCCGTGCCGACCGAGCCCTTCGAGCAGGGAGGAGAGCAGGGCGGCCAGGCCCTCGCCTCCGGACCAGGGCCGGGCGGTGAGCGCCGCGGCCTCGGCGGCGGTCAGGCCGACCAGCCGGTGCGCGACCGTGACGTCGACCAGGCGGAAGTCCCCCTGCATGGACGCCTTGTAGGGACGGGTGCTGTCCAGGCAGATCAACTGCGGGGCGCGTACCGCCCCGTGGCGGTCGTCCTGCACGGCCCAGACGGCTCCGGTCAGGGGCCGCAGGACACGCAGCACGCCCTCACCGGCCGGGGCGGTCGGCCGGACCGGCCGGATCAGCTCCCGGGGGCCCTCACCCTGGACCACCGCCACGCGCACCCCGCCGAACTGGTGCGTGCTGATCGTGCCGTCGAGCAGCTCGTCGTGGACACGGACGATCTGCACGCCGCCCGGCGCGGCGCCGCGGGGCAGCACCGGGCGCACCACCGCGGGCGCCGGATCGAGTTCCTCTAGACGTGGCACCGCATCCCCCATCCGTCCGTGTGTCGGGACGGAGCGCCGGCAAGTGCGCGATCCGTCCCCCCACATCATGAAAACATACCCGCATGCCGGTATCACCATCTCATCGAAGGGTTCGATGGCAGGTTCCGCGGGCGGACGGGCCGTCAGCGGCCCGTCCGCAAGGGGGCGCGGGGCCCGGACGGGCGGCGCCGGGCCCCGCGTCCGGGCACCCGGCGGGGCGGCGGCGACTCAGCGAACGGTCAGGTGACGCAGGTAGGAGCCGTGGTTGCGGGCGGTCTCGGGGACGCTGTCGCCGCCGAACTTCTCCAGCGCCGCGTCCGCGAGGACCAGCGCGGTCACGGCCTGGGCGACCACGGTGGCGGCCGGCACCGCGCACACGTCGGAGCGCTGGTGGTGGGCGACGGCGAGTCCGCGGCCTTCCCCCGGCGTGTCACCGTCGGCACCGAGCACGCCGCAGTCGAGGTCCGGAGCGGTCCGGAGCGGTCCGTCCGACGGCCACGGCGGTTCGACAACCGCCACTCCAGGAACGACCAGAAAAGGCCAATTACCGTGCAGCGCACCGGCACTGGCGGAATCACGCACCCCGTGGCGCACCCCGGGCGCGGGCGGAGTTCGCGCTCACGTCCCGCACGCGGACAGGCTCGTCCTGACGGGCTCGCGCGGTCCCGGCGCGGGCGCTCTCACGCGCGAGGGCCGGTCCGGGGACCGGCCGTGGCGGGACGCGAGACGCGAGCAGGGCGCGGGGCGGGGCCCGCGCCGGCTCAGTTCAGGGCGCGCGCGGACGCCGTCCGCCGGCGGGAGCGGCGCGCCGGGGGGTGTGCCTCGGCGACCTCCCGCCGCGCGAGTTCGGCGAGTTCGATGATCCGCTCGGCGTGCGGCAGCAGCCGCTGCCCCGCCTCGGTCAGCGCGAGCTGACGCCGACTGCGGTCGAACAGCTCGGTACCGACGGCCTCTTCGAGGTTCTTGACCTGAGCCGTCACGGTCGACTGGGCGTAGTGCAGGTTTCTGGCGGCCCGCGTGAAACTCAGCTCGGCCGCCACCTCCCGGAACGCGCGCAATTGCTGGAACTGCATGACACCACCCTCCCCCGGACTGCGATTAACATACCAGCCTGCCTGTATTTTTGTGCCCCTCGGTGCGGCGGCTTCCCAGTCGGTCGACGCCCACGACCGCGGCGGGCGCAGGCCCGCGTACGGCCCCAAGGGGGCACCGACCGCCCCGAAGAGCGGGCATCCCGAGGAGCGGAGCGCGGCAGCCGTCGTGCGGGGACGGGTGCCGCGGAACCGCTCCCCCCGGGCGGGGGTCCGCCGCCGGCCTGTCACCCGCGGCGGAACCGGCCGCCACCGGGCTACTGCCCGGCGCCGACCCGCGCGCCCGCGGTGACCCTGGCCATGAGCCGCTTGCCCCGGTCGGGGGCGATGTCCAGCCGGCCTGCCGTCTCGGGCGTGACGACGGCGCGGGCGAGTCCGCGATAGAGCACCGCGACCCGCTCCTCCAGGTCCTTGCGTTCGCTCATCACCTCGGCCATCAGCTGCACGCCGCTGAACGAACCGACGATCATCTGCGCCGCGTCCTCCACGTCGGTGCCGGGCAGCAGTTCGCCCCGCGTCTCGGCCTCGGCGAGGATGCCGACGTGGACGTCGATCCACGCCTGGTACGGGATCCGGCGGTTGATCTCGTGCCCCTGGTCGACCGCGAGCCGGATACTGCCCTGCAGCATCCGGTCGAAGGTCAGCCGGTGCCCCACCAGCAGCCCGATGTCGACGACCTCCTGGAACTTGACCGCGTCCCCCGTCGCGGGCACCTCCAGGTAGCCGATCTGGCCACTCACCTGCTCGTCGAGCACGGCCTGGGCCAGCTCGTCCTTCGAGGAGAAATGGAAGTAGAAGGCTCCCTTCGTCACCCCGCACCGGGTGTACACGTCGTAGATCGTGGCCCCGGCGTAGCCGTGTTCGGCGAACACCTCACCGGCTGCGCCCAGGATTGCTTTCCTTGTCCTGACCGCACGCTCCTGTCGTGCCACGCGGCCTCCCATCTGTTCGAGCCGTCCGGAGGGGGCGGCTCCGTGCGATTGCTTGCCCTGGGCTGTCGTCAGCTCATTGAAAAACAAACCCGCATGCCTGTACCTTACCGACCGCGGGGGGAGATCGGCCATACCCCACGTCGTCCTGCACCTTCACCTTCGACAGAAGAGGCAACGACCTTGCGCGCTATGGCTTCTACAGTCCGGGACATCCACACGGAGGCGCACCGCGCCGTACTCCCGGACATCACAGCAGGCGGACCGCCCAGCCTTCCGGCACTGCCGGTGGAGAAGACACTCGTCCACCGGGCCCGGCTTCGCGATGTTCTGCCCACACGGCTCAGACGCCACGACGACACACACTTCACGGTCTCGGTACGCCGGCCGCGCACCCACCAGCTCTTCGTGAGCCCGGACGGCCGGTCCACGGCCTCCATGGTGCTGGAGGCGATCCGCCAGACCACGCTCCTGGTCTCCCACGCGGAACTGGGGGTGCCGCTCGGACACCACTTCGTCATGTGGGACCTGTGCCACCGTCTCGACGCGGAACTGCCGGCCCTGCCCACCGAGGCCACCCCGGAAGACGCGCTGACGCTCGACGTGCACGTCGTCGACCTGCGTCGCCGGGGAGCGGTGCCCGCCAGTGCGCATCTGGAGATGCGGCTGCGGACGCAGGGCCGGCTGATCGGCTCCGGTTCGATCCGCTTCCACATCACCTCGCCCGCCGCCTACTCGCGCATACGCGGCCAACTGCCCGGCTCCGGGAGTGCCGCCGCGCTCACCTCGCTCACCGAGCCGGTGGAGCCTTCGACCGTCCACCACACGCGGACCTGCGACGTCGTCCTCTCCCCCGCCGACGGCCCCGGCCGGTGGCAGTTGCGCGCCGACCCGCGCAACGAGTTGTTCTTCGACCGCGTCAACGACCACGTCCCGGCGATGGTCCTGGTGGAGGCGGCCCAGCAGGCCGCGCACCTGCGCTTCGCGCCCGGCCGGTTCGTCCCCTCGTCCTCCGAGATGCGCTTCAGCCGGTACGTCGAGTTCGGCGCGCCCTGCACGGTCGAGGCCCATCCCGTCGCGGGTGCGGACGGGACGGACTCGGTCAGCGTCACCGGGCACCAGGACGGGCAACTCGCCTTCGTCGTCCGGTTCGCCGGGTCCGTCGTTCGCTAGGCGACGCCCGCCCCCGGAGCCTCCGGAGTACGGCAGGCCCTCCTCACCGCCTTCTGAGCGGGGTTCCCCCCACGCCGTCGTCCTCCGCCTTCTTTCCCTCCTCGCCGCACCACGCCTCCTTCGGCACCCGGCGCCAGGAGGAGCGCTGTCTCTTCACGGCCGGTCCGCGACCGCTGTCGCGTCCGAGGACAGGCCCCCACGTCGGCGCCCCCGTGCTGCTCAACGGATGGTCCAGCCACCGTCCACCGGCACGGTGGCGCCGACGACGAAGGAGGCCCGGTCGCTGCTGAGCCAGGCGGCCGCCTCGGCGATCTCCTGGGGATCGGCGATCCGCGGCAGCGGCGCGGCCTCGCGCAGCAACTCCTCCGCAGCGGGGTCCTGTTCGAGCCACTCGTCGATCATCTCGCTGCGCGTCGAGCCGGGCGCGAGAGCGTTGACCCGGATGCCGTGCCGCGCGTACTCGGCCGCCGCCGCCTTCGTCAGACCCACCACCGCGTGCTTGGAGGCGATGTAGGGAGCCGCGACGGGGGTGGCGACCAGGCCGGCGGTACTGCTGGTGTTCACGATGGCGCCGCCGTGGGGCAGCATCGCCGCGATCTGGTGGCGCATGCAGTTCCACACCCCCCGGACGTTCGTGTCCATGATCGTGTCGTACAGCTCGTCCGCCATCACGTGCAGGGGAACCTGCGCGGCGCCGACCCCGGCGTTGTTGAAGGCGACGTCCAGTCGGCCGAAGCGGGCCAGCGTCCGGTCCACCGCGGCCGCCACGTCGGCGCCGCGCGCGACATCGGCCACCGCGTACTCGGCCTCGTACCCCTCGCCCAGGAGTTCCCGGGTGAGAGCGGCCAGTTTCTTCTCGCGGCGGGCCACCAGCATGACGGCGGCGCCCTCGCGGCAGAACACGCGGGCGGCGGCGGCTCCGATACCACTGCTCGCTCCACTGATGAAGGCGGTCTTACCCGCCAGAAGCCCCTGGTTCGTCATGATCCCGAGCTGCCGGAACAGGGCCCCGCACCGTGGTTCGGGCGCACAACGGGCCTGGCTCCTCCCGTGGCGCGGCACCGGCGGGCCGCTTCCCGCCGGGCGTCCGGTCCGCGCACCAAGGCGACGCGCACGGCGAGCTGCGGGCGTCCGCACACCCGCCACGACCTCATGGAACGACTCCGCACAGGCTTGAAAGGGTTGAGCGACATGGCAGCTCCTCGCATTCTGATCACTGGTGGCGCGGGTTTCGTCGGCAGCCGCACCGCCGCGCTCCTCGCCTCGGGCGTCTCCACGTCCGAGCCCCCGCTGCTGCGGCTGCTGGCCCACCGCTCGCGGCCCGCGCCGTCCGGGCCGGGCCGGGTGGAGGTGCGCCGGGGGAGCCTGACCGAACCGGACTCGCTGCGCGGCGTGTGCGAGGGCGTCGACACCGTCCTCCACCTGGCCTCGCAGATCGGCGGTGACCCCGGACTGTGCGGCGCGGTCAACGACACCGGCACCGGTGCGCTGCTCGCCGAGGCACAGCGCGCCGGGGTTCGGCGGGTCATCCAGCTCGGCACCACGGCCGTGTACCGGGACGGCTGCCATCTACGGGCGGCGGAGGGTGAGTTGCCGCTGGGACCGGCCTCCCCGACGAGCGTTTCCCGGCTGGCCGGGGAGCGTCGGGTGCTCGCGGCGGGCGGCCTGGTGATACGTCCGCACCTGGTGTACGGCCCCGGCGACGTATGGGTCGTCCCGGCCCTGGCCGAGTTCGCCGGCTTCCTGCCGCACTGGGTGGACGAGGGGCGGGCGCTGATGTCGGTGATCGGAGTGGACGATCTGGCGTGGGTGGTCGCCACTCTCGCCTTGCGGGAGTCGGTCCCGGCCGGCGAGGTGCTGCACGCCAGTCGCCCCCAGCCGGTCAGCGCGCGCGAGCTGATCACGGAGACCGCAAGGATCACCGAAATGCCGTTGCCGCATGGCGAGTTGACGTACCTACAGGCCAAGGAGTGGCGCGCCGCCCGGGAGGATACCGGCTGGCAGCGGCGACTGTCGCTGCTGGCGATGGACCACTGGTACGACTCCTCGCGTCTGTGGCGGCTGCTCGGCGCCACCCCCCGGCTGGACTTCCGCGAGGACTTCGCGCGCGCCGCCGACTGGTACCGCGGGCGGCTGCGCGGGCCCCGCGCGGGCGGCCGGACCGTACCGGTGGGTGGCCCCCCGCATGCTGCCGCCGGGGCGCGATCCGCGGGATGACCCGCGGTGAGCCGAGTCCCTCGGGCGGGCAGGACCGGCAGCTCGCCCTCTCGTCCAGCTCGTCCAGTTCCTCGGTGTGCTCGCGTGCGGCCGGGCCCGGGCCACCGGCCGGTGCGGCCGTCCACGGCCGGTCCGCCGACGCAGTGCACCTCGCCGGCGGTCCCGGGCGCGGCGCCCGGGACGCCCCCGGGTTCGTGCGGCCCGGTGGCGGAATCGGGAAGGACGCTCATCCCAGCACCTCGGAGTCCCTTCGCGGACGGGTGGACGGGCCGGCCGCGGACAGTCCGCTCGCCGGGCCTCGTCACCACGCTAGGGGGACCGGGGCACTCGCTCTCCGCCGATCGCGCACGCCTTCTGAGAAGTTCGCGCACGGGCGGCCCACCCGGGCACGCCGTCCGGTGACCACAACGGTCCGCGCGGACCGGCCGCTCAGAACGTCCGGGGCGGTCCGGATTCCTCCGGGACCGCCCCCTGGCGGAGACTCCCCACGTCAGGCCACACCGGGACGGCGGGAGGTGCCCGCCCGGCCACCAAGACGGGGGGCACCGCGACTACTGCCAGACCTTCACGTAGTCGACGCTCATCTTCTGCGGGAAGCGCGTGGTGGCGTCCGGGGCTCCGGGCCAGTCACCGCCCACGGCGTTGTTGAGGATCAGGAAGAAGTCGTGGTCGAAGACCCACGGGCCGCGGGTGCGCTCCAGGGTCTCCTTGTCGACCCTGTGCATCACCTGCCCGTCGACGCGGAAGGTCATGCCCTTGCTGTTCCAGTCCACGGTGAAGGTGTGGTACCCGGCCGCGAAGTCGGCGCCGCCGGGCAGGGTGTAGGGCGAGCCGAAGCCGTTGGCCCCGTTGTAGGCGGGCGCGTGCAGGGTGGAGTACGTCGTCCCCGGCTCCTTGCCGACGTGTTCCATGATGTCGATCTCACCGGTGTAGGGCCACGGCCGGCCCTGGTCGAAGTAGTCCGCGCCCAGCATCCAGAAGGCCGGCCACAGGCCCTGCGTCCCGGACACCTTGATGCGCGCCTCGACCCGGCCGTAGGTGAACTTGAACGTGCCGTAGGTGTTCAGCCGTGCCGAGGTGTACTGGCAGACGCCACTGCCGGACAGCGGGTCGCGGGGGCAGGCCGAGCCGGGCGTCACCTCCTTGCGCGCTTCCAGGACGAGGCTGCCCGCCCCGTCGAGCGCGGCGTTCTTGTTCGCGGTGTAGTACTCCAGCTCGCCGTTGGGCCCCGGTCCGGTCTCGGGGACCCACTTGGCCGGGTCCGGGGCGCGGCCGGCCGGGCCGTCGAAGTCGTCGCTGAACACCAGCTTGGTGTAGCCGGGATCGGCCGGGAGCGGGGGCGGGGTGACGGGCGCCCCGCCCGTGCCCCAGACCTGGAACTCCCACAGGGAGTAGCCGTAGGCGCCGCTGCGCTGGGTGCCGTACAGGCGCACGTGCCGGCCGGTGGCGTTGATGTCGAGGGTCTCCTTGAAACCCTTGCCGGTGGTGGTCTGGTAGACGGTGCGCCAGTTGCTGCCGTCGTCCGAGACCTCGATGCGGTAGGCCTTCGCGTAGGCGGGGTCCCATTGGAGGACGACGCGGTGGATCTCGGCACGGGCGCCGAGGTCGACGGCGATCCAGCCGGGGTCGGTCCAGCCGCCCTCGGGGCTGGTGGCCCAGCGGCTGGCGGGGTCACGGTCGAAGGCCTTGTCCGGCGTGCACTGCCAGCAGGTGCCGTCGTTCTGCGCGGTGGAGGCGGTGCCCTGCTTGCCGTAGGACAACAGGACGTCGCCCCCCCGGCTGCTGGTCGCCGCCGTCGGCCGAGTACACCTGGAACTCGTAGAGCGAGTAGCCCCATTGGGTGGCCCGCTGGGTGCCGAGCATCCGGACGTAGCGCCCGGTGCCCGAGACGGTGAGGGTCTCGTTACCGCCGGTCCCCGCCGTGGTGGTGTGGATCGTCGTCCACTGCTGGCCGTTCGCCGACACCTGGATCTGGTAGCCCTTGGCGTAGGCGGCCTCCCAGCGCAGCACGATCTGGCCGATCGCCGTGCTGCCGCCGAGGTCGACCTGGAGCCACTGGTTGTCGGTGAACTCGCTGGACCAGCGCGTGCCGTTGTCGCCGTCCACGGCGGCGGAGGGGCCGAAGGGGCCCTCACTGCTGGAGGCGGTCGCGGGTTTGCCCTGCGAGACGAGTACGGGTGCGGCGGCGACGGCCCGGCCGGGAGCGGTCACCACCGCGAGGGAGAACAGGAGGGCCACTGCGGCCAGGACGGCCAGGACACCACGGGGGTGTGGTCTTCGACGGGTGGTCATGCGAACTCCTCGCAGAGTTACGGGGGTTGGGCCGAGAGAGCGCTCCCCTCCGCACAGGGAGACTCCTAGCGGCGGTGTCACCCGTCAAGAGAGCCGACCAGTTGATTCAAGAGGCGACGGCGGTTTGGCCTGATCCTGGAACGGGCGGCCGGTTCACGCTCCGCACGGTTCGGGAGATGGAGGCTCACGGCACCGCGCTCCGCCGTCGTGCACAACTCTTGACGCGGCGGAAACAGCGGGTCAATCATGCTGCTCACCCGAGAGAGCACTCCCCGCCCCTTTCCCCACCGGCCGCCGTGCCCCGCGGCGCGCCGTTCCGCCTGCCCCGCGCGGGCCCGTCCGCGCCCGGCGAACCCGAGGGTTCACCGACGATTCACGCGTCCGGCCGCCCTACGTGACACCGGAGATCCTTGGCGTGTGCATGCTCTGCCTTGCACCGCCAAGATCCCGTTCCCCCACGTATCGGAGGTCCCTCGTGTCCGGCAGATCGTTCCTCAGGCGCGCCCGCGGAAAGGCAGCCGCCTCGGCCCTCGCCCTGGCGGCCGCCGCCACCGGTGGCTGGCTCGCGTTCTCCGGCGCCGCGCCCGCCCAGGCGGCCACCGCCGTGCCCACGCCCGATCACACCGTCGTGGTGGTCTTCGAGAACCACGCCTACAACCAGGTCATCGGCTCCTCCAGCGCGCCCTACCTCAACAGCCTCGCCACCGGCGGAGCCAACCTGACGGCCTCGTACGCCGAGACGCACCCGAGCCAGCCGAACTACTTCGCGCTCTTCTCCGGCTCCACCCAGGGCATCACGGACGACAGCTGCTACACGCCCGGCTTCTCCTCCGCCCCGAACCTGGCCTCGGAGCTGATCGCCGCCGGGAAATCGTGGGGCAGCTACAACGAGACCCTGCCGAGCCAGGGGTCGACCACCTGCTCGTCCGGCAACTACGCCCGCAAGCACAACCCGTGGTTCGGTTTCAGCAACGTGCCGACCTCGTCGGCGAAGACCTTCGCCCAGTTCCCCTCGGACTACTCGACGCTGCCCAAGGTCTCCTTCGTCGTCCCGAACCTGTGCAGCGATATGCACGACTGCTCGGTCGGCACGGGCGACACCTGGCTCAAGAACAACCTGAGCGCCTACGCGACCTGGGCCAGGACGCACAACAGCCTTCTCGTCGTCACCTTCGACGAGGACAACCGTCTCAGCGGCAACAAGATCCCCACCGTGCTCTACGGCCAGCAGGTCAAGTCCGGCGCCACGTCCGCCACCACGTACAACCACTACGACCTGCTCCGCACCCTGGAGGACATGCACGGCCTTCCGCACGCCGGGCAGGCCGGGAACGGCAAGGACATCACGGGGATCTGGGCGTCCTGACATGTATGTAGCGGACAGCCGCGCCTCCACTCCGGCGCAGACGTCCGCGGAGCCCGCCGGCCGGCCTCGGGCCGGACGGCGGCGCGCCGCGGGCCCCGTCGTCCTCGCCCTCGGCACGGTGAGCCTGATCACCGACGTCTCCTCCGAGATGGTGACCGCGGTCCTGCCCCTGTACCTGGTCACGGGTCTGGGCCTCAGCCCACTCGGCTTCGGTCTGCTGGACGGCGTCTACAACGGCTTCTCGGCCCTGGTGCGCCTGGTCGGCGGCCGTTTCGCGGACAGCGGTCCGGGGCGTCACAAGACGGTGGCGGTACTCGGCTACGGCCTCTCCGCCCTGTGCAAACCGCTGCTGTTGCTGGCCGGTTCACTCCCGGCCATCGGCGTGGTCCTCGCCGCCGACCGCACCGGCAAGGGCCTGCGCACCGCCCCGCGCGACGCGCTGATCTCCCTCAGCAGCTCCCCCGAGAACCGGGGCCGGGCCTTCGGTGTACACCGCGCGATGGACACGGCGGGCGCGCTGCTCGGACCGCTGGTCGCCTTCCTGATCCTGCGCGCGACGGTGGACGGCTATGACGCGGTGTTCACGGTGAGCTTCTGCGTCGCCGCACTGGGCGTGGCGGTCCTGGTCCTGTTCGTCCCCCGCAACGGGCGCGGCGCCGGGCCCGTCGGCCCCCGCCCCGAAACGGCCGGGCGGGCGCGCCCCACCCGCCCCTCGCCCGCCCTGCTTCGTATCACGCTGTGCGCGACCCTGCTGGGCCTCGCGACGGTGAGCGACGCCTTCGTCTACCTGATCCTCCAGCGCCAACTGGGGGTTTCCGAAAGGTGGTTCGCGCTCCTGCCGCTGGGTACGGCCGCGGCGTTCCTGATCCTGGCCGCTCCCCTGGGCCGGCTCTGCGACCGTATCGGTGCCTGGCCCGTGTTCCTCGGCGGCCATCTCGCCCTGCTCGCCGTGTACGCCCTGCTGTTCACCCATGCCCACAGCCCCGCCCTGCCGTACGCCGTGCTGCTGCTCCACGGCACGTTCTACGCGGCGACGGACGGCGTGCTGATGGCGGCGGCCTCCGCCGGACTGTCCGAGGCCCGCCGTTCCTCGGGGCTGGCGGTGGTGCAGACCGGGCAGGCCGCCGCCCGCTTCGCGTGCTCGCTGGGTTTCGGCGCGGCCTGGACGGCGTGGGGAGACCGTACGGCGCTGGGGACGGCCGCCGCCCTGCTCGGCGTGTGCGGCGTGGTGTCGTACGCCCTCCGCCCCTCCACGCACTCACCAACAGAACAGACAGAAAAGACAGAGGTGACGGCATGAGCCATCGCGGCAAGTTCTCGGTCCTGGTCGCCGTGGTGCTGGTGCTCGCGGTGGTGGCCACCGTGTCCGTCCTGCGCGCCTCGGCCCGCGCCGACCGACGCGACCAGGCCCGCCCCGACGGCCCGCGGGTGACGACGGGCGAGGTGGGCCTCGGCCCGGGGGCGCGGCGCATGGTCTTCCGCAACATGGCCTGGGGCCCGCACCGCGACGAACTGGCCTCCACCGCGGCGAGCGCTCCCGCCGGGACCCGCACGGCCACGGCCGGCGGCCTCACATGCCTGCGGTTCCACGCCGCTTCGGGCACCGGCGTCTGTCTGCAGGCGGTGCACGGGGCCCTCACGGACACCTACCGCGCCACGGTGGTGGACGCGCGTCTGCACGAGGGGGCGCACTATCCGGTCCCGGGCATCCCCTCCCGGGCCCGGGTCTCGCCGAGCGGGCGGTACGCGGCGTGGACCGCGTTCGTCGGCGGCGACAGTTACGCGGGCACGGACTTCTCGACCCGGACGGCGATCCTGGACACGCGCACGGGGAAGCTGACCCCGTCCCTGGAGGTGTACGGCATCGTCAAGGACGGGCGGCGCTACCGGTCCGCGGACGTCAACTTCTGGGGGGTCACGTTCGAGCGCGACGACCGGCACTTCTACGCGACGCTGGCCACGGGCCGCAAGACGTACCTGGTGCGCGGCGACATGCCCACCCGCACGGTCACCGTGCTGCACCAGAACGTCGAGTGCCCCTCCCTGTCCCCCGACGGCACCCGGATCGTGTACAAGAAGCGGGTCGCGGGTCTGCCCGCGGACGCCCCCTGGCGCCTGTACGCGCTCGACCTGCGCACGATGCGGGAGACCGCGCTCGCCGAGTCCCGCAGCGTCGACGACCAGGCGGTCTGGAGCGACGACCGGCACGTGACGTACGCCCTGCCGGGCGACTTCGGCGCCGACCTGTACACGGTGCCCGCGGACGGCCGGGGCACCCCGCACGAACTGGTCAAGGCCGCCGTCTCCCCGGTCTACCTCTGACCGCGGGCGGCGGCCCCGCCGTCTGGCCGTCGAACGATCCCCCGCCCCACCGTCGTGCGCTCGGCGCCGTGATCATCGATCACGCCGTCGAGCGCACGGCGCGCGAAACCGTACCGCCGACGGGCACATCCGCTCGGCCGCGCAGGACACCGGGGCCCCGCCGACCCCCCGGAAACGACCAAAGGCCGCTCCCGGATCTCTCCGGAAACGGCCCTGATCTGCGACTTCGTAAAGTCGGGACGACAGGATTTGAACCTGCGACCCCTTGACCCCCAGTCAAGTGCGCTACCAAGCTGCGCCACGTCCCGTTGCGCGAGTGACCTGGGCTTTCCCTGGCCGAACGCGCACAGAAACCATACCGCACTCCGACGGGTGGTCGCGCACGCCTTTTCCCTCCCCCGGAAGGTCCGCACGAGCCGGCGGCTTGACCTCAAGTTCGCTTGGGGTTTTAGCGTCGCCGCATGACGACGACCTCAGCGTCCGCCCCCGGCAGCCTCGGGTACGCGGAGCTTCCCCGGCTCATGGAACGACTCACCGGCGACGAGAAGCACGGGCCCGCCGCGACCTCGACCCTCGACGTGCTGTGGGTCCTGTACGACCAGGTGCTGCGGGTCTCCCCGGGCTCCGTCGACGATCCGGAGCGGGACCGGTTCCTGCTGTCCAAGGGGCACGGCCCCATGGCGTACTACTCGGTGCTCGCCGCCAAGGGGTTCCTGCCCGAGGAGTGGCTCGACGGGTTCGGGTCCTTCGGGTCACGGCTCGGTCTCCATCCGGACCGGACGCTGGTCCCCGGCGTCGAGATCGGTAGCGGCTCCCTGGGGCACGGGCTCCCGCTCGCGGTCGGTGTCGCCCTGGGGCTGCGGGCCCAGGGGCGCGGCGGGCCCGCGGTCTGGGCGCTGGTCGGCGACGCGGAGCTGGACGAGGGGTCCAACCACGAGGCGGTCGCGTTCGCGGGTCCCGCCGGGCTCGACCGGCTGCACACCGTCGTGATCGACAACTCCTCCGCCCGGCACGCCCGCCCCGGCGGCATCGCGGAACGCTTCCGGGTCGGCGGCTGGGAGACCCGGACCGTGGACGGCCGCGACCACACGGCACTGCTGTCCGCCTTCACCACCGCGCACCCGGGCCGGCCGCTCGCCGTGGTCGCCCGGGTGGAGCCGAAGACCTCGGGTGCCTGACCCCGCCGTACGCACACCGCCCCGTGCAGGAAGCACCGCGCACACCGTTCTCCCGAAAGGACCGCACCGCCGTGGACACCATGCGTGACCGTTTCGCCACCACCGTCTCCGAGCTGCTGGACGAGGACCCCCGGATCGCCCTCGTCCTCGCCGAGATCAGCGCCGACCGCTTCACCCGGGCCGCGCGCCGCCACCCCGAGCGGGTCGTCAACGTCGGGATCAGGGAGCAGTTGCTCGTCGGGGCGGGGGCCGGACTCGCGCTGAGCGGTCTGCGGCCCGTGCTGCACACGTTCGCGAGTTTCCTCGTGGAGCGGCCCTTCGAGCAGCTCAAGCTGGACTTCGGCCATCAGGACGTGGGCGGGGTGCTGGTCAGCTCCGGGGCCTCCTTCGACATCGCCTCGGGCGGGTTCACCCACATGTCCCCCGGTGACATCGGCCTCCTCGACACGCTCGACGGGTGGACCGTGCACGTCCCCGGCCATCCGGACGAGGCCGAGACGCTGCTGCGGCACGCGGTGGCCGCGGGCGGGCAACGCGTCTACGTACGGCTGTCGGACCAGGTCAACGCGGTGGGCCGGACCGTCGACGGGGCCCGCGCGAGCCTCGTGCGGGAAGGGCGGGCCGGGGTGGTCCTCGCGGTCGGGCCAGTGCTGGACGAGGTGCTCGCGGCGACGGAGGGGCTCGACGTGGCGGTGCTGTACGCGACGACGGTGCGGCCCTTCGACGGGGCCGGGCTGCGGCACGCCCTGGCGGGGGCGGTCCCGGACGTCGTGCTGGTGGAGCCGTACTACGCGGGGACCTCCACCTCGGTGGTCGCCGAGGCGCTCGTGGACCGGCCGCACCGCGTGCTGGGCCTCGGCGTGGGCCGCCGGGAGCTGCGGCGCTACGGGACGGCGGCCGAGCACGCCGCCGCACACGGTCTGGACGCCGCCGGCCTGCGGCAGCGCGTCACGGCCTTCCTGGACTCACGGGCCGGGTGACCGGCGGCGGGTGCCGGGGCGCTCAGCCGGCCCGGGTCGGCGGGGCCTTGCGGTCGTCGCGCGAGCGCTCGGTCCCCCGTGGTCGCGGGGCGAGGTTGCCGTGGCGTTCCGGTGGCGCGTCGACGCGGGTCAGGCGCCGGATGTCGGGCACGGCGAGAAGGGTGAGGCCGACCACGACGATCACCACCCCGCCGGTGAGAAGGACGGTGTCGGTGCCGAACAGGGAGGCGGCGGGCCCCGCGAGCGCCTGGCCGACCGGCATCAGCGCGAGGGAGCCGGCGACGTCGTAGGCGTGGATGCGGTTGAGGACGTCCGGGCGCACCTGGGTCTGCACCGTCGTCGCCCACATCACGCCCCAGAACGCGGAGCCGGCTCCGGCCACCAGCGAGCACGCCGCCATGCCCGCCACCGGGAACCCGGCGCCCACACCGGCGGGGAAGAGGCACACGCCGAGAAAGGCGAGGGCCCCGGCGCGCAGCATCCGGCGCGGGCGCAGCCGCAGGGCGAGCAGCCCGCCGATCACGGTGCCCGCGCCGAGCGCCGAGTTGACGAGCCCGTACGCCTTCGGGCCGTGGTCCTGGACGACGGAGGTCGCCACGAGCGGTACCGCCGGGCCCCACGCGGCGATCGTGAACAGGCCCCAGACGGCGATGACCGCCCACAGCCAGGTGCGGGAGCGGAACTCGTACCAGCCCTCGACGAGGTCGGCGCGGAACCGGGTGGCGCGGGGCGCGGCGGCGGGGGCGGCGGCTGGCAGCCGCAGCAGGATCAGGCACAGGGCGCTGACCAGGTAGGTGCCGGCGTGCACGACGAAGACGCCGCCCGCGGAGGCGAACCCGACCAGGAGCCCGGCGAAGGCGGGGCCGCCCAGGCTCGCCACCGACTCGGCGACCCGGACGGCTCCGTTCGCCTTCTGCACGTCGGCGGCGAGCCGGGGCACCGTACTGGCGACCCCGGGCTGGAACAGGGCGGAGGCCGCCCCGTTGACCGCGCCGATCGCGCAGACCTGCCACAGCACGACGTGTCCGGTGAAGAAGAGCACGGCCGCGAGGGACTGCGTCACGACGCGGACGCTGTCGGCGCCGATCATCAGCAGCCGGGTGTTGAACCGGTCCGCGAAGACGCCGCCGAAGATGACGAGGCCCGCGAAGAGGGCCACCGAGGAGGCCATGGCGAGGCCGACCGCGCCGGCCCCGTACCCCTCCTGGAGGAGTCCCGTGGCGAGGGCCACCGGCAGCATCGTGTCGCCCAGTTTGGCGACGGCGCGGGCGGTGAAGAACAGCCCGAAGTCGCGGGTCCACAGCGGCTGTCGGCCCCCGGGAAGGGGGTCGTCCAAGGGGCCGCCGACGGGGGGAGCGGCGATCCCCGGGGGCGCCCCGGGGGCGGCGGGCGCCGGGCGCACCGGCCCCTCGGCCGCTGCCGCCGCTGTCCCCGTCTGTGGGTCCCTGTCCCGCGCTTCCGGTTCTCCGGCCATCCGTGCCGTGTCCTCCCGTATCTGTCGGCCTTGCCGCCTCGCGTGGATCATGCCACGGCGGGCGCCGGGAGGCGCCGGTGATTCCGGCGGGCGGACGAGCGTCCGTCAGCGCGGGCCGTGGGACTCCGGCCGGGGGCACAGTTCCGGGTGGGCGGCCAGCAGGCGCGGCGGGGCCGCCTGGGACCACGAGTCGGTCAGGATGTCCCGCAGTTCGGCGGCGTCGTCGAGAGCGGCGATCCGGACCCGGACCCACGCCGAGAACGCCTCGTGCTCGGCCACCCAGAACTTGTGCGGCTCGGCGAGGACCAGTTCGTCCCGTTCCTGTTTCGGGCAGCGCACCGCGAAGGAGGTCTCGTCGTCGGGCACGGTGACGAACATCTTCCCGGCGACCCGGAAGGTCGGCATGGACCAGGCCGTCTTCTCGACGGTCTCCGGCAGCGCGAGGCAGATCGCGCGGACGTCGGCGGAGGTGGGCGCGAAGGGGGCTTCAGACATGACGAGACCGTAGGGCACGGCACCGACAAAGTGGCGCCGGGCGACGCGGGGCCGGGCGACGCGGCCCGGGCTCACAGCGCGTGGGCGTCCAGCCAGTCGGTCAGGTCCGCGTGCACCTGCTCGCGCACCGTCTCGTTGAGGATCTCGTGGCGGGCCCCCTCGTACCCCTTCCAGCTGAGGTCCTCGACGCCCAGGTACCGCAGGTCCTCCAGCAGTTCGTAGATCAGGGTCATCCGCTGGTTGCACGGGTCCTCGGTGCCGGAGGCCACGTGGACGGGCAGGTCGCGCGGCATGCGGGCGAGGCGCTCGGGGTCGTTGACCCGGCGGGAGGCGCGCACCCAGTCGAGGGACAGCCCGGCACAGAACGGGAAGCCGCAACGCTCGTCCGCGACGTACGCGTCCACCTCCGCCTCGTCCCGCGACAGCCACTCGAAGCCGGTGCGGTGGCGGAAGGGGTCGTTGAAGGAGGCGAAGAGACCGGGCACGAAGGAGGAGAGGTGGTCGCGGCCGTGGGTGTCGATCTCCTTCTCCAGGACGGCGATCGAGGTCTCCGGCTCGGCGCCGGGCAGCGAGCGGAAGGCGCCGGTGAGAATCAGCCCGGCCAGGTCGTCCGGGTACTCCTGGGCGTACTCGCGCGCGAGCATCGAGCCGAGGCTGTGGCCGAGCAGCAGCAGCGGGGTGCCCGGGTGCAGCGCCCGCACCTGGTCGCCGACGGCCTTGAGGTCGGCGAGGATCGCGCGCCAGGTGTCGGCCCCCGTGTCCCCGGTGACGCCGAAGCCGCCGGTGGACTGGGCGCTCGCCCCGTGGCCCCGGTGGTCGGAGGCGACGACGCCGTAGCCCTGGGCGGTCAGGTGCCGGGCGAAGCGGTCGTAGCGCTGGGCGTGCTCGGCGGCGCCGTGCGCGATCTGCAGGAAGGCGCGCGGCCGGCTCCCCGCCTCGGGCAGCCAGGTGTACGTGGCCAGGGCCACTCCGTCACCGGTCTGGAGCACGCCGGGGGTACGAGTGGTGTCGGCGCTGGAACTGGTCATCGCGGTCGGGTCCTTCCGGTGGGGTACGGGGCGGGTGTGCCCGTGACGGCCTGCCCCTCCCCTCTCCCCCGCGTGCGCGAGGTCATGCCCCCGCGTGGGCCGACCGGCCCCCCGCGCCCGTGCTCGCGGCGGGGGCTCGCGGTACCTCGCGCGTGAGTTCCTCGCCGAGTTCCGCCGCGAGCGTCTTCACCACGTCGAGGCCCTCGCCGCCCCACGCACGGGGTTCGCGCGTGGCGGCGCACACGGTGCCGAGGGCGAGTCCGTCCCCGTCCATGAGCGGGGCGCCGAGGTAGGCGAGCACCCCCCACTGGTAGACCACCGGGTTGGTCGCGAAGCGCGGGAACTGACGCACGTCCTCCAGCACCAGGGCCTTGCGGCGGACGACGACGTACGGGCAGTAGCCGTGGTCGCGCGGCAGGGTCCGGCGTACCGTCGAGGGCTGCGCGCAGGGGTGGCGTCCGGCGAGGAACTGGTGGACGGGCGTGACGAAGTTGACCGCCGCGTAGGGCACGTCGAGCCGGTCGGCGAGCCGCTGCGCGACCGCGTCGAGCGCCGGCTCGGGCCGCTCGCCGAGGCCCAGCGCGCGCAGGCGCTCCAGCCGGGCGGGGGCCTGCGCGTCCTCGGGGGTGAGCAGCAGCCTGCCGAAGGTCACGCCCTGACCCCTTGGCTGCTCGCGGCGGTCGGTTCGGTGCTCGTCAGCAGGTGCTGGACGAGTCTGAGCAGGGTCTGGATGCCGGAGCTGGAGATGCGCGCGTCGCAGCGCACCACGGGCACCTCGGGGGCCAGGTCGATGGCGGCCCGTACTTCCTGCGGGTCGTAGCGGTGGGCGCCGTCGAACTCGTTGACGGCCACGACGAAGCCGAGTCCGCGTTGTTCGAAGAAGTCGACGGCGGCGAAGCAGTCCTGGAGTCTGCGGGTGTCGGCGAGCACGACCGCGCCGAGCGCCCCCTCGGACAGTTCGTCCCACATGAACCAGAAGCGTTCCTGGCCCGGGGTGCCGAACAGGTAGAGCACGTGGGAGCGGTCGAGGGTGATGCGGCCGAAGTCCATCGCGACGGTGGTGGTGGTCTTCTGCTCGACCCCCTCCAGGTTGTCGGTCTCGGCGCTGGCGCTGGTCAGCAGCTCCTCGGTGCTGAGCGGGGCGATCTCGCTCACGGCGCCCACGAAGGTCGTCTTGCCCGCCCCGAAGCCGCCGGCGACCAGGATTTTGAGCGCCGTGGGGAAGGTGTCAGAGCCGTCGTCGTAGTCCATCGAGCAGTGCCTCCAGTAGGGACCGGTCCGTGGGGTTGTGGAAGGAGTCCGGGGGTTTGCTGACGAGCGCGCCGCAGTCCACGAGGTCGGACAGCAGCACTTTGGTGACCACGACCGGCAGCCGTAACTGCGCGGCCAGCTCGGCGACGGAGGCCGGGGCCCCGCACAGTCCGAGGGCCTGGTTGTGCTCGGGTCCCAGGTGGGCGGGGGCCGGGGTGCCGGTGGCGAGCACCTGGGAGAGCAGGTCGAACCTGGTGGCGGGTTCGGTCCGGCCGCCGCTGACGGTGTAGGGCCGCACGAGCCGGCCCGCCGCGTCGTCCAGCCAGGGGCCGTCCTGCCCGATCGTCACGGCCAGGGCCCTCAACGGGTCCTCGCCGGTGCCGCCGTGACGGCCGGGCGCCGGGCCGGGACGGCGAGGTAGGGGCGCACGCTCTTGACGAGCATCGCCATCTCGTAGCCGAGGACGGCGGGGTCGGCCTCGTTGCCGGCGAGCACCGCGAGACAGGTGCCCGAGCCCGCCGAGGACACGAACAGTAGGGCGGTGGACAGTTCGACCACGACCTGGCGTACGTCCCCGCCGTCGGCGAAGCGGGCGCCGGCGCTGCGGCCGAGGGAGTAGATCCCGGAGGCGAGGGCCGCGAGGTGGTCGGCGCTGTCCACGTCGAGGCCGTGCACGGATCTGACCAGTCCGTCCGCCGAGAGCAGGACGGCGCTCGTACTGTGCGGTACGCGCTGCACCAGGCCGCTCAACAGCCAGTCGAGGTCGGAGACATGGCCGGTGGTCACGTCCTGGGCATGGCCCGTGGGCACTTCGCTCGCCATGGGGTCGGCTCCTTGGAGTACGGGGGCGGGAGGTCGGGGCGCGCGCCGCGCGGGTGCGCGGGCCGGTCCTTTGCCGGCCCGGGATGCGGGGACGGGTGGGGCCATCAGCCGGCGGGCGGGTGGGGCCGGTCGGCGTGCTCGGTGCCGGGTGGCTCTTCGAGCCGGGGTTCGGGGACGCGTACGCCCGGCGGTTCGCCGGCCTCGCCCCGGCCGAAGCCGGTACGGAAGGCGGCCATGAGGCCGGGATCGTGCCCGACGTAGGCGTCCTCCTCGGGACGGTCGGGCTGCGGTCCGCGCCGCAGTTGCGGGGCCATGTGTGTCTGCGCCTGGCGGCGGGGCAGTCCGGGGGGCCTGGCGGGGCCGGCCACCGGGGTGCCGTCCCGCAGGGTGAGGGCCGTGATACCGCCGGGGGCGTCGGCGGGCGTCAGCTCGCCGGGGCGGATGCCGGGGCGGGCCTCGGCGGGGTTCGGGCGTTCCCGGTCGGCCCCGCGTACCGGGAGCCTGGGGGCGGACGCCCGTCCGGTTCCGGTGGGTTCCGGTGGCGGAGTGCGGCGGGTGGTGGGCTCCGGTGGCGGAGTGCGGCGGGCGGCGGGCTCCAGTGACGGGGTGCGGCGGGCGGCGTGCGAGCCCGGTGCGCCCCGGACGGGCAGCGGCGGCGGGGCCCCCTCGCTCGTGTCCCCGCCGGGTGCGCGGTGGGCCTGCCGCTGGGGGACGACGGGGGTGCGCGGGGCGGCGGGCGCCTGCTCCGCGACGGGGGCGGGGGCAGGGGCAGGGGCGGGGCGCGCGGTGGCCTCGCGGGTCCGGCGGGGCGTGGCGGGCGGAACGGGGCCGTCGGCCGGCCGCCTGTCCGGCCCCGGTCCGGACGTCTCCTCCCGCTTCGGCCCTGTCACGCCGGGCCCTGGCGCGCCGGTCGTCCAGGTCGTCACGTCCCGCCCCGGCCCGGTCTGCGTGGGCTGCTTGGGCTCGGGTCGTGCGGGGAGGGCCGGGGGCGTGGCCGGGCGTGCGGAGCGCGGGAGGGGGATCGCCGGGGCGGGGCTGTTCTCCGCGACCGGTTCGAGCGCCTCGGGTTCCTCCCCGAGCAGAGTGGCGGGCAGGACGAGGACGGCCTGCACGCCGCCGTAGATGTTGCTCTGGAGGCGGACGGCGATGCCGTGCCTGCGGGCCAGGGTGGCGACGACGTAGAGGCCGATCCTGCCGTCCTGGAGCAGGCTCGCCATGTTGACCTGGTCGGGGTCGGCGAGCAGCGCGTTCATCCGGTGCTGTTCGGCGACCGGCAGGCCCAGGCCCCGGTCCTCGACCTCCACGGCGAGGCCCGCGGCGACCCGGCCGGCGCGCAGCAGCACCGGGGTGTGCGGGGAGGAGAACTGGGTGGCGTTCTCGACCAGTTCGGCGAGCAGGTGGATCACGTCGGCGACGACCTGTCCGCGCAGCGTGCCCTCGACGGGCGGGACCAGCTTGACCCGGGAGTACTGCTCGACCTCGGCGACGGCCGAGCGCAGCACCTCCGTCATGGTCACGGGCCGGCTCCACTGGCGGCGGGACATCGCACCGCCGAGCACGGCGAGGTTCTCGGCGTGCCTGCGGGTGCGGGTGGCGAGGTGGTCGACGTGGAAGAGGCCCTTGAGCAGCGCCGGATCCTCGATCTCGTTCTCCAGCTCGTCCAGGAGCTGGATCTCGCGGTGCACGAGGGACTGAAGGCGGCGCGCGAGGTTGACGAAGACCTCGACCTTCTGCTCGCTGCCGGCCTGGCTGGAGAGTTTCGAGGCCTGCACGACCGAGGCCATCGCGACGTCGTGCGAACGGCCGAGCTCGTCGGCGAGCAGGTCGAGTCCGTCCCCTCCCCGGTCGGGCCGCGGCGAGGAATCGCGTACGGGGGTGACCTCGCCCCTGCGCAGGCGGTCGACGAGCCCGCGCAGTTCGCTCTGGCGCCGGGCGCTGGTGCTGCGCAGGACGGCGATGCGGTCCAGCAGGGTGCGGGTCGCGCGGCGCGCGGCGAGGACGGCGCCGCACAGGGCGGCGACCGCGACGGCCGCGGCCACGGCGAGCACGACCCTGACGGCCGTACTGGGATGCGGGCCCGCGCCGAGCACCATGAGGACGGCAGCCGTTCCGCTGAGGGCCACGGCGACCGCCGGGAGGACCGCTGTGCGCAGCAGAAGGGTCCGTATGTGCGTCTCGGGCAGGGGGCTGCCCGGCCGGCCGTGCCGCGCCCCGCCGTCTGGGCGGTCTGCGCGGGGGGCCGGTGCGCGGAGGTGTGACATCGGCGTCCTCGGTACGGGTGTGTGGGCTCCTGCTGAGTACTGCTGGGTGCGCGCTGCCGCGCCGCCGGCACCCCTGCTCGGGTGACCGCCGGAGAACACACAGTAGTCACCAACTGAACAGGGGCCGCGACCAGTTGACAATCCCGTACGCGCAGGGTCCCGCTCTGGTATGAGCGCTGGTACACATGAGCGAGACATCGATGGGCACACACGTGCGAGCGGGCTCGCGGTTCGCACGCCTGATCCAGGCGGAACGGGGGCGCCGACGACACGTCATCGCGCCTGATGCTGTTTTTTCTCGCGCGAGCCGCTGCGTACGGGGCTCCGCGGCACGGGGCCCGATCGGCCTCTTCCCGCGCCTGCGACCACGGCCTGCCGGCGTCCGGCGGGCGTGACCCTTCCCTGTCCTCCGGCCCTCTACGGCGTCCTGAGACCTCCGGCCCCCGAGTGGCGATCTGGGTTCCAGAGGCGCCCGCAGGCCCGCACAACGCGATCTCCCGGGTCCCGGGCAGTGGTTGTGCGAGACCGTGCCCTTCCCGGACCGGGCCACCGGCCCCCGCGGAGGGCGGACCCGGGTCCGGGCGGGCAGACTGTCCCGTATGACCGCTTCGGGCGCCGGGGTACGGCGGGGACGACTGCTGTTCGACGGCTGGATCGCGGGGGTGGGCACCGCCTCGGGCACCCGGCTGGTCCTCGGCCACTGGCCCCGCTCGCCGTTCGGCCCGTTCAGCGACGTCATGCTCCAGGGCCCGGACGGGCGGCGCACGTTGTTCGCCCCCTCGGGGCCGGTCGCCGAGTTCGTCGCCGCGACCTACACCTTCGACCGGGTGCGGGTCGTCCCCGTGGCGGTGGAGGTGGCGGGCGCGCGGTGGAGCGTGACGGCGGGCCCGCTGCGCCTGTGGCTGGCCGTCGGCTCCCGGACACCGCTGGGGCGGCTGTTGCGCGCGGTCCCTCCGCAGCTGGCCCGCAGCAGGAGCTGGGCGCGTCTGTGCGACGTGCCGGCCCGTCTGCTGCCGGGGGTGCGCACGCTCGGCAGCGCCGGGGCCGGGCGGCGCGAGTGGTACGGCGCGCGGGATCTGCACTCCCTGCGCTCGGCCCGGGCCGAGCTGGACGGGCGTGACCTGGGCGCGCAGGCGCCGCTTTCCCCGCCGGTGACCTTCGGTTTCGGTTCCGCGCCCCGGACCCCGGCGCTGGTCCGGGTGTGCAGCACCGTCGAGCTGCCGGACGAGCGGGCGCGGTAGGGACCGGTGCCGGGCCGCCGCGTCCGCTCCCGCTACGGGGGCGGCGCCGTGGACTCGCGCACCACCAGTCGCGGCGGGGCCACCACCGTCTCCCGGTCCACGCCCTCCTCGCCGAGGCGCCCCAGCAGGTCCAGCGCGGCGGCGCGGCCGAGCTGGGCGAGGTCCTGGCGGACGGTGGTCAGCCGCGGGTGCAGCATCCGGCCGACGGGCAGGTCGTCGTGGCCGACGACGGAGAGCCCGCCGGGTACGTCGACGCCCAGGCGGCGGGCCGCGGAGACCCCCGCGAGGGCCATCATGTCGCCTGCGAAGACGATCGCCGTGGGGGCGTCCTCGCGGCCGAGCACCTCGGTGACCACCTCGCCCGTGGTGTGGCCCGCGAAGTCCGAGGTCAGCAGGTGGCTGGGCGACAGGCCGCGGCGGCGCAGCGCGTCGAGGAACACCTGTCGCCGGTAGCCGGTGTGGACGCGGTCCTCGGGCCCGCCGACGTAGGCGATGCGCCGGTGGCCGAGGGCGACGAGGTGGTCGACCGCCTCGGTCAGGCCCTGCTCCTGGCCTGCGGCCTGGACCGTGGGGACCGGGTCGGGCTGCCAGGGCGTGCCGACCAGGACGGCGGGCAGGCCGAGGGTGCGCAGCAGGGCGAACCGGCCGTCGCCCACGCGGCTCTCGGTGAGGATCACCGCGTCGACTCTTCGTTCGTCGGCCAGCCGCCGGTAGGCGCGTTCCTCGGCGCCCGGCTCCTCCCCGACGATGTGCAGCAGGAGACCGTAGTCGCGCGGGGCGAGTTCGCTCTCGATACCGGCGATCAGCAGGGTGAAGTACGGATCGGAGTTGAGCAGGTCGGGGTCGCGCCCGGCGATCATGCCGATGGCCCGGGTCCTGGCACCGCGCAGCGCCACAGCGGCGGCCGAGGGCGTCCAGTTGAGCTGGGCGGCGGCCCGGCGCACCCGTTCCCGGGTAGCCTCGGGGAACGAGCCCTTGCCGTTCACGATCTTCGAGACGGCCGAGGGGGACACCCCCGCCAGGGTCGCCACGTCGGCGATCGTCGTCCGGCCGCTCCCGCCGCGGCCCGGCTTCGTCCCTCCCGCCATGAGAAGCGAGCCCCTCCTCTGTAGGACCTCCGCAGGACCTCTGCGGGACTGCGCCACACCCGGCCCGACGGCGCCGGACCACGCGTGGACGGCAGGCCCCGGAGGCGAGCGCCGTCACAGTACCAGTCGGCCGGACGCCGGGAGCGGCGGCGGTACGGAAGCCCGGAGGGAAATCGATTTACCAAAGGCTGAACAGCCTCTCGACAGAGCTTCAGTCAATCGATATACCTGTGGAGGATCTTCCGATTCGACCGACAGGACTCTCATGCATCGCAACGCGGCCAAGCTCGGCACGGCGGACCGGCCCACGGTCTGGGTGGGCGTCAACTACTGGTCCCGTACCGGCGGCCCGCTCATGTGGCGTTCCTACGACCGCGCGGTCGTGCGGGAGGAGCTGGAGGTCCTGCGCGAGCACGGCATCACGCTCACCCGCTCCTTCCTGTACTGGCCCGACTTCATGCCGGAGCCCGACCGTCTCGACGAGCGGATGCTGGAGCGCTTCGACGACTTCCTGGAGCAGCACCGCGCCCTGGGCATGACGACGATCCCCACCTTCCTCGTGGGCCACATGTCGGGGCAGAACTGGGATCCGGTGTGGCGCGAGGGCCGCGACGTCTTCGCCGACGAGTGGTTCGTGGAGCGTCAGGCGTGGTACGTCCGCGAGTGCGCCGCCCGGTGGAAGGACCACCCCTCGGTCGCGGGCTGGCTGCTGTCCAACGAGATACCGATCTACGCCGACTGGCGCTCCCGCGGGATCGGCACACTGGAGCACGAGCGGGTCACCGCGTGGGCGGGGACCCTGATCACGGCGGTGCGCGAGGCGGGGGCGACCCAGCCGGTCTCGGTCGGCGACGGTTCCTGGGGCGTGGAGACGACCGGGGCGGACAACGGCTTCCGGGTGCGCGAACTGGAGCCGCTGATCGACTTCCACGGCCCGCATGTGTACCGCATGGAGGACGACCCGGTACGGCAGTTCCTCGGGGCCGCCTTCACGTGCGAACTCCTCGACCTGGGCGGGAAGCCGGTGGTGATGGAGGAGTTCGGGGTGAGCTGCGACTACACCTCGCAGGAGAACGCCGCGCACTACTACCGCCAGACGCTGCACAACACGCTGCTGGCCGGTGCGACGGGCTGGATTCCCTGGAACAACACCGACTACGACGCCCTGGCCGACCAGGAGCCGTACTCCCACCACCCCTTCGAGATGCACTTCGGGCTCACCGACGACCAGGGGCGGCCCAAGCGGCAGTTGCTGGAGGTGAAGCGGTTCACGGAGGTCCTGGAGCGCACGGACTTTCCCCGGCTGTGGCGCCCCGACACGGACATCACGCTCGTCGTGTCCTCGTTCCTGGAGAAGATGTACCCCTTCACCCAGCCCGAGGACCCCGCCGCGGTCCTGTCGGTGACGCGGCAGGCGTACGTGGCCGCGCGCGAGGCGGATCTGCCGGTGGGGGTGGCGCGGGAGGCGGACGGGCTGCCCGGGGACAGCGCGCTGTACCTGGTGCCGAGCACGAAGGCGCTCACGGCGCCCACCTGGCGGACGCTGCGCGCGCACGCCGAACGCGGCGCCACCGTGTACGCCTCGTACTTCGTGGGTACGCACGGCAACCAGCGCGGCTCGTGGTGGCCGAAGCTGGACGAGACCTTCGGGGTGCGCAAGCAGGTGCGGTACGGGCTGACCGACCCGATCGAGGACGACGAACTGCGCATGGTCTTCCAGAAGGACTTCGGTGCGATCAAGGCCGGCGAGGAACTGGTCTTCCCGGTCGCGGGCACCGTGCACTCGCGGACCTTCCTGCCGGTGGTGCCGGAGAGCGCCGAGGTCGTGGCCACCGACGCGCACGGCCGTCCCGCCCTGCTGCGCAGGCGCGTCGGATCGGGTCAACTCGTGCTGTGCACCTACCCCTTGGAACACATGGCGGCCAGTGTCCCGGCGGTCAACCCCGAGCCGACCTGGCGGCTGTACGCCGCGCTCGCGGCCGAGTCCGGCGCGAGTCCGGTGGTGACCGTGGACGACGGGCGGGTACTGAGCGCGGAGATGGAGCACACGGACGGCCGGCGCTTCGTGTGGTTCGTGAGCCAGCACCCGGCCCCGTTGACCGTCACGCCCGAGGTGCGCCGGGGCAGGCTCACTGATCTGGAGGGCGCGCCCCTCACCAGCGTCGCGCTCGACACGTACGGCGTCGTGGTGGCCGCCCGTTGTGAGGACTGAGCACCAGGGAGCCGTAACGGCACCAGCTTCCCCAGCCCCACGCACCCACCAACGGTCATCCAGGAGGAACCGTGAGAATCACCGCCGCGGACACGGTCGTCACGAGCCCGGGACGCAATTTCGTCACTCTGCGCATCACCACGGACGACGGGCTCAGCGGGCTCGGTGACGCGACGCTCAACGGCAGGGAACTGGCCGTGGAGGCCTACCTGCGCGAGCATGTGGCCCCGCTGCTCGTGGGCCGGGACGCGAGCGCGATCGAGGACACCTGGCAGTACCTGTACCGGGGGGCGTACTGGCGCCGGGGCCCGGTGACCATGGCCGCGATCGCGGCGGTGGACACCGCCCTGTGGGACATCAAGGCGAAGGCGGCCGGTCTGCCGCTGTACCAACTGCTCGGCGGTGCCTGCCGCACCGGCGCCCTGGCCTACGGGCACGCCTCGGGCCGGGACGTGCCCGAACTCCTCGACTCGGTGCGCGCGCACCTGGCGGACGGCTACCGCGCCATCCGTGTCCAGAGCGGCATCCCCGGGCTGGACTCGGTGTACGGGGTGGCCGCCTCGGCGGCGGGCGGCGGGGAGCGTTACGACTACGAACCGGCCCGGCGGCCGGCGGGCGGCCCCGCGCGGCCCGCCGAGGAGGTGTGGGACACCCGGGCGTATCTGCGGCACATGCCGGCCGTGTTCGAGGCGGTACGCGCTGAGTTCGGCCCCGGGCTGCCGCTCCTGCACGACGGACACCACCGCATGACGCCGATCCAGGCCGCGCGGCTGGGCAAGGACCTGGAGCCCTACGACCTGTTCTGGCTGGAGGACGCCACCCCCGGCGAGGACCAGTCGGCGCTGCGCGTGATCCGTGCGCACACCACGACCCCGCTGGCGATCGGCGAGGTCTTCAACTCGGTGCACGACTACACCACTCTGCTGCACGAGCGGCTCATCGACTACGTCCGCTCCGCCGTCACCCATGCCGGCGGGGTCACGGGGATGCGCAGACTGCTCGACCTGGCCGCGGTGTACGGCGTGCGGTCCGGGATGCACGGGCCCACCGACATCTCGCCGGTGGGGATGGCCGCCGCCCTGCATCTGGACCTGGCCGTGCACAACTTCGGCATCCAGGAGTACATGCGGCACTCCCCGGAGACACTGGAGGTGTTCCGCACCTCGTACAGCTTCACGGACGGCCTGCTGCACCCGGGCGAACTTCCGGGGCTGGGCGTGGAGTTGAACGAGGAGGCGGCGGCGCGCTTCCCGTACCGGCCGGCGTACCTGCCGGTGAACCGGCTGACCGACGGTACGGTCCACGACTGGTGAGAGGCCGCCTTCCGTGGACCGGGCGACTGCTCGCCCGGTCCACGGAAGGCGGCGGGGATCAGGCCGTCGCCGCGGCGAAGACGTGCAGGACGCCTCCTTCGGTGGTCTTCGGCAGGGTCACGCTCGCGAGTTGCTTCCCGGCCTGGAGCGGTACGGGCGCGGTGGCGAAGATCTCGGCGCCCACCGGGTCCTTCTCTCCGCCCGTGGCGAGCCGGTAGTCGGTGTGCACGGCGATCGTGTTGCCGAAGGAGGGCTCGTCGGCGCCCGCGGCGAGTGTCCAGTCGCTGAACCCGATGTCGGCCTGCTGCGTACTGCCGTCGGTGTAGGTCAGCGTCGCCGTACCGCTCGCCGTGCCCTCGGCGGCGCTGCCGAGCAGGCTCAGCTTGGTGGCGCCCTGGGTCGCGGGGACGGCGAGGACCTGTCCGCCGCCGGTCACCTCGATGTTGTCGGGGTCACCGGGTTTGGTGTCCGGCCAGGTGAAGTCGAAGCCGCCGGAGGAGACCGTGGAGCCCGGCTTCGCGCCTCCTGCCGCGAGCGCCTTCGCGGAGTAGCTGAAGCCCTCCCCGTCGAAGTTGCCGTCGGCGCCGCTGTCCTCGGTGGTCACTGCCTGGTTGTTGAGGTTCCACAGCAGGCTGTTCTCGGGCGCGACGGTCACGGAGAGCGAGGTCTTCGGCAGTTCGGCGCCGGAGGCCGACTTCAGCGTCACGGGGACGGAGTAGAAACCGGGTTTCGTGCCGGCCCCGGCGGCCACGGAGAGGGTGGCGCTCGCGGAACCCGCGCCGGGCACGGCGATCTGCCCGTTCGCGGGCGTCACGGTGAGCCCGTCGGGTGCGGTGGCCTCCCAGCGCACCGTCTCGGCCTTGTCCTGGAGGGTCCGCACCGTGACGGAGGCCTTGGTGTCCGCACCGCCGGGTTCGGTCTTCACCGTGCCGGGCTGCGTGCCGGTGAAGTACGTGTCGCCGCCGCCGGGGAAGGAGGGCGGGGCGTCGGCCTCGGCGCCGCCCCAGGAGGTGTCGGGCTCACTGCCGAGAGTGAAGTCGAGCGTGCCGCCGTGCTCGACGAAGGAGGCGGGCACCCAGGGCTGGTGCGAGCTGCGGCCGTCGGTCCGCAGTCCGCGGATGTACTTGTTGTCCTTCGAGGCACCCGGGGCGTTGATGGTGAGGGTGCGGCCGTGCCCGGCGTGGACCACCGCGTGCGGGAACAGCGGGGCGCTCAGCGCGAGGTCGGCGCGGCTCGGGTTCTGGGGGTAGACGCCGAGCGCGGAGAACACGTACCAGGACGACATGGTGCCCGCGTCGTCGTTGCCGGGGATGCCGCCGGGGCTGTTGGTCCACAGCTGGTCCAGCTCGGCGCGGACCGTCTCCTGCGTCTTGTAGGGGGCGCCCAGGTAGTCGTACAGGTAGGGCGCGTTGATGTCGGGCTCGTTGGTCGGGTCGTAGCGGGTGTCGTCCTTCGCGGAGAAGTCGAACGTCCCGTCGGCGTCGCGGAAGAAGGCGTCGAGGCGCTCCACCGTCCTGTCCCTGCCGCCCATCGCGCGGGCCAGCCTGGCCACGTCGGAGTAGACCATCCAGCTGTAGCGGGCGCTGGTGCCCTCGACGAATCCGGCGCCGGTGGCGGGGGTGAAGGTGCCCGCCCAGGTGCCGTCCGCCTTGCGGTCGCGGATGTATCCGCCCTCGGGGGTGGCCGTCGGGTCGAAGACGTTCGTCCAGTTGCCCGAGCGGTCGAGGAACCGCTTCTGCGCGGCCTTGTCGCCGACGGCGCCCGCGAGTTCCGAGAGGCCGTAGTCGGCGGCCGCGTCCTCCAGGGTCTCGGCGGCGCCGCCCCAGCAGTGGCAGTTGTCGGCCGGTACGTAGCCGAGCTTGAGGTACTGGTCGAGCGCGGGCCGCTGGCCGACGCACTCGACGTTGCAGCCGGCGCTGTCGGAGTCGTTGGCGGTGGGGACGGTGGCGGCCTTGACGAGTGAGGCGACGGCGCCCTTGACGTCGAAGTCGCGCCCGCCGAAGGCGTAAATGCCCGCCAGGGCCGCGTCGGAGGGGTCGCCCGACATGACGCTGGTCTTGCCGTGCTCCAGCAGCCAGCGATCCCACTCGCCGCCGCGCTGTCCGGCGTAGTTGTAGAGGGACTGGGCGTAGTCGCTCCCGGCCTTCGGGTTCAGGAGCGTCAGGAGCTGTACTTGGGCGCGGTACTGGTCCCAGCCGGAGAAGGTGCCGTACTGGGCGCGCTGACCGTGCGCGAGGCGGTGCGTCTTTCCGTCCGCACCCGTGTAGGTGCCGTCGCTGTCGCTGGTCAGCGTCGGTTCGAGCATCGAGTGGTAGAGCGCCGTGTAGAAGGTGTTGTACTGCTCCTCGCCGCCGCCGCCGACCTCGACGGTGCGCAGCGCCTTCTGCCAGGCCTCTGTCGCCTCGTGCTCGACGGCGTCGAAGCTCTTGTGCGGCGGGTTCTCGGCGCGCAGGTTGGCCTCGGCGCCCCGGTCGCCGACGTAGGAGACGGCCACCTTGGCGCCGACCTCGGTGGTGCCGGCCGGGAAGGTGACGTAGGCGCCCGAGCCCTTGCCCGCGACGGGGTTGCCCGAGGAGCTGTAGCCCGTCCCGCCGGTGGCCGAGGTGGCGGACGGCTGGAGCGAACCGTCCTTCCATGTACCGGACTTCGCGAAGGGCCGGTCGAAGTGCACGGTGTAGTGGAGGGTGTAGAGGTCCTTGCGGTTGTTGGCGTTCTGCGGTCCGCAGAAGTTGCCGGCGCTGATGGAGCCGGTCACGGTCCGGGCGGCCCGGTCCACGTGGATCCGCGCGTCGGCGCTGCCGGACTCGGCGTTGGAGCCGCGCACCAGCATGCTCGCGGGTTTCCCGGCGGGGAAGGTGAAGCGGCCGGAGCCGGTGCGCTCGGTGGCCGTCAGTTCGGCCGAGGCCCCGCTGTCGAGCGCGACCTTGTAGTAGCCGGCCCGGGCGGTCTCGTTCGCGTGGGAGAAGGTGGAGGCGTACGTCGCGTCCTCGGTGTCGGCGGTGGGTGAGGAGTCCACCCCCCCGGGGTACGGCATGATCGGCACGTCGCCGTTGGCCCCGGAGCAGCCGACCCCGTCGAGGTGGGTGAGGCTGAAGCCGCGGATCTTCTTGGCGTCGTACTGGTAGCCGCCGGGCGCCGGATTGGACACCTGCTTGCCGTTGGAGGTCTGCGGGCTCCAGGACAGCATCCCGAAGGGCCGTACGGCGCCCGGGTAGGTGTTGCCCGCGTTGGCCGAACCGATCAACGGGTTGACGTGGGCGGCCGGATCGGTGACGGCGGCCGGGTGGTCGTGGGCCGCGCTCGCGGGTGTCGCCGTGGCCGAGAGGCCGAGGGCCGCGAGGGCCAGGACCACGACGCCACCGGCCGCCCGGCGCACCGGGCCTCTACGGCGTGTCACTGTGTCGGACACTCTTCCTGCCCTTCTGTCGGACGGGCGGCCACCTTGCGCCTGACGGAGGATCAGTGCGCGTCGGTCCACACCCACCGCTCACCCCGCCCCCGAAGTGGCCACCGCCGGGACAACGTTGTCAAAGCTGAACCGGATGGTCCTCCCATCGATCTGACGGTGTCAAGGGGGCGGAATCCCTGGTTCGACTTCGCGGCGGGCCGACGGAACCGGCCGACGAGACGTCGC
Organism: Streptomyces sp. NPDC049954; assembly: GCF_040656295.1. Lineage (NCBI taxonomy): Bacteria > Bacillati > Actinomycetota > Actinomycetes > Kitasatosporales > Streptomycetaceae > Streptomyces > Streptomyces sp. NPDC049954. Next base: position 407,311 of record NZ_JBFALS010000001.1, read on the forward strand.
GGAGACGCCTCCGGAGGGCGAGCGCGGCCCCCTTCACCGGCCCGGACCGCCACTGCCGCGCGCCGGAGCCGGCTCCGGCTCCGGCCCAGTGAATGGATCAGAGCCCTCCCAACTCATGTCTACACAGGCAGACAAGGCAAAACGATCGGTTCCCGGGCACGATCTTCCCCCCGCCCCCCAGACGGCGACGATCACTCTGCCCGACGGGTCTGTAGTGTGCGGCGATGACAAGAAGCGAGCGGCTCGCGGAGCAGTCGGACTGGTACTGGCGCAAGAACCTGCGGCCACGGCTGGACGGTCTTACCGACGAGGAGTACTTCTGGGAGCCGGTGCGCGGCTGCTGGAGCATCCGCCCACGTGGCACGTCGGCCGCACCGATGCTGGAAGGCTCGGGGGAATGGACGATGGACTCCGCGTCCCCTGCACCGGTCCCGGCACCGGTGACCACGATTGCCTGGCGGCTGGCGCACATCATCGTCTCGTGCCTGGGCTATCGGGTCGGGTGGTACTTCGGCGGCCAGGATGCCGACTCTGAGACATTCGCCTACGCGGGGACCGCTGACGAGGCGCTGAAACAGCTCGATGAGATGTACGGGAGATGGAACGCGGGGGTCCGCGAGCTCTCGGACGCCGACCTGGACAACCCGCCCGTGGTGGGTCCCGAGCGGTTTCCCATGGAGAACCGGGTCCTGCACGTCAACAGGGAGCTGATCCATCACGGCGCCGAGATCTCCCTGCTGCGCGACCTCTACCGCTGGCAGGACGGAGCCGGACCGCACCGAATATGACTTTCGGTAATCGGCGATCGGGCTGCGGAGACTTACGTGGAATCCGTGACGCCCCATGGCTGCGGCCGCCGATGGGCCTCACGGTCTTCAGCCTTTTCCGTGCGTCGCTGTTGCCGTTTGAAGCAACCCCGCGCTGATGCTCCCCGCCTGCCCGATTCACGGCCGGTCGCCCTTGACCGGCGCACACCCGAGGTAAGACCGGATGTCGCGAGGTGGTGAATCGGTGCCCGGACCGCCTGCCAGGGGAGGCTCGGCGTCGGGTCGAAGCGATGAGGCAGACATCCGCAGCACCCTGGAGGCTGCCAACGACACTGGCCGGGCAGTGCAGTCGGGCGCCGGGCCGACCGGGCCCCTCCTACGCGCTCAACGCCTCACCGCGCGTGTTCGGATGACGACCCCAGACGTGTCTTCAGGGGACAGCGAGGGCCTGACACTCCGCGCAGGAGCTTGCCGCTCCGCCCCGAGCGCCCTTTCCCAGGCCCGGGCCACACCGTCGCGCTCCGGCCGGGAGACACACCAGCATCCGGCGCGTCTCTCCGGACTCGGCCCAGGTATCCGCGGCCGACGTCACTGCCCCCCAGCGAGGTCAAGTTCGCCCTTGCTCGTTCCGGCCACGCCCTCAGCCCTGTCGTCGATCATCCGGGGGCGGCGCCACGGACGCGCGATCGGCGCGGACACCGTCCGCCACCACGGCTCCCCCGGCACCTCTCCCGACGGCGTGAACGGCTCGCCCGGACGGGGGAACGCCACCGCCTGCCCCGCCTCCTCGGCCGCGTCCCTCGTCCACTCCCCCGGCTCCGCCCATGCGTGCTGGGCGAGGTTGAAGGTGCCCCAGTGGATCGGCAGCAGGACACCGGACGGGGAGCCGCCCTGGAGGTCGAGGTGGGCCCGGAGACCTTCCTCGGGGGTCATGTGGATGTCCGGCCAGTACGGGGAGTAGGCGCCGATCTGGATCATCGTCACGTCGAAGGGGCCGTGCGCGGTGCCGATGTCGCGGAAGCCGGGGAAGTAGCCCGTGTCGCCGCTGTGGTAGACGCGGTGCTCGGGGCCGGTGACCGCCCAGGAGGCCCACAGGGTGTGCTGCTGGTTGCGCAGGCCGCGGCCGCAGAAGTGCCGGGCCGGGGTCGCGGTGAAGTCGAGGCCCGCGATACGCGTCGACTCGTGCCAGTCCAGCTCCCGCAGCCGCTCGGGCGCCACGCCCCAGCGCTCCAGGTGGGCGCCGATGCCGAGCGGGACCACGAAGACGGTGCCGGTCCGGGCGAGGCGCTGGATCGAGGGCAGGTCGAGGTGGTCGTAGTGGTCGTGCGAGATGACGACCGCGTCGACCGGGCCGAGCGCCTCCAGCGGCACCGGGGCGGGGTGCAGCCGCTTGGGTCCGGCGAAGGAGAACGGGGAGCAGCGCTCGCCCCACACCGGGTCGAACAGGACGCGGGCGCCGTCGATCTCGGCGAGGACGCTGGAGTGTCCCATCCAGGTGATCCGCAGTCCCGGGGCGGGCTCGCGCGTGAGGTCCGCGAGAGTGGTGGGGTGGACCGGCAGGGTGCCCTCGGGGGCGCGCAGCGCACGCTGGTCCTTGCGGAAGAAGTTCTGGAGGAACTCCAGGCGCGAACCGGGCGGCGGGGCCTTCGGTCCGTCGGGGTTGCGGAAGACGCCGCGGTCCCGGTCGAAGTGCGGGGACTGGTGGATGCGCTCCAGCCTGGCACCGGTGGCGTCCGCGCCGAAGGCGAGGGGCCGCAGCGAGCGCAGTTCGGAGCGCAGGGAACGGGCGTCGGTCACGGCGCCTCCTCAAGGTCTCGGGGCGGGCTGCCCGTCGTCTCGGTGGGCTACCCATTATGTGCGGGGCCCGGGCGGGCCCGCCCGGCGGCCGTCCCCTCCGGGCGCGGTCGGCGCCGGGGGCCGCCGGGGCGGTGCGCGCGGCGTTACAGGGGCAGCAGGTCCGGGCGCTTGGCGTGCGCGTGGTCGCCGGAGGACTCGCCACGCAGCCGGCGGCCGATCCACGGGACGAGGTGGTCGCGCGCCCAGGTGATGTCGTCGCGGCGGTGCTCCAGGGTGCCGCGCGGGGGCAGCGGCGGCCAGGGCTGTTCCGGGTCGGCGGGCACGTCGAGGCCGAGGACCTGGGCGGCGCGCAGGGCGACCCGGGTGTGCCCCTCGGGCCCGAGGTGGAGCCGGTCGGCGTCCCAGGCCCGGCGGTCGCGGACCGAGCGCAGCGACCACAGGTCGAGGACCGGGCAGCCGTGGCGGTCGGCGACTGCGCGCACGTGGGCGTTGTACGTGGCGATCTTTCCGCGCAGCCGGCGCAGCACCGGGGTGTCCCGGGTGTCGAAGCCGGTCGCGACGAGGACGGTGCCGACGGCGGAGGTGAGGTCGGCGACGGCGCTCTCGAAGCGGGCCGCGACGTCGTCCGGGTCGCTGCCGGGCCGCAGGATGTCGTTGCCGCCGGCCACGAAGGTCACGAGGTCGGGGGCGAGTTCCTTGGCGCGGGGCACCTGGTCGGCGACGATCTGGTCGAGGAGTTTGCCGCGCACCGCGAGATTGGCGTAGCGGAAGTCGTGTTCGGGGAGCCGGTCGGCGAGCTGGACGGCGAGCCGGTCGGCCCAGCCGACGTAGACACCGCCGGGGCCGGGGTCGCCGACGCCTTCGGTGAAGCTGTCGCCGACGGCCGCGTACGACGCGATGATGCCCTCTCCCGAAAGGGCGCTGCTACGGGGGAACCTCGATTCTTGTGCCACCTCGGCATCATTCACCTGGCCGAGTGACCTACGCCACCGTAGGCAGGGGTTGACGGGGGGTGAGAAAGACCACCGGTCAAATCTCGCCCAATTCAGGAATAGGGCGGGCCTGGTGTGACTGAGTCGGAGAACGGATCGTTGTCGCTTTTCCGTCGCCGCCGCGATGGGGGGCGCGGGCCCCGTGGAGTGCGCGTCGGCCCGCCCGCCGCGCGGGGCGCGGGCGGGCGGGCCGGTGCGGTCCGGGAGGGGCCGGATCAGGCGTTGACGCCGTGCTGGGCGAGGAAGGCCAGCGGGTCGATGTCGGAGCCGTAGTCCGGGCCGGTGCGGATCTCGAAGTGCAGGTGCGGGCCGGTCACGTTGCCGGTGGCACCGGAGAGGCCGATCTGCTGGCCCTCGGTCACGGTCTGCCCGACGGACACGCCGATCGAGGAGAGGTGGCCGTACTGCGAGTAGTGGCCGTCACCGTGCTTGATGACGATCTGGTTGCCGTAGGCGCCGCCGTCTCCGGCGGCGATGACGGTGCCGTTGGACACGGCCTTGACCGAAGTGCCGGTGGAGACGGGGAAGTCGGCGCCGGTGTGGCCGTGCGACCACAGGTTGCCGGAGTTGCCGTAGCCGCCGCCCTTGACGCCGACGACGGGCGCGGTCCAGCCGGAGTCCGCGGGGGCGGGCTTCGCGGCGGGGGCCGCGGCCTTGGCGGCCTCCAGGGTGATCTTGAGGCCCGGCTTGATGATGCTCGGGTTGGCGCCGACGGCCTTCTTGTTGATCTCGTAGAGCTTCTTCCAGCCGCCGTCGACGTGGTGCGTCCTGGCGATCTTGGCCAGGGTGTCGCCCTTCACCACCGTGTAGGTGGTGTCGGCCTTCTGCGGGGCGGCCTCGGGGGCGGCGGCGTGCGCGCCGGCCGCGGCGGTCAGCGGGAGCACCACCGCGGCGGCACCGGTGGTGCCGATCAGCGCGAGGCGGTGGGACAGCGAACGGCGGTTCTTACCCTGTGCGGGCATGGTGGTGTTCTTTCTCCGTCGCCTACGAGGTGAGCTGTCGGGTTCGGGCTGGAGCTGCCCGGCCGCGTGAACGCGGCTTCACCCCTAGCCGTCCGGTGGACCGGGCGGCGGTGATGCCTGTGGGTCCCCCGTTCCTGCCGGTACGGGTGTGAGTGGAGCGGGAATCCGGGCGGCGGCAGGATTGGGCGTTCCGGCCGGACTGAGGGTGACCGTAAAGGAGTGGGAACTCGCCGGACAAGCCATACCTTTCCCGCGTGTATCCCTTTTAGTGATCCATTGAGCGGATTTCTGTCACGCTCCGTGGAATTTTGATCTTCACTTCCCTGCATCCGCCGGAGGAATGCGGCCTCGACGGAAAGGGCGGCCGGTACGGACCGTCACGGTTATGACGCTGCTCACCCCGGCCCCTCAGGACCGTCCGACGTCCTGTCGGGGGGACGGGCGTCTGTCGTAGGGTCGGGCTCGCGCCGTGCCGGCGAGCCGCGCCGGCGGCCCACCGGAAAGGGAATCCCCGTGACGCAGCAGGTGCCGCAGGCCGAGCCCGAGCTGACCGCCGTACGCAACTTCCGGGACGTGGGCGGGCTGCCCACGGTGGACGGCGGGCGGGTGCGCCCGGGCCGGCTCTACCGCAGCGGCCACCTCGCGCACGCGAGCGCCGAGGACGTGAGCTTCCTCTCCTCGCTCGGCCTGCGCACCGTCTTCGACTTCCGCAACGCGGCGGACCAGGCACTGGAGGGCCCGGACGTCGAGCTGCCCGGGGTGCGCAACGTGCACCTGCCGCTCAACGACCCCGCGGACGGCGCCGAGTTCTGGCGGATGGTGCGGCACGGGGAGCTGGCGCAGCTGCGGGAGCTGCTCGGCGAGGGCCGGGCGGAGGCGCGGATGGCGGCCACCTACCGGGAGCTGGTCGAGGAGCGGACCGACGAGTACGGGCGGCTGCTGCGCGCGATGGCGACGGACAGCCTGCCGGCCCTCCTGCACTGCGCGGCCGGGAAGGACCGCGCGGGCACCTCCATAGCGCTCACGCTGCTCGCGGTGGGCGTCGAGCGGGAGGCGATCGAGGCGGACTACCTGGAGTCGAACGCCCCGCACCGCCGCTACCTCGTCCGGCGCGGCAGCGACTCCCCCGAGGCGATGGCGCCCGAGGTGATGGAGTTGCTCAACCCGTTGTTCGAGGCACGAGTGGAGTACCTGCGGGCGGCCCTGGAGGCCGTCGACACGGTGTGGGGCGGGCCCGAGCGGTACTTCGGCGAGGTGCTCGGGCTCACCCCGGACCTGCGGGAGGGGCTGCGGGCGCGGCTGGTCGAATGACCGGCCCGGGGCGCCCGGGGCTCACTGGTTCCTGGCGCCCAGCTCGAACAGCAGGTACAGGAACGCGGCGAGTCCGTGGCCCGCGACGATGTAGACGAACAGCCTGATGGCGAGCCCGCGCGGGATCTTGTCCTCCACGAACCGGCGCACCCCGCGCGGGGCGTCCCCCTCCTGGTCCGGGGCCGCCTGCGCCTCGGAGCCGGGGGCGGCGGGAGGGGCGGTCCCGGATACGGGTTCGGGTTCGGGTTCGGGTGCCGGGCGGGACATCATGCGCCTCCTGGGCGTGCGTCACCGAGGCAGAGCGCGCCGAGCGGGCTCTGCATGAGGGTGTGGACGAAGAGCAGTCCGGCGCCGTCCTGGTCCACGGCGGCGATCCGGTGCGGGGTGAGCGAGTCGAAGTGCGCGCTGTCACCGGGGTCCAGCAGGTGGGTGCTGTCGCCGAGCCGGAGCCTGAGCCGGCCGGTGAGGACGTACAGCCACTCCTCGCCGGGGTGCACGCGGACGATGTCGCCCTGGCTGCCGTAGGGGACGTGGACGCGCAGCGCCTGCATCCCGCGTCCCGGGCCGCCGGCCTGCCAGTAGGTCCAGCCGCCCGCGGCGGTCGGCTCCATCGCGGTGGCACGGACGACGGCCTGGCGTCCCTCGGTGTGCTCGCCGAGCAGTTCGGAGACGGCCGTACCGTAGGTGCGGGCCAGGGCGAGCAGCATCGGCAGGGAGGGCTGGCGGCGGCCGGTCTCCAGCCGGGACAGGTGCGCCGGTGAGAGTCCGGCGGCCTGGGCCGCGGCTTCCAGGGTCAGCCCGGCGCGGCGGCGCAGTTCCCGCAGCTGCGGGGCGACGGCCGCGGGCAGGGCGAGCGGGGCGCCGTCAGGTGCGTCGGCGTGCTGGTCCGGCGGGTCCGGGAGGTCCCGTCCGCCGGGGGTGGCAGGGCTCATACCTCTGATTGAGCCAGGGAAAGGCCTCCCGGGCAATTTTTTTGCCCGGGAGGCAAATTCTGGCTCGGTCCGGCCGTCCGCTCCCTGCTCAGCGGTTGGCGACCGCCTGCTTCACGAGTGTCTTGCCGAAGTCCCACATGAGTCCGCCGTTGTGCGCGTCGTCCATGACGGCGGTGAAGGCGTCCACGAAGCGGTCGGCCTCCTTCTCCCCCACCACGAGCGGCGGGATCAGCTTGATGACTTCGAGGTGGTCGCCCGAGACCTGGGTCAGGATGCGGTGCTTCTGGAGCAGCGGTACGACGACCATCTGCGCGAACAGCCCCTTGCGGGCGGCCTGGAGCATGGTCCAGCGGCTGCGCAGTTTGAGGGAGTCGGGCCGGCCGAACTCGATGCCGATCATGAGGCCGCGGCCCCGGACGTCGGCGAGCATCTCGTAGCGCGGGATCAGCTCGGCGAGGCGGTTCTTCAGGTAGTCGCCGGTGCGCCGGGCGTTGGCGACGATGTTCTCGTCCTCCATGACGGAGAGCACCGCGAGCCCGGCCGCCATGGCCTGGGCGTTGGCGCCGAAGCTCGCCGAGTGCACGAGGACCCGGTCCATCGAGGAGTAGACCTTCTTGAAGATCCAGTCCTTGCCGAGGGTGGCGCTGACCGGGACGTAGCCGCCGGACAGGGACTTCGCCACGCACACGAGGTCGGGTTCGACTCCCTCCTCGTGCTGGTAGGCGTAGAAGTCGCCGGTGCGGCCGAGGCCGGTCTGCACCTCGTCGGCGATGAGCAGCGCCTTGTGCTTGTGCAGGAGTTCCTGGGCGGCCCGCAGATAGCCGGGCGGGGTGTCGTGGACGCCCTTGCCCTGGATGGGCTCGATGATGAGCCCGGCCACGTCGCCCTTCTTCAGCTCCTTCTCCAGCGCCTTCAGATCGCCGATCGGGACGGCGGTGTCGGGCAGCAGCGGGGCGAAGCCCTCGCGGAAGCCCTTCTCGCCGTTGACCGAGAGGGAGCCGGTGGTCAGCCCGTGGAAGGCGTGCGCGCAGTACAGGACGCGTTTCCTGCCGGTCGCGAACCGGGCGAACTTCAGCGCCGTCTCGACCGCCTCGGTGCCGCTGTTGCCGAAGAACACACGGTCCAGGTGCGGGCTGTGGGCGAGCAGCTTCTCGGCGAGCAGTCCGGGCAGCGGCTGGCAGTCGAAGCGGGTGAGGTCGGCGAGCTGCGCGTCGAGGACGTCGTGCAGGGCCCGGCGGACCACGGGGTGGTGCCGTCCCAGGCCCATGACGCCGAAACCGGCGAGCATGTCGAGGTAGTCGTTGCCCTCGGCGTCCCAGAAGTACGCGCCCTCGGCCCGCTCGTAGACCCGGTCGAAGCCGATCGTGTGCAGCATCCGGGGCAGCTGGTGGTTGAGGTACTTGGTGTGCAGCTCGTACCGTTCCTGGCCGCGCTCGGCCAGCAGCGCGCCGAGGTCGAAGCCGGAGCGCCCGGACTCCCGCTGTCCGGGGCCGGTCTGCGCGCCGGTGGTGCCACTCGTGCCGGTTGTCATGCCTGCTTGTTCTCCTTACGGGCCATGCGGGCCCCGATCCGGCCGGCGATCTCGACCGGGGTGAGGCCGATGTCTGCGAGCAGTTCACCGCGTTTGGCGTGCGGGAGGAACTGTTCGGGGATGCCGAAGAGCCGTACGGGCACGTCGACGTCGGCGTCGCCGAGGGCGGCGGCGACGGCGGTGCCCACCCCGGCGCTGCGGCTGTTGTCCTCGACCACGGCGACCAGCCGGTGCCGTTCGGCGAGGGCGGGGAGCGCGGGGTCGACGGGTTTGACCCAGCGCGGGTCCACGACGGTGCAGCCGATGCCGCGCTCGCGCAGCAGTTCGGCGGTGCTCAGGCAGACGGGGGCCATCACGCCGACCGCGACGAGCAGGACGTCGGGGTCCTCGCCCGCGCCGGGCTCGGCGAGGACGTCCATCCCGCCGACGCGGCGCAGCGCGGGCACCTCGGGCCCCGCCGTCTCCTTGGGGTAGCGCACGAGGGTCGGGGCGTCGTCGACGGCGACGGCCTCGCGCAGCTGGGCACGCAGTTGGCCGGCGTCGCGCGGGGCGGCGATCCGCAGTCCGGGCACGACCTGGAGGACGGACATGTCCCACATGCCGTTGTGCGAGGCGCCGTCGGTACCGGTGACCCCGGCCCGGTCCAGGACGAAGGTGACCCCGCACCGGTGCAGGGCGACGTCCATGAGGAGCTGGTCGAAGGCCCGGTTGAGGAAGGTCGCGTAGAGGGCGACGACGGGATGCAGCCCGCCGGTCGCGAGCCCGGCCGCGGAGACCGTGGCGTGCTGTTCGGCGATGCCCACGTCCCAGATCCGGTCGGGGAAGCGCTCGGCGAACGGGGTCAGGCCCACCGGGTCGAGCATCGCGGCGGTGATCGCCACGACCTCGGGCCGCTCCTCGGCGATGCGCACGAGTTCCTCGCCGAAGACGGAGGTCCACGAGGGGCCGCCCGAGGGGGTCAGCGCCTCGCAGGTGAGCGGGTCCATCGCGGCGACGGTGTGGAAGCGGTCGGCCTCGTGGGCGAGGGCGGGTTCGTAGCCGCGGCCCTTCTCGGTGAGGCAGTGCACGATGACGGGTCCGCCGAAACGTTTGGCTCGGTGCAGCGCGGACTCGACGGCCTCGATGTCGTGCCCGTCGATGGGGCCGAGGTACTTCAGGCCCAGGTCCTCGAACATGCCCTGCGGGGCGAAGGCGTCCTTGAAGCCCTTCTTCGCGCCGTGCAGCGACTCGTAGAGCGGGCGGCCGACGACGGGGGTGCGGTCCAGGACGTCCTTGCCCCAGGCGAGGACCTTCTCGTAGCCGTTGGTGGTGCGCAGGGTCGCGAGGTGGTTGGCGAGGCCGCCGATGGTCGGGGCGTAGGAGCGCTCGTTGTCGTTGACGACGACGACCAGCGGCTGGTCCTTGGCGGCGGCGATGTTGTTGAGCGCCTCCCAGGCCATTCCGCCGGTGAGCGCCCCGTCCCCGATGACGGCGACCACGTGGTGGTCCTCGCCCCGTACGTCGCGGGCCTTGGCGAGCCCGTCGGCCCAGCCGAGCACGGTCGAGGCGTGGCTGTTCTCGATGACGTCGTGCTCGGACTCGGCGCGCGAGGGGTAGCCCGAGAGGCCCCCCTTTCCGCGCAGCTTCGAGAAGTCCTGTCTGCCGGTGAGCAGTTTGTGCACGTAACTCTGGTGCCCGGTGTCCCACAGGACGCGGTCGCGGGGCGAGTCGAAGACCCGGTGCAGCGCGACGGTCAGTTCCACGACGCCGAGGTTGGGACCGAGGTGGCCCCCGGTCCTGGCCACCGCCTGGATGAGGAACTCCCGGATCTGCGCGGACAGTTCGACCAGCTGTTCCCCGGTCAGCGTCTTCAGGTCCTGCGGCCCGTGGATGCCTTCCAGCAGTGTCACGTCTCAGCCCTCTCTCTGGGGACGTCCGGCTCGCCGTCCCTGCGGGCGGCGGGCCGCTTCTCGTGGTGGCGCGGGGCCCGCGGACGACGCGGCGGCCCCTCGACCGGCTGCCCGCTCGGGGCGGCGCGGTCGAGGGGCCGGGGCGGTCCGGGTGGTCCGGGCCGCGGGCGTCTCGTCACCTCAGGAGCGGTTGCTCGCGACGGTCTCCCTCGCCGCGCGCAGCGACTCCTTGAGCGATCCCATGGTCGCGAGGACAGCGGTGGGCTCGTAGCCGCAGTGCGCCATGCAGTTGGCGCAGCGGTCGTCCTTCCCGCGGCCGTACTTGTCCCAGTCGGTGTCCTCGATGAGCTGACGGTAGGTCGGGACGTAGCCGTCGGCCATCAGGTAGCAGGGCCGCTGCCAGCCGAACAGGGAGTAGTTCGGGATGGCCCAGGCCGTGCAGTCGTAGTCGGTCTTGCCCTCCAGGAAGTCGAGGAAGAGCGGCGAGTGGTTGAGCCGCCAGCGGCTGCGGTTGCCCCCCGCGAAGGTCTTCTTGAACAGCTCGCGGGTCTGCTCGACCCCGAGGAAGTGCTCCTGGTCGGGAGCCTTCTCGTAGGCGTAGGCGGGGGAGATCATCATCTCGTCGACCTGGAGGTCGTCGTTGAGGTAGTCGAGCACCTCGATGATGGTCTGCGGGGTGTCGGTGTTGAAGAAGGTCGAGTTGGTGGTGACCCGGAAGCCGCGCCGCTTGGCCTCCTTGATCGCGGCGACCGCCTCGTCGAACACCCCCTCCTTGGCGACGGATTCGTCGTGCCGCTCCTTCAGCCCGTCGATGTGCACGGTGAAGGCGAAATACGGCGAGGGCTTGAACTTGTCCATCTTCTTGCGCAGCAGCATGGCGTTGGTGCAGAGGAAGACGTACTTCCGCTTGGCCACGAGCTGGCGGACGATCTCGTCGATCTGCGGGTGCATCAGCGGCTCGCCACCGGCGATGGACACCATCGGCGCGCCCGATTCCAGCACCGCGCCGACGGCCTGGGCCACGGGCATACGCTGCTTGAGGACCCCCGCCGGATGCTGGATCTTGCCGCAGCCCTCGCATGCGAGATTGCACGCGTAGAGCGGTTCCAACTCCACGATCAGCGGGAATTTCGTCCGCTTGCGGAGTTTCTGTTCCATCAAGTACGTCCCGACCCTGATGGTCTGGCGCAGCGGCATGGCCATCTGGCTCACCTCCTGGGGAGCAGCGAAGAACGGTGCCATTCATAGAAAGCAGGTAGGACGGCACGGAGTACGCGGAAGGCAGATATTCCCCCGCGCACCGTGCCGATTCTGACTAGTTCGTGCTCGGGTGCGTCCACGATCACTCGTACGGCGGCAACCGGACGGGCCCCCTGGCCGGGGGCCTCAAGCGCCGTACGCAGGCTCACGGCGGACTCCATGTCCACCGCGACCGCGCCCGTCGCGCGCAGTTCGGCCCGTTCGGGTCCGCGCACGACGTGGTCGGAGCCGGCCAGCACCCCGGTGTGGACGGTGCGGCCGGGTACCGCGCGGGAGACCGCCTCCGCGAGGGCGGCGGTCCGCGAGCACTCGCTCGCGCCCGACTCGTCCCGGGTGCGTTCGGCGACGACGAGGTCGCCGGGGTGCATCCCGGGGACGAGCCCGGCGCAGAATCCGGTCGCGAGGACCGCGGCCTGCGCCAGGTCCCCGCTCAGAGCGTGCCGTACGGCACGCTCCGCGGCCCGCGGTCCCATTCCCGTCCGCAGGACGGTGACGGGACCCGGTGCCGTTTTCCTTCCGCGGCCCCCGCCGCTGCGCAGCGCGAGGTGCTCGATGCCGAGCGCGCAGGCGACCAGCAGCGGTACGGGCTCCGGGCGCTGCCCGGCCTCGGGGGCCTGGTCCATCAGACGGCCCCCGGCCCGGTGCGGTGCACGTAACGGCCGAGCGCCGTCACCGGGAACACCTGCCGGTACAGGTGGTAGTTGATGGAGAAGTCCCAGGGGAAGCCGGTACCGGTGAACCAGGGCTCGTCCCAGGTCCCGTCCTCGGTCTGGGTCTCGACCAGGTAGGCCACCCCGCGGCGCACCGGCTCGGACTCCCGCTCGCCGGCCGCGAGCAGGGCCAGCAGCGCCCACGCCGTCTGGGAGGCGGTGGAGGCGCCCCGGCCGTGCCAGGCCGGGTCGTTGTAGGAGCGCAGGTCCTCGCCCCAGCCGCCGTCCTCGTTCTGCACGGCGGCCAGCCAGTCCACGGCCCGCCGGATCGCGGGGTGGGAGGCCGCCAGGCCCGCGGCGACGAGCGCGGGGACGACGGCCCCCGTGCCGTAGACGTAGTTGACGCCCCAGCGGCCGAACCAGGCGCCGTTGGGCTCCTGGTTCTTCAGCAGCCAGTCCACTCCGCGCCGGGTGCGCGGGTGGTGGGCGAGACCTTCCTGCGCCAGCATCTCCACCACGTGGGCGGTGACGTCGGCCGACGGCGGGTCGATGACCTCGCCGAAGTCACTGAAGGGCAGCCGGTTGGGGAAGGAGCTGGTGTTGTCGGCGTCGAAGGCGCCCCAGGCCCCGTTCTTCGACTGCATCCCGGCGTTCCAGTCGACGGCGCGGCGCACCGCCGCCTCGACCCGGTCCGGGTCGGGGTGCTGGACCCGGCGCAGCGCGAGCACTACTTCGGCGGTGTCGTCGATGTCCGGGTAGTTGTCGTTGTGGAACTCGAAGGCCCAGCCGCCCGGCGGCAGGTCGGGGCGGCGCACGATCCAGTCGCCGGGGCGCACGATCTGCTCGCTGAGCATCCAGTCGGCGGCCTTGACCATCTGCGGGTGGTCGGCGGGGACCCCGGCGTCGGCCAGGGCGACGGTGGCCAGGCAGGTGTCCCAGACCGGGGACTGGCAGGCCTCGATCATCCGGGCGCCGTCCTCGCGCCAGACCGCGAACCGGTCCAGCGACTCCAGGCCGGTGCGCAGCACGGGGTGGTCGAGGTCGTAGCCGAGCAGGTACAGGGCCATCACCGAGTAGACGGCCGGCGGCTGGATGCCGCCCCAGCAGCCGTCGTTCTCCTGGCGCTCGATGATCCAGCTCGCGGCGGCGTGCATCGCGCTCTCGCGCACCTTGCGCGGGGCGATGCGGCGGTAGCCGTGCATGATCTTGTCGAGCCGCTCGAAGACCCCGTCCCAACTGGCCACCGGCGACAGCGGCTTGGCCGGGTTGGGATCGGCCGGGTCGGTGTGCAGTTCGTCGAGCGCGAAGGGCGCGGGGCGCACCGGGCGCTTGGCGCACACCACGGTGAGCGGCACGATCGTCTGGCGGGCCCAGCAGCCGAAGTCGTAGATGTTGAGCGGGAACCACTTCGGGAAGAACATCAGCTCCGGGGGCATCTCCGGAAGGTCGTCCCACTTCCACCAGCCGAACAGGGCCAGCCAGATGCGGGTGAAGACCCTCGCACGGGCGATGCCGCCGTGGTCCCGGACGAAGGCCGCGGCCTTCGCCATGTGCGGCTGCTCGGGGCGGTCGCCCGCGAGGCGCAGCGCGACGTACGCCTCGATGGTCGCGGAGAGTTCCCCGGGGCCGCCGTAGAAGGTGGCCCAGGTGCCGTCCTCCCGTTGTTCACCGCGGATGAAGAGCGCGGCGGCCTGTGTGGTCCGCTCGTCCCTGATGCCGAGGAACTGCCTCAGCAGCAGGTCCTCGGCGTCCATGGTGACGTTGGTGGCGAGATCGCCTTTCCACCAGCCCTCGCCGTCCTGCCGGGCGAGCAGATAGTCCACGGCGCGCCGGGTGGCGCGTTCGGCCGCCCCCTGGGCGGTCTCGTGGTTCGCGGCAGGGTCGAGTGGTGCACTGGCCGTGGCAGCGCGGGGCGTCACGGCCCCGGTGCTTCCATCGGTCGTCGCTGTCATGGCTTCCCCTTCGTGCAGTCATGTTCATCTGCTGTGGGTCCGCCGTCGGCCGGAACCGGGCCCGCTCCCCCGCCGTCTCCTGGTACGGCGGGGGACGTCGCCCGGACCGCCCGGCGACTGCGCGTTATGGACGGTGTGGCTGTCTGATGGTGATCATCTCTTCCGGACGACGATGAAATCAGCGAGCGCCACGAGGGACGCGCGCACGTGGGTGGGCATCGGGACCGAGTCGAGCGCCTCGATCGCGACGGTGTACTGGCGACGGGCCTCCTGGCTCGTCCACTCGCGGCCGCCGGCTTCCTCGATGAGCGCGGCGCGGGCCGCGAACTCCTCCTCCGAGAAGGCGTCCTCGGGCTGCCCGGCGTCCTGGGCCTCCGCGTCGGCCGCGAGCAGCGACGCGAGCTTGTCGGATGCGGGTCCGCCGGCGGCGAGGGCGGCGACCACGGGCAGCGACTTCTTGCGCTGGCGCAGGTCGCTCCAGGTCTGCTTGCCGGTGGCCTCCGGGTCGCCCCAGATGCCGAGCAGGTCGTCGACCGCCTGGAAGGCGAGGCCCATGTGGTAGCCGTAGGTCTCCAGCGTGTCGGCGGTGCGGTCGTCGGCGCCGCCGAGGACGGCACCGATGGACGCGGCGCAGGCGAGCAGCGCGCCGGTCTTGTTGCCCTCCATCTCCAGGCACTCCTCGACGCTGACGCGCCGCCGGTGCTCGTAGGAGATGTCCTGGGCCTGACCGTCGATCAGGGCCCGGGTGGCGGAGGTCAGGCGGCGCGTGGCGCGGCCCGCCTCGGGGGTGGCGAGTTCCAGCAGGACCTCGTTGGCGAGGGCGAACAGGGCGTCACCGACCAGGATGGCCTGGGCGGGGCCGTGCACCTTCCACACGGTGTCGCGGTGGCGGCGCTGCTCGTCCCCGTCCATCAGGTCGTCGTGCAGCAGCGAGAAGTTGTGCACGAGTTCCACGGCGACCGCTCCGGGCACGCCCACCTCGGGGGCGGCGCCGGTGACCTGCGCGGAGATCAGGGCGAGCGCGGGGCGTACGGCCTTGCCGCCGTCGCCCTCGGCGGGCCGGCCCTGGGCGTCGGTCCAGCCGAAGTGGTAGGCGGCCACGGCGTCCATGGGCGGGGCCAGGCGGTCCACGGCGGAACGCAGCACCGGCGTCGCCAGGGCCCGGCTGCGCTCCAGGAGCGCGGTCACGTCCACGGTGTCGGTGTCGCCAGCCGTATCGGCCGAGGGCACAGTCGGCACAGTCTCTCCTCTAGTTCCGGTCCTGCGGTCGGTCCGGGCAGCCGATCCCGGAAGGTCTAGCCTCATGCCGCCTCCTCGAAGAGATGGTCGTGGGCACGGCCCAGGGTGCGGAGGGCTTCGGCCGCCGCGGCGGTGCCGCTGCGTACGGCGCCCTCCATGGTCGCGGGCCAGCCGGTGGCCGTCCACGCGCCGGCCAGGTAGAGCCCGGGGAAGGCGGTGCGGTTCCCCGGTCGCAGACGTCCCGATCCCGGTGCCGGGTCGAAGGTCGCGGTGCGCTCCCTGGTGACGAAGAAGTCGCGGACACCGGCGCCGCGCGTGGCGGGCAGCAGGCGTTCCAGTTCGGGCAGGTAGCGGGCGCGCAGGGCGCTGACGGGGGCGTCGATCTCGTCCTGCGCCGCCGACTGGGACAGGGCCAGGTACTGGCCGGGCCCGGTGAGCCCCGAGGGGGCGGTGCGGTCGAACACCCATTGCACGGGGCTACCGAGCGCGGCGAAGAAGGGCCGGCGCAGCACCTTGCGGTCGTAGACGACGTGCACGTTGAGGATCGGGGAGGTGCCGAGCCGGGTGAGCCGGTCCTGTTCCTCGATCGCGCCCCCGGGAAGCAGGGCGTGCGTCTCGCGCTGCGGTACGGCGAGCACGACGGTCGCGGCGCGCAGCTCCTCGTCCTCGGTGACCACCCGCCAGGTGCCGTCCTCCTCGCGGTGGACGGCGCCGACCCGGGCGCGCAGTTCGGTGCGTACCCCGGCCTTGTCGAGGGCGCGGCGGGCGAGGGTGTCGTGGAGTTCGCCGAGCGGGACGTGCGCCCAGCCGATGTCGGCGGCGCCGGGCTCGGAGAGCAGCCCGGTCCTGAACACCTTGGCGGCCAGGGCGAGGGAGGCCCCGGCGGCGCGCGCGTTGAGGGTCGCGACCCCCACGAGGTCCCACAGCGCCTCGATCGTGCGCGGGCTCTGTCCGTGGCGGTGCAGCCAGCTGCCGAAGTCCTCCTCGTCGAGCGCCGGATCGGCCGGGTCCAGGCGCCCGAGGGCCAGGGTCGCGCGGGCGACGGAGGCGCGTTCGGCGAGCGACAGGTGCCGGAAGCCGGCGAGGGAGGCGGCGAGGTGCAGCGGCACCGGGGCGGCGGTACGGCGCAGCCGGGCGAGCTTGCGGGTGTCCGCGTCCAGCACGGGGACGTCGAGGCGGTCCTGGACGGGGGCCAGCCGGCTCGCGTCGATGCGGTCGAGGAACCGCGTGTAGGCCGTGCAGCAGCGCAGGTACACGTGCTGTCCGTTGTCGACGGTGAGTTCCCCGCGCCGGAAGGAGAAGGCGAGCCCGCCGAGGCGCGGGCGGCCCTCAAGGAGCGTCACGTCCAGTCCCGCGTCGGCCAGTCCGAGGGCGGCGGTGACTCCGGCGAGTCCTCCGCCGACGACCACGGCGTGCCGGGTGGTCTCGTGCGGTGCGGTGAGCGGGTCGTCGTGTCCGGTCATACGTCCTCCCTGGCGACGGCCGCTGTCACGGTCGGGCAGGGCGTCGACGCTGTGAGGGACGCGGCGGCCGACCGGAGGGTTGCCCGGGTGCGCGGGGAGATCCACACGGCCGACCGGACGGTGGTGAGCTGGGACGTTCTCTTGGTTTTCGCCCGGTTCACGGATGGCCGCCGATCCTGGGCCGCGCGGCCGCCCGGGCGTCGACTCCGGCGAGGCCCCGCACCGCGACGTACGCCTTCTCGTGGGCGGGCAGCGAGACCCGGCCGCGCAGGACGGCGGCGGGGTCCTGCTCGATCCGGTCGAGCAGCCGGTAGTAGATGCCCGCCATCGCGGACACGCAGGCGGCACCGCGCCGGTCGAGCATCGGCAGCAGCTGGTAGCCCTCGGCGAACAGGGCGCGGGCGCGGCGGGCCTCGAAGTGCACGAGCCCGTCGAAGTCGGAGCCCTCGGGTGGTCTGGGTCCGGCGAAACCGGCGGAGCAGCCGAACTTGGCGAGGTCCTCGGCCGGGAGGTAGGTGCGCCCGTTGCCCGCGTCCTCGCGTACGTCGCGCAGGATGTTGGTCAGCTGGAGGGCGAGCCCGAGGGTGTCGGCGTACTCGGAGGCCAGTTCCAGGTCGCGGAACCCGGCGCGCAGCCCGAAGACGCCCAGCGAGATGCGGCCCACCGAGCCGGCCACGCAACGGCAGTAGGTCTTCAGGTCGTCCCAGGTCTCGTAGGTCTCGCCGCGGACGTCCATCAGGACGCCGTCGATGAGTTCGTCGAGAGCGCCGAGGGGCACCGGGAAGCGGCCGGCGGTGTGGGCGAGGGCGACGGCCACCGGGTCGGTGTCGTCCTCCTCGACCGCGCCTTCGCGTACCCGGTCCAGTGTGGCGCGGGCCGTCTCCAGACGGGTGGACTTGACCTCGGGGCGCAGGGTGCCGTCGCCGATGTCGTCGACGCGCCGTGAGAACGCGTAGACGGCGGACATGGCGCGGCGCTTGTCCGCGGGCAGCAGGCGGATGCCGTAGGCGAAGTTCTTGGCCTCCAGGCCCGTGACGGTCTCGCAGTACCCGTATGCGGCGAGCACCGGTCCGCCCAGCGCGGCTGTCTCCCTCATCGTCAGACTCACCCCTCTCCTCGCAGAACTACTCCCACCTCGCGCAGCAACCGCAGCCTGGCCGGCTTGGGCGGCGCGGCGAGTACGTCGTATCCGGCGTCCGCGACAGCGGCGAGGGCGGCTCGTCCACCGGCGACGAACCCGGCGAGCAGCAGCCGGAGTCTGCCGTGGACGCTACCCACCAGGGCCTCGCCCTCATCCAGCAGGGCGCTGGCGCGTTCGGCCTCGAAGGCGATCAGCGCGCGCACCGACGCGCCCCCGGTGGGGGCGGCCAGATCGGTTTCCGAGACGTGAAAGCGCCTCATGTCCTCGGCGGGCAGGTAGATCCGGTCCCGGGCGAGGTCCTCGGCGACGTCCTGGAGGTGCTCGACGATCTGGAGCGCGGTGCACACCGCGTCGGAGCGGCGCAGGCGTTCGGGGCTCTCGGTGCCGGTGATGCCGAGGACGAGCCGGCCGACCGGGTTGGCGGAGAGTTCGCAGTAGGCGAGCAGTTCGTCCCAGGTCGCGTAGCGGCTGACCTTCTGGTCCTGCCGGTTGGCCTCGACGAGCGCGAGGAAGGGGTCCGGGATCAGCCCGCGCCGCCGGACGGTGGGGCGCAGGGCGCGCAGCAGCGGGTGGTGCGGGGTGCCGGTGGAGCGGAACACGCGGTGCAGGTCGCGCTCGAAGGCGTCCAGCACGGCGAGGCGGTCCTCGGCCTGGTCCTCGGGGACGCCGAGGTAGCGGGCGTCGGCCCCACCCGGCGTCAGGTCGCCGTCGCCGATGTCGTCGACCAGTCGGGCGAATCCGTAGACGGCCATGAGGTCGTCCCGCCACGCGCGGGGCAGGAAGAAGGGGGCCACCGGAAAGTTCTCCTCGGTGGCCTTGCCGAGCGTGTCGCGCTCGGCGCTGCCGGGGGCCGCCCCCCGGACGGGGCTCATCGCCCGCCACCCGGCGCGGGGACGGCGGGTACAGCGTGGAGGCGGAGATCATCCGTAGCCAATGCCGTCACATCTCCCGTTCTACACCGCACACACAAAACTGACTATTTCGGACACGCCGCCCGGCCGCCCCTGGAGCGGTTCGGCGCAGCGAAACCCTCTGTGCGGTATCGCACCACTCGTCGCGATTCGGCACCGGCACAGCTTACGTTGTACAACTCAACGGCTCACGGCGGGGTGTTCAGCACGTCACAAGAACACACCGATTGCCGTCAACCTTCCCGACCTGCGGAGAAGTTGACTGATCTTTGACCCGTCCAACGGGGCGCGGCAACAGCTTTACGGCGCTCACCCGTCCGGGTGCGCGAAGGGCCTCTGCCGGATTTGTCCGACAGAGGCCCGTGCGGTACCCCGGATGCCGCAATCCGCTGAATTCCCGGATTACGGCTCGTCCGTTATTTGCTGGTGAACTTCTCGTACTCCTTCATGACCTCTTCGGTGGGCCCGTCCATGCGCAGCTCTCCGTGTTCCAGCCACAGCACGCGATTGCAGGTGTCCCGGATCGACTTGTTGTTGTGGGACACCAGGAACACCGTCCCGGCCTCCTTGCGCAGTTCCCTGATGCGCGCCTCGGAGCGCTTCTGGAACTTGCGGTCACCGGTGGCCAGCGCCTCGTCGATCATGAGGACGTCGTGGTCCTTGGCGGCCGCGATGGAGAACCGCAGCCGCGCCGCCATCCCGGAGGAGTAGGTGCGCATCGGCAGGGTGATGAAGTTGCCCTTCTCGTTGATGCCGGAGAAGTCGACGATCTCCTGGTAGCGCTCCTTGACCTCCTCGCGGCTCATGCCCATCGCGAGTCCGCCGAGGATGACGTTGCGCTCGCCGGTCAGGTCGTTCATGAGCGCCGCGTTGACGCCGAGCAGCGAGGGCTGTCCGTCGGTGTAGACCTTGCCGCTCTCGGCGGGCAGCAGACCGGCGATGGCCCGCAGCAGCGTCGACTTGCCCGAACCGTTGGAGCCGATCAGGCCGATCGCCTCGCCCCGGTAGGAGGTGAAGGAGACCCCGCGCACCGCGTGCACCTTGCGCACGCCCGGCGAGTCGCCGCGTCGCACGATCCGGTTCAGCGCGGCGGTCGCGCTGCCCTTGCCGCCCTTCGCGCCGTGCACCCGGTACACGATGTGCAGCTCGTCGGCGATGACCGTGGGCATGTGCTCACGGCCCGCGTTGCGTCCCTCAGCCACGGCCATAGCGTTCCTCCGCCTTCCAGAAGTACACGAATCCGAGCGCGCCGATGACCACGGCCCAGCCCACGGCGACGGCCCACACGTGCGGGGGCAGGTACTCGCTGCCGTACTTGTCGATGAAGCCGAAGCGGATGAGGTCCATGTAGACCGCCGCCGGGTTCCACTGGAGCACGTCGGTGACCCAGCCGGGCACGTCCTTGTCGGCCAGCATGGCCGGGAGACTGAACATGACTCCGGAGCCGTACATCCAGGTGCGCATCACGAAGGGCATGAGCTGCGCGAGGTCGGGGGTCTTGGCCCCGAGCCGGGCGAAGATCAGCGCGAGCCCGGTGTTGAACACGAACTGGAGCACCAGCGCCGGGACGACCAGGAGCCAGGAGAAACCCGGGTAGCAGCCGGTGGCCACCAGGATGACGACGAGCACGAGCATCGAGTACAGCAGTTGCTGGAGCTGCTGGAGCGAGAAGGAGATGGGCAGCGAGGCGCGCGGGAAGTGCAGCGCCCGCACCAGGCCCAGGTTCCCCGAGATGGCCCGCACGCCGGCCTGCACCGAACTCTGGGTGAAGGCGAAGACGAAGACACCGGTGACCAGGAAGGGCACGTAGATGTCCTTGTCGATGCCCCTCCGCGCGCCCAGCAGCAGACCGAAGATGAAGAAGTAGACGAGCGCGTTGAGCAGGGGCGTCGCGACCTGCCACAACTGCCCCAGCTTCGCCTGGCTGTACTGGGCGGTCAGCTTGGCCCGGGAGAAGGCCAGGATGAAGTGGCGGCGGCTCCACAGCTGCCGGACGTACGCCGGAAGGCTGGGCCGGGCCCCACTGACCGTCAGCCCGTACTTGGCCGCCAGCTCGGCGCGGCTCAGCGCGTCGTCGGGCGAGGGCGGGGCTGTGCTGCCCACCATCACACCGCTGTCCTGCGTTGTGTCACTCACGGGGGAAACCTTCGTCTGCGGGGCGCCGCGCCCGGGTGGGGCGGGCGCGGAACCGGAACAGGGGGGCGGGACGCGCTGCGGCGACCAGCCTGTCAGATGATCGGCGGTCGGCCCAGCCGGGTCAGCCGCCACACCGTGCGCCACTTCATGGGCCTGCGCGGCCCGCAGGGCGTGCGCCAGCCCTCCTTGAAGCCGCCGAACCAGGCGCGCAGCGCGGGCCCCGAGGGGCGGCGGGCCAGGGTCAGCAGCATCCAGACGCCGAGGTAGACGGGGACGAGCAGCGCGGGCAGGTTACGGCGGGCCAGCCACACCCGGTTGCGGGCCACCATGCGGTGGTAGACGGCGTGCCGCGAGGGGGCCGTCGTCGGGTGCAGCAGCACCATGTCCGCGCGGTAGTCGATCATCCAGCCGGCGTCCAGGGCCCGCCAGGCCAGGTCGGTCTCCTCGTGGGCGTAGAAGAAGTCGTCGGGCAGTCCGCCGACCTCGGCGAAGACCTTGGTCCGTACGGCGTTGGCGCCGCCCAGGAAGGTCGTCACGCGGGAGGAGCGCATCGGGTCGGCGGCGCGCAGCCGGGGCACGTGGCGCCGCTGGGTGACCCCGGTCTCGGGGTCGGCGATGCGGAAGCTGACGATGCCGAGGCGCTCGTCCTCGGTGAAGGCCCGCCGGCACAGCTCGGCCGTGTCGGTGCGGTCGAGCAGGCCGTCGTCGTCGAGGAAGAGGAGGACGTCCACGTCGCGCCCGCCGGGGCCGAAGGCCTCGATGCCGACGTTGCGGCCGCCGGGGATGCCGAGGTTCTCGGGCAGCTCCACGGTGCGCACGCCCTCGGGGACCTCGGGCACCGGGGAGCCGTTGCCGACGACCACGGTGGGCACGGGCTCGCCGTCCTGCTTGGCGATGGAGTCGAGCAGCAGCCGCAGCTCCTCGGGCCGGTTGCCCATGGTGATGACGACGGCGCCGACCTTCAGCGCGGACTGGGACATGTCCTCACTCATTTCAGTCGGCTCGACACGAGGATCGAGACCAGGTGCAGCAGCGTCTGGACGATCGCGATGGCCGCGAGCACGGCGATGCCGAGCCGGGTGAAGAACAGGTCGCCCCTGACCTGGTCGATCACGGCCAGCACGAGGATGAGCAGCGTGGCCTCGATGCCGAGGACCAGCCGGTGGAACTTGAGGGCGGCGGCGGCCCTGCGGGCCAGCGCCATGCCGGAGGAGCGCGGCTCGGAGGCCGCCTCCTTCACGGGCGGCAGCCCGCCCTGGTGGCGGGCCACGCCGACGAGGTCGGTCTCCGCCTTGATCAGGATGGCGCCGAGCGCGGCGAGGGTGCCGAGGAAGGCCCACAGCCAGTCGATTCGGCCGCTGCCGAACAGGTCGGCGCCGCGCAGGCCGAAACCGACCAGGACCGCGGCGTCGGTGAGGTAGGCGCCGACCCGGTCGAGGTAGACCCCGCCGAGCGAGAACTGCTTGCGCCAGCGGGCGATCTCGCCGTCGACGCAGTCGAGCAGCAGGTAGAGCTGGACGGCCACGACCCCGAGCACCGCGCCCGGTATGCCGGGCACCAGCAGGGCGGGGCAGGCCAGGACGCCGAAGACCGTCATGAGATAGGTCAGCTGGTTGGGCGTGATCCTGGTGTTCACCAGGTAGGGGTCGATGTGCAGCGAGATCTCCCGCATGTACATGCGCCCTGCCCAGTGTTCGCCGCTGCGCCGGTCCTTGACCCCGGCGGGGTGGACGACGGGGCGAAGTTCAGCTACCGATGGCCTTGGCATAGTCGGCGTATGCGTCCTTGATCTGATCAGTGGACAGGTTGAGGTGTTCGAGGATCGTGTACCGGCCGGGCCGGGTCTGCGGGGCGAACTCCACGGCCTGGACGAACTCGTCCACGCTGAAGCCGATGTCGCCGGGCAGGACCGGCTGCTCGTGCCGGCGCAGGACCTGCGCCATGTACCGCGACTGCTCGTGCTCCCCGCGCAGGTACATCGCGAAGACCGCGCCCATCCCGCACTGCTCGCCGTGGCTCGCCGCGCGCTTGGGGAACAGCAGGTCGAAGGCGTGGTTGATCTCGTGGCAGGCGCCGGAGGCGGGGCGGCTGTCGCCGGCCACCGACATGGAGATCCCGGTCATCACCAGGCCCTCGGCGAGGGTCTGCAGGAAGCCGTCCTGGCTGACGTCTCCGGGGTGGCGCAGGATCGCCTCGCCGGCCTGCCGGGCCATGGCGGCGGCGAGCCCGTCGATGGACTCGCCGGTGACCCGGTTGGACAGCTCCCAGTCGGCGACGGCCGAGATGTTGGAGATGACGTCGCCGATACCGGAGCGGATGTACCGCGAGGGCGCCTCCCGGATCACCGCGAGGTCGATGACCACGGCGATCGGGTTGGGCACCCCGTAGGAGCCGCGGCCCGCGTCGTTGTCGAGGGTCGCGACCGGCGAGCACAGCCCGTCGTGCGAGAGGTTGGTGGCGACGGCGACCAGCGGCAGCCCGATGCGGGCGGCGGCGAACTTCGCGCAGTCGATGATCTTGCCGCCGCCCAGGCCCACGACGGCGTCGTAGTGGCCGGACTTCATGGCGTCGGCGAGCTTGATCGCGTCGTCCAGGGTGCCGCCGCCCACCTCGTACCAGCTCGCGCCGGGCAGCGCCGGGGCCAGCCGCTCGCGCAGCCGGGCCCCGGAGCCACCGCTGATCGCGATGGCGAGCTTGCCGGACGCCGAGATCCGCTGGTCGCACAGGACGGAGGCGAGATCGTCCAGGGCGCCGGGGCGGATGTCGACGACGACCGGCGAGGGGATGAGCCTCGTCAGTACTGGCACGCGATCTCCCGCCCCCTGGCCAGGTCCTCGTGGTTGTCGATCTCGACCCAGGTGACCTCGCCGATGGGGGCGACGTCGATCGGGAAGCCCCGGTTGACGAGCTCCTGGTAGCCGTCCTCGTAGTAGAGCTGCGGGTCGCGCTCGAAGGTCGTCTTCAGCGCGTCGGCCAGGGCGTCGGCCGCCTCGCCCTCGATGAGGGTGACGCCGATGTACTCACCGGTGGCCTCGGCCGGGTCCATGAGCTTGGTGATCTTCTGGACGCCCTTGGCGGGGTCCACGACGACCTTCATCTCCTCGTCCGCGAGCTTCTTCACGGTGTCGAGGGCCAGGATGATCTTCTTGCCCTCGCCGCGCGCGGCGAGCAGGGTCTTCTCGACGGACACGGGGTGCACGGTGTCGCCGTTGGCGAGGATCACCGAGTGCCGGATGGCGTCGCGGCCGCACCACAGGGAGTAGGCGTTGTTCCACTCCTCGGCCTTGTCGTTGTCGATCAGGGTCAGCTTGAGGCCGTACTTGGCCTCCAGGGCCGCCTTGCGCTCGTAGACGGCCTCCTTGCGGTAGCCGACGATGATCGCGACCTCGGTCAGGCCGATCTCCGCGAAGTTGCCGAGGGTGAGGTCGAGCACGGTGATGCTCTCCTCCTGGCCCTCGGGCCCGACCGGCACCAGCGCCTTCGGCAGGGTGTCGGTGTAGGGGCGCAGACGCCGTCCGGCGCCGGCCGCGAGCACGAGGCCGATCATGCGGGTTCTCCTTCATCGTGTACGGCGGGTGCACCGCGTCGGTGTGCGGTCACCCAGAAGCGGATGCTCTCGAAGAGCACCACGAGGGCCACGATCACGGCGATCACCGTGAGCGCGGTGCTGAGACCGCTCCCGGTGAGGACGGCGGCGGCGATCGTGACCAGCAGCGTCCTGCCGTCCTGTCCGCCGATCGCGGCCGTCAGCCACCGGGGCGGCGCTCCGGTGCCTCCGCGAATGCGGTACACCGTGTCGTAGTGATGGTAGGCGACGGCCGCCACCAGCCCGAAAGCCGCGGGCAGTGCGCCGTTCACCTCGCTGCGGGCGGCGAGCAGCAGCACGGTGCCGTACTCGGCGGCCCGCAGGAAGGGCGGGACGAGCCAGTCCAGGGCGCCCTTGAGGGGGCGGGAGAGGGCGAGACCCGAGGTCAGGACGTACACGGCGGCGCCCAGGACCGGCCAGGCGCTGCCCCGCTCGGTGAACGCGGCGCAGCCGGTGACGGCCGCGCCGCCGACGAAGGCCACGAAGGGCACCCCGAAGGCGGGCATCCGCCGGCCCAGCGGGCGCAGCACCCGGGAGGCCGCGCGGGCGAGCGGGCCGTTGTCGGCGAGGTCGGCGAGGGCCTGGGCCGCGCGGTCGGTGCGGTGGGCCCGGCGGGTCAGCGAGCGCAGCAGGCGTCCGGCGGTCGTGTAGCACGCGGCGAGGGCGCAGCCGATGATCAGGACGACCAGGGTGATGCGCGGCGTGGTGACCGCGGTGAGAACGGCGATCATCGCCCAGCGCTCGCCGATCGGCAGCACGATCATGCGGCGCAGCCACACGGTCCAGCCGACGCTGTCGAGCTTGTCGGAGAGCGCGGCGGTGGGGCTGGTGTTGGCGGTCGCGTCGTGGTTGGCCTCGTTGAACGAGAAGTCCACGACGTGCCGGCAGGTCTGGAGGACCATCGCGCCGAGCGCGAGCGCCCACACGTCGTCGCCCCTGCCGGCGTGGGCCGCGCCGAGCGCGAGACCCGCGTAGTAGGCGTACTCCTTGGCGCGGTCGAAGGTCGCGTCGAGCCAGGCGCCGAGCGTCGAGTACTGGAGGGAGTAGCGGGCGAGCTGCCCGTCGGTGCAGTCCAGGACGAAGGAGGCGAGCAGCAGCACGCCGGCGGCGACGAAGCCGGGGCGGGTGCCGGTGGCCGCGCAGGCCGCCGCGATCAGCGCGGTGACCAGCGAGGCGGTGGTGACCTGGTTCGGGGTGAGGCCGCGGCGCGCGCACCAGCGGGCGAGGTAGCGCGAGTACGGACTGATGCAGTGCGTCGTGAAGAAGCCGTCGCGGGCCTTGACGGCCGAGCGCAGCCGGACGTCCTCCTCGTCGACGCTCTCCACGGACTGGCGGGCCTCGTTGCGGTCCTGCGGTCCGGTGGGGACGGCGGCGACGAGGCTGCCGAGTTCGGGCTGGTGGACGGCGGTGCCGCCTTGGCCGAGGAGGGTGGCGACGCGGTCGGGCAGCGATGTGTCGGCGGTGGTGGCGGGCTCCGGCTCGGGCGCCCGCTCGGGGTTCGCCTCGGCGGGCATCGGCTGGTGCAGCGGGTGGCCCGCGGTACCGGTGCCGGCCGGGGTCAGCGCGCCGGGGGCGGTGGAGCGCAGGGCGCCCTCCAGCGCGCGGCCGAGGGCGGCGCGGGCGGCGGGCTGCGCGGTGAGTGCCCCGGGCACGGCGGCGGCGGGGAAGCGGGGATCGGTGAGGCCCAGTCGCAGGGAGTGCGTGTGGCCCACGAACCGGGGGTCGACGAGGGCGACGCGTTCCCCGGCGGGGACCGCCGCGAGGGCGGCCGGGGCCTGCGTCGCGTCGGTGACGACCCGCACCTCGAAGCCGAGCGCGCGCAGTTCGCCCTCCAGGGGCGAGCCGGGCACCGGCGGACCGGTGAGGATGGCGGTCGGCAGAGGACTCACTCCTTGGAGGCCGGCCCGGCGGGTGGGCCGGACAGCGAGGGTGGGGAGCGCCCCGGACCGGCGCGGCCGGGCGTCGGCTGAGGCTATCGGATGCTGTGCGACAGGCGTTCACCGCCTGTTCACGGTCCGAAAGGAATGGTCTGCTCGACGGCCGACCACGCGATCATCATGGTGGATCACCCGCCCGGTTCCAAACCGCCGGGGGCAATTCGCCATAGGGTGGGCGGCCATGACATGGCTGATCACAGGCGGAGCGGGATATATCGGCGCACACGTGGCGCGTTCCATGGCACAGGCCGGGGAACGCGTCGTGGTGCTCGACGACGGAAGCACGGGGGTGGACTCGCGTCTGCCGCAGGACATCCCCCTGGTACGGGGCTCCTCGCTCGACGCGGAACTGCTGCGCGAGGTCTTCGCGCGGCACGGGGTGAGCGGGGTCGTGCACCTCGCGGCCCGCAAGCAGGTCGGGGAGTCGGTGGAGCGCCCGCTCCACTACTACCGGGAGAACCTGCACGGACTGACGGTGCTGCTGGAGGCGGTCGCCGAGGCGGGGGTGAAGAAGTTCGTCTTCTCGTCCTCGGCCGCCGTGTACGGCAACCCGCCGGACGTGGAGTTCGTCACGGAGGACACCCCGTGCGTGCCGATGTCCCCGTACGGGGAGACGAAGCTCGCGGGCGAGTGGCTGGTACGAGCGGCCGGCCGGGCGCACGGCATCGCCACGGTGTGCCTGCGGTACTTCAACGTGGCGGGGGCGGCGGCGCCCGAGCTGGCGGACACGGGGGTGTTCAACGTGATCCCGATGGTCTTCGAGCGGCTCACCGCGGGCGAGGCCCCGCGGATCTTCGGCGACGACTACCCGACCCCGGACGGCACCTGCGTACGGGACTACGTGCACGTCGTGGACCTCGCCGAGGCGCATCTCGCGGCGGCCAGGTATCTGGAGGGGGCGCCGCAGGCCGGTGACCTGACGGTGAACATCGGTACCGGCCGGGGCGTCTCGGTGCGGGAGCTGGTGACGCTCATCGCGGAGGTGACCGGGGACACCCGGCCCGCTCTCGTGGAACCGCGCCGTCCCGGGGACGCGCCACGCGCCGTGGCCTCGGCCGAACGGGCCGCCGAGGTCCTGGGCTGGCGCGCGCGGCACGAGGTGCGCGACATGGTGGCCTCCGCCTGGGAGGGCTGGCGGCTGCGCCATCCCGAGACGGCCGGGGCATAGGCCGAAGGCGCCGGGGGCGAGTCCCGGGCGCGGGCCCGGCCACCGGGAAGCATCGACTGAGGGTGCCCTGACCTGCGATCATCACCGCAGGTCAGGGCATATGACAACGGTGTTCAGCCCCGTGTTGCCCGATACCCCTGGCGGGTAGTTCACTGGCAGCGGCGGCCGGAGCCGGCCGCCGCCGGCACACGAAGACGGAGGGACGGTCCGATGGGGGCTGGGCACGACCACGGGCACGCGCACACGCCCGCGCCGGGCACGGCCACCTCGGCCTACCGGGGCCGGCTGCGGGCCGCCCTGTGCCTCACGCTCCTGGTGACGGTGGTCGAGGTCGTCGGGGGCGTCCTGTCGCGTTCGCTCGCGCTGGTCGCGGACGCCGCGCACATGGCGACGGACGCGCTGGGCCTGGGGATGGCGCTGCTGGCCATCCACGTGGCGGCCCGCCCGGCGAGCGACCGGGCGACCTTCGGGTACGCCCGCGCGGAGATCCTGGCCGCCCTCGCCAACTGTCTGCTGCTGCTCGGGGTCGGCGGGTACGTCGCCTTCGAGGCGGTGGGGCGGTTCGTCGACCCCGAGCACACCGAGGGGCCGCTCGCCCTGCTGATCGGTGCGATCGGTCTGCTCGCGAACTGCGTGTCGCTGGGGCTGCTGCTGCGCGGGCAGGAGGAGAGCCTCAACGTGCGCGGCGCCTTCCTGGAGGTCGCGGCCGACGCGCTGGGCTCGCTCGCGGTGATCGTCTCGGCGCTCCTGGTGTGGTCGACGGGCTGGCCCTACGCCGACACGATCGCCTCGCTGCTGATCGGCCTGATGATCGTGCCGCGTACCTGGCGGCTGCTGCGGGACACGGTGAACGTCCTGCTGGAGACGGCGCCCAAGGGCGTGGACATGGCACAGGTGCGCGAACACGTCCTCGCGCTGCCCGGGGTCGAGGAGGTGCACGACCTGCACGCGTGGACCATCACCTCGGGGATGCCGGTGCTCTCGGCGCACGTGGTCGTGAGCGCCGACGCGCTCAGCTCGATCGGTCACGAGAAGATGCTGCACGAGCTTCAGGGCTGCCTGGGGCACCACTTCGACGTCGAGCACTGCACCTTCCAGCTGGAGCCGCGCGGTCACGCGGAGCACGAGAGCGGACGGTGCGTGTAGGCCCTGGCCGGTCGGTCCCAGGGCGGGTGGCCGGGGGATCCGGGGCAGGACGCCCGGGGCGCGCGACGGCCGGTTGCGAGGGGCGGGCGCCGCGTACGGCAGACTTGGGGCCAAGCCCGAAGCGAAGGATGCGTATGCCGATCTCATCAGCCACCGCGGCCGACAGCTCGTCCCCCTCGTCCACCGAAGCGATCCTGCTGGAGCTGGTGGACGAGAGCGGTACGACCATCGGGACGGCGGAGAAGCTCGCCGCCCACCAGCCGCCCGGCCAGTTGCACCGCGCCTTCTCGGTCTTCCTCTTCGACGAGCACGGCCGGCTGCTCATCCAGCAGCGGGCCCTCGGCAAGTACCACTCCCCCGGTGTGTGGTCCAACACCTGCTGCGGGCATCCCTACCCCGGCGAGGCCCCGTTCGCGGCGGCGGCCCGGCGCACCTTCGAGGAGCTGGGCGCCTCCCCCTCGCTGATGGCCGAGGCGGGCACGGTGCGCTACAACCACCCGGACCCGGCCTCGGGTCTCGTGGAGCAGGAGTTCAACCACCTCTTCGTGGGCCTGGTCCCGGGCCCGCTGCGGCCGGACCCGGAGGAGGTCGGGGACACCGCGTTCGTGTCCGCGCAGGAGCTGAAGGAGCGGCACGAGCAGGACCCGTTCTCCGCGTGGTTCATGACCGTGCTGGACGCGGCCCGCCCGGCCGTACGCGAGCTGACGGGCGACGCGGCGGGCTGGTGAGGGCCGGGGCGGCCCGCCGGTACGCGCCCCCGGCCGTATCGCGTGGTCACGCGCGCGGTCACCGTACGCGCGTGGTCAGCGGCAGGGCCGCCCAGATGATCTTTCCTCCGCTCGCGGTGTGCTCCACGTCGCAGGCGCCGCCCTCCTCGCGGGCGATCTCCCGCACCAGCAGCAGCCCCCGCCCTCCGGTCTGGGCCGCGTCGGCCTCCAGGGCGGTGGGCCGGTAGGGGTGGTCGTCCTCCACCGACACGGTGATCCACTCGGGTCCGGCCGCCACCTCGACCGCGAGGACGGGCGAGAGCAGCGCCGCGTGCCGTACGGCGTTCGTGACCAGCTCCGAGACGATCAGCAGCAGCCCGTGGGCCACGTCCGGCGAGACCGGTACGCCCTGCCGCTCCAGCAGGTCCCTGACCGCGTGCCGGGCCTGCGGTACGGAGGCGTCCTCGGCGGGCGCCGTGAATCTCCAGACCCCCTCGTGCGGCAGCGACCGTGCGCGCGGCGCCCCGGGCACCCCCTCCCCTTCGCTCGCGCTGTGCCCCGTGCCGGGATCGTCGTCCTCACGCTCTGTTGTCACCACAGGAGGAGTCTTCGGCAGGGCGCAGGTCCGGACCACGCTATTGACCAGAAGTCAGCGTGTATCGACGGGACTTGACCGGCCAACGACGACAGTGGAGAGAAGGTGACCAGTCCGGGTTCCTTCCTGCCCGCTTGGCCGCGGTTCCGGTAGGCCCCGAGGGCGGAGGGTGAGCCGCTCGGAGGGTGAGCGGGCCCCAGCCGTCCGAGGAGCATTCGGCCGCCGCTGCCCGGCCCGCCTCTTCACGTCATACCTACCAGTAGGTAACGTGCCGGTATGACGAAGCTCCCCCCGCGCGCCGCCCGCCGCTGCCACAACGTGATCAACCCGCTGCACTCCCTGCACTACTTCTCGCCCGACCTCGGCGAGGTCATGGGAGAGCTGGGCCTCAAGGACCGCTCGGCCGTGTACCTCGCGACGCGGGCCGCCGCGATGGGGCAGGTCGGGGCGGGTGCGGTGACCGCCACCTTCTACAACTTCTCGCCCCGGCTGGTGGCCGAGCACGTGCCCGCCGTGTGGGGAACCGTGTTTCCCGGGACGGTTCTCCAGGCGCGGCTGCAGGTCGTGGACCTGACCCTGCGGCGGCTGCTCGGTGACGAGGCGGTCGAGTCCCCGGAGATGGCCGAGGCGGCGCGGCTCGCGCTGCGGGCCGCCGAGGCGTGCCGGCCCGAGGCCCGGCCGCTGTACGCCGCGCACGCCGATCTCCCGGTGCCGTCCGAGCCGCACCTCGCGTACTGGCACGCGGCGACGCTGCTGCGCGAGCACCGGGGCGACGGCCATGTGCAGGTGCTGCTGCGCGCGGGGCTCGACCCGGTGGAGGCGCTGGTCACGCACACCGCGACCGGCAGGGGCATGGTTCCCCGTTTCGTCATCGCGAGCCGGGGCTGGCACCGCACCGACTGGGAGGCTGCGGTGGAGCGGCTGCGCGGGCGCGGGCTGCTCGACGCCGACGGCGAGCTGACCGAGGCGGGGCAGGCCCAGCGCCTGGAGATCGAGGAGGAGACGGACCGGCTGGACCTCGCACCGTACGAGCACCTGGGCGCGCCGGACGTGGAGCGGCTGACGGAGCTGGCGAAGGCGTTCACGGGTACGGCGCTCGCGAACGGCGGCTTCCCGGACGGCGTCTTCGGCAAGGGCTGACTCCGGGCGGGTGACCTGCGCGGAGCCGGGGGTTTGCGGGTGGGCGGAGCGGTAACGCGCTGAGCACCGGAGGCGGCGCCTCCGTCCGGGGGCGGCCGCGCACCGGCGTGCCGCCCGTACGTCCGTACTGTCCCCGAGGAAGGGATGCCCCCATGTTCCGCGCCATCGCCGATGTCTTCCGCCAGATCGGCGGCGCGCTCGCGACTGTCGTGACGCTGCCGTTCCGCGCCGTGGCCCGCCTGTTCGGCGGGGCCTCGCAGTCCACCCGGCGCGCCTGAGAGCCCGGTCGAGCCTGATCCCCGCGCCGCCGTGCCGCCTGCCAGAATGGGCCGCAAGCTCAGAGTTAAGGCGGTACGGGAACGTGACAACACCCCGCACAGGGTCCATCGAAGGACGCATTGCCGAGGAACTCGGTGTACGGGAGCGGCAGGTGAGGTCCGCGGTCGAACTGCTGGACGGCGGTTCGACCGTGCCCTTCATCGCGCGCTACCGCAAGGAAGCGACCGAGATGCTGGACGACGCCCAGCTGCGGACGCTTGAGGAGCGGCTCCGCTATCTGCGGGAGCTGGAGGAGCGGCGTCGCGCCGTCCTCGAATCGGTGCGCGAGCAGGGCAAGCTGACCGAGGAGGTCGAGGCCCGCATCCTCGCGGCCGACACGAAGGCCCGGCTGGAGGACGTCTACCTGCCCTTCAAGCCGAAGCGGCGCACGAAGGCGCAGATCGCCCGCGAGGCCGGTCTGGAACCGCTGGCCGAAGGACTGCTCGGCGACCCCTCGCAGGAGCCCTCGGCGGCGGCCGCCGCCTTCGTCGACGCGGACAAGGGCGTCGCGGACGCGCAGGCCGCTCTCGACGGTGCCCGCGCGATCCTGTCGGAGCGGTTCGCCGAGGACCCCGACCTCATCGGTGAGCTGCGTGAACGCATGTGGACGCGGGGCCGGGTCGTCGCGAAGGTCCGGGACGGCAAGGAGGAGTCGGGCGCCAAGTTCGCCGACTACTTCGACTTCACCGAGCCCTTCACCGCCCTTCCCTCGCACCGCGTGCTCGCGATGCTGCGCGGGGAGAAGGAGGAGGTGCTCGATCTGGTGCTGGAGCCCGAGGAGGCTCCGGCCGAGCCGGGCGTGCCCTCGTCCTTCGAGGGGATCGTCGCGCAGCGCTTCGGTGTCGCGGACCGGGGCCGGCCCGCCGACAAGTGGCTTCGGGAGACGGTGCGCTGGGCCTGGCGCACCCGCATCCTCGTCCACCTCGGGATCGATCTGCGGCTGCGGCTGCGCACCTCCGCCGAGGACGACGCGGTCGCCGTCTTCGCCGCGAACCTGCGCGATCTGCTGCTCGCCGCCCCGGCCGGTACGCGCTCGACGCTGGGCCTGGACCCGGGGCTGCGTACGGGGGTGAAGGTGGCCGTGGTCGACGCGACCGGCAAGGTCGTGGCGACCGACACGATCTATCCGCACGCCCCGCGCAACCGCTGGGACGAGGCGCTCGCGAGCCTCGCGCGGCTCGCGAAGCAGCACTCCGTCGAGCTGATCGCGATCGGCAACGGCACGGCCTCCCGGGAGACCGACAAGCTCGCGGGCGAACTCATCGCGCGGCATCCGGAGCTGGACCTCACAAAGGTCATGGTCTCCGAGGCGGGCGCCTCGGTGTACTCGGCCTCGGCCTTCGCCTCCCAGGAGCTGCCGGAGCTGGACGTGTCGCTGCGCGGCGCGGTGTCCATCGCCCGCCGGCTCCAGGACCCGCTGGCCGAACTCGTCAAGATCGACCCCAAGTCGATCGGTGTCGGCCAGTACCAGCACGACCTGTCCGAGGTGAAGCTGTCGCGTTCGCTGGACGCCGTGGTCGAGGACTGCGTGAACGGGGTCGGTGTCGACGTGAACACCGCTTCGGCGCCGCTGCTGGCCCGGGTCTCCGGGATCAGCGCGACCCTGGCGGAGAACATCGTCGGGCACCGGGACGGCAACGGCCCCTTCCGCTCGCGCAAGGAGCTGAAGGCGGTCGCCCGGCTCGGCCCGAAGGCGTACGAGCAGTGCGCGGGCTTCCTGCGCATCCGGGACGGGGAGGACCCGCTCGACGCGTCGAGCGTGCACCCCGAGGCGTACCCGGTGGTGCGCCGGATGGTGAAGGCCACGGGCGGCGGGGTCGCCTCGCTCATCGGCGACACCGGGACGCTGCGCACGCTGCGTCCGGCGGACTACGTGGACGACACCTTCGGCCTTCCGACGGTCACCGACATCCTGCGCGAGCTGGAGAAGCCGGGCCGCGACCCGCGACCCGCCTTCCGCACGGCGACCTTCAAGGAGGGCGTCGAGAAGCTGTCCGACCTGGAGCCGGGCATGGTGCTGGAGGGCGTGGTCACGAACGTGGCCGCGTTCGGCGCCTTCGTGGACGTCGGCGTGCACCAGGACGGGCTGGTGCACGTCTCGGCGATGTCCCGCTCCTTCGTCAAGGATCCGCGCGAGGTCGTGAAGCCCGGGGACATCGTGAAGGTCAAGGTCATGGAGGTGGACATCCCGCGCAAGCGCGTCTCCCTGACCCTGCGGCTGGACGACGAGGCCGCGACCGGCGGCGAGCCGGGCCGTGGCGGTGGTTCCCGCGAGCGGCGCGGCGGAAACGGCGGGAACGGCGGTGACCGGGGCCGTAAGGGCGGCGGGGAGCGCACCCCGCAGCAGCGCCAGCCGCGCGGAGGTGGCGGCGGAGGCGGTGGTGGCCGTCCCGCCCCGGCGTCGGCGCCCGCGAACAGCGCGATGGCGGACGCCCTGCGCCGCGCCGGGCTGACCGGCGGTGGTGGCGAGCGCGAGTCGCGCGGACGTGGCAGGCGCTGATCCGCGAGACGGCCGGGGCCGCTCCCGCGCGCGAGGTGCGCGCGGGAGCGGCCCTCGTCGTCTGTGCGTGTGTGTCACGTCGTACGCGTGTGGGGGTCGTACGTGTACGGGGGCTTCGCCGTACCCGGTGTCCGGCGCCGGACACGGGTGGTTCCGTTCCGTCGCAGGGGCCTCAACTCACGCCGTGCTCACCGCCCTTCACGCATAATGCGCACAGGAGCGCGCCCGCCACGAGCGGGCGGGCCGAGGACGTGCGAGAAAGGGAGTGCGGCATGGCGGACGAGGTGGCGGCGCCTGAAGCGGGCGCGGGGCGGCGGGTCGCCGTCGACACGAGTGCGGCCCATCCGGCGCGGGTCTACGACTGGTTGCTCGGCGGCAAGGACAACTACCCCGTGGACCAGGCGGTCGCCGAAGCGCTGCCGCCGGGCGCCGTCGAAGGGGCCCGGCAGAACCGGGCGTTCATGCACCGGGCCGTCAAGTGGCTTGCCGAGCAGGGCGTCGACCAGTTCCTCGACGTCGGCACCGGGATACCGACCGAGCCCAACCTGCACCAGATCGCCCAGTCCGTGAACCCGGCCGCCCACGTCGTCTACGCCGACAACGACCCGATCGTCCTCGCGCACGCCGAGGCCCTGCTCACCGGCACCCCCGAAGGGGAGACCCACTACCTGCCCGCGGACGTGCGCGAGCCGGAGGAACTCCTCGCGCGCGCCGGGAAGCACCTCGATTTCACGCGGCCGGTGGCGCTCTCTCTCATCGCGCTGCTCCACTTCCTGCCCGACAGCCAGGACGCCTACGGGATCGTCCGCCGGCTCGTGGCCGCGCTGCCCCCGGGCAGCCATCTGGTCCTCACCCACTCCGCCTACGACCTCTTCCCCGAGGCCCTGGAGAAGGCGGCGGCCGACTACCGCAGGGCGGGGATCGAGATGGCCCTGCGCGCACGGCCCGAGGTGGCCCGCTTCTTCGACGGGCTCGACCTCGTACCGCCCGGCCTGGTCACCGCGAGCGAATGGCACCACGAGACAAGCGAGTTCGTCGCGGAGCCGAGCGGCCTGTACGCCGGTGTCGCGCGGGTCCGCAAGGAGGCACGATGACAACCGTCCGTATCGCCGGGGTCGACATCGACACCACGGCCCCGCATCCCGCCCGCGTCTACGACTGCCTGCTCGGCGGCAAGGACCACTACCCGGTCGATCAGCGGGTCGCCGCGAGCCTTCCCGAGGCCGGGGCCCAAGGTGCCCGGGAGAACCGGGAGTTCATGAGGCGGGCCGTCAGGTGGCTGGCCGGGCAGGGCGTCGACCAGTTCCTCGACGTCGGCACCGGCATACCGACCGAGCCGAACCTGCACCAGGTCGTCCAGTCCGTGAACCCGGCCGCCCACGTCGTCTACGCCGACAACGACCCGATCGTCCTCGCGCACGCCGAGGCCCTGCTCGTCAGCAGCCCCGAGGGGGCCACGCACTACCTCCAGGCGGACGTGCGCGAGCCCGCCACGATCCTGCGCGAGAGTCGCGAACTGCTGGACTTCACACGGCCCGTGGCGCTCTCGCTGATCGCGCTGCTGCACTTCCTCCCCGACGACGTGAAGCCGCACGACATCGTCAGGACCCTCACCGGGGCGCTGCCCTCCGGGAGTTACCTCGTGCTGTCGCACGCCGCCTCGGACATCTACCCGGACAAGGCGGCGGAGGTGCGGGAGGGCTACGCGCGCGGGGGCATCCAGCTCGCCTTCCGCGACCGGGCCGAGGTGGCGCGGTTCCACGAGGGGCTGGAGCCGGTGGCACCCGGCCTCGTGGAGACCACGTCCTGGTACCGGGACACGGCCCGCCCGGAGCCCGGCCTCGGCGGGATCTACGCGGTCGTCGCGCGCGTACCGTGAGCCGCGGGCGGCCCGGGCGCCTCCGTAGCGAGGGTCGGTAAGCTCTTCCCCGGTCGGCCGCCCGGCGGCCGGCCGAGGTGCCCCGGCGTCCGTTGCACCGGACACCGGGGCGTCTTCAGCGGTCTGCCGACCGAGGGGCCCCGCCCGTGGCCGAACTACCGGCGGGGTCCTGCACTATGGCCCGCTGTCGCGTGAGCCTGTTCTGCGCCTTCAGGCGGGCGCTCAGAACCTCGGTCGCGCTCAGCTCCCTGAGCTTGTCGGGCGGCACGTCCCACTCCCGTCCGCCGCAGAGCGGGCGAAGCTGGACGACGGCCCCCACGTGTCCCATGACCTCTCCGACCGTGGACGTCCTGACGTCCTCGACCACGGAGCCACGACCGGGGTGGGCACTGGTCACCGCCCGGGGGCGGGCTGGGAACTGGGCAGATCCCTCAGAGCCTCGGCCAGCCGCGAGGCGACCGTGACCGACACCCGCCCCAGTTCGATCAGCGGGGCTCCCCTCTCATAGGAACTGGAGTGCCAGAGCGGGTCCACCCGCAGAGTCGGGAGCGTGATGCCCTGGTCGGCCAGGACATCGCGGAGTGTGTCCACGATCGCCCTGGCCTCCGCCAACATCGTGGGGCGATCCGTCTCGGGGGGCGATCCGGGGGTCGTCATCGAAGCTCCTCACATCGGTGCAGCACTGAATGCGAGCGGCCCTGCGGCCGCTGCCCAGCCACAAGAGTGGTCCATGAAGGCGCGACAAACGGGCAAAATAGGGGCCCAACCTGCTGTGTGGGCAGGCCGTACGGCGCGCACCGTGTCTGACCTGCGCAGCCGCACGACTGTTCACGTGTGACCAGACGCGTGGTCAGGAGGCATGTCGAGTGAGCCGGGACGAGCAGCGCGAGGACTACGAGGAAGGAGTGGAGGATGCCCGCCGCAGATTCGGCACGGAGTGTCGGCACCGACGACTCACCGCCGAAGGCGGTGCGTTGAGTCAGACCGCGTTGGCGCGGCTGCTGAGGACTTCCAAGTCGACCGTCAGCCGCATCGAGACAGGGATTGGCCCCATACCCCCGGGTATCGCCGCTCGACTCGATGAAGCCTTCGAGACGGAAGGGGAGTTCAAGGAGCTGGCGGAGGAGATCACGGCAGGCAGCTTCCCCGTGCTGAACCGGCGCCGGATGACGATGGAGCGCGAGGCGATCGCCATCTTCGAATGGTCGCCGACCCTTGTGCCCGGCCTCTTCCAAACCCCGGAGTACG
The DNA here is from genome assembly GCF_040656295.1 of Streptomyces sp. NPDC049954. Lineage (NCBI taxonomy): Bacteria > Bacillati > Actinomycetota > Actinomycetes > Kitasatosporales > Streptomycetaceae > Streptomyces > Streptomyces sp. NPDC049954. The sequence continues at coordinate 444,468 of NZ_JBFALS010000001.1, forward strand.
CGCAGGCACTGTTCACGTGCGGCCTCTGGAGAGCATCGCCACAGGAGATCGCCTCCCGGGTGGCAGGTCGTATCTCACGGCAGGAGCTCCTGAGATCGTCTCCACCACCGGACATGCGGGTGGTTCTGTGCGAGTCGGTGATTCGGCGGACAGTCGGCGGACCCACCACCATGCGCGCTCAGTTGCAGGCGCTTCTGTCTGCCGGCAGTGAACCCAATGTCCGCTTGCAGATTCTCCCGCTTGACGCCGAACCGCATGTACTCATGGGGGGCGCCGTCAGCATCCTGACGATGCAATCCCATGTGCCCGTCGTCTGCGTGGAGGCGTTCCGTCTGGCTGCCATCTACGAGGACGAGGAGCGGGTGCGCACAGCACTGCGCGGCTTCAACGACATGACGTCGGAGGCGTTGTCAGCGCGGAAGAGTGCCGAGCTGATCCACGAACAGATGGAGTCCCTGTGATCGGGGACAGCGAATAGGTATAGCGGAATTCCTCCCCAGTGACAGCGAGGGCGGCGACGGCCGGCAAGGGAGCCCGCCCGAGCGGACGGCGAGGCCGCCGCACGGGCGACGGTCGGCGGCCCTCCCCGCAACGACCGTCCTCCACCTCCGGCCGCCGGACCGGAGGCGGAAGCCGACAAGCGGTCAAGGCCACGGCTACCCGGCGGTCAGGAACTCGCCTTCGCTCAGCGCACGATTGACGATGCGGGTGTCGCCGATGGTGCCGTGGAAGACGATGTCGACCGCGCCCGCGTACTCGTGGCCGCCCAGGAGCCACGGCAGTCCGAGCGAGGTGAGGCCGGTCGAGACCCGGTTCGGGTTGTCCACGACCGGGGCGCCGTCGACGTACAGCTTCGTGAGGCGGCCGTCGTTGACCACCGCCAGGTGCCACCATCTCAGCTCGACCAGGCCATGGCCCCAGTTGGTCGTCGGATAGGTGGTGTTCAGCGGGTAGTGGTTGAACTGCGGCTCGCGGCCGTTGTTCGAGATGGCGAGCTGGAGTACGGGCTCGCCCGGGTCGGTGTTCCTGCCGTGCTTCCCGGCGGCCTCGGCGGATCCCCGCCGGCTGAGGATCGCCGACCAGCCGTTGTTCCCGGCGTCCCAGTCCAGCGGCATCATCACGAAGGTCTCGATCGTGAACCCGGACCGGAACGTCTCGCCGTTCAGCGGAGCCTTCGCCCCGGTCGTCAGATACGCGCCGTGCAGCGGGTTCCGGCCGCCCACGAACTTCAGGCTGGCGTGCCCGGGCTGGTCGGGGTGGTGGTCGGCGGACCAGGTCAGCGCGTCGGCCGCCGTGCCCGGCGTGGTCACCACCGTCAGGTCGTTGCCCCTGCCGGTCAGGTCGCGGACCGTACGGCCCGCGGCGAGCGGGGTGCCGGGGGCGCCCTGTCCGTCGAAGCGCCAGTACGCCAGTGTGCCCTTCACCAGCTCCCTGGAGGCGGGCCGGGCGGGCCGGACCGGTACCGGGGCGAAGCCGGAGAACCGCTTCCCGAAGTCGACCGGGACCGAGAAGTTGTCGACCGGGCCGGTGATGCGGGCGTGCTCGGCCGCCACCTCGCTGCGCCGCTTCGGGTCCTGCGCCAGGATCCACGGATTGATCGTCTCGACGTCGATCGTGTCGCGGACCAGGTCGAAGTGGTACAGCCGGATCATGGCGCCGCCGCCGAAGTAGCGGTTCTGGTAGTTGGTGATGTGCAGGTGCACGTCGTTTCCGGCGGCGTTCTTCCGGGTCGTGCGCCCGGGCGGCCAGTAGTGGCCGTTGAGGGTCAGGAAGATCTGGTCGTTGTCCTTGATCAGCTCGTCCCACATCACCTGACCGTTTCCGGCGAGTTCGGCGTTGTTCTCCGGGTCGCCGGACTTGTACGGGAAAACGTTGTCATCGTACGGCGCGGCGACGATGTCGTGCGAGGTGAGGATCACCGGCATCCTGGGGTGGGCCTTGATCATGTCGTTGGCCCACTGGTAGCCCTGGTCGGTGGTCCGCCAGTCCAGGGCCAGCAGCAGCCACGAGCGGCCGGCCGCCTGGAAGACGTGCGCGGTGTTGTAGCCGGTGGCGTCCGCCCCGGCGAAGGTCCTGGAGCGCTTGAACCGCCGCGGGCCCATGGTCCGCAGGTACGGCGTGTCGCCACGGGTGTCGTCGCCGGTCACGTCGTGGTTTCCGGCCAGCACGCTGTACGCGGCGCCGTGCGAGTCCAGCAGCGCGAAGGCCTTGTCGACCTGCTGGAAGGACAAGGGGTCGGCGTCCTCCGTCAGGTCACCGAGGTGCGCCATGAACACGATGTTGTGGTCGGGGGCGCCGCTGTTGTCGATGACGTAGCGGAACGACTCCTCCTGCGGCTCCCGGTTGACGCTGTCCTGACTCCCCCAGTACAGGAACTGGGTGTCGGGCATGACCGCGAGGGTGAACTGGAGGGACGTGGCGTCCGGGCTCCAGGTTCTGCCCCTCCCGCCGCTCTCCCCGCTCTTTTCGGCGTCCGCGGCGAAGGCGGGCGACGCGCCGAGCGCGGACCCGCCCACTCCCACCGCGGCCGCTCCCGCGGCGGCCAGTGCCGCGTTGCGCAGAAGTCCTCGCCGGCTCTGCCCGTCCGGTGTCTGTGACGGGGTGTCGTCGTGCGTGCACATAGGAGCCCTTCTCGGGTCGACAGGTTGAGGTGGCGACGACGCTACCCACGAGGGGTACGAGCTGGGCAGACTGCGGATGACGAACAGGATCCGGGGCCGGTCCGGGATTTAAGGCCCTGGTCGGGCAACGGCCAGGAACCCTCCGGTCCGAACGGAGGGTGATCGGCCCGCGCGGCCGCGCGCGGGCCCGTCCGGCGGGCTTCCGTGCGCTACCGCTCCGTGACGCGTCCCGCCGCGACCTCGAAGCGCCGCGTCGTGCGGACCGCGTCGAGCATGCGGCGGTCGTGGGTCACCAGCAGGAGCGTGCCCTCGTACGAGTCGAGCGCGGACTCCAGCTGTTCGATGGCGGGCAGGTCGAGGTGGTTGGTGGGCTCGTCCAGGACGAGGAGGTTGACTCCGCGTCCCTGGAGGAGGGCGAGCGCGGCGCGGGTGCGTTCGCCGGGCGAGAGGGTGTGCGTGGGGCGCAGCACCTGGTCGGCCTTGAGGCCGAACTTCGCGAGGAGCGTGCGCACTTCGGCCGGTTCCAGATCGGGTACGGCGACGCGGAAGGCGTCCATGAGCGGGGTGTCCCCGTCGAACAGGGCGCGGGCCTGGTCGACTTCGCCGATCAGGACGCCGGAGCCCAGGGAGGACTCCCCCGCGTCGAGCGGCAGCCGGCCGAGGAGCGTGGCGAGCAGGGTCGACTTGCCCGAGCCGTTGTCCCCGGTGACGGCGACGCGGTCGCCCCAGTCGAGCTGGAGGCTCACCGGGCCGAACGCGAAGTCGCCGCGCCGCACTTCGGCATCCCGCAGGGTCGCGACGACCGCGCCGGAGCGCGGGGCGGCGGCGATCTCCATGCGCAGCTCCCACTCCTTGCGGGGCTCCTCGACGACCTCCATGCGTTCGATCATGCGCTGGGTCTGCCGGGCCTTGGCGGCCTGCTTCTCGCTGGACTCCGCGCGCAGTTTGCGGCCGATCTTGTCGTTGTCGGTGGACTTGCGGCGCGCGTTGCGCACCCCGTGCTCCATCCATCCGCGCTGCGTCTGCGCGCGTTCCTGGAGGGCGGTGCGCTTGCCCGCGTACTCCTCGTACTCCTCGCGGGCGTGCCGGCGGGCGACGGCGCGCTCCTCCAGGTACGCCTCGTAGCCACCGCCGTAGAGCCGCACCTGCTGCTGGGCGAGGTCGAGTTCGAGGATGTCGGTCGCGGTGCGGGACAGGAACTCGCGGTCGTGGCTGACCAGGACGGTGCCGGCCCGCAGTGAGGTGACGAACCCCTCCAGCCGGGCGAGGCCCGCGAGGTCGAGGTCGTTGGTCGGCTCGTCCAGGAGGAACACGTCGTAGCGGGAGAGCAGGAGGGAGGCGAGGGAGGCGCGGGCCGCCTGGCCGCCGGACAGGGCGGTCATCGGGAGGTCGAGTCCCGTGGTGAGCCCGAGGTCGGCGGCGACCGCCTCGGCCCGTTCGTCCAGGTCGGCGGCGCCCAGCGCGAGCCAGCGCTCCAGGGCCTCGGCGTACGCGTCGTCGGCCCCGGCGCGTTCCTCGACCAGCGCCGCGGTGGCCTCGTCGAGGGCCTGCTGCGCGGCGGCGACGCCAGTGCGGCGGGCGAGGAAGGCGCCGACCGTCTCGCCCGGCCTGCGCTCCGGCTCCTGCGGCAGGTGTCCGACGCTCGCGCCCGGCGGGGTGAGCCGCACGGTGCCCTCCTCGGGTGTCCCGAGCCCGGCCAGCAGCCGCAGCAGCGTCGACTTGCCCGCCCCGTTGGCGCCGACGAGCCCCACCACGTCTCCGGGCGCGACGACGAGGTCGAGCCCGGAGAAGAGTGAGCGGTCGCCGTGTCCGGCGGCGAGGTCCTTGGTCACGAGAGTCGCAGTCATCAGGGGTGGGAGTTTATCGGGCCCCGGGCCCCCGTTCCGCCCGATAAAAATCCCACCCCGGCTCCCCGGTCTCAGCCCAGCGTGAACCAGGTGCTGCGGGACTTCTGCCACTCGGGGTGGTCGAGGTCCTTGGCCTGGGTGCCGTCGCCGTACAGGTCGGCGTCGCCGTCGTCGGTGACGAGCTGGACACGGGCACCGGCGCCCGCCGGGGCGGGCACGGACACGACGGACTCCCAGCCCCCGGCGTCGGCGGTGGGGAGGTCCAGGGCCTTGACGGGGGCGTGGCCGGGGACGCCGTCCCAGCGGTAGAGGGCGTAGGGGTCGCTGTTGTCGTCGGCGGCCCAGGAACCGGCGAGGATCAGGTACTCGTCGGCGGCGTTCTTGCGGATGTCGCGTACGGACAGTCCGCCGAGGTCGAGTTCGACGGGGGTGCCGAAGGCCGCCTTCGTGCCCGTGACGACCTTGTCCATGTTCGTCACCGGCACCAGGAGCGCCTTGCCGCCGGTCACCGCCGGGGTCAGCGGGGCGCGGAAGCCGAGGTAGGCGGTGGTGGTCGAGCCGGGCGCGAACTCCAGGCCCTCGACGTTGAAGCCGTCGACGGACTTGGGCACCTTGCCCTTGGCGGTGGCCGCCGCGAAACCGTAGCGGTCGTCGTGGGACTTGTCCCAGGCCACGAGGTCGTCGCGCAGCTTGTGGTAGGCGCTGGTGAAGGAGAGGGAGGTGGTGGCCCCGCTCCCGGACACCTTGGTCGTGAAGACGGTGTTGCGGTCGGCCTTGTACTCGCCGTCCTTGTTGTTGCCGAGGGAGCCGGTCCAGTAGATGGTGTCGCCGACGCGGGTGCCGCCCTCGATGTCGGCCTCCTTGTCGGCGCCGAGCTTGCCGCTCATGTCCCAGGTCTTCACGGGGGCGCCGGAGACCGAGCCGTTGTAGAGGCGCAGGGTGTTGTCCTCGTCGTTGGCGACGACGAGGTAGCCGCCGCCGACGTCGACGGCGGCCGAGGCGTCGCTCGCCCCGGTGAGGTAGCGCGCGTCGGCGGAGTACTGCACGGCGGGGGAAGCCGCGTAGTGCAGGGTCTTCGTCGTGGTCTTCCCGCCGAGTCCGTTGACCCTGACGGTCAGGTCGGTGTAGCCCCGGCCTCGGGCGGTGACGGCGAGCGTCCTGCTGCCGCCGGTGCCCGTCACGCTCACGTCTCCGGTTGCGGCGACCGAGGTCTTGCTGCTCTTGGAGACGTCCACGGTCAGCGCGGAGGCGTCGGCGCCGCTCTGGGACACGGTGACCGCCACCGTCGGGTCGGCGCTCGCTCCGACCGCTCCGGACAGGTACGCGGTGGACAACGAGATCGACGGGGTGCCGTAACTCGCGGCGTGGGCACTGCCGTTCAGCCCGGTGGCGGCGAGCAGCAGGGCTCCGGCGGCGCCGAGGCCCGTTCGGCGGAGGGACGGGGGGACGGGAACGCGCACGGCGAGGCCTTTCGTCTGTGTGCGAGGGCGCGTCCGGCCGGGGGACCGGACACCGAGGAGAAGGCTCGGCCCCCTGCGACAACGCCCGGCGGACGGCGGAGGTACGGGGAGCGAACAGGCGGGGACGAGCGGGGCGGCCCCCCTCCGAGGGACCGGCGGGCGGAGCCCCGACGCCGTTCACACCCCGGGGCCGCCGTCCTCCTCACGGGCGATACCGTCGAACACATGGACAGCGAACACAGGGCCGGCACCTCGGACGTCGTGGTGGTCGGCGGGGGCGTCATCGGGCTGACCACGGCCGTCGCGCTGGCGCGGGCCGGACGGCGGGTGGAGGTGTGGTCGGCGGACGCGGCGCTCGCCACCACCTCCGCCGTGGCGGGCGGTCTGTGGTGGCCGTACCACATCGAGCCGGCCGAGCGGGTCGGCGCGTGGGCGCTGGAGTCACTGGAGGTGTACGCGGGGCTCACCGGCGAGCCGGACCGCACCGGCGTCCGGCTCGTCGAAGGGGTGCACGCGGGGATCTCGCTCGGGGATCTCGGGCCGTGGGCGGAGCGGGTCGCCGGCCTGCGCCCCTCCACCACTCGCGAGTACGCGGGTGGGCCGGGGCTGTGGGCGCGGCTGCCGCTCATCGACATGCCGACCCATCTGGCGTGGCTGACCGGGGAGTTGCTGGCGCACGGCGGGCGGCTCGTGGCGCGCCGGGTGCGTTCCCTGGACGAGGCCGCGCGGCAGGCGCGCGTGGTGGTCGACTGCGCGGGGCTCGCGGCCCGCGAGCTGGTGCCCGATCCCGCCGTCCATCCCGTGCGCGGCCAGCTGGTGATCGTCGAGAACCCGGGCGTGGACACGTGGTTCACGGCGGTCGCCTCGGGCGGCCCGCTCTCGGTGTACTTCCTCCCGCAGCCCTTCGGGCTCATCCTCGGCGGGACCGCCCAGGTCGGCGACGGGCACCGGGAGCCGGATCCGGACACCGCCCGGGAGATCGTGCGCGGCTGCGCGGCGATACGGCCGGAGATAGCGGACGCGAAGGTGCTCGGCCACCGCGTCGGCCTGCGCCCCGGGCGCACCGGCGGGGTGCGGATGGAGACGGAACGGCTCGCGGACGGGACACCGGTCGTGCACAACTACGGTCACGGCGGGGCCGGGATCACGGTGGCCTGGGGCTGCGCGCGGGAGGCGGCCGCACTGGTCGCGGCCGCCTCCGGGTGAGGGGGGGGCCGGACGGCCCGTACGGTGTCAGCAGCGCTCGACCGGGGTCGCGGCCGTCAGCGGGTAACTCGCGCGGGCGTCCAGAAGCAGCGGGATCAGGGCGCGCAGCGACTGGCGCAGCGGGACGAAGGCCCCGCCGCCCGCGCGGTCGGCGTGGACGGCCACTCCGTGCAGGGCCAGTTCGTCGCGGACGTCGGCGTACTGGCTCGCGTCAAGCCGGTAGCCGCACGGCGGGTCGGTGAGTACGTCCTTAGGCGCGGCGGCTTCGTTGTCGGCGCCGCCGAGGTAGACCGGGCCCCGGTCCAGGAGCCCGCTCAGCCGGGCCGTCGTGGTGGCCTTCTCCACGGCCCGGCGGTGCGCGTCGGTGAAGCCGAAGAGGCCGTCGAGCGCGTCGAGCTGGGAGTCGACCCGGCGCCGGTGGTTGAGGGCCGGGTCGGCCTTCTCCTCGGCGGACAGCGCGTCGATCCGGCTCTCGATGAGCAGGCCGACCGCGTGCTTGACGCCGCTCATGTTGCGCAGGATGCGTTCCTGTCCGTCCCCGGCGGTCTGCCGGACCGGGTCCCCGGTCGCGGGGTCGGTCCAGATGCCGTAGGTGCCGATCGAGTGGCCACCCGCGCGGGCGGCGGGGCGGACGTAGCTCTGTGACAGGGCCTGCGCCTCGCGGTGCACGGCGGGCGCGGTGTTGAGGTTGCGCGGCCAGAGGTCGAAGAGGTCCTTGTCGTAGTAGGGCGGGGTGGCGCCGTACTCGTGCAGGTCGTAGACGAGGTCGGGCCTCAGGTCGCGCTGGATGGCGGCCATCGCGCGGGCCTCCGCCGTCTTCAGGGCGAGGTGGTCCCGGTTGATGTCGACGCCGTCGGAGTTGCCGCGCGTGTCGGCCGCGTTGCCGTCGGGGTTGGCGTCGGGCAGCACGAGGACCGTCGTGCGGGAGAGGAAGGCCCGGGTGCGGGCGTCGCGCGCGTAGGCGAGGTCCCGGACGGTCGTCAGGCAGGCCTCGCGCCCCGAGGGCTCGTCGCCGTGCTGGCTGCACACGAGGAGCACCGTGTTGTTCGTGGTGCGCCGCTCCCCGACGCGTACGAGGGTCAGGGGCCTGCCCTGCTTCGTGGTGGCGACGGTCTCGACCCGGGTGCGGTCGCTGCCCCGGTCGACGGCGGCGAGAAAGGCGGCCTCCTCGGGCTGGGTCGTCCAGTGGGCCCCGGCGCTGCGTTCGAACCCGGTGCGGGGCGGTCCGGCACTCGCGGCCTGTGCGGGGGCGCTGACGAGCGGGGCGGCCAGGGCCAGGGCGGCGATCCCGAGCAGCAGGGCCCTCGCACGGCGCGGACCGCGCCGTGCGCCCTCAGGCCGTATGTCTGGCTCGGGCGCGGCGTCCCCCGCGGGCCGTATGCCTGCCTCGGGACCGGTGTCTTCCTCGGAGTGCGCACGTGCGGGCAACTCGGTGCCTCCCGTTGACGACGCGCGCCGGCCGGTTGCGGCGCGGTGACGCGTGGGGGTGCGGTACGAACACGGGTGCGATGCGATACGGGTACGGAGCGCAAGGTACCGGGGCGGCGGGCGGGGCGGAAGAGGGGCGTCGCGAGCGGAGTTGGGGGCCGGGCCGCTCAGGGGCGCGCGTGGGTGTCGCCCGCGCGCCGGGCTGCGGCGCGGGCACTGCGGGCCCTCGGGAGGTAGCGCAGTCGCTCGGGCAGGGCGGGGACGAGCAGGCGCAGCACGGTGCTGAGGCGCCGCAGCCGCCGCTCCTGCCGCTCGCTCCATTCCAGGCCCAGGGCCGCACGGGCCTCGGGCGGCAGGTAGCCGACGGTCAGGAAGCGGCGCAGCCGCAGGAGAGGCGGGAGCAGGAGGGGCCACAGGGCACGCAGGGCCAGGCGCAGGAGGCGGGGGCCGCGGCCGGGCGGGGGCACCGGCAAGTCCACGGAGAGCAGGTCGTGGACCACCTGGTTCGGGCCGATCTCGGCGGCGAGCACCCGGTGGAAGGTGGGCCAGAACTCCTCGACGGTGCGCGGCAGATCACGTTCGCGCAGGCCGAGGACGCGGCCGACCTGCCGCCACTCCGCGTACAACTGCCGTTCCTGCGCCGGGGTGAGCGGCCTGGCCAGGAGACGCAGGCCGTGCCGGTAGACGGGGAACCCGGTGGCGTGCACCCACGCGTAGGTGTCCGGGGCGAGGGCGCGGTAGGGGCGGCCAAGGGTGTCGGTGCCGCGGATCTCGCGGTGCAGCCGGCGCAGCCGCCGCCCCTCGGCGACCGCCTCGTCCCCGCCGTACACCCACAGTTGTACGGAGGCCAGGGAGCGGGCGCCCCGGCCCCACGGGTCCGTGCGGAAGACGGAGTACTCGTTCACGCCCGCGCCGACCGCCGGGTGCGCGACCTGGAGGATCAGCGCCGCCGGGAGCAGGAGGAGGGAACGGATGTCCCCCGCGACGCTCCACAGCACCCCGCCCGGCGGAGGCGGGACGGGTTCGGGGCGGGAGGCCCGGGAGCTCCGGGAGGACGAGGGCACGGCGGCGGCTCCCTGGGACGACGGCGGGGCGGACGCACCCCAGGTTCCCACCGTACGTCCCGATATGCCCCGCCGACGAGCCGCGCCGGGCCCGCCGCCCGTGGCTACAAGCCGCGTGCGGCGACCAGTGCGGCCACCTCGGAGACCCGGTCTCTCAGCTCCGCCTCCGCCCGGACGCGGGCCGCCTCCAGGCTCGACTGGGGGGACGCCGCGCGCCAAGCCCCGGGGGGCGGTGCGGGCGCCGCGGTCACGATGCCGGGGACCGGGGCGCCCGGGGTCGGTGGCGGGGCGGTCCGGGCCGCGCGGCGCAGGGCGCGGGCGTGCCGCAGGAGGGTCAGCGGCGGCAGCGACAGCGCGAGAAGCGCGGCCTTGGGCAGAACCGAACCCGGGGGAAGCAGGTGCATACCCGTGGGCTACCCGTTCCGGCCCGCGCCGCAACCACCTGTCCGGGGGACACCGGAGCCGGACGCGACGCCGCGCCGAGTGATATCGGGGCGGGCGGCTCGGTGGGGGCGGAGGAACAGCCGGAGCCGGTCGCACCGCCGCGTCGAAGGGACGCCGGAGGCGGTCGCGCGGCCGGGCCCGAGGGCGACGCCGGAGGCGGTCGCGCGGCCGGGCCCGAGGGCGACGCCGGAGGCGGTCGCGCGGCCGGGCCCGAGGGCGACGCCGGAGGCGGTCGCGGGCCCGGTCGCGGGCCCGAAGGGATACGGGAGCAGCCGCGCGGCCAGGCATGGCACCCCGGCCGGACGCGTCAGCACTTCGGCCGTATCGGCCCCCAACCGGCGCCAGCTCCGGGGCCGCGTCAAACCTTCGGCCGGTCGGCCCCCAACCCGGCGCCAGCCCTCCACCCACGTCAAACCCCGGCCGCGTCGGCCCCCAACCGGCGCCGCCAGCCCTCCGCCCACGTCACAACCCCCGGCCGGTCAGCCTTCATGCGGCGTCACCTCCCCGCCCGCACCGCCCCCCTGCCGTCAGCTCCCCGGCCGCGTCAGCATCCGCCATCCCGGCGCGTAGTTGCCGTGCAGGACGAGGGAGGCCGCGCCGACCGCGCCGACGGCGTCCCCGATCACGCTGCGCTGGACGGCGACCTTCCGCAGGGCGCGGGTCACCGAGGTCGTGTTGACGGCCGCCTCGATCTCCTCCAGCATGAGCGGCTCGATGCCGTGCAGGGCCTCGCCGCCGACCACCACCTGGCTCACGTCGAGCATCGCGACGGTGCCGCGCGCGGCCTGGCCCACGCGGCGGGCGGCGCGCCGTACGACCTCCTCGGCGGCCGGATCGCCCTTGCGCACCGCGCGGCGCAGCAGCTTCCAGTCGGCGGACACCGCCCCGGGGGCGCCGCTGAGGCCGATGCGCCGGGCCGCCTCGGCGCCGTGCCGTTCGCTCAGCTCGGCGAGGACGGCGTGCGGCCGGACGTAGGGGCCCAGGCAGTTGTTCGCCCCGCACTGGCACACGAGGGGCCCCGGTTCGACGGCCATGTGCCCGAACTCGCCGGCGTTGCCCGAATCCCCGTACAGAACCGTGTTGTTGAGGACGATTCCGGCGCCTATGCCGGTGCCCATGTAGATGAAGAGGAAGCTGCCCGCACGGGCCCGGCCACCTATCCAGCGCTCCCCGATGGCGGCGGCGGTGGCGTCGTTGTTCATGGCGACATCCATGCCGGTGACCCCGGCGAACATGTCGCGCAGCGGAACCCGGCCCCAGGAGGGGAAGTTGGGCGGGGAGACGACGGCGTCGGCGGGGCCGTCGAGCGGTCCGGGCACCGCGACCCCGAGTCCGAGCAGCCGGCCCGAGCCGAGTTCGGCGCCGGCCACCAGGCGTTTGACGGCCGCCGCGCACCGCGCGACGACGTCCTTGGGGTCGGTGAGCCCGGCGAGCCGGGTACGGCGCCTGGCGAGTACCACTCCGGACAGGTCGACCAGTACGGACACGGCGGCGTCCGGGTCGAGTTGGACACCCACCGCGTAGGCGCCCTCGGGGCGGGGCGAGAGCAGGGTGCGCGGTTTCCCGCCGCCGGAGGGGGCCTGGCCGGACTCCGAGACCAGCCCCGCCTCCAGCAGCCGGCGCACCACGTTGGAGACGGTCTGCACGGTGAGCCCGGTCAGCGGCGCGAGTTCGACGCGGCTCACCGATCCGGCCGTACGGATCGCGTCGAGGACGACCGCCTGGTTGTACCCCCCGACTCTGGGGAGGTTCGTTCCCCCTTGCGTCACCACTCCTCCATCTCCCGGCCCGTACGCCTCCACACGGGTCCCGGTTCACTCGGGTCACCGCAGTGAAGGCATCGGGAGAATACACGGTACGAGCGTTGACTTATTACATCCATTGGATTTAGCTTCGCCGACATGCGTGGGCCGAAACCCCCCTGGGACGAGGGGGTTTCGCCCCGTGACGGGCCCTGCGGGGCCCGCCTCTCCCATGGCCGGACGGGCCCTTTCAGTGGAGGTTCAACGTGCGCACGAGACTTGTCATGGCCACCGGCTTGACGCTCGCCCTGGTGGCGGGGGCGTCGGCCTGCGGTTCCGGATCGGGCGGCTCCGGCGACACCATCAAGGTCGTCTACCAGAAGCAGCTCAACAGCAGTAACAAGGTGCAGCCCAACTACCTGGCCGACAAGGTCAAGAAGTTCGAGAAGGCGAACCCGGGCAAGAAGGTCGAGCTGGTGCCCGTCACGGCGAGCCAGGGCGACTACATGACGAAGATCCAGCTGATGATGCGCTCCCCCGCGACGGCGCCGGACCTGGTGTACGAGGACACGGCGACCATCAGCTCCGACGTGGGCGCCGGATACCTCAAGCCGCTCGACGGCTACCTGAAGTCCTGGGCGGACTGGAAGCAGTACGCGGCCCCCGCGAAGGCCGCGATGAAGTACGCGGCCGACGGCAAGACCTACGGCGTCCCGGACAACACCGACACACGCGGCATCTGGTACAACAAGGAGATCTTCAAGAAGGCCGGGATACCCGTTCCCTGGCAGCCGAAGACCTGGGACGACATCCTCGACGCGGCCCGGAAGATCAAGGCGAAGGCGCCCGGCGTGACGCCGATGAACCTCTTCACCGGCACGGCGGGCGGCGAGCAGTCCACCATGCAGGGTCTGGAGATGCTGCTGTACGGGACACCCGCGGCGGGCGACTCGCTGTACGACTCCAAGAGCCGCAAGTGGGTCGTCGGCAGCAAGGGGTTCAGGGACTCCCTCCAGTTCGTGCGCACCGTCTACGGCGACAAGCTCGGCCCCTCCGTCCAGGACGCCCTGGGCTCCAACTTCGCTGCCTCGGTCGCCACCGAACTGCTCCCGCAGGGCAAGCTCGGCATGGACATCGACGGCTCGTGGATGCCCAACAGCTGGATCCGTACCGGCCCCAAGCCCTGGGCGCAGTGGGAGTCGGTCATGGGGACGGCCGCGATGCCGACGCAGAACGGGCAGGGCTCCGGCAAGGTCAGCATGTCCGGCGGCTGGGCCTGGTCGATCCCGTCCAAGGCGAAGAACCCGGATCTCGCCTGGAAGTTCATGAAGTCCCTTCAGACGAAGTCGGCTTCGGCCGAGTGGAACAGCGTGAACGCCACCATCGCGGTGCGTGAGGACGTCGCGAAGGACCCGGGGTACCTCGAAGCGCTGCCCACCAACAAGTTCTTCAGCGCGCTCGTGCCGCACACCTTCTACCGCCCCGGGCTGCCCGTCTACCCCCAGGTGTCCAGCGCCGTCCAGAAGGCCATGGAGGCCGTGACCACCGGCAAGAGCTCCGTCGCCGAGGCAGCCGCCACCTACGACGGCGCCGTCAAGTCCGCGGTGGGCGAGGGCAAGACCGTCCGGGGCACCCGGTGAGCGGCGCCGTCCTCGCGGTGGACGAGCGGGACGAGGGCGGCGCGCGAGGCGGTCCGCACGCGCGGCCGCCGTCCGGGCGGCGGCGCCCGGCACGCTCGGGGCTGCTGCGCGGCCTGCCGCTGCTGCCCTCCGTGCTCCTCATCGTGGTGTTCCTGGCCGGGCCGATCGCGTACTGCGTGTACTACGCGTTCACCGACATGCAGCTCAGCGGGACGACCGCCACGCACTTCGTGGGCCTGGACAACTTCTCCCGGGCCTTCGACGACCCGGAGTTCTTCGACTCGGTCGTCCTGACGCTGGTCTTCGTCGTCGGCTCGGCCATCGTCGGGCAGAACACGCTCGGGCTCGCGCTCGCCGTGCTCATGGAGAAGGCGTCCAAGCCGGTGCGCTCCCTGACCAGCACCGTGGTGCTCGCCGCCTGGGTGCTGCCGGAGGTGGTGGCCGGGTACATGATGTACGCGTTCTTCTTCCGGCGCGGTTCGCTCAACGCGATCCTCGACGCGCTGCACCTGCCGCAGCAGAACTGGCTGTACTCGCTGCCGATCCTGGCCGTGTGCCTGGCCAACGTGTGGCGCGGCACGGCCTTCTCGATGATGGTGTACTCGGCGGCGCTCAACGACGTGCCCAGGGAACTGGTCGAGGCGGCGGAGATGGACGGGGCCGGGCCGTTCAAACGGCTGTGGCACGTCACGCTGCCCGTCATCCGGCGCTCGGTCATGACCAACCTCATGCTGGTCACGCTCCAGACGCTGTCGGTCTTCGGCCTCATCTACACCATGACCTCGGGCGGCCCCGACAACAAGTCGCAGACCCTGCCCATCTTCATGTACAAGCAGGCCTTCCAGAACAGCCTGATCGGCTACGGCACGGCCGTCGCCCTGGTCCTGCTCGTGGTGGGGGCCCTGTTCTCCGTCGTCTACATCCGCCTGCTGAAGATCGAGGAGAACTGATGGCCCTCGCCGACAGCCCGCCCGCGGCCGAGGCCGAGGCCCCCGCCCCGGCCCTCCCGAGCGGCCGCGCCCCCGGCCGCAGGCCCCGGCGCCGGGCCGGCCGGACGGCCGTCAACCTCGTACTCCTCGTCGTGTCCGCCCTGTTCGTGGTGCCGCTGCTGTGGATGCTGGCGGCCTCGGTCGACTCCTCGGCGAGCTTCCGGCTGTCCGCCCCGGACCTGACCGCCGACAACTTCTCGCAGGTCCTGGACGCGGACACGACCTTCCGCCCGATCCTGAACGGGCTGCTGCTGTGCGGCGGCGGCACTCTGCTGTGCGTGGTGTGCTCGGTCCTCGCCGCCTATCCGCTGTCGCGGTTCCGCTCGCGGCTGCGCCGGCCCTTCCTCTACACGATCCTGTTCACGACGGGCCTGCCGATCACCGCGATCATGATCCCGGTCTACAGCATGTTCGTTCAGGTCGAGCTGATCGACTCGATGCCGGCCGCGACCCTCTTCCTCGCCGCGTCCGCGCTGCCCTTCGGCATCTGGCTCATGAAGTCCTTCATGGACGGGGTGCCCGTCGTGCTGGAGGAGGCGGCGCGCACCGACGGGGCCAACGCCATGCAGATCCTGTGGAGCGTCGTCCTGCCGCTCATGCGGCCGGGCGTCATCGTCGTCACCATCTTCACGTTCATCGGGATGTGGGGGAACTTCTTCGTCCCCTTCATCCTGCTGCTCTCGCCGGAAAAACTCCCGGCCTCCGTCAGCGTCTTCACCTTCCTGAGCGCGCACGACCAGACGCAGTACGGGCAGCTCTCGGCCTTCTCGATCGTCTACTCGGTGCCGGTCGTGGTGCTCTACCTCGTGCTGGCCCGCAAGCTCGGCGGCGGCTTCGCCCTGGGCGGGGCCCTGAAGGGCTGAACCCGCCGCGTCCCCACCGGTCACCCGACCACCCTTCCCCCGGAGTTGGCATGCACAGCGATCCCACCGTCATCACCAAACGCCTCACGCGGATACGCGAGCAACGGCTGCGCCCGGCCGTGCACAGCCCCTCGATCCCGCTGTCGGTCGAGGTGTGGCACGTGCCCGGCGAACCGGTACCGGTCGCCGAAGGACTCGCCGCGCCCTACGAGCCCACGAGGGTCGGCGAGCGCTGGGGCCCGGCCTGGTCCACGAGCTGGTTCCGGGTCTCGGCCGTCGTCCCCGAGGAGTGGGCCGGGCGCCGCCTCGAAGCCGTCCTCGACATCGGTTTCGACACGGACGCCCCGGGCTTCTCCGCCGAGGGGCTCGTGCTGCGCCCCGACGGCACCCCGCTCAAGGCCCTCAACCCGCGCAACTCCTACGTCCCGGTCGCCGACCGCGCCGAGGGCGGGCAGGAGATCGTGCTGTACGTGGAGGCCGCCGCCAACCCGGTCGTCATGCACGACTCCCCCGACCTGAGCTTCGCGCGCACCGCCGCCGGCGACCGGGCGCCGTGGCTGAGCGACGAGCAGGCCGAGCCGGGTGAGCCGCTGTACCGGCTGCGCCGGATGGACCTCGCCGTGTTCGAGAGCGAGGTCTTCGCCCTCGTCCAGGACCTCGACGTGCTCGGCGGGCTGCTGCCCGAACTGCCCGAGCACTCCACGCGTCGCTGGCAGATCCTCGAAGCGGTGGAGAGCGCCCTGGACGCGCTCGACCTCCAGGACGTCACGGGCAGCGCCCCGGCGGCCCGCGCGCTGCTCGCCCCGGCGCTCTCCGCCCCCGCGAGCGCCCGGGCCCACCGGATCTCGGCGATCGGCCACTCGCACATCGACTCGGCGTGGCTGTGGCCGCTGCGCGAGACGGTACGGAAGGTCTCCCGCACCGTCTCCAACGTCACCCACCTCATGGACGAGCACCCCGAGTTCCGGTTCGTCATGTCGCAGGCCCAGCAACTGGACTGGCTGCGCCGTGAGCGGCCCGAGGTGTACGCGCGGGCCCAGGAGAAGGCCAAGGGCGGCCAGTTCGTGCCGACCGGCAGTCTGTGGGTCGAGCCGGACACCAACCTCACCGGCGGCGAGTCGCTGGCGCGGCAGTTCGTGTACGGGAAGCGCTTCTACCTGGAGGAGTTCGGCGTCGAGACGCAGGACATGTGGCTGCCCGACACCTTCGGGTACAACGCCGCCCTCCCCCAGCTCATGAAGCTCGCCGGGGTGCGCTGGTTCCTCACGCAGAAGATCTCGTGGAACACCACCAACCGCTTCCCGCACCACACCTTCTGGTGGGAGGGCATCGACGGCACCCGCATCTTCAGCCACTTCCCGCCCGTGGACACGTACAACAGCGATCTGTCGGGCGCGGAGGTCGCGCACAGCGAGCGGAACTTCAAGGAGAAGGCGCGCACCCACCGCTCCCTGGTCCCGTTCGGCTACGGGGACGGCGGAGGCGGCCCCACCCGGGAGATGCTGGCCCGGGCCGAGCGCCTCGCCGACCTGGAGGGCTCGCCCCGGGTCGCGATCGAGCCGCCCGCGGAGTTCTTCACCCGGGCGCAGGCCGAGTACCCGGACGCCCCGGTGTGGTCCGGCGAGCTCTACCTGGAGTTCCACCGCGGCACCCTGACCAGTCAGCTCGCCACGAAGCAGGGCAACCGGCGCAGCGAACACCTGTTGCGGGAGGCCGAGTTGTGGTCGGCCACCGCCGCCGTACGGGCCGGGACGGAGTATCCGCACGACGCGCTCGACCGGCTGTGGAAGACCGTCCTGCTGCACCAGTTCCACGACATCCTGCCGGGCAGTTCGATCTCCTGGGTGCACCGGGAGGCGGAGGAGACCTATGTCCGGGTGCTCGCCGAGCTGGCGGATCTGACCGAGCGGGCCCAGCGGGTGCTGGCGGGCGGCGGCGCCGGGACGGTGGTCTTCAACGGGGCCCCGCACGGCCGCGCCGGGGTGCCCGCGATGGGCGCCGTGGCGCGTGCGGCGGAACCGGCCCTCGTGACGCCGCGGGCCGAGGGGGACGGCTTCGTCCTCGACAACGGGCTGGTGCGGGTGGTGGTCGACGGTCAGGGGCTGATCACCTCGGCCCGTGACCTCGCGGCCGACCGGGAGGCGCTCGCGCCCGGGGAGCGGGCCAACCTGCTGCAACTGCACCAGGACTTCCCCAACGAATGGGACGCCTGGGACCTCGACGTCTTCTACCGCAACACGGTGCGCGACCTGACACAGGCCGATTCCGTCACGGTGCACGAGGGGGCGGTCCGCGTCGTGCGGAGCTTCGGCGACTCGCGGATCGAGCAGACCCTGAGCCTGCGCGAGGGCGCCCGGCGACTCGACGTCGACACCCTGGTGGACTGGCGCGAGCGGGAGAAGATCCTCAAGGCGGCCTTCCCGTTCGACCTGCGGGCGGCGCACTCCACGGCCGAGATCCCCTTCGGGCACGTCGAGCGGCCCACCCACACCAACACCAGCTGGGACGCGGCCAAGTTCGAGATCTGCGCGCACCGCTTCCTGCACGTGGGCGAACCGGGCTGGGGCGCGGCGCTGGTCAACGACTCGACATACGGACACGACGTGACACGCGATGTGCGCGCCGACGGCGGGACGACCACGACGGTGCGGCTCTCGCTGCTGCGCGCCGCGCGCTTCCCCGACCCGGAGGCCGACCAGGGCGAGCACCGGCTGCGGTACGCGCTCGTGATCGGTGCCTCGGTCCCGGACGCGGTGCGCGAGGGGCACCACCTCAACCTGCCCGAGCGCACCGTCCCGGGCACGGCCGAGGTGGCGCCGCTGGTACGCGTGGACCAGGAGGCGGTGGTGGTGACGGCCGTGAAGCTGGCCGACGACCGTTCCGGGGACGTCGTGGTGCGCCTGCACGAGGCGCACGGCGCGCGGGCCCGGGCGACCCTGACCCCCGGCTTCGCGTTCGGCACGGCAGGGGTGACGGACCTGCTGGAGCGTCCGCTCGACGGCGGGGACGAGGACGCCTGTGAGGCGGTGGACGGTGAACTGCGGCTGACGCTGCGGCCGTTCCAGATCCTCACGCTGCGGCTGACCCGGCGGGGCTGACGGCGCGGCGAGCGAGCACCGGGCGGGCCGGGGCGGTGGTGGTGCACCACCGCCCCGGCCCGCCGCGTGCTTGAGGGGTACCGGTTACTTCTGGGTGGCCGCGTTCAGCAGGTCGAGCGCGCTGTGCTGGCAACTGTGGTTGGAGGAGGTCAACGGGCCGTTCCAGTGCGAACCGTAGATGTCCTGGTCGGTACGGTCGTTGGCGTAGGCGGCGTCGGCGTTGCGGTCGAGCCAGCCGGTGTACGGGTGGTCGTCCAGCCGCGAGTTGAGCGCGCCGAGCCCGCGCACGTACGCCCCCTTGAAGGAGGCTCCGTCACCGCTGCACTCCCCCTCCCCCGGCTCGCGCAGCACCCCGTCGGCGGTGATGTCACCGGAGGTGGTGGAGGCGTCGGCCAGTTCCCTGGCGGTGTCGAGGTAGCCGTTGTCGCCGGTGGCCCGGGCCAGTTCGGTGAGCCCGCCGAGTACCACGCCCTGGTTGTAGGTCCACGCGGTCTGCCCGTTGTTGGCGCAGTCGTCACCGAGACCGTCGTTGATCATCTTCGAGCCGTTGATCATGCCGCTGCCGCTGAACCAGTTCCACTCCGCCTTGGCGCGGTCGAGGTACTGGGTGTCGCCGTCGATGCGGTTGTGCAGGGCCGCGGTGAGCTGGAGGTACAGCTCGTTGGTGATGGCGTTCTTGTACGCCTTCGTCTCGTTCCACTGCACCCCGCCGCCGCACTGGTCGTTCCAGTACTCGGCCATGTGGTCGGCGTCGGCGCGGGCGGTGTCCAGGTACTTGGTGTCTCCCGTCTGGTCGTAGGCGTCGACCCAGGCCAGGCCCCACCATCCGGTGTCGTCCAGGTACTCGTTGGTGAAGTTGCCGCCCTGCGCGTCGATGTTGCGGTCGTGGATCTCGGACACCACCGACTCGTAGCCGGAGTCGCCGCTCACCCGCATGTGGTCGATGAGGGAGGTCACGGCGTTGGCCGAGGTCCACCAGCCGTTGCCGTCGAACAGGGCGGTGTCGCTGTCGTACATGGTCATGAGCCCCGCGGCGGCGGCCGAGGCCCGGGTGTCGGCGGCGGCGGCCTGCGGTCCCGCCGCGGACGCGCTGAGGGGCAGGAAGGCCAGGACCAGTCCGCCGACGGCGGTCGCGGCGGCGAGGGTGCTCTTGCGGGAGAACTTGAGCGGGTTCCTGTGCTGGTTCTTGTGGGGGAAGGACTTCATCACTCTCCAGTCCGGGCGTCCGCCGCTCGGGCGGTCGCCGGGATGAGGTCGGGGGTCCGGTGGTCGCGCGCCGCGTGTGGGGGCGGGTGGTGATCGGTGCGGCTCGCTCCTTTCGCTCCCCGGCCGGGGCGCGGCCGTGCGCGCGGCGAACGGACAACGTTGTCATAACCGGCCGTTCGACGCGGTACAGCTGTCGTCCCGGGGCCACGGGGGCTTTCCGGATGGACCGGGACACGGCGGGACGCGGAGGCGGTAGGGGCGCCTCGCGGACCGGTTCGCCACAACCGGTCGGTCCTGGGGTGTCCCCGGGGAGGTCGCGGGCGGCTCTTTCCTGTCAGCGGTCATCCCCGTACGGCTCCCCCACACGCGGAGAGCGCTCTTCGACGCTAGCCAGGGGTGGTAAGCACGTCAACGGTCCGGACCGGGGCGGTTCTCGGCGCGCGCGTCGGGCCGACCGGGCGGCCCGCGTCGGTCGCCGGAGCAGTGCCCGTGTCAACAGCGCCTGGCCCGAACGGCTTTCGGAGGCTTCGAGGCTTCTGCTCGTCGGCCGCCGGGGCAGGGCGACCGGACCTCAGCCGTCAGCTCCCGGTGAAGGGCTGCCACCGCGCCGCCCGTCGGGATCCGCCGGCCGGCTCCACGTCAGGGCGGGAAGGCTGAGCAGCCCGGGCCGCTCGCCGGGCAGGAGCGAGGGTGCCTTCAGCCGGTCGGCCATCTCCGGTGATCTCGGGCCCGGTCGCGCCTCTCCGCAACACGGCCGGTGTGCCCGGCGCGTGCCGGTCCAGTCACGTCTCGATACGCCGCCAGGCGGTCGGTGACCTGGCGTGCCTCGGCCGCCGCGTACTGGGCCTCCAGCAAGCCGTGCGGGTCTCTGCCGTCCATGGCGACCACCGTAGCCGCGGGCTCCGACACCGACCGGCCCCGCCGAGCGCCGTGGACAGGAGGTGCCGGGCGGCGCCGCCCGGGAGGGTGGGCCGCCCGTTCTGCGCTCAGCCGGCCGCGAGGAGTTCGAGCGTGTCGATCACGCGGTGCGAGAAGCCCCACTCGTTGTCGTACCAGGCGACCACCTTGACGTGGCGGCCGTCGACGCGGGTGAGGGCCGAGTCGAAGATCGAGGAGGCCGGATTGCCCGTGATGTCGGAGGACACGAGCGGGTCCTGCGAGTACTCCAGCACCCCGGCGAGCGGCCCGTCCGCCGCGGCGCGGTACGCCGCCAGCACGTCCTCGCGCGTCACGTCGCGGGCGACGGTCGTGTTGAGTTCGACGATCGATCCCACCGGAACGGGCACGCGGATCGAGTCGCCCGACAGCTTGCCGTCGAGCTGGGGCAGCACGAGGCCGATCGCCTTGGCGGCGCCCGTCGTGGTGGGCACGATGTTCACGGCGGCCGCACGGGCGCGGCGGGCGTCGCGGTGCGGGCCGTCCTGCAGGTTCTGCTCCTGCGTGTAGGCGTGCACGGTCGTCATGAAGCCGTGCTCGATACCGGCGAGTTCGTCGAGCACCGCGGCCAGCGGCGCGAGGGCGTTGGTCGTGCACGAGGCGTTGGAGACGATCGTGTGCGCGGCCGGGTCGTAGGTGTGGCTGTTGACCCCGAACGCGAGGGTGACGTCGGCGCCGGTCGCCGGGGCGCTGATCAGTACCTTCCTCGCGCCCGCGTCGAGGTGGGCGCGGGCGGCCTCGGCCGAGGTGAAGCGGCCGGTCGCCTCCAGCACGATGTCCACGCGGTGCTCGGCCCACGGCAGCCGCGCCGGTTCGCGCTCGGCGAGCACGGAGATGCGCCGGCCGTCGACGAGGAGAGCGTCCCCGTCGACCGTGACCGGGCGGCCGAGCCGGCCCGCCGTCGTGTCGTAGGCGAGCAGCCGCGCGAGGGTCGCGGGCTCCGTGAGGTCGTTGACGGCGACGACCTCCAGGTCGCTGTCGCGTTCGAGCAGTGCGCGCAGCACGTTGCGTCCGATGCGGCCGAATCCGTTGATGGCGATGCGAGTCATGAGTGGTGCTCCTTGTGTCCCTGCGGCTTCACCACCAGGTTCCCGCTCGCGGTCCGCCGGTGACAGCGGCGTGATCGCCAGGGTCCGCAAGGATCCCGCCAGGTGGTGCTACCGCCCCTGGGTGAAGGTGCGCCGGTACTCGCTCGGTGTGGTGTCGAGGATGCGCTGGAAGTGCAGCCGCAGGTTCGCACCGGTGCCGAGGCCGACGTCGGCGGCGATCTGCTCGATGCTCCGCTGCGAACGCTCCAGCAGTTCGCGGGCCACGTCGACGCGGGCGCGCATGACCCACTGCATCGGCGTGTACCCGGTGTCCTCGACGAAGCGCCGCGAGAAGGTGCGCGGCGACACCCCCGCGTGTCGGGCGAGCACGTCGAGGGCGAGGGGCTCGCCGATCCGGTGCAGCGCCCACTCCCGGGTGGCGGCGAACCGCTCGCCGAGCGACTCGGGCACACTGCGCGGCACGTACTGCGCCTGACCGCCGCTGCGGTAGGGGGCCGCCACCAGGCGCCGCGCCGCGTGGTTCGACGCGGACACCCCCAGATCGCCGCGCAGGACGTGCAGGCACAGGTCGATGCCCGAGGCGGCGCCGGCGGAGGTCAGGACGCTGCCCTCGTCGACGAACAGGACGTTCGCGTCGACCTGGACGAGCGGTCGTTTCGCCGCGAGTGCCCGCGTGTAGTGCCAGTGCGTCGTGGCGCGCCTGCCGTCGAGCAGGCCGGTGGCGGCGAGCGCGAAGGCCCCCGTCGAGATGGCGGCGAGCCGCGCGCCGCGTTCGTGGGCGGCGATCAGCGCGTCCAGGACCGCCCGCGGCGGGTCCTCGCGGTCCGGGTGCCGGTAGCCGGGCACGAAGACGATGTCCGCCCACGTGAGTGCGTCGAGGCCGTGGGCGACGTGGTACGCCAGGCCGTCGCCGCCGGTCACGAGACCGGGGGCCGCGCCGCACACCCGCACCTCGTAGGGCATGCTCGCGCGGGTCGTGAACACCTGCGCGGGAATGCCGACGTCGAGGGGCTTCGCGCCTTCGAGCACGAGGACGGCGACGTGATGCGGGGGTGAGGCGGGCACGGGCAAAGGGTACGTCGCCGTCCGCGTGCCTCCCGTCTCTTTCACACCACTGGTGAGACAGCAATACTGTTCCACCGAGGACGTGGTGCGGGGTGGCGGTCGGAGAGGCGCGGGTGAGGGCATGACGAGCGAGACGGACACCGCGGCGGCCGGGCCGGCGTTCACGGTCGACGAGCTCGCGGCCCGGGCCGGGGTCACGGTGCGCACCGTCCGCTTCTACGGCACCCGGGGCCTGCTGCCGCCGCCCCGGATCGGTCCGCGCCGGGTCGGGCAGTACGGCGAGGACCACCTCGGGCGCCTCGCGCTGATCGAGGACCTGCAACGCCAGGGGATGACGCTCGCCGCGATCGAGCGGTACGTGGGGCGCCTGCCCGAGGGCACCACGGCGCACGAACTCGCCGTCCACCGGGCCGTGGTGGCCTCCTGGCTGCCGGACGGCACCAGCGAGTGTTCCAGGGCGGAGGCCGAGGAGCAGGTCGGCAGGAAGCTCACGGAGGACGATCTGTGCAGGCTGGAAGCGATGGGCGTCCTCACTCCCCTGCCGCCGGACTCCGCGGGGGCGGGGGCGGACGCGCGGCGGTACGCGCTCGACACGGGGCTCGTACGGCTCGGCGTGCGGCTGCTCGACCTGCCCCTGTCACTGGAGGCGATCCGCTCCGCGCGCTCCCTGCTGCTGGAGCACGCGGCGCGCGCCGCCCACGAGTTGGCCACGCTGTTCAAGGACGAGGTCGGCGAGGCGCCGGCGGGTGAGGCGCGTTCGCTGTCGGCCCACATGCAGCCGATCGTGCTCCAGGCCCTCCTGACGGCCTTCCAGCGTTCGCTGAGCGCCGAGTTGCGTGGCGCGCTCGGGGAGGCGGGCGACGGGGGGCGGGAGACCGGGCGGCGCGGGACGGCGGGCTGAACAGTGCCCCGGGCGGGCTGCGGGGGCGAGGCCCGCGCAGCCCGCCCGTCCGGTCCGGGGCCGGGTGGTCCGTCCCGGCCCGGCGGTTCAGGCCGCGTCGGTGTACCGCTCGCCCCGTTCGGCCTTGGCGACGAGGGAGGCGGGCGGGGTGAAGCGCTCCCCGTAGGCGGCGGCCAGTTCGCGGGCGCGGCGCACGAACCCGGCCGGGCCGCCCTCGTAGCCGTTGACGTACTGGAGGACGCCGCCGGTCCAGCCGGGGAAGCCGATGCCGAGGACCGAGCCGATGTTGGCCTCGGCGACGGAGGTCAGGACACCCTCGTCCAGGAGGCGCACCGTGTCGATGGCCTCGGCGAACAGCATGCGTTCCTGCATGTCGCGGAAGGGGAGACGGGTGCCGGGCCGGGTGAAGTGCTCGCGCAGTCCGGGCCAGAGTCCGGCGCGCTCCCCTTCGGCGGTGTAGTCGTAGAAGCCGGCTCCCCCGCCGCGTCCGGGGCGGCCGAACTCCTCGACCATGCGGTCGATCACCGCGTCGGCGGGGTGCGGGGTCCAGGTGCCGCCCGCCGCCTCGACGGCCGCGCGGGTCTCCTCGCGGATCTTGCGGGGCAGGGTGAGCGTCAGCTCGTCCATGAGGGAGAGGACCTTGGCCGGGTAGCCGGCCTGCGCGGCGGCCTGCTCCACGGAGGACGGCTCGACGCCCTCGGCGACCATCGCGACGCCCTCGTTGAGGAACTGCCCGATGACGCGCGAGGTGAAGAAGCCGCGCGCGTCGTTGACCACGATGGGTGTCTTGCCCAGCTGCCGTACGAGGTCGACGGCGCGGGCCAGCGCCTCGTCCCCCGTACGCTCGCCCTTGATGATCTCGACGAGCGGCATCTTGTCGACGGGCGAGAAGAAGTGCAGCCCGACGAAGTCGGCGGGCCGCTCGACGCCCTCGGCGAGCGCGGTGATGGGCAGGGTCGAGGTGTTCGAGCACAGCAGGGCGTCGGGGGCGACGAGGCCCTGGACCTCCTGGAACACCTGGTGCTTGAGCGCGGTGTTCTCGAAGACGGCCTCGATCACGGCGTCGCAGCCCGCGAGGTCCTTCGGGTCGGCGGTCGGGGTGATCCGGGCGAGGAGCGCGTCGCGCTCGGTCTCGGTGGTGCGCCCGCGTCGCACGGCCTTGTCGAGCAGCTCGCGCGCGTACTCCTTGCCCTTGGCGGCAGCCTGTTCGCTCACGTCCTTGAGGACGACCTCGATCCCGGCGCGGGCGCAGGCGTGGGCGATGCCCGCGCCCATCATCCCGGCGCCCAGGACGGCGGCCCTGCGGACGGTGCGCGGGGCGACGTCCTTGGGGCGCGCGGCACCGGAGTTGACGGCCTGCAGGTCGAAGAAGAACGCCTGGATCATGTTCTTCGCGGTCTGCCCGGTGGCCAGTTCGGTGAGGTAGCGGGTCTCGATGGTCAGGGCGGTGTCGAGGTCGACCTGGGAGCCCTCGACGGCCGCCGCCATGATCGCGCGCGGCGCGGGGTAGGGGGCGCCGCAGGTCTGCTTGCGGAGGGTGGCGGGGAAGGCGGGCAGGTTCGCGGCGAACTTCGGCTGCGCCGGGGTGCCGCCGGGGATGCGGTACCCCGGGGTGTCCCACGGCTGCCGGGACGCGGGGTGGGCGTCGATGAAGGCGCGGGCCTTGGCGAGCAGTTCCCCGGGGCTGTCGGCGATCTCGTCGACGAGCCCGCTCGCGAGGGCGCGGCGCGGCGTGTACCGCGTGCCCTGGAGGAGGACCTTGAGGAGGGCGTCGGCGATGCCGAGGAGGCGGACGGTGCGGGTGACGCCGCCGCCCCCGGGGAGCAGGCCGAGGGTGACCTCGGGCAGGCCGATCCTGGAGCCGGGCGCGTCGAGGGCGACGCGGTGGTGGCAGGCGAGGGCGATCTCGTAACCGCCGCCCAGGGCCGCGCCGTTGATCGCGGCGACGACGGGTTTGCCGAGGGTCTCGATGCGGCGCAGGGCGCGCTTGAGGGCCTGGGCCTCGTCGAAGAAGCGCTGGGCGTCCTCGGGGCGGACGGCGAGCAGGTCGTGCAGGTCGCCGCCCGCGAAGAAGGTCTTCTTGGCGGAGGTGAAGACGATGCCGCGGATGTGCTCGGCCTCGGCCTCGGCGCGGTCGGCGACCGCCTCGATCGCCGTGCGGAAGGCGGCGTTCATGGTGTTGGCGGACTGGTCCGGGTCGTCGAGGACGAGGGTGACGACGCCGGTCTCGTCCTGCTCCCAGCGGACGGCGGGGGCGCGGTGGGTGTCGCTCATGGTGGAGGGGCTCCGTTGGGGTTCCGGTGGCGGGCGGGGCGCCGTGCGGTCGGGGGACGCCGTGCGGTCAGAGGCGTTCCACGACGGTGGCGACGCCCATGCCGCCGCCCACGCACAGGGTCGCGAGTCCGTAGCGCAGCTCGCGCCGTTCGAGTTCGTCCACGAGGGTGCCCAGCAGCATCGCGCCGGTCGCGCCGAGCGGGTGGCCGAGGGCGATGGCGCCGCCGTTGACGTTGATCCGGTCGAGCGGGAGGTCCATGTCGCGGGCGAAGCGCAGGACGACGGCGGCGAAGGCCTCGTTCATCTCGACCAGGTCGAGGTCGGCGGCGGTGAGCCCGGCCTTGGCGAGGGCCTTGCGGGAGGCGGGCGCGGGGCCGGTGAGCATGATGGTGGGGTCCGAGCCGGACACGGCGGCGGAGACGACGCGGGCGCGTGGCCGCAGTCCGTACCGCTGCCCGACCTCCTCGCTGCCGATCGCGACGATCGCCGAACCGTCCACGATGCCGGAGGAGTTGCCGGCGTGGTGGACGTGGTCGATCCTCTCGACCCAGTGGTACTTCTGGAGGGCGACGGCGTCGAAGCCGCCGAGTTCGCCGATGTCGGCGAAGGAGGGCTTGAGCTTCGCGAGGCTGTCGGCGGTGGTGCCGGGCCGCAGGTGTTCGTCGTGGTCGAGGACGACGAGTCCGTTGCGGTCGCGCACGGGGATCACGGACTTGTCGAAGCGGCCCTCCTTCCACGCGGTGGCGGCCCGCTCCTGGGACAGGGCCGCGTACTCGTCCACGTCGCGGCGGCTGAAGCCCTCGATGGTCGCGATGAGGTCGGCGCCGATGCCCTGCGGGACGAAGCCGGTGTCGAGGTTGGTCATCGGGTCCATCGCCCAGGCCCCGCCGTCGGAGGCCATCGGCACCCGGGACATCGACTCGACGCCGCCCGCGAGGACGAGGTCCTCCCAGCCCGAACGGATCTTCGCGGCGGCCATGTTGACGGCTTCGAGGCCCGAGGCGCAGAACCTGTTCTCCTGGACCCCGGCGACGGTGTCGGGCAGTCCGGCGGCGACGGCCGCGATCCGCGCGATGTCGGAGCCCTGGTCGCCGAGGGGGCTGACGACGCCGAGCACGATGTCGTCGATCGCGGCCGGGTCGAGTCCGGGCAGCCGGCGGCGCAGTTCGTGCAGGAGACCGACGACGAGGTCGACGGGCTTGGTGCCGTGCAGGGCGCCGTTCGCCTTGCCGCGTCCGCGCGGGGTGCGGATCGCGTCGTAGACATACGCTTCTGTGGTCACAACAACAGCCTTTCTCGGCCGGGTGGTTCGCGGTCAGGCGGAGGGGGCGGCGAGGTGGGGCAGTTCCCAGTCCGCGGCGACGGAGGCGTTGTCCGCGCCGGGCAGCGCGGGGGCGCCGGGCGGGGAGGTGGGGGTCGCGGAGAAGCGGGGCGCGGGCGCGGGCTGGTGGACGCCGTCCGTCTCGGTGAAGGTGCCGCGCGCGGCGAGGTGGGGGTGGTGCGGGGCCTCCCGCAGGGACAGGACGGGGGCGACGCACGCGTCGGAGTCCGCGAAGACCTCGGTCCACTCGGCGCGGGTGCGGGTCCTGAAGGCGCGGGCGATCTCGGCGCGCAGTTCCTCCCAGCGCCCGAAGTCGGTGCGGCCGGGGGCGGTGTCCTCGATGCCGAGCAGGCGGATGAACTCGGCGTAGAACTGCTTCTCCAGCGCGCCGACCGCCATGTACTGCCCGTCGGCGGTCTCGTAGGAGCCGTAGAAGGGGCTGCCGCCGTCCAGGAGGTTGGTGCCGCGCCGGTCCTGCCAGCCGCCGGCCGCCATCATGCCGTGCAGCATCGTGGTGAGGTGGGCGGCGCCGTCGACGATCGCGGCGTCCACGACCTGTCCCTCGCCGGTGCGCTCGGCGTGGCGCAGGGCGGAGAGCAGGCCGACGACGAGGTAGAGGGAGCCGCCCGCGAAGTCGCCGAGGAGGTTGGCGGGGAAGGCCGGGGGCTCGTCGGTGCGCCCGGCGAGGCCGAGGGCGCCGGTGGGGGCGAGATAGGCGATGTCGTGTCCGGCGCGTCCGGCGAGCGGCCCTTCCTGTCCCCAGCCGGTCATCCGCCCGTAGACGAGGCGCGGGTTGCGCTCCAGGCACGGCCCGGGACCGATGCCGAGGCGTTCGGCGACGCCGGGCCGGTAGCCCTCGATCAGGAGGTCGGCGCGTTCGGCGAGCGCGAGGACCTGCTCGGCTCCGTCCCCGGACTTGAGGTCGACCAGGACGGAGCGCTTGCCGCGGTTGGTGAGGTCGTGGGCCGGGTCCATGCCGAGGGCCTGCTTGCCGGGCCGGTCCACGCGGACGACGTCGGCGCCGAGGTCGGCGAGGAGCATCGCGGCGAAGGGGCCGGGCCCGATCCCGGCGAGTTCCACGACGCGCACCCCGGTCAGGGGGCCGCTCCCGGGCCCGTGCGCGCTTGCTGCTGTCATTCCGACCATGCCCCCAGCGTTGTGACACAACTGATGTAACACCGGCGATGCTATGAACGCCGGGGGCCCGGCACAAGCCCCGGGAAAGCGAGCGCTCAGAAGTGTCGTCCGGCCGCGGCCCCGCCCGGTCCTGCGCGCTACCGTGGGCTCGTGGACGCCGTACTGGTCAGCGCGTGCCTGCGCGGGGTGCCGTGCCGTTTCGACGGGCGGGACAAGGCGGCCGCGGGGCTGCCCGGACTGCTCGCGGGGCGCCGGGCCGTGCCCTTCTGCCCGGAACAGGCGGGTGGCCTGCCGACCCCGCGCCGCCGCGCCGAACTGTCCGGGGGCGACGGCCACGCCGTGCTCGACGGCACCGCCCGCGTGATCGAGGACACCGGCCGCGACGTGACGGAGGCTTTCGTGGCGGGCGCCCGGCTCGCGCTCGCGAGGGCGCTGCGGGAGGGCTGTGCGGAGGCGGTGCTGATGCCGCGCAGCCCGTCCTGCGGCCGGGGCGCGGTGCACGACGGCTCCTTCGACGGGACGCTGGTCGAGGGGGACGGGGTCACGGCGGCGCTGCTGGAGCGGCACGGCATCGCGGTGCGCCGCGCGCCCGGCGTCTGAACGGGCGGGCCGTCACCCGGACCGGACGGCCTCCCGCAGCGCCTGCCGGCACAGGGCGTCGGCCCTGCGGGTGGTCTCGGGCAGCCGGTAGCGCGGGGTCAGGGCGAGGGTGTGCGCGCAGGCGGTGTCGAGGCTCGTGCGGTGACCGACGGACACGTAGACCGGTTTGACGCCGGTACGGGTGCGCAGCGCGCGGCCCACCTCCTCGCCCGCCTCGTCGCGCAGCGCGCTGGCGGCGCCGCGTTCCTCGCCCGGGGCCTCGTAGGTGAAGGTGAACGGGTTCTTCGCGACACCGATGGTCGCCAGCCCGGTCAGGACGCCGAGGTGGCTGGCGAGCCCGAAGCGGCGCGGGTGGGCGAGTCCGTAGCCGTCGCACACGACGAGCCCGGGGTCGGCGGACAGCCGGTCGAGCGCGGCACGCACGGCGGGCACCTCGCGGAAGGCGAGCAGCCCGGGAACGTACGGGAAGGAGACGCGGTCCACGGCGGTCGCCGTGTCCACCACGGCGAGGCTCGACGCGTCGAGGACGACGGCCGCGGCGGCGACCAGGTCGCGTGCGTCGTCGTAGGCCACGTCCACCCCCGTGACGTGGCCCCGGCCGGGCGGGGGCCCGGCCTCGTCCAGGACGAGCCGCTCGCGCAGCAGGTCCTGCGTCCGGCGCGCCGCCTCTTCGGTCCCGGGCCGGCCCTCGACATCCTCGTTGTTCGCCACGGCACACGACTGTAGACGGTGGCCCCCCGGCGCCGCCCGGGGTGCGACAGCGGACGGCTCGGGACAGGCGGCGGACCGCTCGGGGGCAGGAAACGGAAGGCTCGACTCCGGAAAAAGTCGACGGTGACGCAGCTCACTAGGGGGTTTCGCGCACTGAATCCCTCATTCCGGCGTCTGAACAAGTGCCCGGACCGTTCTACCCGCGTCCACAGCCGTGTCGCACCAGACGTCGCCCGGACCCGTCACCAGCGAGGGAGCAGGTTCCTTGTCCACTGTCATCGAACAAGCCGTCAGGGCCCGCGTGGTGGCCACCGCCGCCGCCATGCCGACCGTCGAGGCCACCCTCCGCTACGACCTGAGCGACCCCTACGCCGTACGCATCGACTTCCCCGCCTCGGCGACCCTCGAAGGCACCGAGGTGACCTGGGCCTTCGCCCGCGACCTGTTGTCCGAGGGACTGCGGACGCCCGCCGGGCTCGGGGACGTGCGCGTGCGGCCCTACGGCTACGAGCGCACCGTCCTTGAGTTCCACGCCCCGGAGGGCATGGCGGTGGTCCATCTGCACAGCGCGGAACTGCGCCTCTTCCTGCGGCGCACGGACGCCCTCGCGCCGCGCGGGGCCGAACTGCTGCCGGTGGACCTCGACCGCTGCCTCGCGGAGCTGATGGGCAACGGCTGAGAATCCCCGTCCGGGGAAGGCGAGAGACAGGCCGGCGGAAAACACGCCGGAGAGGGGGCCGCACCTCCGCGCGCGGAGGCCGGCTCTTACGGCACATTTAACCTACGGTCTCGTAACCTACGATTCCGTAGGTACCCGCGCACCGGAGCGCGGCGACCGGCGACCGCTCCCCCTGTCCCCACCCTCCCTTCCCCAGGAGACTCCGTGACGATCATTTCCCCCCGCTCGGCCCCCGGCACCTCGTCCGACTGGAACGACGCGCGCCTGCTGTACGCCCTGGAGGAAGTGGTCGAAAGAGAGCTGAACCGGCATCTCCAGGTCGCCAAGGACTGGATGCCGCACGAGTACGTGCCCTTCGGCGAGGCGCGGAACTACCCCGGTTTCTTCGAGGACGGCGAGCCCTGGGAGAAGAGCCAGTCGAAGGTCACCGACGTCGGGCGCATCGCCCTCGTCGTCAATCTCCTGACCGAGGACAACCTGCCGAGCTACCACCACGAGATCGCGACCCTGTTCGGCCGCGACGGCGCGTGGGGCACCTGGGTGCACCGCTGGACGGCGGAGGAGGGCCGGCACGGCATCGTGATGCGCGACTACCTGCTCGCCTCCCGCGCCGTCGACCCGGACGAGCTGGAACGCTTCCGGATGGCCCACATGAGCGAGGGCTTCACCTCGGACAACGCGCACTCGATGCTGCACTCGGTGGCCTACGTCGCCTTCCAGGAGCTGGCCACCCGTGTCTCGCACCGCAACACCGGGCACCAGTCGGGCGACCCGGTGTGCGACCGGATGCTGGCGCGGATCGCGACCGACGAGAACCTGCACATGGTCTTCTACCGGAACCTGCTGAAGGCCGCCTTCGAGCTGACCCCCGACCTCACGATGCGGGCGGTGCGGGACGTCGTGGTCGGCTTCCGGATGCCGGGGCACGGGATGCCCGGCTTCGAGCGCGCGGCGGCCCAGATGGCGATCGGCGAGGTCTACAACCTGCGCATCCACCACGACGACGTACTCCAGCCGGTGCTGCGCTACCTGAAGGTCATGGAGATCGACGGCCTCGGGCCCGAGGGCCTCGCGGCCCAGGAGGAGCTGGGCCTGTTCATGGGGGGGCTCGACGCGCAGGCGGCCGGTTTCGACGAGAAGCTCGCCGCCCGCAAGGCCAGGATGGCCGCCCGCGCGGCGGCCCGTTAGGTCCGCGCACGACCTGTGCCGCACCGGCACGGCCCTCCTCGGTCCCGGACCGGGGAGGGCCTTTCGCCCGGGTGCCGCACGGCGTGGCCTGCCGGCGCCGGAAGGCCCGAGGCCGGCGGCTCAGCCCTGGCGCAGGCTGCGCAGCCGCTTGCGCTCCTTCTCCGAGAGTCCGCCCCACACGCCGTAGCGCTCGTCCTGCCGCAGCGCGTACTCCAGGCAGTCCCGGCGGATCACGCAGGAACGGCAGATCCGTTTGGCCTCCCGTACCGAGCTGCCGGGTTCCGGGAAGAAGAACTCCGCCCCGATCTGGGCGCACAGGGCGCCCTCCTGCCAGCCCGGCTCCGGTGCGGCCGCGATGTCCAAGTACATACGGGGATGCTGCCGCGTACGGCGAAACAGACGCTCAACGAAGCATCAACGCCGCGTCTCACGGACGGCGCCCCGGCGCTCCGGCACAGCCCCGTCCCGCCGGTACGCCATCACCCGGGCGCGGTACCGGTCAGGAGGGCAGTGTCCATTGCTGGGCCGCGGTGGCGTTGCAGTCGAAGATCTGCAGCTGGGTGCCGTCGCGGTCACTGGACTCGGGGATGTCCAGGCAGCGGCCGGACTGCGGGTTGACCAGCGCCTTGGTGGAGGCGTTGTAGGTCCACTTCTGGTTGCCGCCGCCGTTGCAGCTCCACAGGGCCACCAGAGCGTGGTTGGCGGTACCGCCACCGGTGAGGTCGGCGCACTTGCCCAGGCTCCGCAGGGTGCCTTCGGGGGTCAGGGCGAACTGCTGAGCCGCGGAGTCGTTGCAGGACCATGTCTGGATCCTCGTTCCGTCGGCCGTGGAACCGTGGTCGACGTCCAGGCACTTCCCGGCGATGCCGGACTTCACCGGACCGGTGGGCACCGGCTGCGGGCCGGGCGGCTTGGGACCGCCGTTGCCGCCGTACGACGGCGGAGCGGACGACGCGTCGGCGGCCCAGCCGGTGTTCGCGGTGGTGCCCAGGTCGAGGTTCAGGGTGCCGCCGTCGGCCACGAACGACGGGGGGAGGTAGGCGTTGTTCCAGTTCGATCCGTTGAGGGTGGCGCTCTGGACGTAGGGCGCGGCGGTCGCGGCCTTCGGGGCGTTGACGACCATCTTCTTCCCGTTGCCGAGGGTGACCGTGACATTCGTGAACAGGGGGCTCCCCAGGGCCAGGTCGGCCGTTCCGGGGGTCTGGGGGTAGAACCCCATGGCCGACCAGACGTACCAGGCGCTCATGGTGCCCAGGTCGTCGTTTCCGACGCCCCAGTTCGCGGGCGCGTTGGACCACAGCTCGTTCTGTACCTGCC
The DNA here is from genome assembly GCF_040656295.1 of Streptomyces sp. NPDC049954. Lineage (NCBI taxonomy): Bacteria > Bacillati > Actinomycetota > Actinomycetes > Kitasatosporales > Streptomycetaceae > Streptomyces > Streptomyces sp. NPDC049954. Next base: position 477,254 of record NZ_JBFALS010000001.1, read on the forward strand.
GGACGACCCGCTGGGTCTTCCAGGGCTGCCCGATGTAGTCGTACTCCCAGGGAAGCTCGATGGAGGGTTCGTTACGCAGATCCGCGTGCGAGCCGCCGCTTCCGCGGATGTCGGACAACACGTTGTCGAGGTAGGCGGCCAGCTTCGCGTTGCCGCCCATGGCGGTGGCCAGACCCCGGACGTTGTGCGGCACCGCACCCGTGTACTGCCAGGACGTGCCCTCGACGAACTCGTCACTGCTGGTGGGACTGAAACCGGAGCGCCAGGAACCGTTCGCCAGCTTCGGCTGCATGAAACCGCTGGCGGGGTTGAAGACGTTGCGCCAGTCCTGGGCCCGGTTGGCGAACTGGTCCCGCGTGGTCGTGTCGCCCAGGGCGCCGGCGAACGCGGAGGTCGCGAAGTCCTGGGCGCTGTACTCGAGCAGGGTCGCCACCGAACCGTAGAAGTCGCGGGGGTACGCGCCGTCCGCGGGCAGGTACCCGTACTTCGTCTGGAGGTCCAGGCCCATCCGGATGGGGTTGGACGTGGTGCCCTGCCCGACCATCGCGTTCTTGGCCGCCGCGGTGTCGAAGTTCCGCGCGCCGAAGGCGTAGTAGTCCGCGATGACCGCCGGTCCCGGGTCGCCGTTCATCACCTGGGTCTCGGCCGAGTTCAGCGACCACTTGGGCAGGAATCCGCCCTGCGCGTAGTCGTTCACCAGGGACTGGGCGCTGTCGCTTGCCTGCTGGGGTGCGACCAGCGCGTGCAGCTGTGCCTGGGTACGGTAGATGTCCCAGCCGGAATAGGTGCCGTACTGGGCCTTCTGGCCGCCACTGACGGTGTGGACCTTCCGGTCGAAGCCCCAGTACTTCCCGTCGCTGTCGCTGAGCAGGTTGGGATGCAGCAGCGAGTGGTAGAGCGCCGTGTAGAACACCTTCTGCTGGTCCGCGGTTCCGCCGGTGATCGCGACCTTGCCCAGCAGGTCGTTCCAGGAGCCGTGCGTGGCGCTGCGGGTGGCGGTGAAGTCCCAGTTCGGGTTCTCGCTCGTCCGGTTCCCTCTGGCGCCGTCGACGGAGACGTAGGACAGGCCGATCTTCGCCTGGACCACCCGGTTGCCCGTCGTGTCGAAGGTGATCGAGTTCCCGCCGTTGAACGTTCCGTTGCTGCTCATCGGCCGGTCGAAGACCATGTCGAAGTGGACGGTGTAGGTCGGGCTGGACGCGCAGAAGAAACCGTTGGTGAGCGACCCGCTGACCTCGGTGGCGCTCACCCGGTCGAAGTGGATGTCGCTGCCCTTGCCGGAACCCATCTTGAACAGCAGGTTGGCCTGTGTGGTCGCGGGGAACGTGAAGCGCGCCATTCCGGAACGGGGCGTGGCCGTCAGTTCGGTACTGACCCCGTTGTCGAGTGTGACCGAGTACGCTCCCGCGTCCGCGGACTCGTTGCCGTGCGAGAAGCCCACCGTCGCGTTGCCGTCGACGGCGCCGGTGGTCGGAAGGATCGGGATGTCACCGAGGGCGCCGCAGCCGGGGCCGGAGAGGTGATTGAGGCTGAACCCCGTGACAACGTTGTCGGAGTAGGCGTAGAAGCCTCCGGGCGGACGGGAGGGCGTATCGGGGCTCCACTGCACCATCCCGAACGGCGCGTCGGCGCCGGGGAAGGTGTTGCCCTCGTTCGAGGTGCCCAGAAGCGGGTTGACCAACGACGCGGGGTCGGACACGGGTGCCGCGTGAGCGGCGGAGACCGGTGCGGTGAGCCCCAAGAGCATGAGGCAGAAGGTCAGAGGGATACGCCATCGTTTCATCGGTGCGGCTCCAGGGATCGCGAGGAACAGAGTGACGCCGGACGTGGCGTCCGGAGCGGGTGCGTGAGTTCGGCGGCCGTCAGCCGCTCACGGCGACGGCCTCGGGGGACTCGGCCGAGGCGACCCCGGACATCGGCGGGGGACGGTACGGCCGCTGAGGCGCGGGTGGACGAACGCGGGTCGCGAGGAGGCGCACAGGAGGGACCGGCGTCCGCGGGCGCGGGGGCGCTCGCGACGGTCGCCCGCACCGGCACCAGCACCAGCACCAGCACCAGCACCAGCACCAGCACCAGCACCAGCACCCGACGGTGACGTCCCGGTCTCCGGACACGTCATCGGCGAGCCCTCGTCCCGGCCGGGACACGCCCCCTTCCGACGGCGACCGTCACCCCACCCCGACGAGATCTCACGAAAGCATCCACATCAGACCGCCGACGCGCAGACGTGTCAATAACTGCGGCACAGTGACGCCCGGTTCACCGAAATGGTCCGTTGCGTTGACGTGCCCATGCCGCATGTCTACTTTCAGAGAGCGCTCTCCACCGGGCAGGGCGTCCTGCACTTGGCCGGACCTTTCGGGAGCCTCCTCGATGAAGCCAGTGAGATCTGCGTCCGCCGCCCTCCGCGGCGTTCTGACAACGTTGTGCGTCCTCGTCGCCGGCGGCGTGTCGGCCGTCCCCGTGGCCGCCGCGCCGACCGCGGCGGTGTGCAACAAGTACTGCGACGCACGGGATCCGTCGCTGAGTCCCCAGGACCGTGTCCCGGCCACCGCCACGGTCTCCGCGCGAACGATCGCCCTGCACTTCGACGACACGGACGCCATGGGATGGGGGTCCATCGACAACGGCGGGCCCGGCGACCACGTCTGGCTGGACCGCTCCATGGACGGCGGCCAAACCTGGACGTCGGGAAGCCTCCTCGGCGACACGGCGGTGCCCTCCGGAGGACGGGGCTGGCGCACGCAGATGTACAACGTCGACGACTGGGGCAGCCAGGGCGTCGGAGCCCTGCGCGCCTGCGGGCAGCCGGCCGGGGGCCCCGTCGCGTGTACCGCCTGGGCCCGCACCACCTGGAACGCGGGGAGCAGGAGCACCGCCGCGGCCACCGCCCTGATGATGTCGTACGACCGGAGCAGCAAGCTCTTCGGCGGGAACGGCTGGTGGACCGGTGCCAACGCGCTGACCGCGATCATCGACAACATCAGGATCAGCGGCATGGGCAGCTACACCTACGCCATCGCCGACACGTACGAGAAGAACATCAACGCGCAGGGCGGGCAGTTCCGGAACGAGTACCTCGACGACACCGGGTGGTGGGGCCTGGCCTGGATCGCCGCCTACGACCTGACCGGGGACCGCCGGTATCTCGACACCGCCCGGGCCGACGCGGACCACATGTACGCCAACTGGAACAGCACCTGCGGTGGCGGGGTGAGGTGGAGCACGAACGGCAACTACAAGAACGCCATCACCAACGAGCTCTTCCTGCAGCTCACCTCGGCCCTGCACAACCGCCTGCCGGGGGACACCGTCTACCTGGAGCGGGCGAGGAGCGAGTGGGACTGGTTCCAGCGCAGCGGCATGATCAACGGCGACCGCATGATCAACGACGGTCTCAACGACGCCTGCGTCAACAACGGGCAGACGACCTGGACGTACAACCAGGGCGTGATCCTGGGCGCGCTGACCGAGTTCCAGCGCGCCACCGGTGACGCCGCCCTCCTGACGACCGCGCGTGGCCTGGCCGATGCCTCCACCGTCCGGCTCCAGACGGACGGCGTCCTGCGCGAACCCGGCGAGGGCGACAGCTGCACGGGAGACGGCCCGAGCTTCAAGGGCGCCTACGTGCGCGGGCTCGGCGCCCTCGACCGCCGGCTGTCGGATCACCCGTACGCGGCGGCCCTGACCCGGTGGGCGGACAGCGCCTACGACCGCGACCGCAACACGCTCGACCAGTACGGGCCGCACTGGAGCGGGGGCAGCGCGACCAACGGCTACGGCTGCCAGCAGAGCGTTCTCGACCTCCTCAACGCCGCCACGGGCTGAGGTGCCGGGGACGACGGGTCAGTTCTGCGGGGGCAGGGGCTGGAGCACCGCGAAGCGGGCGCCGTGCGGGTCGGCGAAGCCCGCGACGCGGCCGACGTCGGGGATGTCGGCGGGCGGTACGCGTACGGTGCCGCCCAGCTCCGTCGCCCTCCCGGCCGTCGCGTCGCAGTCGGCGACGGCGAAGTACGGCAGCCAGTAGGGGCCGCCCCTGGCACCCGCCGGGTCCTCGTCCACCGGGACCATCCCGGCGAACATGTCGTCGGGGGTGCCGCCCTCCGGGTGGACCATGACGTAGGCGCCGTTCTCGAAGGTCATCTCGGAACTGCCCCAGCCCCAGACCCCGCCGTAGAAGGTGAGCGCGTCCCCGGTGTCCGGGGTGTACAGCTCGGCCCAGCACAGCGCGCCCGTCTCGCCGGCCGCGCCGAGGCCCTCGTTGGTGCCGGGCTGCCAGCCGGAGAAGGCGGCGCCCGAGGGGTCGAGGAAGGCGGCCATCCGGCCCATGTCCATGACGTCCACCGGGGCCATCGCGACGGTCCCGCCCGCGTGCTCGACGGCTCGCGCGGTCACGTCGATGTCGGAGGTCTGGAAGTAGAGGTTCCAGGAGGGCGGCGCCTGGTCCGGGGTCACGGTCATCGCTCCGGCCGCCGCCCGCCCGGAGAGCTGGAAGACTCCGTAGCCGCCCACCTCGGGGCCGCCCTGGTCGAAGGTCCAGCCGAACAGTCCCGTGTAGAACTCCTGCGCGATGGCGAGGTCCGGGCTGGAGAGGTCGAGCCAGACCGGGGAACCGTCGACGTAACGCGTGCTGAGCATGGGGGCTCCTGTTCGGCGCGAAGGGCGAGGGGGACGAGGGGGCGAGGGGCCAGGGCGAGCTGAGGGGCCGCCGCCCCCGAGTCTGGCACCACCTGCGCGCGTCCGCTCCCCGGGCGGGCCGAAGGGGTTTCTCCTCCGGGCAGCGGTCACCAACTCCCGTTTTGCGCCGTCATCTTGTGAATGCAACCCGCCTCTTCCCGCTCATGCGTGCACAACTCTTGACGAGCCGTTCGCCGCGCATGAAGAGTGGGGCCACCCGCGGGCCCCCACAGTTCCCTCCCTTCCCGCGGGTCCCCCACGGCTTCCAGGAGGACGCGTGATCTCACGCCGACTGTTTCTGACCGGTGCTGCGGCCACCGCCGCGGCGCTCACCACCCCGCTGTGGACCCCGGCCGGTTCCGCCGGGGCCGCTCCCGAGACCTGCGAGCTGGCTCTGGAGAACACCTCGCTGCCCGGGCAGGTGAACGCGTACGTGACCGGGCACGCCTTCCCGGGCGGCGAGTGGACCATGCTGCGCGCCGACGGCAGCGTCTACCACCCCGAGGAGCCGCCGGCCGCCGGTACCCCCCTGCCGGTGGACTGCGCGATCCCGCTGCCCGCCGCCGGGGCGGGCCCCGTCGTCCTGACGCTGCCGCGCCTGTTCGGTGCCCGCGTGTACTTCGTGCGCGACGACGAGCTGGAGTTCCTCGTGAACCCGGGCCCGGCGATCGTGGAGCCGGCCTTCGCGACGAGCACCGACCCGAACTACGACAAGGTGTGGTCGTTCTGCGAGTTCACCTTCAACGACACCCAGTTGTACGCGAACATCAGCTACGTCGACCTCGTGACCTCGCTGCCGATCGGGCTGAAGCTGGAGGGTGACACGAGCAAGACGGTCGCCCCCCTGCCGGACGGCGCGGTGCAGGGCATCGCGGACGACCTCGCCGCCCAGGCCCAGAAGGACGGGCAACCCTGGGACTCCCTCGTGCTGCGTGGCGGCAACGGGGAGATCCTGCGCGCCGTCTCCCCGCAGACGGTCATGGCCCCCTACATGGACCGGCCCGACGAGATGCCCTTCCGTGACGCCTGGGGCAGCTACGTGGACCAGGTGTGGGACAAGTACAGCTCGGAGGACCTGAGCATCGACCTCCAGGGCGGGCGCGGAGTACTCACCGGGCGGGTCGGCGGCGACGGCGTGCTGACCTTCGAGGGCGGGCACACCTTCGTCAAGCCGAACGCGGGGGACATCTTCACCTGCGACCACGGTCCGTTCACGAACAACCCCTCGGACGACGACGCCAAGAAGGCCCTGCTCGCCCGGCTCGCGGCCGGCTTCAACCGCAGCACGCTGCTGACCCACCCCGACCAGCCGAACGGGGCGGGCGCCGACGACTACTACAAGGACGCGGTGACCAACCACTGGTCGCGCATCGTGCACGCCAACTCGCCGATCGGGTACGCCTTCCCGTACGACGACGTGCGTCCGGACGGTGAGCCCGACGTGTCGGGCGCGGCGAACGACGGCAACCCGCGGCGCTTCACGGTGTCCGTCGGCTCCTGAAGCCACCTCGCCGCCCCGGGTCCCACCGGCCCGGGGCGGCGCCCGGTCGTGGGGCGGCCCCGTACCCGGGCCGCCCCACGCCTGTCACATCGCGTGTCCCGCGTGTCCGGAGGCCGCGCCCTTCTTCGGGGTGGCGGCGTCCGGCGCGCTCTTCCCGGTGGCCGTGCCGTGCCCCTCGTGGCCCGGCACGGTGCCGTCCTCCTTCGCCACCAGGAACATCCCGGCCATGCCCATGTCGGAATGGGACTGGACGTGGCAGTGGTACATCCAGGCCCCCGCCCCCACCCCCTCGCCCGCGATCACCTGGAAGCCGAAGGAGTCGGCCGGTCCGGTGATCTTGTTGTCGATGACCGGTGACGGGTCCTCGGGGCCGGTGAGCAGGCCGGTGCGGTTGTCCGCCCAGCGGTGACCGTGCATGTGGAAGGTGTGGTAGTACTCGCCGTGGGTGATCATGACGATCTCCACGCGCTCCCCCACCGTGGCCTTGAAGTCGGGCCCGGTCTTGAGGTTGTTGATCGTCAGGTCGTTGAAGACGATCGTGTGGGTCCGGTCGGGCAGCAGATCGCCCTTGCGGCGCACCACCACCCCCCCGTAGAGCCCGTTGCGGATGCCGCCGGTGCCGTGGTCGGTACCCACCACGTGATCGTGGTAGTGCCAGTAACCCGCGCTGCCCGGCTGCCAGGTGCCGTCCGCGCGCCGCCCCGGCTTGTGGGTGCGCCAGGTGTACGTGCGGTGCCCGCCGGGCGGTACGTGACTGTTGCTCATGCGGGTGCCGTCGCTGCTGATCTCGTAGTCGAGGCCGTGCACGTGCAGGCTCGCGTCCACGTCCATGGTGTTCTCGAAGTCGATGTGCAGCGTGTCGCCCTCGTTCAGCTCGATGAGCGGACCGGGGACGGACGCCTTGCCCTTCTCCAGCCCGTAGCCCATCTGACCGCCCGCCAGCTTCTCGGCGAACATCGTGATCCGCCGCACCTCACCGCCGGCCGGGGCGGTCGGCGCGGTGACGGCCGCCTTGGCGCTGTCGCCCCCGTCCGAGGCCGCCGCGACCGTGGTGAGCCCGGCGGCCGCGGCCGCGCCTCCCACCAGCACCCGCCGGTTGAACAGCCGTCTGCCGAAGCCTTCCGCCGAGCCCTCCGTCGCCGAAGCCATGATCGAACTCCCTTGCACGATTGGGGACTTGCGGGGCGCGTCAGGCCCCGGGGACGGGCACACCGTAGCCAAGGGATCTTCGTTTATCCACACTCAGGACAAAGTTTGTGCCATCTGGGTCATAGCTCTTGGCGTACCGCGAAAAGACGTCTAGCTTCGTCCGCGCTGTTGCTGTGACCGAGGAGGGGTGGGTGACCACATGCGGTTCACGCCGCACCAACGGGCCTGGAGCACCATGAGGCCCGGTACGGACAGACCGGCCGGACGCCGGGGACGACGACGCAGGGCCTGGGCGGCGGTGCTGCTCTCGGGCGCCGTCGCCACCGGGCTGATGACCGGCAGCCCGGCCGGCGCTCAGTCCGCGCAGGCACTCGACCTGCCGTCACCACCAGGTGGTGACGACGTGAAGGTACTGATCTACACCGGTACCGCCGGAGAGGAGTCCCCCGCCGTGGACGCGGGGATCGAGGCGATCGAGAAGATCGGCCGGAGCGGGCCCGCGGGACAGCGGTTCTCGATCGAGGCCACCGCCAACGCGAAGGTCTTCACCAACGCGAAGAAGCTCGCCACGATCAACTCCGTGGTGTTCCTGACCGGGGCCGGCGATGTGCTGAACGCCGATCAGGAAGCGGGACTTGAGTCCTACGTCAAGGCCGGCGGCGGCTTCCTGGGCATCAACGACGCGGCGCGCACCGAGCCGTACTCCGACTGGTACACGGGCCTCATCGGCGCGCGTCCGGTCGAGGGGAGCGGGGCGAAGGCGCAGCGCGCCACCGTCGAGGTCGGCGACCGCACGAATCCGGCCACCAAGAGCCTGCCGCTGGAGTGGAAACACCCCGACAAGTGGCTCAACTGGACCGAGAACCCGAGCGGCAAGGTGCACACCGTCGCCCGGGTGCGGGAGTCGACGTACACCCCGGGCACCGGGGCCAACGGCGCCGACCACCCGGTGTCCTGGTGCCGTGACTACGACGGCGGCCGTTCCTTCTACACCGGGATGGGCGGCACCGCGGAGAGCTTCGCGGAGTCCGACTTCCGCACGCACCTGCGCGGGGCGCTGCTGTGGACGACGCGTCTGGTGCGCGCCGACTGCAAGGCCGCGATCGACTCCAACTACGCGGCCGAGCGGCTGACCAAGGCCAACCAGCCGGGCGTCAACGACCAGATCGGCGAGCCGCACGGGCTGGTCACCGCCAAGGACGGCCGGGTGTTCTACATCGGCCGCGGCGGCAAGGACGCGAGCCAGCCGGTCGTCACGGACTGGAACGACCCCGACGTCGGCAAGGGCGAGGGCGAGATCCACGTCTACGACCCGAAGACCAAGGAGGTCACGCTCGCCGGGAAGCTCACCGTCTTCGGCAACAAGGGCGGCGGCGACGAGCTGGTCAAGGTCGAGGAGGGGCTGCTCGGTATCGAGCTGGACCCGCGCTTCGAGGACAACGGCTGGATCTACCTGCACTACACGCCGCACTCGAAGCTCGACCGGGACAAGCAGATGGCGACCCGGCAGGTCTCGCGGTTCACCTACAACAAGGCGACCAACAAGATCGACATGGCCTCCGAGAAGGTGCTGCTGTCCTGGCCGGTCCAGGTCCACTCGTGCTGCCACGCCGGCGGCGGGATGGCCTGGGACTCCAAGGGCAACCTGTACATCGCCGTCGGTGACAACAACTCCTCGCAGTTCAGCGACGGTTACTCGGGCAACAACCCGGAGCCGAACTACAAGGGCGTGTCCTTCGCGGACGCCCGTCGCACCGCGGGGAACACCAACAACCTCAACGGCAAGATCCTGCGCATCCACCCGGAGCAGGACGGCACCTACACCCTGCCGGAGGGCAACCTCTTCACCGGCAAGGAGACCGCCGAGGGCGGCGGCAAGACCCGGGGCGAGATCTACGTGATGGGCGTGCGCAACCCGGCGCGCATCTCGGTCGACAAGGCCACCGACACGCTGTACGCGGGCTGGGTCGGACCGGACGCGGGCGAGGCGAGCGAGACCTGGGGACCGGCGAAGTACGACACCTTCGCCGTCATCACCAAGGCGAGCAACCGCGGCTGGCCGTACTGCATGGGCAATAAGCAGCCCTACCGGGACCGCAACCTGCCCGACCCGAGCAAGCCGCTGGGCTGGTACGACTGCGACCACCCGAAGAACGAGTCGCCCAACAACGACGGGCTCGTGAACCTGCCGCCGGTGACCGGGAACAACATCTGGTACTCGCCGCAGGGCGGTGGCCCCGACTACCCGCGCAACGCGCAGGGCGTGCCCTCCTACAAGGAGAGCGAGGCCACCTACACGCTGCCGTGGCTCAAGGGCGGCGGCCAGGCGGCCATGGACGGGCCGGTGTACCGCTTCGACAAGAGCCTGTCCAGCAAGACCAAGTGGCCCGAGTACTGGGACGGCAAGTGGTTCGTCGGTGACCTCTACGACGACACGCAGCCCCGGCACGCGGTGCTGATGGACCCGAAGACGCAGGGCGAGGGCGGCATCCCGGTGCACGCCGAGTCCCTGAAGAAGATCGTCCCGGTGGGCCAGGGCGGCATCCGCAACCTCATGGACTGGAAGTTCGGTCCCGACGGTGCGCTGTACGTCCTCGACTACGGGCGGGGCTTCTTCACCTCGGACAAGGAGTCGGCGCTGTGGCGCGTCACCTACAAGGGCGGCGCCGCGACCCCGGCCGCCAACCAACTCGTGAGGAGGTAGACGGTGCGCGCACGTACAAGATCCCCCCTGCGTAGGCCGCCCCGGCCGCGGCTGCTGCTGGCGCTGATCGCCTCGGTCGGGCTGCTGCTCGGGCTGACCTCGACGGCGGCGCTGGGCCAGGAGCCGAAGGAGGCCGCCCCGAAGGCGGCCCAGGTGCTGAACTGGACCGCGGGCAACGACATCACGCACTACCTGTCGGCCCCGGAGACGGCGGTCGCGGGCCCCGCGACGATCGTCTTCGAGAACAGTGAGGCGACCGGCAACACGACCGGGATGCCGCACACGCTGACCTTCGACGTCTCCAGCGAGGAGTACAACAAGGACGTCAACCTCAACATCCTCGCCAACCCGAGTGACGCGGAGGGCGGCAAGCACACGGCCGAGGTGGTCCTCACCCCGGGCACCTACCACTACCACTGCACGATCCCGGGCCACACCTCCATGACGGGCACCTTCGTGGTGACCGACGGCGGTGGCGGGGACGACACGACCGCTCCGGAGATCTCGGCGAAGGTGGCCGGGGACCAGAACGCGGACGGGGCCTACGTCGGCTCCGCCACGGTCACCGTCGAGGCCACCGACGCCGGTTCGGGCGTGGACACGATCGAGTACGCGATCGGCGCGGACGGCGACTGGCAGCCGTACACCACCCCGGTGGTGGTCGACCAGGTCGGTGACCAGGTGGTGCGCTACCGGGCCACGGACAAGGCCGGGAACGCGGCCGCGGAGAAGTCGGCCGCGTTCACGGTGGTGACCGGTTCGACCGACGACAAGACCCCGCCGGAGACCTCGGCGACCGTCGCCGGGGACCAGGACGAGGACGGCGCCTACCTCGGGATGGCGACCGTCACCGTGACGGCCTCCGACACCGGCTCGGGCGTCAACACCATCGAGTACGCGATCGGCGCGGACGGCGACTGGCAGCCGTACACCGGTCCGGTCATGGTGCACGAGGCGGGCGCGCAGACCGTGCGCTACCGCGCCACGGACAAGGCGGGCAACGCCGCCGCCGAGAAGTCCGTGGAGTTCACCGTGGTCGTGCCGCCGGCCGAGGACACCACGGCTCCCGTCGTGGGCGCCGAGGTCAGCGGTTCGAAGAACTCCGACGGCGCGTACATCGGCTCGGCCAAGGTCACGCTGAGCGCGACCGACGACGACTCGGGGGTGGACACCGTCGAGTACTCGATCGACGAGGGCCCCTACCTCGCGTACGCGAAGCCGGTCGTCGTGGACCGGGTGGGCCGCCACACGCTCGCCTACCGGGCCACCGACAAGGCGGGCAACACCTCGCAGGCCGGCAAGGTGGTGCTGAGCGTCGTCGAGGGCGGCGGGGTGCCCGCTCCGGGCTGCGCCGAGTTCGACGAGCGCAAGACGGTGTTCGTGGGCACCGTCGACTCCGGGGTGCCCAACCGGATCACCGAGAACCGCTGCCGGATCAACGAGCGGATCGAGGACGAGAAGGACTGGACGTCCAACGCCCTGTTCCTCAAGCACGTCACCCAGGTGCTCGGCGAGCTGAAGGCCGAGAACGTCATCGACCAGCGTGAGCGCAAGGCGATCAACCAGGCCGCCAAGCAGTCCGGGATCGGCACCCCCGGCCAGACCACCGGCTACCGCGACCTCATGGACGGCAGCGAGAAGTCGTTCAAGAAGTGGGAGCAGGTGGGCGGCGGTCAGTTCGCCCTCAACGAGGACGGGTCGATCAGCAGCTCGAAGACGGTCGACGGCATGGGGATGCTCTGGTTCCCCGAGCGCAAGTTCGACAACTTCTCGCTCAAGCTGCGTTTCCGTGACGACGGCGCCGGCGACTACAACTCCAACGGAGGGGTGTTCGTTCGCTTCCCACAGGTGCACGACAACCCCGAGCAGGAGAGCCCGGAGTGGGTCGCGATCAACTACGGCCACGAGATCCAGATCTTCGACAACCCCTCCGGCGACATGTACAAGACCGGTTCGGTGTACGGCTTCGACCGGGTCGGCCTGGCCGGCGCCGGGGTCACCGAGAAGGGGACGTGGAACGACTACGAGGTGCGGGTCGTCGACCAGCACTACAAGATCTTCCGCAACGGGGTGCTGCTCAACGAGTTCGACAACGCTCCGGGCCAGAAGTTCGAGCCGCCGCGGGACGGTGACCCGGGCACGGACGGGCGCCGTTACGCCTCCGGTTACATCGGGCTCCAGGTGCACAGCACCACGGACCTGATCTCCTACCGCGACATCCGGATCAAGGAGCTGTAAGGGCTCAGGCGACAGCGGTACTTCCGGCGGCCGTGGCCGTGTGCGCAGGCACGCGGTCACGGCCGCCGGGGTGCCGGTGGCGCCAGGTCCAGAACACCGCGCAGGACAGCAGGGCCCAGCCGGCCAGCACGAGGTAGGGGAACAGGTGCTGGTGGCCGCGGAAGTACACCGCCGTGTGCTGGGCGTTGACCGAGGCCCCCGGCGGCAGCCACTGGCCGATGCGCCCGAGCACCGAGGGCAGCAGCGGCCAGGACACGGCGCCGCCCGAGGACGGGTTGCCCAGCAGCACCATGAGCCCCCAGGTCGGCAGCATCGCCCAGCGGCCGATGAGGGTGTTGAACATCGTGAAGACCATGCCGGACGCGAACATGGTGAGCGCGAGGATCATCCAGGACTGCACGAAGGGCAGGTCGAGGGCGCCGAGCCACCAGTCCACGACGGCGGCGATCACGAACCCGCCGAGCAGCGCGTAGGCGACCGTGAAGGCGATGCGCTCGGCCGGGTTGAGGGCGCGGGCGTGCACGCTGAGCTGGATCGCGCCGACGAAGCCGACGATGACGGCGGCCAGGGAGATGTAGAAGAGCGCGAGCCCGCGCGGGTCCCCGCTCTGGAGCGGGTTGACGTCCCGCACGGTGACCGGTGTCCCGGTGGCCTTTCCCACCTTCGGCGCGGCCTCCGCCAGGAGCTGGGCCACGGACTGCCCCGAGGCCCCGGACACGTCGAGGCCCACCCTCCCGTCCTCGGCGCGCAGCACGGCGAACACCCGCTGTTCCTCGACGGCCTCCTTCGCGGCCGCGTCGCCCGCGTACGGCCGCAGGCTCAGTCCCGCGTCCAGGGCCTGTTCCAGTCCGTCGACGAAGCGACGGCCGCGTGGGGAGTCGAGGTCTCCGACGACGGCGACGGGTACGTGGCGCGGGGTGGGCTTGGCCATCGAGTACGTGTAGGAGCCGGCGAAGAGGCCCGCGGCGGCGGCCAGGATGAACACGAGGACGATCGCGGGCAGGAACGGCGAGGTACGGAAGTCCGCCCAGCGCTCGGCCCGGGTCGGGCGCCTGCCGTGCGCCCCGTGGGGTCCCTGGCCGGGCGGGGTGTCGGGGTGGGCTCCGTGCGGGGTGGCCGCGCGGCCGGCGTCTTCCGCAGCGGGCGGCTGTTCCTCGCTCATGGTGTGCTCAGGCCCCGCTCTCGCCGTCGGCGTCCGCGCGGGCCCGGCTGGGCTGGACGCGGCGCGGTTCGCCCGGCATCTTCGGGTGGTCCGGCGGGTAGGGCAGGTCGCCGAGCCCGTGGTCGCGCTCGTCCTTGTCGGCGAGTTCCAGCAGCGCGTCGAGGCGGTAGCGGTGCTCGTCCATGTCGGCGTGCACGTCGCCGTGCTCGCGGTAGCGGCCGGGCATCGTGACGAGGTCGAAGTCGCGGGGATCGCACGCGGGCACCTCCTCCCAGGTCAGCGGGGCGGAGACGGGGGCGTGCGGGCGGGCGCGCAGCGAGTAGGCGGCGGCGATGGTGCGGTCGCGGGAGTTCTGGTTGTAGTCGATGAAGATGCGCTCCCCGCGCTCCTCCTTCCACCAGTTGGTGGTGACCCTGCCGGGCATCCGGCGCTCCAACTCCCGGCCGGCCGCGATGGCGGCGCGGCGCACCGCGGTGAAGTCCCACTCGGGCTCGATGGGCACGAAGACGTGCAGTCCGCGTCCGCCGGAGGTCTTGGGCCAGCCGCGCAGTCCGAGTCCGTCGAGCAGTGCGTGCAGTTCGCGGGCGACGGCGACCGCGTCCTGGAAGTCGGTGCCGGGCTGCGGGTCGAGGTCGAGGCGCAGTTCGTCGGGGTGTTCGGTGTCGTCCTTGCGCACGGCCCAGGGGTGGAAGACGAGCGCGCCGAGGTTGGCGGCCCACAGGATCGCGCCGGGCTCCTCGGGGCACATCTCGTCGGCGGAGCGGCCGCTGGGGAAGGAGATGTGGGCGGTGTCGATCCAGTCGGGCAGGTTCTTCGGAGCGCGTTTCTGGAAGAAGGACTCCCCGGTGACGCCTTCGGGGTAGCGCTCCAGGGTGGTGGGGCGGTTGCGCAGGGCGCGGGTCATGCCCTCGCCGACCGCGAGGTAGTAGAGGGCGACGTCCATCTTGGTGAACCCGCGCTCGGGGAAGTAGACCTTGTCGGGGCTGGACAGCCGTACCGTGCGTCCCCGTGCCGTCAGCTCCACCGCTTCTCCCATGGTCGCCACCGTAGGCCGCACGCGCGAAAGCCGCATATCGGCGCCACAATCGGCTCATGCGCCTGCCCGTGATGCCACCCGTCAAGCCGATGCTCGCGAAGGCCGTGGCCCGGATCCCGCCGGACATGCTGTACGAGGCGAAGTGGGACGGCTTCCGGGCGATCGTGTTCCGTGACGGGGCGGAGGTCGAGCTGGGCAGCCGGACCGGCAAGACCCTGACCCGGTACTTCCCCGAGCTGGTGGCGGCGCTGGCCGCGCGGCTGCCGGAGCGCTGCGTGCTGGACGGGGAGATCGTGGTGGCCCGAGGCGGGCGGCTGGACTTCGACGCGCTGTCGGAGCGCATCCATCCCGCCGATTCGCGGGTGCGGATGCTCGCGGAGACGGTACCCGCCTCGTTCGTGGCCTTCGACCTGCTGGCCCTGGGCGAGGCGGACCTGACGGGGCGCCCGCAGCGCGAGCGGCGCGCGCTGCTGGCCGAGGTGCTGGCGGGGGTGGACGCTCCGGTGCACCTGGCGCCCGCCACGGAGGACCGGGAGACGGCCGAGGGCTGGTTCGAGCGTTTCGAGGGCGCGGGGCTCGACGGGATCGTCGCGAAGCCGCCGGGGCTGGCGTACCGGCAGAACGAACGGGCGATGTTCAAGATCAAGCACGAGCGGACCGCGGACTGCGTGGTCGCCGGTTTCCGCTACCACAAGAGCGGCCCCGTGGTGGGTTCGCTGCTGCTGGGGCTGTACGACGCCGGGGGCGCGCTCCAGCACGTCGGGGTGTGCGCGGCCTTCCCCATGAAGCGGCGGGCGGAGCTGGTGGAGGAGCTGGCGCCGCTGCGGATGGCGGCGGGCGACGGGTTCGCGGGGCATCCGTGGGCGGCGTGGGCCGAGGAGTCGGCGCACGAGTCGGCGCGGCTGCCGGGCGCGCCGAGCCGGTGGACGGGCCGCAAGGACCTGTCGTGGGTGCCGTTGCGGCCGGAGCGGGTGTGCGAGGTGGCCTACGACCACATGGAGGGCACGGCGGACGGGGGCCGCTTCCGGCACACGGCCCGGTGGCGCCGCTGGCGGCCCGACCGCGCGCCGGAGAGCTGTACGTACACCCAGCTGGAGCAGCCGGTGCGCTACGACCTCGCGGAGGTGCTGGGCACGGGCTGAGCGGTGACCGGCTCGCGCGGCGCGGCGTAGAGGCTGTCGGGCCGGGGCAGCCCGTAGTGCTCGCGCAGGGTCGCGCCGGTGTACTCGCTGCGGAACAGGCCCCGGGCGCGCAGGATCGGCACGACCTCGTCGGCGAAGACCTCGAAGCCGCCGGGCAGCCAGGGCGGCATGATGTTGAAGCCGTCGGCGGCGCCGTTCTCGAACCACTCCTGGATCTGGTCGGCGACCTGTTCGGGGGTGCCGGTGACGACGCGGTGGCCGCGGGCGCCCGCGAGCCGGTGCAGGAGCTGGCGGACGGTGGGCTGCTCGCGGTCGATGATGTCGAGGATCACCTGGAAGCGGCTGCCGGCCCCGCGTTCCCCGCCGGTGTCGATGGCCTCGCGCGGCACGGGCCCGTCGAGGTCCTTCTCGTCGAGGTCGAGGCCCAGCATGCGGTGCAGGAGCTGGAGCGAGTAGGCCGGCTGGGTGAGCGCGTCGAACTCCTCGTGCAGGGCGCGGGCCTCGGCCTCGGTGGAGCCGATGAAGGGGCTGATGCCGGGCAGGACGAGGACGTGTTGCGGGTCGCGGCCCTCGTCCTTGGCGCGGGCCTTGATGTCGGCGTAGAACTCCTGGCCCGAGGCGAGGGTCTGGTGGGCGGTGAACACGGCCTCGGCGTGGCGGGCGGCGAAGGCCCTGCCGTCCTCGGAGGAACCGGCCTGCACGTAGACCGGGCGGCCCTGCGGGGTGCGCGGGGTGTTGAGGGGTCCGCGTACCCGCAGGCGCGGGCCCGCGTGGTCGACGGTGTGGATGCGGTCGGTGTCGGCGAACAGTCCGCCGGCCGGGTCGGCGACCAGGGCGGTGTCCTCCCAGGAGTCCCACAGCCGGGTCACGACGTCGAGGAACTCGTGGGCGCGGGCGTAGCGTTCGGCGTGCACCGGGTGGGCGTCGAGGCCGAAGTTGAGGGCGGCCTGCGGGGCGCCGGTGGTGACGATGTTCCAGCCCGCCCGGCCCTTGCTGAGGTGGTCGAGGGAGGCGAGGAGCCGCGCGAGGTTGTAGGGCTCGTTGTAGGTGGTGGAGGCGGTCGCGATGAGGCCGATCCGGTCGGTGACGGCGGCGAGCGCGGACAGCCAGGTGAAGGGCTCCAGCCGGAAGCGGCTGGCGTAGCGGACGTTGTCGGCGAGGGCGGGTCCGTCGGCGAGGAAGATCCCGTCGAAGGCGGCGGCCTCGGCCCGGCGTGCGAGCTCCTGGTAGAAGGCGATGTCCAGGAGGCGGTCGGGGTCGGTGCCCGCGTACCGCCAGGCGGCCTCGTGGTGGCCGCCCGGGTAGACGAACAGGTTCAGGTGCAGTTGTCGGGCGGCGCTCATGCGGTGGTCTCCTCCGGGGCGGTCCGGTCGGCCTCGACGCCGAGGTGGGCGAGCAGGTCCGTGCGCAGCCGTCCGTAGGCGGCGCTGTCGTGGTGGCGTCCCTGGGGCAGGTCGACGGGGACGTCGGCGGCGATCCGGCCGTGGTCGAGGACCAGGACGCGGTCGGCGAGCACGATCGCCTCGTCCACGTCGTGGGTGACGAGCAGGACGGCGGGCCGGTGCCGGGCACACAGGCGGCGCAGCAGGGTGTGCATCCGCAGCCGGGTGAGCGCGTCGAGGGCGCCGAAGGGTTCGTCGGCGAGCAGCAGGCGCGGTTCGCGCACCAGCGAGCGGGCCAGGGAGACGCGCTGTTGTTCCCCGCCGGAGAGTTCCACCGGCCAGGCCGATTCCCTTCCCTCCAGGCCGACTTCGGCGAGGGCGGCGCTGCCGCGTGCCCGGGCGCCGGGTCCGCCGAGGCCGAGGACGACGTTGTCGAGGACGCGTTTCCAGGGCAGCAGCCGGGCGTCCTGGAAGACGACGGAGATCTCGGCGGGGGCGCCGACCTCCCCGCCGCCCGCGACGTCGTGGTCGAGTCCGGCGAGGGCCCGCAGCAGGGTGGACTTCCCCGAGCCGCTGCGGCCGAGCAGGGCGACGAACTCGTTGTCGGCGAGGTCGAGATCGAGGTGGTCGAGGATGTCGCGGCCGCCGAAGGAACGGGTGAGGTCCCGGATGCGCACGACGGTGTCGTGGTCCTCGCCGTCGGTCGCGCGGGCCGGGGCGGCGGCCGGGGCGCTCAGCCCGCCAGGGTGCGTCGCCATGCCAGCACCTTCCTCTCCACGAGCCGGACGGCGGCGTCCGAGACCAGTCCGAGCAGTCCGTAGACGACGAGACCGACGATGATGACGTCGGTCTGTCCGTAGGTGCGGGCGAGTTCCATCATGTAGCCGATGCCGCTGGTGGCGTTGACCTGCTCCACGACGACCAGGGCGAGCCAGGCGCCGGTGACCGCGAAGCGCATGCCGAGCAGGAAGCCGGGCAGCGCTCCGGGCAGCACGACGTGGCGGACGAAGGCGGTCCTGCTCAGGTGCACCGTCTCGGCCAGTTCGGCGTAGCGGCTGTCGATGCCGCGCAGCCCGTTGTGGGTGTGCAGGTAGACGGGGATCAGGACGCCGAGGGCGATCGTGACGACCTTCATCGACTCGCCGATCCCGAACCACAGGATGAGCAGCGGGATCAGGGCGAGGGAGGGGATGGCCCGTTTGATCTGCACGGGGCCGTCCACGATGCTCTCGCCGAACCGGCTGAGCCCTGCGACCAGGGCCAGTACCACTCCGGCGATCACTCCGAACAGCAGGCCCAGGAGGGCGCGTTGGGCGGAGGTCTGGAGGTTCGACTGGAGGCGTCCGTCGGCGATCAGGTCCCCGGCGGTGGTGACGACGGTCCAGGGGGCCGAGAGGTTGCGCGGGTCGATGGCCCCGGTGGCCGAGCCGGTCGCCCAGACGGCGAGCAGCAGGGCCGGCCCGATCGCCCAGCCGTAGGGGATCGGGCGTCCGGGGCCCAGCCGCCGGCCGCGCCGGTCCTTGCGGCGGGGGGACGGGGACCGCCGCCGGGGCGGGTCCGGGGCCCGGTTCTGCGGCTTCGCGCCGGGCGGCGCGGTGGTCTGGAGGGTCATGAACGCTCCTCTTGGGTGGGGGTCTCCCGGGGCGGCGTGTCGCGGACCGTGTCCGTGTGGTCCGCCGGGGCGCCGGGGGGTGCCTGGGTCCGTCGGCGCGTCAGGACGTGCCGGTGTCCGCGGTGTCCTTCTTCAGCGCGTCGGCGGCGACGTGCTCGTAGCGGCGGTCGAAGAGGGTCTCCACGTCGAAGTCCTCCCGGCCGGTCTCCTTCGCGAGCAGGTCCACCGTCTTCTGCTGGCGCGCGATGGCGGAGGTCCAGTCGCGGGGGATGTCGGGGTGCCCGGACTGCCGTACGAGGTACTTGCCGTCGGCCTCGCTCAGGCCCTGGTCCTTGACGTAGTAGCCGGCGATCCACTCCTCGGGGTGACGGTCCACCCAGATCTGCGCGCGGGCCCACAGCCGGACGAACTCCCGGATGGCGGCGGCCTTCTGCGGGTCGGCCACGGACTCGGCGGGCACCCACAGGTGGGCGGGGTCGTCGCGCAGTCCGTGCCGCAGCGTCTTCCCGCCGTCCCTCCCGTACTTGGTGACGTAGCGCTTGATGAGCACACCGCCGAGCGGGGCGACGTCGACCTGTTTGCCGCCGAGCGCGGTGGGATAGACGTCGCCGGTGCTCGGCATCTCGACGAGTTCCACGTCGTCCCTGCTGAGCCCGGCCTTGGCGAGGACCCGCAGGACGAGGGCGCCCTGGGCCTGTCCCGGGCTGTAGGCGATGCGTTTGCCGCGCAGGTCCTTGAGGGTGTTCACCTCGGCGCCGGGGGCGACGCCGAGTTCGTAGATGGGGTGGTCCAGCGGGTCCTCGCGGTAGGCGGCGCCCACGAGTTTCGTGTCGAGTCCGGTCCAGTGCGCCTGGATGGAGGGGATCTCGGCGGCGGAGCACACGTCCAGCGCGTGGGCGCGGAAGGCCTCGGAACACTGCGGGCCGCCGCTGAGGTTGGCCCACTTGATCTTGAAGGGAAGCTCGTCGTCCAGTCCGGACAGGCGCAGGGCGACCTGGGTCTCGGGGGTGCCGACGGTGATCGTCGTCCCGGGGTCCACCCGCGCCGGTATCTTCTCGGCGGCGAGGTTCTTCGTCGCGGTGGCCGGGGCGGTCTGACCGGCGCAGCCGGCCAGCGGCACGGCGGCGAGGACGAGGGCGAGGGCGGACAGGGCGGCGCGAGCGGCCGGCCGGGGGAATGCGGGCATGGCGGAGTCCCGGTGGTCGGTGCGGAGGCCGGGCGGGCACGGCGGAGCACGGGCCGTGGCGCACGGCGGGGCTGAGGGAAGGTCGGAACGGGGCGGCTCGATGGGCCTGCGGCGGCCGGGGGCGGGGGGAGGGAGTGCCGTCGGGCGGTCGGGCTCAGGGGAGCGCGGGGCGCCGCCGTTCTGCGGGCGGGGCGGGCGCGGCCTTTCCGGTCAGCTACACAGCGCGGCGGCGACGCGCATCAGGTCGACGGCGCGTCGCTGCTTGAACGGCTGGAGGAGGGGCATGGCCGCGAAGCTATCGGCGCCCGCGAGGCACGGTCAAGGGGCGTCTCGCGCCCCGGTCGTTCGGTCATACGGCGGCCATCGCGCGTCGTGTCGCCGTGATGTTCCGTTCATGTACGCAGGGACCGGGACGGCCGGGTCAGCCGGTGCCGGGGTGTTCGTCCCCGCGCCCGGCCCCGGAGCACGCCGTGAGGTAGGCCCTCGTTCCGGTGAGGTCGAGCAGTCGGCTCAGGACCGGGGACACCTCGTCCAGCACGAGCGGGACGCCGGCAGCGGTGCGCCGGCCTCGTACGGGGCGACGGTGAGGGTCGGCGGGTGCGGAGGAACGGTCATCCGGGTCTTTCGGTCCTGCGGCGCCGGGGGCACCGGTGCGGTCGTACGGGCGGGTCAGGCCGTGTACCTGCCCCGGGTGCGGCCGTCCACCGCGCTGAGGTGGGCGTGGCGCGGGGCGGTGATCGCGACGAGGGCCATGTCGTCGTGGGGTCCGTCGCCGACCCACGCGGAGGCGAGCATCTGGACGTGCTCGACGACGGCCTCGGCGGGCAGTCCGGCGCAGTCGCCGAGGGCCTGTCGCAAGCGGTCCTCGCCGAACATCTCATCACCGAGGGGGCCGCCGCGCGCCTCGGTGATGCCGTCCGTGTAGAGCAGGCAGGTCTCGCCGGGGGCGAGTTCGACGGTGTCGGTGGTCACGGTGACCTCGGGCAGCGCCCCGATCAGGGTGCCCCGGGTGTCGGCCTCGTCGACGCGGCCGCCGTCGCGCACGATGAGCGGCACCGGGTGCCCGGCGCTGGTCAGCCGCAGCCGGACGGTGCCCGCCGCCCGGGTCACGGACGCGAGCACGAGGGTCGCGAACCGTGCGTGGTCGGTCGTCAGCAGGGCGCCGTTGAGCAGGCGCAGGACGCGGCCGTGGTCGTCGGCGAGCGGCAGCAGCGCGTGCAGGGTGTTGCGGATCTTGCCGGTGAGCACGGCGGCTTCCAGGCCCTTTCCGCACACGTCGCCGAGGACCGCCATCGCCTCCTCACCGTTTTCGGTGGCCGGGTGGACGTCGTAGAAGTCCCCGCCGACGCGTTCGCTGTTCCCGGAGGGGCGGTAGCCGCCGGCGAACTCGACACCGTCGATCCGGTGCAGTGCGGGCGGGAGCAGTTCGCGCATGAGGGTGCGGGTGATCCCGGCCTGTTCGGCGTAGAGCCGGGCGGCGGAGATCGCGGCGCCGGCCCGCGCGGCGAACAACTGGGCGAAGACCTCCTCGGTCGCGGTGAAGGAGGAGCGTCCGCAGCGGCGCAGCACGATGAGCGCCCCCGCCGGTACTCCGTGTCCGGGCAGCGGGGTGACCATGACCGAGCCGAGCGGGCCCTCGAACCCCTCGGGGACGACCCAGTCGGGGACGGCCGCGGGGTCGATCCAGCGCGAGGGCACGGGCGGGAAGCCCTGGAGGGCCTCGGCGAGTCCGGGCACCTGCGAGGGGTCGGCCTCGACGGCGCGGGTGGCGAAGGAGCCGTCGCCGCTCGCGAGGGCGAGCGGGAGCCGGTGGCCTGCGGGCGGGGAGACGAACACGGCGGCGTCCCCGAGGTGCCGGGCGGCGAGGGTCGCGGTGACCTCGACGCAGCGCTCGGCGTTGAGCGAGGACAGCAGGGCGGTCGACGCCTGGGAGAGGAAGGCGGCGCGTTCCCGCTCCTGCGCCAGGGCGTCCTCGGCGCTGCGGCGGCCGGTCTCCTCCATCAGCCACCACACGACGTCCTGCCCCCGGCGGACCGGCCGCGCCTGGAAACTGCGCTCGCCGATGGTGCCGCTCGCGACGGCCGGGGACCCGGCCGTCGCCTGGCGCGGGTCGAGGCCGTCGTGGGCCTCGGTGAGCCAGGAGGGGGCGACGTCGCGCACCGCGCTGCCCGGGGCCGCCCCGGGCAGCAGCGAGCCGGCGGCGGAGTTGAGGGCGCGGACCGCGCCGGCCGGGTCGAGGACCAGGACGGGGCAGGGCGCCGCCTCCCACTCGGGCCCGGCGCCGGAGACCGGCGGGCGCGGGGCGGGAAGGGCCGGGGACAAGCTGTCGGAAGACTTCACAGACGGGGCACGCCGTGCGTACCGCACCACCTTCGGTTGGGGGGCCAATGTCAATGGTTTCCGTCTGGCAACCATCCCGCACCCCTGGCGCGAGGGCAAGCCCGGTCGGGGGCCGCGTCGCCGCGCGCCGGGGTGCGAGGGCGGGAAAGCCCTTGATCGGCGGGCGCGGGGGCACGGACGTGTGGATCATCACCCGCCGTCCGTGCCGCGCGGGGCGGGCACCGCTCCCGCCCCGCGCCCGCCCGTGCCGTGGCCGGTGCCTCGTCGCCGCCGTTACTCAGCCCTGGCGGCCGTGCCAGTCCAGGCAGATGACCATGGCGTCGTCGTCCTGGTCCCGGGAGCCGCGATGGCCGGCCAGTTCGTTGAGCACGGCGAAGGGGACCTGCGCGGGCGGCAGCAGCCGGGTCCCGGTCATCGCCGCGGCCAGGGCCCGTTCGCTGTACCGCTCCCCCGTCGGCGAAACGGCGTCGTAGACCCCGTCGCTGAAGAAGAAGAGCCGGTCCCCGGGGCGCACCCGGAAGTTCTGCGCCGTGTACGGGGTGTCCTCGAACATGCCGAGGGGAAGCTGCGCCTCCAGCTCCACCTGCTCGGTGACGCCGTCGCGCTGGAGCCACATCTGCGGCGACCCGGCGTCCACGATCTCCACGTCCCCGGTGAGCAGGTCGAAACGGAGCAGCAGCATCGAGAGATGGACGCTGCCCTGGTGGTGGCCGTAGACGGCCTGGTCGGTCAGGCAGGCCTGGTCGGACAGCGAGAGCCCGGCGCGGCGGGCGTTGCGCAGCGCGTTCACGGCGAGGCTGGTCAGCAGGGACGCCTCGATGCCCTCACCCATGCCGTTGGTGATGCTGAGGGTGAGCGCGTCGGTGGAGCCCGCCCAGTCGAAGTTGTCTCCGTGGATGGCGTAGGCGGGTTCGAGCTGGGCCCCGATCTCGTACTCGGGGCGGGAGCAGGAGCGCCCCGGGAGCAGCTGCCACTGCATCTCGGCGGCGAGCGTGAGCCGCTGGGCGCGTCGGGCCTGGAGGTAGAGGTCGGTGTCCCGTTCGGCGACGATGATCTCGTGCCCGAGCAGTTCCCCGATGTCCAGCAGTTCCTGGGACACGGCGGCGTCGTAGGCCGCGGCGGGCATCGTCACCGTGATCAGGCCGAGGCGGTCGCCGCGCACGCTCACCGGCACGTGCACGAGGACGTTCTCGCCCTTCTCCTCGGCGTACGGCTGCTGGGCCCCGAAGGCCCGGCCGGGCGCGCCGGTGTGGGCGGACAGCGGCTCCGGCGCGAGGGCCGGGGCGTGGACCCGCTGGAGTATGGTCATGGCGTAGTCAGCCATGAGCAGATCCGTGTCCTGGGCCCCGTACTGGGACCGCAGAGCCCCCCGCAGAGCGTCGAGGAGGGCGTGGGGCGGGGCCTTGCGCAGGGCGCGTTCCACCGCCGCGAATCTGTCCACCGTGGGTTTACCACCTATCTATGAGGTAAGCAGAAGGGAATCCGGTCTCTCATGTCTCAGCGACTGACAGGACCGTTGCGAAGTGTCAAAGTTGAGGACATGCATCCCGACCAGGCGCCCGGAAACGACCGGGATGCCGCGGCCAGGATGGCCCAGGAGGTCATCGAGCTGCTCGAAGTGATGTGGCACAAGGGCCGGGATCTGGTGTCGACGGCTCCCGCCTCACCTTCGCAGCTGCGCGTGCTGTACATCCTGGACCGGGACGGCGGGATCAATCTGCGCACCCTCGGCAGGGAGCTGGGAGCGGCGCCCTCCTCGGTGAGCCGGCTGTGCGACCGGCTCCAGGCTCTCGGTTTCATCGAACGCTCGACCAGTCCGGCGAGCCGTCGTGAGCTGGAGCTGCGGCTGACGAGCCAGGGAGAAAAGTACCTCGGGGATCTGCGCGCGCGGCGCGAGAGCGCCCTCCTCGACATCATGTCGCGGGTTCCCGCGGCCGACCGGGCGGCGCTGGTGCGGGGGCTCGGCGGTTTCCTGGAGGCGGCCTACCCCGCGGGCGAGCGCTCGGCCGGGGTGCGGCACTCGGGGGACGCGGCCGGAACCGCCTGAGCGCGGTACGGACCGTTTCGGCCTGGCCAAGGAACCCTCCTCCGGATCGAGTCGGCCCGCGCGTCGCCGGGGTGGGGCGGCGCTGTCGAGGTCAGATTGTTTCCTTCAGCGCACAGTTGTCAAACGGCAAGTGTTGCAGGCGGCCCGAACCCGCCGCACCCGGGGTCGCGGCTTCCGGGGCCACCGCGCCACCGCGAGCCGCGCGGAGCGCGTGCACCTGGGGTGACGGCGCGTCAGCCCTCGGATCGACCCCTCTCGTCCTCCTCGCGCAGCCGGTCGCGCAGCCGGCGCAGCGCAGCGAGCAGGCCGGCGGCCTCGCGCGGGCCCGGCAGGTCCTGGGCGAGCCTGCGGGTCCGCCGGGCCCGGTGCGAGCGCAGCACGGCGGCGCCGCGCGGGGTGAGCGAGACCACCACCCGCCGACGGTCCCCCGGCCGGCTGCGCTCCAGCAGGCCGCCCCGCACGAGCCGGCCGCAGAGCCTGCTGACCGAGGCGACCGGAGCCCGCAGACGCCGCGCGAGGTTCCCGATCGAGAGCGGGCCCGCGCTGTCGAGCGTGGCCAGCGCCCGGGCCGCCGCCGGGGAGACCAGGGGCTCTCCGGCCGTCGCGCCCCGCTCGGCGAGCGCGACCAGGGCCCGCGCGACAGACCGGGGACCGGACGGGGCGCCGCCGTGCGCGGGCGCGCCGTCCGGGCCGCGGGGGCAGTCGGCACCGTCGCGACCGCGGGAGTCTGCGGGGCCGGGCGTCTGATGGCTGCTCATGGACTGTGGACCGGGTGCCCGTTCGGACGGCGGTTATCCGGTGGGCGGGTGTCCGGGCCCAGGTACGTCCGCTAATATTTGCCGGACAGCAATAGTTGTCGGCGCCGCGCAAAGCCCCGGCGCTTCATGAGCACGGTGAGGAAGGGCGCGACGATGCCGGACGAGTCCTGGTCCGTGAGCCACGCGGACACCACCGCGGCACGGGTGGTGCGGGTGGTGGGCGAAGCCGATCTGGACACCGCGAGCGAGCTGGACACGGCGCTCTCCGTGGAGCCGGACGCCGCACGGCCGGTCACCGTGGTGGACCTCTCGCGTACGGCCTTCGCCGACTCCACGATCCTCGGCGTGCTGCTGCGGGCCCACGCGCGACACGAGGAGGCCGGGCGGCGCCTGGTGCTCGCGGGCCCGCTGGAGGACGTCCTGCTGCGCCTGTTCGACGTGACCGGCACCATCCGCCACCTGCGCTTCGCGGCCACCGTCGACGAGGCGCTCGCCGACCAGCCGGCCGTGGACTGACCCGGCGGGAGCGGCATAGGGTCCGGGCATGACTCCCGACAGCTCACCGGGCGAACCCGCCTCCGCACCGGCGCACTTCGACGTCCACGCGGCCCGGGCGCTGCCCCTGGTCGAGTTCGCCTTCCCCGGTCCGTTGCGGGACCAGCTGGTCGCGGCGGTCCTCGACGGCTCGAAGACGTCGACGACGGGACTGGTGCTGGAGTACGAGGTCGAGGGAGAACCGCTGCCGAAGGCCGGGGACCGGGGGGCCGTACCGGATTCGGCGGGCCGGCTGGTCGCGGTGGTCGAGGTGACCGAGGTCCGGGTGGTCCCCCTCCGGGAAGTCGGTCTCGCGCACGCGGTGGACGAGGGCGAGGGGTACACGACGGTGGCCGCCTGGCGGGCCGGACACGAGAAGTTCTGGCACGGGGCGCAGCTGCGCGCCGCACTGGGCGATCCCGCGTTCACGGTGGACGACACGACTCCGGTCGTCCTCGAACGCTTCCGGCTGCTGGCCGATCTGCGCCCCGGTCGCTGAGCTCGGCGCGGGTGCGGGCCGCGACGGGCCGGGGGTGGGGCCCCGGCCGCTCGGGTGGCCGCCGTACGGCTCAGGCGCCTCAGGCGGTGGGGGCGGCGCTCCGGCGCACGGGAAGGGCGGCCCAGCCGTGCGCGATGAAGGACGGGACCTGCGCGAGGTCCGGGGACTCCAGGCTGAGCCCGGGGAAGCGCTCGAACAGCGCGGGCAGGGCGAGACCGGCCTCCAGCTGGGCGAGCGGGGCGCCGATGCAGCGGTGCGCGCCGATACCGAAGGACAGGTGGTCGCTCGCGTCGCGGCCCGGGTCGAAGGAGTGCGCGCTCTCTCCGTAGTGCGCCGGGTCGTGGTTGGCGGCGGCGTACGTGGTGAGGATCGCGCTGCCCGCCGGGATGGTCACCCCGCCCGCCTCGACGTCCTCGATGGCGAACCGCATCGGCAGGTTGGCGATGCTCGGGGCCCAGCGCAGCGTCTCCGCCACGACCTGGTCCCACGTGAGGTCCCCGGAGCGCACCTTCTTGAGGTCCTCGGGGTGGGTCAGCAGGGCGTGCGTCGCGTTCCCGATCAGGTTGACGGTGGTCTCTATGCCCGCGCCGATGACCAGGAGCAGCGTGTCGCGCAGTTCGTCGTCGGAGAGCCGGTCGCCGTCGGTGTCGCGTACGGCGATGAGATCGCTGGTCAGGTCGTGTCCCGGCCGCTCGCGCTTCTCCGCGATGAGCGCGCCCAGCACCTGGTTGATGCGGGCCAGGTTCTCCATGGTCGACTCGACGCTCGCCGTGGTGTCCATGACGCCGTCGATCAGCAGGGTGAGGTCGGGACGGTGGCTGTCGGGGACGCCGAACAGCTCGCAGATGACGGCCATCGGCAGCGGGTGGGCGAGCGCGGCGCGCACGTCCACCGGCTCGTCCTCGGGGCGGGCCGCGATCTCGTCGAGCAGGCCGGTGACGATCTCCTGGACCCGGGGCCGCAGCCGCTCGGTGCGGTGCGCGGTGAAGGAGGGCGCGACGAGTTTGCGCAGCCGGGTGTGGTCGACACCGTAGGTGCTGAGCATGTTGACCACGCCGACCCAGCCGAGGATCCACGTCCACTCGGGTCTCGTGGCGACCTCGGGCCAGCGGTCCCAGTGCTTGCGCGGGTCCTTGCTGATCCGGGGGTCGAGGATGAGGGCGCGCAGCGTGTCGTACCGGGTGACGGCGTAGGCGGGGATGGCGCCGGGCAGGGTGACCGCTACGACCGGTCCCCGCTCACGGAGGCGGGCGCTCTCCCCGGGGATGTCGCAGCCGGTGGGGTCGAGGGCGTACGGCTGCTCTTCGGCTGGCTGGTCCATGGGCTGACTCCTGGGTGGTCCGGTCGTACGGGGGTGAAGGTGACGGGCAGTTCGGCGAGGGCCCGGTGGAAGGGGCCGGGGCGCCAGGTCAGGGCGTCGAAGGGCACCGCGAGTTCCAGCCCGGGCAGCAGGGTCAGCAGTCGGTCGATGGCGGTGAGCGCGATGAGCAGCGCCGGGTCGGCCGCAGGGCAGCGGTGGGCGCCCGCTCCGAAACCGAGGTGGGCGCCGCCGTCGGAGCGGTCGTCGGCCCCGTGCCCGGCCCCGCCGACGGGGCTGCTCCCGGCCGCGGCGTAGGAGACCAGGACGAGCTCCGCGGGCTGTATCCAGGTGCCGTGGAAGTGCACGGGCCGCAGCACGAAGTACGGCCCGTAGTTGGCCATCGAGGGGTCGTTGCGCAGCACTTCCTGGAGCGCGTCGCGCGTGGTGAGGGCGCCGTCGGTGAGCGAGGAGTAGTAGCGCTCGTCGGTCAGCATCCGGGCGGTGGTGTTGCTGATGAGGTTGCTGGAGGGCTCGCAGCCCGCGCCGAGGGTCAGTACGACGTGCTGGAGCACCTCCTCGGTGGTCAGCTGCGCGGGGTGGCTGATGAACCACGAGGTGAGGTCCTCGCCGGGCCGCTCGTACTTCGCGGTGATGAGTTCGCTCATGTACCGCCCGAAGTCCTCGTTGGCGGTGACGGCGTCCTGTCCGACGGAGTTGGTGAGCGCGTTGAGGATGCGGTCGAGGTCCTGTCCCGCGTCGTCGGTGCGCCCGTAGAGGCGGTTGATGACACGGGCCATGAGCGGACGCGCGTACTGCCCGACGAGGTCGGCGCGGCCGGTGCCGGCGAACTCGCGGATCAGCCCGTCGGCGATCTCGGTGACGTGTCCGCGCAGCTTGTGCGGCTGGATCATCCGGAAGGTGTCGGTGACCGCCTGCCGGAAGCGGGCGTGCGTCTGTCCGTCGCTGAACAGGGCGTTGGGCCGGTACCCGATCATGCCGACCAGGCCCTGGGCCTCGGGGGTACCGGGAAGCGTCTCCTGCCAGGGGCGCGGGTCCTTCGACCAGTACTGGCCCTGGTCGGTGAGCACCTCCCAGGCCGCCCGGTGGTCGAGCACGAGATGGGCGCCGACGCCGGGCGCCACCTCGACGGGGGCCACCGCGCCGTGGCGGGAGCGCAGTTCGGCGTAGACGGCCTGCGGGTCGGCGGCGAACTCGGGGCCGTGCAGGCGCCCGGCGCCGGGGAAGTAGCGGCTGCTCACTGCTGTACCAGTTCTCTGATGTGCTCCACCAGCATGATGAGCATGCGGCGGGCCAGGACGGGGTCACGGGCGTCGCACACCGCGAGCGGGGTGGACTCCTCCAGGTCGAGGGCCAGGCGCAGCTCCTCGGGACTGTGGACGGGCGAGTCGTCGAAGTGGTTGACGGCGACGGCGTAGGGCAGCCCGCGGCGCTCGACGAGGTCGAGGACGTCGAAGCTCGCGTCGAGCCTGCGGGTGTCGGCCAGGACGAGGACGCCCATCGCCCCGTACGTCAGCTCCTCCCACAGGAGCCGGAACCGCTCCTGTCCCGGGGCGCCGAACAGGTAGAGCACGGCCCCGGGGTGCTCGCTCGGCTCGGGGGCGCGCAGGGTGAGACGGCCGAAGTCGACGCCGACGGTCGTGGTGGTCTTGCCCCGCACCCCGGTGAGGTCGTCGACGGTCTCCCCGGCCTGCGTCAGCACCTCCTCCGTGGTCAGCGGGGGCGTCTCGGAGGCGGCGGCCACGAAGGTCGTCTTGCCGACGGCGAAGGGCCCGGCCACGACGATCTTGACGGGGACCGGGAGGGAGAGGGTGGCGACGGGGCCGGCCGGTGGGGCCGCGAGAGCCGGGTCAGAGGGCACGGAGGCCATGGAGGACCACATCCAGGAGCGCGGGATCGGGAAGCTGTGCGGGGGCCGGCGGTTCGCGGGAGTCCAGCACCCCCGACGCGGCGAGGGCGGCGGCCATCATGCGCACCACCGCGTAGGGCAGGCCGAGTTCCGCGGCACACTCGTACACCGAGAGCATCCCGGACTCCTCGACGTGTTCGAGGAGCCGGCGGGCCGAGGGGTCGAGCCCCTCGGTATCCGCGTCGGGCGCGAGCCGGAGCAGCGTCGTGCGCTCGATGCCCACCCGGGCGGGCAGGGCGAGGCCCGCGGTCGCGACGTAGTCGGGGACGACGCGCCGTCGCGGCGGGGTCATGAGGGCGAGGGCGCCCGGCTCTTGGCCGCCTCGGTCAGCGCCGCGACGAGCTTGCTGACCTGGACCTGCACCTCGTAGGCGAGGCGCCCCATGTCGGCCTCCCGGCCGGCCCACAGGACCAGCCCGGCGCCCTCGCCCGCGGGCGCGACGTAGTAGAGGCCCTTGGGGGTGCTGACGACGACCTCGTCGATGCCCTGGTCGGCTCCTCCGCCGGCCCGGTCCACCAGGGCGCGGACACTGCCCAGCGTGGAACTGGTGACGGCGGCGACCGCCTCCCCGTCGTCCGTGCTCACGCTGGGGGCGGAGCCCAGGATGAGCCCGTCCCTGCTGAAGACCACCCCGCCCTCGACATGGGGCAGTTCCAGCAGTGGCTCAAGGACCCACGACAGGTTCCGGGCGAGCGGGGCGCCCTTCACCGGCGGAGTTCCCGGGGTGCTCACAGGTCTGTTCCTCTCTGGTGCTCTACGGTCTCGTGCGTGTTCTGCGTGTTCTGCGTGTTCTGCGTGTTCTGCGTGTTCTGCGTGTGGGGGGCGTCGGGGGTCGTCCGGAAGGCGGCGCCCGTCTCCTCCGGCCGCGCGGGAAGCGGGGTGTGCAGGGTCCGCTCGACGGCTTCCTGCCCCTTGCGACGGCCGGTCTGCCAGCCTCCCCAGCGCGCTTCGGCCTCCTGCGGGTCCAGGCGCGGCAGTTCGGCGACCGGGGACACCCGCGCGGGGGCGCTGCCGCGTTCGCGGGTCTTGCGGCGTCTGCGCGGCAACGAGGTGGGCTCCTCGCCCTCGGCCGGGTCCTGGGGTACGCCGCCGGGGACGGCGACGGGCGCCGCGGCCCTGCGTACCGGTTCCGTCCGGGCGGGCGCCGGCCGGCGTACCGGCTGGGGGGCGTGCACGGAGGGGGCGACCGATTCCGGCATCTCCACGAGCAGGCTCGTGGGCACGGCGACGACCGCGGCGACCCCGCCGTAGCTGCTCTTCTTCAGGGAGACCCGGAAGCCGAACTGCCGCACGAGCGCGCCGATCGCGGCCCAGCCGGTCTGCGGCGGGTCGCCGAGTTCGACGAGCCGGACGGGGTGCTCGCCGGACAGCAGCCGCTCGGCGCGGGCGAACTGGTCGTCGTTGAGGCCGACTCCGGCGTCCTCGATGACGATGCTCGCGCCGGTCTGCGTCTCGTGCAGGGCGACGTCGACCCGAAGCGTGCCGTGCGAGAAGTACACGGCGTTCGCGAGGAGTTCGGCGACGACGGAGCGCAGCGGCTCGACGCACTGGGCCATCACGCCGACCGCGCGGCCGAGGTGGTTGGCGGGTTCGCCGATGCGCTGCTTGAAGTCCTTGACGCGGCTTGCGGCGCTCACCACGACATCGGTGAGGTGGGTGTCGTCGCGGAACAGCATCGGCGTGGAGCCGGCGGCCAGGGCGGGCGTCTGGGCGGCCCGGCCGACGAGTTCGTTGAGCATGTCCAGGGCGAGGATGTCGGCCATCAGCCCGGGGTCGGCGTCGGCGTGCCGGGCCTGGATCTCGCTCAGTCCGTCCTGGAGCCGCAGTTGCAGGGAGTGGACCCGGCTCATGGCGCCACGTACGACGGCCCGTCCGGCCTCGTCGACCCGCTCGCTCTCCTCGGCCACCGCCTCGGCCACCGCGTCCAGCAGGGCGCTGTGCTGACGTTCGGTCAGTGTGCCCGCGAGGCGGGGATTCTGGAGGCCGGGGACGATGACATGCGGGGTGCGCAGATGGGCCAGCAGGGCGGGGAGCCGACGGGTGAGCAGGTGCTCGGTCTCGGACTCGACGCGCTCGCGCAGCTCCCGCGCGGCGGCGGTGTCCTGTTCGGCGCGGGTCCGTACGGCGGCGAGGTCGCCGGCGGCCTGCGCGCGGATCGCGGCGGCCTCGTCGGCGAACTGCTCACGGACGGCGACGCTCTCGGCCTCGGCCCGCTCCCGGGCGGCGACGGCCGACCGGGACACCTCCTCGGCCTGCCGGGCGCGGCGCCGGGCGGCGACGAGCGGGGCGCCGGTCGCCGCGGCGGTGGCGCCGCCCGCTGCGACGGCGGCTGCCACGACCTCTATCAGCATGTGGGACGTCCCTGGATCTGAAGACTGCTCGGGGGGTGCGCCCCGCCGGACCGGGCCGCGACACGCGGCACCACCGTAGGCTCAAGATCCGCAGCTGCCTAGTTCTGTCCGTAAGTTGACGGATAATTTGACGAATCAGTAACCTCCGCGCCCGGTCTGCCCGGAATCGGGCAGATCGCGCTCCGGAGGCTTCGCCTCCGCCCGGACAGCCCCGGCCCGCGGCTCCCCCGGTCTCTCGCCCGTCGTCCGCTCAGCTCAGTCCGCGGCCGTCCTCCAGGGTCCGGGAGGCGAGCCGGACGAGACCGTCGGCTCCGCAGGCACGGGCCAGGGTCAGCCCGCGCCGCAGTTCGGCGACCGAGCGGACCGCGGCCCCGTACTGGACGCGGGCCCGGGCGTGCTCGTAGGCGCAGGGCGAGGTCTCCAGATAGGTGACGGCCTGCGCGAGCAGGGTGACCGAGCGCTGGCCCCGCTCGACGGCGGCGGCCTGGCGCAGCGCCTCACCGATCGCCGTGTCGGTGCCGACCCGTTCGGCGTCGCGCCGCGCGGTGGCGGCCAGCTCCGCGGCCCGGCCCGGGTCGCTGCGGGCCAGCGCCGCGGCGAGTTCCCCGTGGACGGGGGCCATGACGGTGTTGTGCCAGCCGCGCGCGGCCAGCGCGCCGATGCCCGCCTCCAGTTCCTCCACGGCCTCCTTGTGCCGGCCGAGCGCGAGCAGCAGCCGGCCGCGTACGGCCGCGGCGTCGGGCAGCACGATGACGTCGGGGTAGGGCGAGTGGAAGGAGTACTGCTCCATGACCCCCTCGGCCTCGGCCACCTGGCCACGCGCGAGCAGCGAGTCCACGAGCATGCAGACGATGTCCCAGTGCATGGGGAGCCGGGAGCCGACCCGTTCGGCCAGGCGCAGGGCCTCGCGCAGATAGGCCACGGCCTGGATGAGGCGGCCGCGCCTGCGGTGCACGTAGCCGACGAAGGCGTGCGAGACGGCGAGGTGGGCCCCGCTCCAGCCGTGCTCCTCGTAGGCCCGCAGCCCTTCGGTGAACAGGCTCTCGGCGCGGTCGAGCCGGTCGGAGAAGACGTAGGCGCCGCCGAGCATGACGAGCAGTTCGAAACTCCACTCGGTGTCGGTCCAGGTCAGGCCCGGCGCGAGCCGGCCGTTGACCAGTGCCCGGTCGCACAGTTCGACGGCGTGCTCGGCGCTCTCGCCGCGCGCCATGACGTCGAAGGCCCGCAGGATCAGCAGCGCCCGCTCGGAGGTGTCGCGTCCGGCGAGCGGTTCGGCGAGGGCGGCCAGTCCCTGGGAGCGGCCCTCGGCATCGGCCTCGCGGGCGAAGATCCCCTCCCACATGTAGTGGACGCCCTGGAGCCGCATCCGGGCGGGTCCCTGCGGGAGCCGGGCCGCCTCCTCGTCGACGCAGCGCACCGCCTCGCGCAACTGGTCGAGGTGGACGAGTGCCTGGGAGAGCCGGCACACGGCGTCGACCCGCAGGTCGGGGTCGAGCCCCTCGTCCAGTTCGAGGGCCGCCCGCAGGTGTTTGACGGTGGTGGCGGGCTCCGTCAGCAGCGTGGAGCAGCCCAGTTCGTACAGCACGTGGGCGTGCGACTCGGGGGGCGGCGGCTCGCGCAGCGCGCGTTCCAGACAGCGGCGCGCGGCGGCGGGCGCCCCGACGGCGAGGTGTTCGCGCGCCGCCTCGCGCAGGGCGGTCACGGTGTCGGGATCGTCCTCGGGGTGGACCTCCAGGAGGTGGCGCGAGGCGGCCGCGTGGCCGCGTCCGTCGTCGAGGACAAGGGTCGCGGCCCGGCTGTGCAGGGCGGCCCGCAGGCCGACCGGGATGGACTGGTAGATGGCGCTCGCGACGAGCGGGTGCACGAACTGGAGGTCCTCGTCGGGGCCGGCCAGGACGCGCGCGGCCCGCAGCCGCGCGACGTGTCCGCGCGCCTCGGTGAGCGGCTGGTAGTGCACGAGCGCGGCGAGTTCGAGGGTGATGCCGGTGCCGAGGACGGCGGCGGCCCAGGCGAACTGGGTCGCCTGGGAGCCCAGTTCGTCGAGCCGCGCGACGAGACCGTCGCCCCGGGACTCGGTGTTGAGCGCCCGCAGGTCCCCGGCGGCGGACTCGACCGGCCGCAGTCCGCTCTCCCGGGCCTTGGCGAGGAGTTCGACCGTCTCGTAGGGGTTGCCCCCGGTGACGGCCCAGACCTCGCGGCAGAACCCGTCCTCCGCGAGCGGTCCGAGCGCGGCGCGGGTCAGTTCGGCCGCGGCCTGCGGCCCGAGCGGTCGCAGGGCGGCGCGCCGGGGGCGGGCGGCGTCGGTGATCCGGCCGAGCAACTGGGCGACCTGTCCGGTCGCGTCGGTGTCCCGCAGCGTCACGACGACGAGCACCTGCACGTTGTCGAGGTGCTCGGCGAAGGCGGCGAGCCAGGCGAGGGTCTCCAGGTCGGCCCAGTGCGCGTCGTCGACCAGGAGGACGAGCGGCCAGCTCATGTCGGCGAGCCGGGACACCGCCTCGACCAGTCCGTCCCGCACGCCCTGCGGGTCCGCCCTGCGATCGCCGGGCTCGACTATCCCGAGGGCCGGCCCGACGATCCCGTAGCGGTCGCCGAGGTAGTCGCGGGCCTCCTCGGGGGTGATGGAGACGAGGGCGGTCTGCAGGAGCTGGCGCACGACGTTGAAGGGCACCGAGGTGACGGTCTCCCCGCCGCGCGCGGACCACACGGTGGCCCGCCCGGCCGCCCTGCGGCGCACCTCCTCCAGCAGCGCCGTCTTCCCGATCCCCGCCTCGCCGCTGAAGACGAGCAGGCTGCCGCGGCTGACGGAGTCCTCGCACAGGGAGTCGAGCGCCCGGTCGACGAGGGCGAGTTCGGCCTCGCGCTCCCACAGCCTGCCCAGTGCGCCGACGGCGGCGCCCGGATCGCCCGGGCCCCGCTCGCGGCCGGTGGCGCCGCCCTCGCCCGCCTCGGGCGGGTGGGGGGCCCGGTCGCCGCCGCAGTCGTGCGCGCGGTGCCC
The DNA here is from genome assembly GCF_040656295.1 of Streptomyces sp. NPDC049954. Lineage (NCBI taxonomy): Bacteria > Bacillati > Actinomycetota > Actinomycetes > Kitasatosporales > Streptomycetaceae > Streptomyces > Streptomyces sp. NPDC049954. The sequence goes on from NZ_JBFALS010000001.1 coordinate 511,797, forward strand.
GCGGGCGCCCTGACCGTCCTGCGCGTTCGCCGTCATCTCTGCCGCTCCCCTGGTACTCGACCGGTCCCCCGGTGGACGGGCCGGTCCTCCCACGACGCCGGACACGGGACCGGCGCCCCTCAACTCGCGTGCGTCTCCCGAGCGTAGTCCTCGGGGGCCAGGCGTGAGGGGAGTTCCCGCAGCTCGGGCCCGCGGAGCGCGCGAGGGGGCGTGATACGCGCCCGCGCACCCCTCTCATCCTCTCTTCACACCGGCCTCTTACTGTGACGCCATGACCCAAGTGACTCCGCCCGGCTGGTATCCCGACCCCGGGCACACAGGCGAGGGCCCCCGGGCCGAACGCTGGTGGGACGGTTCCGCGTGGACCGGACAGACGCGCGCCCAGCCGCCCGCCCCGGGGTACGGGCCGCCGCCCGGAGCCCCCGGCCCCTTCGCGCCCCCCGGCGCCCCGGCGGCCGGCGCCCCCGGGCAGACCCCCTACGGATCCCCTTACGGGGCCGCGGCGTACGGGCAGTCCCCTTACGGGCAGGCGCCTTACGGGCAGCCCGGCATGCCGCAGCCGGCGAAGCGCCGGGGGCCGTGGCCGGCCGGGATCGCGATCGGCGTCGTCCTGCTCGCCGTGATCGGCGCGGGTGTCTACGCGCTGGCCTCGGGCGGCGACGACGGCGGGAAGGAGGTGCCCGCGGCGGCCCCTTCGACGCGGACACCGGCACCGCGCACGGAGCCGGACCCCTCGCTGCCCCCGGGTCAGGAGCGCGGGCCGCAGGTGAAGGACGGTTTCGTGACCGACGCCGTCAACGGGATCAAGTTGCCGGTCCCCAAGGGCTGGGAGGGCGCGGTCGACGAGATCGGGGCCTCGGTGACCACCGGCACCTACCCCTGCCCGGGCACCCCCGACAAGGACTGCGTGCACAGCGGCGTGTTCTCGGCCCCGGCCGCCGCGCTGAAGATCGAGTCGCAGGACCCGGAGGCGGCCGCCAAGGCCGATATCGGGCCCAACGCCGAGTCGGCCTACGGCGAGGACTCCTACGGGAAGGTCACCTCGCACGAGCAGGTGGCCGCGAAGGCGGTGACGGTCGCGGGCCAGAAGGGCTATCTGGTGCGCTGGAAACTGGTCACCAGCAAGGGCCCGGACGGCTACGCGCAGTCGGTGGCCTTCCAGTCGCCGACGACGAAGCGACTGGTCATCCTGCGCTACGGACTGGACATCGACTCCTCGGCGCCGAGCCAGGCCGACCTGGACAAGATCACGGCGGGCGTGGCCGTGGCGGACGCCGGCAACGGCGAGAACGCCTGAGCGCTCGTCCCCCCTCGGGGGCGTCCGGGCCGCCCGCCCGGCTCCGCGCCCGGCGCCGGACCGCCGGTCGCCGGGCGCGGGACAAGAGCGCCGGGCGAAAAGGCCCGGGGTCCTCCCGACCGCTCATCGAGGAGGGCCCCGGGCCCTGATGCGCCGCCCCCGTCCCCACGGTGCGGCGCCACGGGCCGTCGTCCTTCATCCGCCGGGACGACGACCCCGTACTTGGCCCCCCGGTTCTCAGTCCCCCTCGCCTCCGGCGGCCGGGGCGGACCCGCCGGGAGCCTCCTCCGGGGCGCTCAGGCCGAGCGGCGGCAGGACCGCCGCCCGCACGAAGCGCTCCATGTACGCCGGGTCGGCGTGCCGCCCCTCCAGGAGGGGCCGCAGCCGCAGCACCCCGAGCAGTTGCGCGGCCACGTACGGCCGCGCGGGATGGTCGGGCACCAGCTCCCCGCGCTCCACCGCCCGGTCGAGCATCGCGGCGATCGCGCACACCTCGGGGTCGACCAGGGTCTCCTTCAGGACCTGCTTGAGCTCCTGGTCCTGCATGGCGGCGTGGATGAGCGCGTGCAGGAGCAGCGTGTCGCCGGACGCGCCCGCGGAGGCCGCGCGGGCCGCCGCCAGCAGATCACCGGCCAGGCTGCCGGTGTCGATGCCGCGGAACTTGACCCGGCTGTTGGCCCGCAGCGCGGCGGCCACGAGCTGAGGCTTGTTGCCCCACTGCCGGTAGAGGGTCGACTTGCTGCACCGGGTGCGCAGCGCCACGCCCTCCATCGTCAGCGACTCGTACCCGCACTCCCGGATCTGGTCGAGCGCGGCGTCGTAGAACTCCCGCTCGCGTTCCGGGGTGATCTTGGAGCGACGGGCGGCGACCGGGGTGTCCTGCGGGGCGCTGGCTGACGTCATCAGGCACTCTCCTCGGTCGGCAGGTCGGCTCGTCCGCCTCATCGATACGCCAGTGTACCGAAACGAAAGCGTACCGGTACACTGGCGTATCGATGAGGCACGACCCCGGTCGTGCCCCGCATCCGCACCACCACAGCCGTCACGCAAAGGGGCCGGGGCATGAAAGCCTCCCGATCCACGTCCGCGATGCGGGAGCCGGACACCACTGCCCGACCGCCCCTCGTCCGCGAACTCCTGCTCGTCGCAGGTCTCTTCCTCATCTACAAGCTCGGCAGGCAGCTCGCCAACGGGCATGTGGTCGAGGCCTACCACAACGCCACCGACGTCTGGGACCTGGAGCGTTTCCTGCACCTGCCCTCCGAGGGGGACATCCAGGGGCTGCTGCTGCACAGCGACTCGCTCGTCCACCTGGCGAACACGTACTACGCGACGGTGCACTTCCCGATCACGGCGGCCTTCCTGGTCTTTCTGTACTGGAAGCGGCCGGGGCACTACGTGTGGGCGCGCCGGGTCCTCGCGGTCGTGACGGGGATCGCCCTCGTCGGTCACCTGCTGTTCCCGCTGGCCCCGCCGCGGATGCTCGCGGCGACCCACCTCATGGACACGGGACTGGTCTACGGGCCCTCGGTGTACGGCTCCACTCCGCAGACCGACTCGCTCTCCAACCAGTTCGCCGCGATGCCCTCGCTGCACTTCGGCTGGGCCCTGATGGTCGCGATCGGGATGATCGTGGCGACCCGGGGCAGGCTGCGCTGGCTGTGGCTGCTGCACCCGGCGCTGACCCTGACGGTCATCGTCGGCACCGCCAACCACTACTGGCTGGACACCCTCGTGGCCACCGCCCTGCTCGGCATCGCCCTCGCGGTGGTCCCGCATCCGTCCACCGAGGTCCGCTTCCGCCGCCTGCTGCACCGGGTCCCGTCCCGGCCGCTGCTCCCGCACGGGGCGTCCCGGTGACCGCCACCCTGCTCGCCGTCGCGCTCTCCCTCGTCTCCGCCGTGGCCTACGCCAGTGCGGCCGTGGCGCAGGAGCGGCTGGCCTCGCGGGCCCAGGAGATCGGCGCCGGGGGTGTGCGGCTGCTCACCCACGGGGCGTGGTGGTCGGCGGTCGGACTCAACGCGGGCGGCGCGCTGCTGCACGTCGCCGCGCTGCGGTACGGGCCGCTGACCCTGGTCCAGCCGCTGGGGGCGCTCACCCTGGTGGCCGCGGTGCCGCTGGGCGCCCACCGGGCCGGGCGCCGGGTGGGCCGGCTGGAGTGGCAGGGCACGGCGCTGACCCTCGCGGGGCTGGCCGCGATCCTGCTGACCGCCTCGGGCCCGGCCCCGGACGACGCGCTGAGCCTGAGCCAGGCGCTGGCCGTGGCGGGGGCCACCTCGGTCCTGGTCGCCGCTCTCGCCCGGCCGGGCCGGCGGCCCGGGCTGCGGCACGCCACGGCCTCCGGTGTCGCCTCGGGCATCGCCTCCGCGCTGACGCAGACCCTGACGGTCTCGGTCACCGGGGACGGTGGCGGCGCCGCGCTGTGGCAGTCCGGTGTGGTCGCCCTGTGCGTCGCGGCCTTCGCCGCGGGCGGGCTGCTGCTGTCCCAGACCGCGTACCGGGGCGGGCTCGGCGCGCCGCTCGCGGTCGTGACGCTGGTCAACCCACTGGCCGCGGCGGTGATCGGCCTGAGCCTGCTCGGGGAACGGCTCCAGGGCGGGCCGCTGGGCCTGGTCCTCGCGCTCGCCGGGGCGGGGGCGGCCGCGTGGGGGGTGGTGCTGCTGACCCGGGTCCCCACCGACCGGGCGAGGGTCGTGGCGGAGCACCGGCCCGCCGCCACCCCGGCCGCGGAGCCCGCCGCCCCTCCGGCCGCCGCCAAGCGCCCGGCCGGACGGGGTGAGGAGCCGCCACTGACCGCGGTACTCCCGCGGCCCGCGGGCGTACTGCCGCAGCCGGCCGCGCTGCGCGAGCGGCCGCCCAGGCCGGCCCACCACTGAGCCGCACGCGGGGCCCGGACCACGTGGTCCGGGCCCCGCGCCGTGCTCAGCCGAGGCCGCGCGCGTCCTGCTTGAGCGCGGTGTCCACGGTGAGGGCGGTGGCCACCACGAGGCTCAGGAGCGGCTCGGGCAGCTGGTAGTGGATCTGGAGGACGTAGTTGTCCGCCGTGGTGAACATCGTCTTCGCGAGCCCTTCCCAGGTCTTGGTGATCCGGGCGACCTCGGTGCCGCTGTGGTCGACGATGGCGAAGTTCCAGGCGCGCCAGTTCTCGGCCTTGATCGCGCCGATCTGCCGGCCGTCCGCCGTCAGCGCGAAGTTGATCTTCCCGATGGCGTTCTGCTGGACGATCTCGCCGACCTGGGTCCCGTCCGGGCGGGTCACGATGACCCGGGACTTGATGAACTTCGCGGGCCGGGTCAGCTTCAGCAGCGGGCTGCCGTGCGGATCGCGGATCTCCAGGTGGTGCGTCAGGTACTGGTCGACGCTGAACATGAGCCTGGCGGCCTTGCGCAGCGCCGACTGGCCGACCTGCACGACGGAGCCGAGCACGGCCCCGTGCTGGTCGAAGACCGCGTACTCGTTGGTCAGCTCGATCAGCTTGGCCTTCTGGTTCACGACCAGGACCGGCTCGCTGAAGAGGGTTCCGCCGCCGGCCGTGCCGGGCGCGACCTTGGCCCGCTGCTGGACCTGACGGCGTACCCGCTCGGCGTCGGGGGAGTCCTGCTGCGGGAAGCCGTACTGCGGCGCGGCGCCCCCGGGGGCGCCGGGCATCCCCGGGACGGGGCCGGGCTGCGCGACCGGAGCCGGGCCGGCGGCGGGGGCGGCGGACGGGGCCTGGGGCTGCTGCGGGGCGGACTGCTGACCGGACGTGGTGTGGTCCGTCCAGTCCGTCCCGTCCCACCAGCGCAGTTGCTGAGGGGCGCCCTTCGGGTCGGCGTACCAGCCCGCCGGCGTGTTCGATTGCGTGGTCACCGGGGCACAGTACCCGCGAAATACCGCCAGGTCATGCGGCCGGAAGGGGCGTCTCCTCCCCCGCCGCGACCGGCCGGGAGGGCCGCACGCTCGCCGTGAGCGCTGAAGGGCCCCCGCGCGGGGCGGTGTTCGGGTGCGGGCGGCGCACCGGAAGGCCCGCAGGACGGCGCGGTCCCGCGCGAAGGGCGATGAGGCGGCTGGTGCGGATGTGTACCGGTGTGTATACCGTGCGGCCGGCCCGGGCACGCGCCGCACGCACCGGGCATTCACCGCTTCCCCTCCCCCGGGGCCGAAACACCCACGCGGGGAGGGCTCTTCGATCTCCGGCACTTTCTCGCGTACACCGTCCACGGGTCGAGACGCCGAGGGCGCGAAGTGGAAAGCAACAGCCGCTTAAGTGCCACGAAACGCCGCGGAAACAGCCTCCTTCGACGCTGTGAGCGCCTTGAACAGCAACCGGACGCCCGGGGGTGAACTCTGCCTCCGCCGGGCGTCCTTGACGGCCAGGAGGCCCTTCTTGCGAGCGACTTCCCCTTCCCGGCGCTCCGTCCTCGGTGCGGCCCTGCTCTGCACCACTGTCGTCCTGACCGGTTGCGGCGCGAAGACCGACGCGGCCGGCTCCGGCGGGAACAAGGCGGTGAAGGCCGACACGGCGGGCGGCACCGTCAAGGTCGGACTGCTCAACTCCCTCTCGGGGACCATGGCCATCAGCGAGGTCACCGTCCGCGACTCGCTCAAGCTGGCCATCGAGGAGATCAACGCCTCCGGCGGGGTCCTCGGCAAGAAGATCCGGCCGGTGAGCGAGGACGGCGCCTCGGACTGGCCGACCTTCGCGGAGAAGGCCCAGAAGCTCATCCGGGAGGACCGGGTCGCGGCGACCTTCGGCTGCTGGACCTCGGCCAGCCGCAAGGCGGTCAAGCCGGTCTTCGAGAAGAACAGGTCCCTGCTGTTCTACCCGGTGCAGTACGAGGGGCTGGAGCAGTCCCCGTACATCTTCTACTCGGGCGCCACCACGAACCAGCAGATCGTGCCGGCCCTCGACTACCTGAAGAGCAAGGGCAAGAAGTCGCTGTACCTGGTGGGCAGCGACTACGTGTTCCCGCGCACCGCCAACAAGGTCATCAAGGCGTACGCGAAGGCCAACGGCATGACGATCAAGGGCGAGGACTACGCGCCGCTCGGCTCCACGGAGTTCAGCACGATCGCCAACAAGGTGCGGGCGGCGAAGGCCGACGCCGTGTTCAACACCCTCAACGGCGACAGCAACGTGGCTTTCTTCAAGGAGTACAAGTCGGCCGGGCTGACCGCGGCGAAGATGCCGGTGCTGTCGGTGTCGATCGCCGAGGAGGAGGTCAAGAGCATCGGACCGCAGTACCTCAAGGGCCAGTTGACGGCCTGGAACTACTACCAGACCACCAAGGGCACGGCCAACGCGAGGTTCGTGAAGGCGTACAAGGCCAAGTACGGGCAGTCCAAGCCGACCAGCGACCCGATGGAGGCCGCCTACACCTCGGTGTACCTGTGGAAGGAGATGGTCGAGAAGGCCAGGTCCTTCGACCCGGAGAAGGTCAAGGCCGCGGCCGACGGCACCTCCTTCGACGCGCCCGAGGGCCCGGTCACCGTGGACGGCGCGACCCAGCACCTCGCGAAGACCGCCCGGATCGGGAGGATCGGCGCCGACGGGCTCATCGACGAGGTGTGGAACTCGGGCGGCCCCGTCAAGCCCGACCCCTTCCTCAAGGGCTACGACTGGGCCTCCGGCCTGTCCTGAACAGAGCAGTCCTGAGACCTCCAGCACGGCTTGCCCTGAACGCCCCGTCCTGAACGACCCGCCTGAACCGCACCGCGCACCCGCCCCGCACCGCCTCCCCACTCCCCCGGAGCCGCCCCATGACGGTGATCCTCGGGCAGTCCTTCACGGGCATCAGCATCGGCGCCGTCCTGCTGCTGATCGCCCTCGGACTGTCCCTGACCTTCGGCCAGATGAACGTCATCAACATGGCGCACGGCGAGTTCATCATGGCCGGCGCCTACACCACCTACGTCCTCCAGCAGCACCTCTCCGGTGCCGGTCTCTCCCTCCTGCTCGCGCTCCCCCTCGCCTTCCTGGTGGCCGGACTGATGGGGGTGGTCCTCGAACACCTCCTGATCCGCCGCCTCTACCTGCGTCCCCTCGACACGCTCCTGGTCACGTGGGGCGTCTCCCTCATGCTCCAGCAACTGGCCCGGGACGTCTTCGGCGCGCCCAACGTCCAGACCCGCGCGCCCGACTGGCTGACCGGACACCTCACCCTTCCGCTGGGCGGCAGCGAACTGTCCCTGCCCACCAGCAGGTTGTTCATCCTGGCCCTGGCCCTGCTCGCGGTCGCCGTGCTGGCCCTCGTGCTGCGGCTCACCCCGCTGGGGCGCCGGGTCCGCGCCGTCGTGCAGAACCGCGACCTCGCCGAGGTGTCGGGCATCCCGACCGCCCGGGTCGACCGCACCACCTTCTTCATCGGCTCGGGGCTCGCGGGGATCGCCGGGGTCGCGCTGACCCTGGTCGGCCCGATCGGCCCGACGATGGGCACGAACGTCATCATCGACGCGTTCCTCGTCATCGTGGTCGGCGGGATCGGCCGGCTGCGCGGCAGCGTGATCGTCGCCTTCGCGCTCGGCGTCCTCCAGTCGGTCCTGGAGTGGTCCACGACGGTCAGCGTCGCGAAGGTCGCGGTCCTCGTCGCGATCGTCGCCTTCCTCCAGTGGCGGCCCCAGGGCCTCTACACCGTCCGCTCCCGGAGCCTCGTATGACGACCACGACCGAAGCCCCCGCGCCTCCCGCCCCGCCCACTCCCCCGCGCCGCCTGTTCGCCGCCGAGGGCCCAGGACGCACCGCGGCCGCGTTCACGGCGGCGGCCGTACTGCTGCTCGCCGTCGCCCCCCTGGTCCTGTCCGACTTCCGGCTCGGCCTGCTCGCGAAGTACCTGTGCACCGCGATCGTCGCCGTCGGGGTGTGCCTGGCCTGGGGCCGGGGCGGGCTGCTCACCCTGGGCCAGGGCGTGTTCTTCGGCCTGGGCGGCTACGCCATGGCCATGCACCTCAAACTCGCCGACGCGGGCCCGGGCCAACTCCCCGACTTCATGCAGCTGTACGGGTCGGCCGACGCCCTGCCGTGGTGGTGGCGGCCCTTCGGCAACCCGGTGTTCGCGATCGCCGCGACGGTGCTGCTGCCCATGGCGGTCGCCGCGCTGCTCGGCACGCTCGTCTTCCGGCGCCGGGTGCGGGGCGCGTACTTCGCGCTGCTGAGCCAGGCGCTCACGGCGGCCTTCGCGCTGTGGCTGGTCGGCCAGCAGGCGACGACGGGCGGCACCAACGGGCTGACCGACATCCAGGGCTTCTTCGGCTACGCCCTGGACGATCCCGCCAACCAGCGGATGGTGTACTTCCTGATCGCCCTCGTGCTGCTGCTCCTGGTGGCCGTGGCCCGGCAGCTGATCCGCTCGCGCTACGGCGAACTGCTGGTGGCCGTGCGGGACTCCGAGGAGCGGGTGCGTTTCCTCGGGTACGACCCGGCGAACGTCAAGCTCGTCGCGTACGTCGCCGCCGCGGGGATGGCGGGCCTCGCGGGCGCGCTGTTCGTCCCGGCCGTCGGTATCATCTCGCCCGCCCTCATCGGCATCGTCCCCTCGATCGAGCTGGTGATCGGCGCCGCGGTGGGCGGACGGGCCAGCCTGGTGGGCGCGGTGGTCGGCGCGCTCGCCGTGGCCTGGGCGAAGACGGCGCTGTCCGAGGAGTTCCCCGCCGCCTGGACGTACTTCCAGGGGCTGCTGTTCGTCGTGGCGGTCGCCTTCCTGCCGGGCGGGCTCGCCTCACTCGTCAACGCCGTACGCGCCCGGTCCTGGCGCCGGAACACGAAGGAGGCCACCGTATGAGCACGCGGGAGACCGGCGGGCTGGAGATCGAGTCGCTGCGGGTCGCCTTCGACGGGTTCACCGCCGTCGACGGGGTGAGCCTGCGGGTGGACCCCGGAGACCTGCGCTTCCTGATCGGGCCGAACGGCGCGGGCAAGACCACCCTGGTCGACGCCGTCACGGGGCTCGCGCGGGCCACCGGTTCCGTCCGCTTCGAGGGCGTGGAGCTGCTGGGCAGGCCCGTCCACCGCATCGCCCGCGCGGGCGTCGGCCGCACCTTCCAGACGGCGACCGTCTTCGAGGAGCTGACGGTCCTGCAGAACCTGGACATCGCGGCGGGCGCGGGCCGCTCCGCGCTGACCCTGCTGCGGCGCAGGCGTACGGTCCCCGAGGCGGTCGCGGAGGCGCTGGAGACGATCGGGCTGACGGCGCTCGCCGAACGTCCCGCCGGGGTCCTCGCGCACGGGCAGAAGCAGTGGCTGGAGATCGGCATGCTGCTGGTGCAGAACGTACGGCTGCTGCTGCTCGACGAGCCGGTCGCGGGCATGAGCCACGAGGAGCGCGAGGCGACCGGGGCGCTGCTGAACCGGATCGCGGGCAGCCGCACCGTCGTCGTCATCGAGCACGACATGGACTTCCTGCGCTCCTACGCGCGCACCGTGAGCGTGCTGCACGCGGGCCGGGTGCTGAGCGAGGGGACGGTGGCACAGGTGCAGGCCGACCCGAAGGTGCAGGAGGTGTACCTCGGCACGGCACGGGACGCCGCCGTCGCCGCCGGGGTCGAGGACGAGGCGGTGCCGAGCGTATGACGATGCTGGAGATCGACACGGTGCACGCCGGGTACGCGCGGGCGACCGTGCTGCACGGGGTGTCGCTCACGGTGCCCCGGGACGGCGTGGCCGCGGTGCTCGGCCACAACGGGGCGGGCAAGAGCACCTTGCTGCGTACGGCGGCCGGGCTGCTGGTGCCCACGCGCGGCGCCGTACGGCTCGACGGGGAGGACGTCACCGGTCTGCGTCCGCACCAGCGGGTGGCGCGCGGCATGGCCTACGTCCCGCAGGGCCAGCAGTGCTTCCCGCAGCTCACGGCGGCGGAGAACCTGCGCCTGGTCGCCGACGGCAGACGCGGCGGCCGGGCGTCCACCGACGAGGCCCTGGACCTGTTCCCCGCGCTGCGCACCCTGGGGCACCGCCCGGCTGGGCTGCTGTCCGGCGGCCAGCGCCAGCAACTCGCGCTGGCCCGCGCACTGGTGACGGGCCCGCGGCTCCTCCTGCTCGACGAGCCGACCGAGGGAATCCAGCCCTCCGTGGTCGCCGAGATCGAGGCGGCGATCCTCGCACTGACCCGGCGCGGCGGACTGTCCGTCCTGCTCGTGGAGCAGCACGTGGGCTTCGCGCTGCGCGCGGCGGGGCGCTACCACGTCCTGGAGGCCGGGCGGATCACGTCGACGGGCGAGGGCGGCGCGGGCGCGGAGGACGTGGTGCGGGGCGCGCTGCGCGTGTGAGGTCCGCGTGGGGGCTGCGGGGCCGGTGTGCGGGGCGAAGTTCGCCCCGCACGCCGTCGGCCGCCTCTACGCTCTGATCCGTGACGGCCGTACGCGCTCGGTGTGCGGCCGTCCTCGGCCACGAAGGGACCGCCATGCCGGAACAGTCCTCCCCGCCCGCCTTCCTCGACCGCCACCTCTCCTTCCTCACCGAACGCGACCACGGCGCCCTCGTCACCCTCAAGAAGGACGGGCGACCGCAGCTGTCGAACATCAACTACGCGGCGTACGCGGACAGCCGCACCGCCCTGATCTCGACGACGGCGGACCGCGCGAAGGTCCACAACCTGCGCCGGGACCCGCGCGCGAGCCTGTACGTCTCGACCGAGGACGGCGGCGCGTACGCGGTGTACGAGGGCACCGCGACCCTCTCCCCCGTGGCCGCCGACCCGCACGACGAGGTCGTCACCGAACTCATCGCCCTCTACCGCGACGTCCAGGGCGAACACCCCGACTGGGACGACTACCGCGCAGCCATGGTCCGCGACCGCCGCCTCGTGGTGCGCCTGCGCCTGGAGCGGGCGTACGGGTGGGTGCAGAACTGATCCGGGAATGAGAAAAACCCCAGATGAACTGGGGTTTTCACTGGTGTCCGAGGGGGGACTTGAACCCCCACGCCCGATAAAGGGCACTAGCACCTCAAGCTAGCGCGTCTGCCATTCCGCCACCCGGACAAGGTGTCTGCCGACCGGGTTCCCCCGGCGACATGGACAACAATACCAGGGGTTCGGGGTGCCTCTCACCCTCATAAGGCGTGGTCAGAGGGGGCGGCGGGAGGAGGTGGGGGCGGTCGGTCGCGGGTGGGCACGCAGGGTGTCCGGTGTGTGACGGACCGGGTCGGCCGCCGCTGCCGGGAGCCCCCGGCGTCCCGGAGGGTCGCTCCGGGGCGCCGGGGGCCTGGACCGGCTGCGGGCACGGGTCAGTGCCGGCCGCGGCTCTCGCGCAGGGAGTGCAGGTGGGCGGAGGACTTGCGGGCGAAGGCGAGCGAGTCGACCGGGTTGTCGTGCTCGACCTGCCAGTGGTGGTCGCGGCGGCCGTCACGGGTCTTGTTGACGGCGGACAGGAAGGACTTGTAGTCGATCTCGCCGTCGCCGACATCCGTCATGTCGTAACCGTCCGTCGCGTTCGGGTCGTGCGTGCCGTCCTTGACGTGGAACAGCGGGTAGCGGTGCGGCTGCTTGAGGACGTAGTCGATCGGCTCGAAGGGGGCCGGCTTGCCCTCGGGCGTCTTGCTGAAGCGGAACTGGCCGGTATAGGCCCAGTAGATGTCCATCTCCAGGTAGACGAGCTTCGGGTCGGTCTCGGCGAGCAGGACGTCGTAGAGGCGGACGTTCGGGTTGTCGGAGGCGAAGCGGAACTCGTCCCCGTGATTGTGCTGGTACCACTTCATCCCACGCCGGCGGGCCGCCGCCCCGTAGGTGTTGAAGTCCTGGGCCGCGCGCTTCCACGCGTCGACGGTGTCGCCGTAGCGGAAGGGTCCGGAGGCGGTCCCGATGTGTTCGAGGCCGAGGACCTCGGCGTCGTCGAGCACCTGCTCCAGGTTCTGCGCGAAGGAGTAGGCGTCCGGGTTGTTGTCGTCGTAGTAGTTGACGTGGCTGCCGATGCCGTTGAGGCCGTGGTCGCGGGCGAGGCGGGCGAGCTGCGGCAGGGTGATCGCGCCGGTGCCCTGGGTGTAGCCGGCGTACTCGACCTCGTCGTAGCCGAAGCGCTCCAGTTCGTCGAAGACCTTGGCGAAGCCGAGCTCGGAGACCTTGTCGCGCAGCGAGTAGAGCTGGATGCCGAGCCGGTTCTTGGGCAGGACCGGCTCGCCCTTGCCGGGGCCGTGCCCGTTCCCGTGGCCGTGTCCATGGCCGTGTCCCTGGCCGTGTCCCGTGGCGGCGGCCGGTCCCGCGGCCATGCCGAGCAGGGCGGCGGTCCCGAGGCCCGCGCTGACGCCGAGCATTCCGCGGCGGCTGAGCTTCGCGGCGAGTTCGGCGTCCACTGGCTTCTTGCGGCTCATCTGGGTGACTCCCTTGTGGTGTCCGTGATGATGGCGTCGGCGTGGGGCGGGTCTGTGCGTCAGGGCCCGTCGAGGCCAGCGAGCTTGAGGAGCAGGGACTTGACGTCGGTGGCCGCGACCCGGCCCTCGACGGCCCCGGGCGAGGAACACAGCAGCAGCGGCCCCTCGTCCTCGTGCGCGGGCAGCCGTCCGTGGCTGCCGCGGATCGGGGAGGCGTCCAGCGGGACGACCGCCATCCGGTACCGCATCCCGAGCTTCTTCCTGGCCAGGGCCCCGGCCGCCTTGAGCCGTACGTAGGGGTCCTCGGGGTCCATGAAGAGTTCGACCGGGTCGTAGCCGGGTTTGCGGTGGATCTCGACGAGCTGCGCGAAGTCGGGGGCGCGGGCGTCGTCGAGCCAGTAGTAGTAGGTGAACCACGCGTCGGGCTCGGCGACGGCGACCAGTTCCCCGGCGCGCGCGTGGTCGAGGCCGTACGCCTTCTTGCCCGCGTCGTCGAGCAGTTCGCCGATGCCCTCGACCCCGGACAGGGCCTCCCTGGTGGCCTCCAGGTCCTCGGGGCGGCGTACGTAGACGTGGGCGATCTGGTGGTCGGCGACCGCGAAGGCGCGCGAGGCCATCGGGTCGAGGTACTCCATGCCGTCCTGGGTGTGCACCTCCACGAGGCCCGCCTCGCGCAGCACCCGGTTGAGGTGCACGGGGCGGCTGACCTCGGTGATCCCGTACTCGGACAGGGCGACGACGGTGCGGCCCTCGGCCCGCGCGTCCTCCAGGAGCGGGGCGAGGATCCGGTCGAGGTCGGCCGCCGCCTTCAGGGAGCGCGGGTCCTCGGGTCCGTAGCGCTGGAAGTCGTAGTCCAGGTGCGGGACGTAGGCGAGGGCGAGGTCGGGCCGGCGGGTGGCCATGACGTGCCGGGTGGCGTCCACGATCCACTGCGAGGAGACGAGGTTCGCGCCCGGCCCCCAGAACTGGAACAGGGGGAAGGTGCCGAGCTTGTCGACGAGTTCGTCGTGCAGCTCGGGCGGCCGGGTGTAGCAGTCGGGTTCCTTGCGGCCGTCCGCGTAGTAGACCGGGCGCGGGGTGACCGTCCAGTCGGTGTCGGCGCCCATCGCGTACCACCAGCAGATGTTGGCGACGGTGTAGCCGGGGTGGGCGCGGCGCGCGGCGTCCCACAGCCGGTCGCCGGTCACCAGGCCGTTGTGCTGGCGCCACAGCAGGACGTCGCCGAGTTCGCGGAAGTACCAGCCGTTGCCGACGACGCCGTGTTCGGCGGGGAGGGTGCCGGTGAGGAAGGTCGACTGGGCGGCGCAGGTCACGGCGGGCAGGACGGTGCCGAGCGGGGCCTGGGAGCCGGTCTGTCCGAGCGCCTTGAGGTGCGGCATGTGGTCGAGCAGTTTCGGCGTCATGCCCACGACGTCGAGGACGAGCAGCGGGGCGGGGCCGGTCATGGCAGTTCCTTCAGGCCGAGGTCCGTCAGGAGGTCGCGAGCGAGGACGAGTTCGGCGGCGATGCCGTCGGCGAGCTGGGCGCGGTTGCGGGGGCGCAGCCCGGCGGGCAGCGCCTGCCAGGTGTACGTCTCCACTTCGAGGTGGTGGGTGCGCGGGTGCGGGGCCCCGGCGAGGCGGGCGAGGCAGTCCTTGAGCACCGGGAGGGTCGAGGTGAGCGGCGGGGCGGGCGGGGCGTGCAGGGGGACGTGGAAGTGGGAGCGCCAGGGCGCGGTGTCGGGCAGGGCGGTGCCGGCGAGCGCCTCGTCGAGGTCGTCGGTGCCGCGCAGTCCGGCGGGGGTGAGGGTGCGGGTCTGGTGCAGGAAGCGGGGTTCGGCGAAGGCACCGAGCGCTTCGCGCACCTCGGGCCGGTCGGGGTGCTCGGCGTGCAGGGCGGCGGAGAGCTGCGTCTTGACGACGGGCACCCCGGCCGCTTCGAGGGCGTCGAGGGCGGTGCCCGGGTCCTCGAAGGAGGTCGCGAGGTGGCAGGTGTCGACGCAGATGCCGATGCGGTCCCCGGCGAGCGCGGTGAGCGGCCCGATCGCGTCGGCGGTGGTCTCGACGGTGCAGCCCGGTTCGGGTTCGAGGCCGACGCGGATGTGTTTGCCGGTGGTCTCCTCCAGGGCGTCGAGCCGCTCGGCGAGGGTCGTGAGGGCCTTGCGGGCGAGGCGGTCGGCGCTGTCGTCGTAGGTGGTGCGCCAGGCGAGCGGGAGGGTGGAGATGGAGCCCTCCGTGATGTCCTCGGGCAGCAGTCCGGCGAGCAGCCGGGCGAGGTCGGTGGTGTGCTCCAGTCGCTCCGGGTCGGCCCAGTCGGGTTTGTAGACGCGGTACTTGACGTTCTCGGAGCCGAAGCCCTGGTAGGGGAAGCCGTTGAGGGTGACGACTTCGAGGCCGCGGGCGTCGAGGTCGGAGCGCAGCGCGCGCAGGGCCACGGGGTCGGTGACGAGGGCCTTGGCGGCGTCCTTGGCGAGCCACAGGCCGATGCCGAGCCGGTCGCGGCCCAGGCGTCTGCGGACCGGTTCGCAGTGGTCGCGCAGCTGGGCGCGGACTCCGTCGAGGGTCTCGGCGGGGTGCACGTTGGTGCAGTAGGCGAGGTGCAGGACGGAGCCGTCGGGGTGGCGGAAGCGCATGTCATTCGCCTCCGCGCAGGATGGAGTTGCCTTCGTGCAGGGCCTCGGTGGTGGTCACGTCGAGGGCGAGCCGGCCGCTGAGTCCGTAGAAGGCGACGGGGTTTCGCCACAGCACGCGGTCGACCTCGTCCTCGGTGAAGCCGGCCTTCAGGAGCGCGTCGGCCGTTTTGCGGGTCTTGAGCGGGTCGCTCCTGCCCCAGTCGGCGGCGGAGTTGATCAGGACCTTCTCTGGCCCGTACTGCTGGAGGATCGTGACCATGCGGTCCTCGTCCATCTTGGTGTCGGGGTAGATGGAGAAGCCGAGCCAGCTGCCGCTGTCCTTCGCGTCCTTGACGGTGGTCTCGTTGAGGTGGTCGAGCAGGACGTGTTCGGGGTCGAGGGCCGATTCGCGTACGACGTCGACGGTGCGGCGCAGTCCGGTGAGTTTGTCGCGGTGCGGGGTGTGCACCATGGCGGGCAGCTCGTGGTCGGCGGCGAGTTGCAGCTGGGTGGCGAGCGCGGTGTCCTCGGCGGGGGTCATCGAGTCGTAGCCGATCTCGCCGACGGCCACCACCTGGTCCTTGAGGAGGTAGCGGGGCAGCGCGTCGAGCACGGGGGTGCAGCGCGGGTCGTTCGCCTCCTTGGGGTTGAGGGCCAGGGTGCAGTGGTGGGCGATGCCGTACTGCGCGGCGCGGAAGGGTTCCCAGCCGAGCAGGGCGTCGAAGTAGTCGTAGAAGCTCTCGGGGGTGGTACGGGGCTGGCCGAGCCAGAAGGAGGGCTCGACGACGGCGCGCACCCCGGCCGCGTACATCGCCTCGTAGTCGTCGGTGGTGCGGGAGGTCATGTGGATGTGGGGGTCGAAGATGCGCATCAGCTCTCCTCGCCGAGGGTGGGGGCGGCGTACTCCAGTACCTGGCGCAGGTCGGCGGGCACGGCGCGGCCCGCGGCGGTACGTTCGGCCGCGAAGTCGGCCAGCATGCGGGCGAGTTCGCCGTCGCCGCGGGCGCGGTCCGGCAGTCCGTGCACGGCGCTCACGGGGACGCCGGTGAACAGGCACTTCAGGACGGCGTGCCGCCAGGTGTGCGGGTCGAGGTGGCGGGCGGCGTAGGGGCCGAGGGCGGCGGCGATCAGCGCGGTGTCGTTGGCGCGCAGCGCGTCCTCGACGAGGGGGACGGCGCTGTCGTCGGCGACGAGGTGCGGGAGCGCTTCGAGTACGGCGCGGCGTTCGGGCCCGCTGCCGTGCCGGTAGACGCGGGCGAGGGCGGTGGTGTCGGCGCGGGCGGCGCGCAGCAGGAGGACGCGGGCGGCCTCGGCGTGCGGGGGCCCGCAGCGGCGCCCCGCCTCGGCGAACCGTCGCTCCCACACGGGCAGCGCGGCGCCGGTGCCGGGAGGGGGCGCCGCGGCGACCTCGGTGAGCGCCCGGTCGAGCCAGTCGCGGGCGGCGGCGGGCAGTTCGGGGGCGGTGGTGCGGGTGTCGGTCATGCGGGGGCGCCTCCTTCGGCCGCGCGGCGCAGGAAGGGGAGCGAGGTCTCGGCGTGGTGCGGGCCCGCGTGGGAGTGGCGGGGCAGTTCGACCACGGTGAGGCCCTGGTAGCCGCTCTCGGCGAGCGCGGCGAGGACGGGCGGGAAGTCGATCTCGCCCTCGCCGAAGGGCAGGTGTTCGTGGACGCCGCGCCGCATGTCCTCGATCTGGACGTGCCGCAGCCAGGGCGCCGCCTCGCGCACGCAGTGCTCCGGGGATTGGGGCTCCAGGCACTGGCAGTGCCCGATGTCGAGGGTCAGGCCGAGCGGGGCGGGGTCGCCGAGCGTGGTGCGCAGGCGGTGGAAGCCCGCGAGGTCGCCGACGAGGTGCCCGGGTTCCGGTTCGAGGGCGAGCGGGACGCCCTCCTTGTCGGCCGCCTCCAGTACGGGGGTGAGCGCGCCGAGCAGCCGGGTCCACGCCTCGTCCTCGCCGGTGCCCGCGAGCGGTACGCCGGTGAAGCAGTGCAGGGCGTGCGCGCCGAGGTCGGCGGCGACGCGCACGGAGCGGACCAGGAGCGCGGTGCGCAGGGCGCGGCGTTCGGGGTCGGGGTCGAGGAGGGAGGGGCCGTGTTTGGCGCGCGGGTCGAGGACGTAGCGGGCGCCGGTCTCGACGGTCACCGACAGGCCGAGGGCGTCGAGCCGGGCGGCGACCTCGGCGGTGCGGGTGGTGAGGCCGGGGGCGAGCGGGTCGAGGTGCATGTGGTCGAGGGTCAGGCCGACGCCGTCGTAGCCGAGGTCGGCGAGGAGTGCGAGGGCGTCGGTCAGGCGCAGGTCGGTGAGGCCGTTGGTGCCGTAGCCGAAGCGCAGCTGTCCGGTGGTGGTGGTGGTGGTCATGTGGGGCTCACCCGCCGGGACAGGGCGCGGGCCAGGGGCGCGAGGGCGGCCGTGGCGAGCGCGGGGAGGTGGGCACCGGCCCGGGCGGCGAGGGCGCCCTGGAGGGGGATCATCGCGCGGATGCCGCCGCCGACCGCGCGCTGGGTGAGCGGGGGCGAGGGGTTGAGGACGGCGTGCAGGAGCGGCCGTCCGGCGGTGAGCGCGTATCCGGCGCCGAGGAGGGCGGCCAGCGCGGTGTCCGGGGTGCGGCGGGGGCCCGACGGGCCGGGGGCGGCTGCTTCCCACCGGCCCGCCGGGGGTCTGTGGCCCGCCTCGCGGCGGGTGAGGTTCGCGGTGAGCGCCCCGGCGGTGGCGAGGGCGGCGAGCGGGGCGAGCGTGGAGCCGCCCTGGGTCTCGCGGCGCGAGACGGTGGTGACGGCCAGGGTGTGCAGGCCGAGGGCGGCGGCCGGGGGCAGCGCGGCGCGCAGCCTCTCGGCCGCCGCCCGGCGTGGTGGGCTCGCGGCGGCGCCGAGCAGTACGTCGAGTGCGCGGGCGGCGCCCATGGCGACCGGTCCCGCCGGGGTGCGTTTGAGCCCGAGGTCGTAGGCCCAGACGGTGGCGGCGAGGGCGGTGGCGACAGTGAGGGCGGGCCGGCCCGCGCGGGCGGCGAGGGCGAGTCCCGCCCCGGTCAGGGCGCCGGCCGCGAGGAGGGCGGAGCGGGGCGAGATCCGGCCCGAGGGCAGCGGGCGGTGCGGGCGGTCCCGGGCGTCCTCGGCGCGGTCGGCCCAGTCGTTGAGGGCCATTCCGGCCTCGTACAGGCACAGGGAGCAGCCCGCCGCGAGCGCGGTGGCCCGGGTGGTCCCGCCGGCCGCCGCGGCCCCCGCGAGGGCGTCGCCGGGGACGGTGAACAGGGCGGAGACGCGCAGGAGTTCGGCCCAGGCGCCGAGCCGGGCGCGGGGCGCGTTCACCGGTCCTCCCGCAGGCGGGCGGCGAAGCCGAGCAGGGCCGCGTACTGCTCGGGCAGGGCGGAGGAGCCGCCGTCCGGGTCCTTGAAGTAGAAGCCGAGTTCGGGGCGGGGCCCGGTGATCCCGAGGGCGTCGGCGCGTGCGAGCAGGCGCGCGAGGTCGAGGACGAGGGGGGCGGCGAGGGAGGAGTCGACGCCCTGCCAGATGGTCTGGAGGATCATGCGGGTGCCGAGGAAGCCGTCGAAGGCGATGTGGTCCCAGGCGGTCTTGAGGTCCCCCATGGCCGGTACGTCGTCGATGTGCACCTCGCCCTCGGGGGCGGCGCCGAGGGTGTCGGCGAGGACGCGTTCCTTGCCGGCGTTCTTCGCGGCGGCGGCGGCCGGGTCGGCGAGGGCGGCGCCGTCGCCGCCGCCGAGCAGGTTGCTGCCGGACCAGGCGCGTACGGCCAGGGCCCGCTGGCGGAACATCGGGGCGAGTACGGAGCGCAGGAGCGTCTGTCCGGTCTTCCCGTCGCGGCCCGCGTAGGGCACGGCGGTGCCGGCGGCGGCCGGGGCGAGCGCGGGGTGGTGCAGCCCGGTGGACGGGGTGAAGTTGGCGTAGGGGCAGCCGGCGCGCAGGGCGGCGGCCGCGTAGAGGGAGCTGGCGGGCAGCCGGGGGGCGCCTTCGGCGGGGGCCGGTTCGGTGGAGGCGACGTTGACGACGACGACGCGGTCGAGCCGGTGGCGGGTGCGGAAGTCGCGCAGGTCGGCGGCGAAGGACTCGATGAGTTCCTCGTCGGTCCTGGTGTCACCGGGGCCGGGCCCTCCGGGCCTGATCCCGGCCTCGGCGGCGGAGAGTTCGGCGTGCAGGGCGGCGGGCAGCCCGTATGGGAGGACACCGCCGGTGGCGAGTTGTTCGGCGCGTTTGGGCAGCGGACAGCTCATCGTGTCGTGGCCGCCGAAGACGAGGGAGCCGAGCGGCGGCAGGTGGGTGCCGGCGAAGTCCTCGGTCTCGGTGATCATTCCGGTGGCCGGGTGGAGTCCGGCGGCGACGGCGGCGCAGCCGGCCACGGCGGTGGTGGCGACGGAGCCGCGGGCCCCGATGAGCCAGACGCCGGTGCGGGCGGTGGTGGGGGAAGGGCCGGTGGGGGTGGCGGGGGAGGTCGTGGGGGCGTTGGGGGTCGGTTCGGCGGACATGGGCAGCCTCCTGTCATACGAACCTGCGGGTGAGCCGTGCCGGAGTCGGCGGGCGGGGACGGTGGGCGGGGGTCCGGCGTCCCCCGCCCACCGCCGTTCGGTGGCCGTCCGGGCGGCCTGGTTCAGGCCGCCCGGACGGCGGTCACCTCAAGGGGCCGGTCAGGGCAGCTCCTTGAGCTGGATGTTGCGGAAGGACACGTGGTCGTCCGCACCGTGGTTCTGGATTCCGATGTAGCCGTCGGTCAGGCTGCGCTCCGGGTCCTTGTTGGTGAAGTCGTTGATCTTCACCCCGTTGAGGAACACCTGGAGACGTTCGCCCTGGACCTTGATCTCGTAGGAGTTCCACTGGCCCGGCGGGCGCAGGACCTGGTCACGGGCCTTGGTGTCGGCGGACTTGAAGGTGTAGACCGCCCCGGTCGTGCGGTCCGGCGCGTCGGTCGCGTCGATCTGCACCTCGTAGCCCTTGTCCACGGCGGACCAGGGGTCGTCGGAGGCCGGGAAGCCCACGAAGACACCGGAGTTGTCGTCGCCCTGCATCCGCCAGTCGAGCTTGAGGGAGTAGGACTTCAGCTCCTTGGCCTGGTACCACAGCAGGCCCATGCCGCCCTCGGAGTGCAGGGCGCCGTCGGAGACGGTGAACTTCCCGGGCCCGGCCTGCTTCCAGCCGTCCAGGGACTGGCCGTTGAAGATCGGCCGGTAGTCCTTGCCCGGCTTGCAGTTGGCCTTGACCTGCCCGGTGGCGTACTTCATGCCGCCGAGCACGTGGGAGCGGAAGTCGGCCTCGGCGTAGGACTCCTTGGTGTGGCCGAGCCCGGTGTAGAAGGCCCGTCCGCCCTCGTAGGTCTGGCACCAGGAGATCGGGTGGTCGCCCTTCATGTTCCCGCCCTCGTAGGTGGTCTCGTCAAGAGTGGCGAGGACCTTGGCCTGGGAACGGGGGTTGGTGCGGTAGTTGTACCACTCGTCGGTGCGCTCCCAGGAGTCCTTGAGGGACTCGGTCGCCGGGTGGTCGTGGCCCTCGGGCCTGACGGTGGCCTTCTGGATCGCGGGATGCGAGTCGAAGTAGGCGCCGACCAGACCGCCGTAGAACTTCCAGTCGTACTCGGTGTCGGCCGCTGCGTGGACGCCCATGTACCCGCCGCCGCCCGCGACGTACTCCTCGAACGCCTTCTGCTGCGTGTCGTTGAGGACGTCACCGGTGGTGGAGAGGAAGGCGACCGCGTCGTAGCGGGCGAGGTTGTTCTTGGTGAACTGGCCGGCCTCCTCGGTGGCGTCGACCGCGATGCCCGCCGATGTGCCGAGTTCCTTGAGGGCCTTGATGCCCTCGGGGATGGAGTCGTGGCGGAAGCCGGCGGTCTTGGAGAAGACCAGGAGCCGCTTGGAGCCCTTGACCGTGGCGTCCGAGCTGATCTCGAAGTCGTCCAGGTCGTAGAGGGCGCCGGCCCCGCTGCCGCCCTTGAAGACGAGGAACAGCTCGGTCGTCTTCGACGGTACCTGGCTGAGTTTGACGTCGACGTTCTGGAAGGTCTCCCAGCCGCCGGTCACCGGGACCGGGGCGGAGCCCAGCAGGGTGCCGGTCGCGGAGCCCGCGCGGACCTCAAGGAAGCCTCCCGCGCCGCCGGAGGAGATGCGGGCGGTGAGCTTCTTCGCGCCGCTGAGGTTGTACGGCTTGAAGGAGATCCAGTCTCCGTCGTCGATGTCGCCGACGGTCCGTCCGCCGTTGGCCTCGGCCTTGTCGTAGGTCTTGATGCCCTGCTGGCCGGTGAAGTGCTCGGCCTGGCGGTGCCGGGGCTGGAGTTCGGCCTGGGCATGGCCGGTCAGGGGTGCCTGGCCGCCGCCCCCGCCGTCGGTGTACTCGGCGTCGATGACCCCGAAGATGTTGGCGTTCGGGTCGTGTTCGGCGTCGGCGGGCGCGGTGATGGTGCCCTCGCAGCCGGTGGCCGAGGTGATCGGGTGGCCGTGGTTGTCGTGGCCCAGGATGTAGCGGACGGTGACCTTGGAGCAGTCGATCTCGCCGTCCTCGGGGTCGGTGACCGTCACCTTGAAGGGAACCGTGTCACCGAACTTGAACAGGGCACCGTCCGCGGGGGCCTCCAGTTTCACGGTGGGTGCCGTGTTGCCGACCACCACCTCGACGCTGGAGGTCGCGGTCAGACCGGTGGCGTCGGTCGCGGTGACCGTCGCGGTGTAGGTGCCGTCCGTGCGGTAGGTGTGGGAGGCGTCGGCTCCGGCGGCCTTCTTGGAGCCGTCGCCGAAGTCCCAGTCGTAGGTGATGGCGTCGCCGTCGCCGTCGGAGCCCTTCGCGCTGAACTTCACCGCGAGCGGGGACTGGCCCGAGGTCTTGCTGGCGGAGGCCTCCACCGTGGGGGCGCGTCCGTCGGTGACGTTCTCGATGCGGTACAGCGCCGAGTTCTCGTCGCCGCCGAACCAGGACAGCCCGTAGTCGAGGACGTAGAGGGCGCCGTCCGGGCCGAAGGCCATGTCCATGACCTGGGTGCCGGTCCACGGGAAGTCGTTGATCTTCTCGACCTTGCCGTCGCCGTCCTGCTCGATGCGCTTGATCCACTGCCGGCCGAACTCCCCGGCGAAGAAGTTCCCGTCGTACTCCTTCGGGAACTTGACCGGCGAGTCGAGGTCCTCGTCGTAGTGGTAGACGGGACCGCCCATCGGGGACTCGGAACCGTCGCCGAACTCGGGCACCGAGGCGCCGTCGTAGGGCATCCACGCCTCCTGCGCGGGCGGCAGGTCGGTGATCCCGGTGTTGTTGGGCGAGGTGTTCTTCGGCGCGGCGCAGTCGAAGGTGGCACCGGACTGCGCGGTGGCGAAGTCGTAGTCGACGTAGGCGTCGTTCTTGCCGGTGCAGTAGGGCCAGCCGAAGTTGCCGGGGCCCGTCACCCGGTCGAACTCGACCTGGCCGGCGGGGCCGCGGCTCGCGGAGGCGGCGCCGGCGTCGGGCCCGTAGTCACCGACGTAGACGACGCCGGTCTCCTTGTCGACGTTGAGCCGGAAGGGGTTGCGGAAGCCCATCGCGTAGATCTCGGGGCGGGTCTTCTCGGTGCCCGGGGCGAAGAGGTTGCCCTCGGGGATGTCGTACGAGCCGTCCTCGTGGACCTTGACGCGCAGGATCTTGCCGCGCAGGTCGTTGGTGTTGCCCGCGCTGCGCTGGGCGTCGAAGGCGGGGTTGCGGCTGGCGCGCTCGTCGAGCGGGGAGTAGCCGTCGGAGGCGAAGGGGTTGGAGTCGTCGCCGGTCGACAGGTACAGGTTGCCCTCGGCGTCGAAGTCGATGTCACCGCCGACATGGCAGCAGGTGCCGCGCGAGGTCTTGACCTCCAGGACCTTCTTCTCGCTGGTCTTGTCGAGGGTGCCGTCCTCGGCGAGCGTGAAGCGGGAGAGCTGGTTGACCCCGTCGAAGGGGGTGAAGTCGGCCGTGCTGCCGTTCTCGGGGGCGTCGCCGGCCGGGGTGTCCATCGGGGGCGCGTAGTAGAGGTAGATCGCCCGGTTCTTCGCGAAGTCCGGGTCGATGCCGACGCCTTGGAGCCCCTCCTCGTCGTGGCTGTACACGTCGAGCTTTCCGGCCACCTTGGTGGTGCCGGAGGCGTCGGTCAGACGCAGGGTGCCGTCCCGTGAGGTGTGCAGGACGCTGCGGTCCGGCAGGACCGCGAGGGACATCGGTTCCCCGGTCTCGGCCGCACCCTTGGCGAGGGTGACCTGCTGGAACTCGGGCGCCTCCGGTGCGGCGGCCCCGGCCTGCGGGGAGACGAGGGAGAGTGAGGCGGCGGTGAGAAGGGATCCGGTGAGGAGGGCGAGAGTTCTTCGCAGTCCCGGTCGTTTCCTGTGCACGAGTTGCCTCCGGTAAGGGGCTGGCCGTACGGGCGGGGGTGTCACCGGCTGCGCCGTCAGCCGGGTGACGCGGGTGACGTGCGCGCTCATGTTCTGTACACATCAGGGACCGTAGTAGAGCTTTGTCCGTGCGGCATAGCCCTTGGACGGAGGCTAGTTGTTCTTTTTCCCCGTACAGGACAAAGGCATGTACGGGCAGCCCGGACCGGCCCGTGGCGCGGGGCCGCGGGCCGTCCGGACCGGCGGGATGCCGGGTGGCGGAGGTCAGTCCTTGGTGCTGAAGGCCGCGTCGAAGGACGCGGTGGGCCGCTCGTAGTCGTAGGAGCGCATCCGGGCGAGCGCCTCGGGGGCGCCCTGGAGACGGTCCATGCCGGCGTCCTCCCACTCCACGGAGATCGGCCCCTCGTAGCCGATGGAGCCCAGCATCCGGAAGACGTCCTCCCAGGGCACGTCACCGCGTCCGGCGGAGACGAAGTCCCAGCCCCGGCGCGGATCGCCCCAGGCCAGGTGGGAGCCGAGGCGCCCGTTGCGGCCGTCGAGCCGCTTGCGGGCCTCCTTGCAGTCCACGTGGTAGATGCGGTCCCGGAAGTCGTACAGGAAACCGACCGGGTCCAGGTCCTGCCACACGAAGTGGCTCGGGTCGAAGTTGAGGCCGAAGGCCGGACGGTGGTCGACGGCCTCCAGGGCCCGCACCGTCGTCCAGTAGTCGTAGGCGATCTCGCTCGGGTGCACCTCGTGCGCGAACCGCACGCCCTCCTGGTCGAAGACGTCCAGGATCGGGTTCCAGCGCTCGGCGAAGTCCTCGTACCCGCGGTCGATCATGCCCTCGGGCACCGGCGGGAACATCGCGACGAGGTGCCAGATGGAGGAGCCGGTGAAGCCGATGACGGTGTCCACGCCCAGGGCGGCGGCGGCCCGCGCGGTGTTCTTCATCTCCTCGGCGGCGCGCTGCCGTACGCCCTCGGGCTCCCCGTCGCCCCATACCCGCGCGGGCAGGATGTTCTGGTGCCGCTCGTCGATGGGGTGGTCGCACACGCCCTGTCCGGCCATGTGATTGGAGACGGCGAAGACCTTCAGCCCGTACTTGTCGAGCAACGCCTTGCGCGAGTCGACGTAGCCGGGATCGGCGAGGGCCTTGTCCACCTCGAAGTGGTCTCCCCAGCAGGCGAGTTCGAGTCCGTCGTAGCCGAACTCCCGGGCCAGCCGGCAGACCTCCTCCAGAGGCAGGTCCGCCCACTGGCCGGTGAAGAGGGTGTAGTCGCGTGACATACCTGGCCTTCCTACTGGGGTACGGGGGTGAGGACGGAGTTCTTGCCCGCGCTCTCCTCCACGGCGGCCAGGACGCGCTGGACCTGGAGCCCGTCGGCGAAGGTGGGCACGGGCTGCTCGCCGGTCGCGAGGGCGTGCACCAGGTCGCGCACCTGGTGCGAGAAGGTGTGCTCGTAGCCGAGGCCGTGCCCGGCCGGCCACCAGCCCTCCAGGTAGGGGTGTTCGGGCTCGGTGACCAGGATGCGGCGGAAGCCCGCGGTGGCGGCCGGTTCGGTGTGGTCGTGGAAGGACAGCTCGTTGAGGCGTTCCAGGTCGAAGGCGAGTGACCCCTTCGACCCGTTCAGCTCCAGCTTGAGGGCGTTCTTGCGGCCGGTGGCGAAACGGCTCGCCTCGAAGGAGGCGAGCGCGCCCGAGGCGGTGCGGCCGATGAACAGGGCCGCGTCGTCGACCGTGACCGGGCCGCGTTCGGCCACGGCCCCGTTGCCGGCCGGGCCGCTCGCCCCCGAGACCGGCAGCGGCCGCTCCCGCACGAAGGTCTCGGTCAGCGCGGACACCCCGACGATCCGCTCCCCCGCGAGGTGCTGCGCGAGGTCCACGATGTGCGCCCCGAGGTCGCCGAGCGCGCCCGAGCCCGCCTTCTCGCGGTTGAGCCGCCAGGTCAGCGGGGACTCCGGATCGCTCAGCCAGTCCTGGAGGTAGGTGACCCGGATGTGCCGCAGGGTGCCGATGCGGCCCTCGGCCACCAGCTGCCGCGCGAAGGCGGCGGCCGGCAGCCTGCGGTAGTTGAACCCGACCATCGCGAGCCGGCCCCGGGCACGGGCCCGCTCGGCCGCGGCCACCATGGCCTCGGCCTCCGCCACGGTGTTGGCCAGGGGCTTCTCGCACAGCACATGCTTACCCGCGTCGAGCGCCGCGATGGCGATCTCGGCGTGGCTGTCCCCCGGGGAGCAGATGTCAACGAGGTCGACGTCGTCCCGGGCGATCAGGGCGCGCCAGTCCGTCTCGGTGGCCGCCCAGCCCATGTGCTGCGCGGCCCTGCCGACGGCCGCCGGGTCCCGGCCGCACAGGGCGGCCAGCGCCGGCTGGAGCGGGAGGTCGAAGACGCGGCCCGCGGTGCGCCACCCCTGGGAATGCGCGGCTCCCATGAACGCGTAGCCGACCATGCCCACGCCGAGGCGCGGCGGGCTCTTCGGCCACGCCTCCTCGTGCTCCGTCTCTCGCATGCAGTTACTCCTCCTCGTTGACGTGCTGGGCGGGGGTGGCGCCCCCTTCGGCCGGTCCGGCCTACTTGAAGCCGTGCGGCAGGTACTGGTCGATGTTGCTCTTGTCCACCACCGCGGAGTACAGCGTCAGCGAGGTGGGGATCTCCGCCTCGGACAGGCCCGAGATGCCCTTGCCCTGACCGAGGGCACGGGCCAGGTCGATCGCCGAGGCCGACATGGTCGGCGGGTACAGGACGGTCGCCTTGAGTACTCCGTCGTCCGCCTTGATGTGGTCCATCGCGGATCTGGCTCCGGCCCCGCCGACCATCAGGAAGCCCTCGCGCCCGGCCTGGTCGACGGCGCGCAGCGCGCCGACTCCCTGGTCGTCGTCGTGGTTCCACAGGGCGTCGAAGTTCTTCTGCGCCTGCAGGAGCTGGGCCATCTTCGCCTGGCCGGACTCGACGGTGAAGTCGGCGGCCTGGCGGGCCACCTTCTTGATGTTCGGGTAGTTCTTGAGCGCGTCGTCGAAGCCCTGGGTGCGCTGCCGGGTCAGTTCCAGGCTGTCGGGCCCGGACAGTTCGATGACCTTGGCGTTCTTCTTGTCCTTGAGCTGCTCGCCGATGTAGTGCCCGGCGTTGAGCCCCATGCCGTAGTTGTCGCCGCCGACGTAGCAGCGGTAGGCCTGTGCCTCGGCGAAGACCCGGTCGAGGTTGACCACGGGGATTCCGGCGCGCATGGCCTTGAGCCCGGCCTGCGTCAGAGCCTTTCCGTCGGCCGGCAGGATGACCAGGACGTCGACCTTCTTGTTGATGAGGGTGTCGATCTGCCCGATTTGCGCGGCCGTGTCGTTGGAGCCCTCGGTGATGTCGAGCGTGACGTCCTTGTAGTTCTTGGCGCGCTCGCGGGCGTTGACGTTGATGGCGTTGAGCCAGCCGTGGTCGGCCTGCGGTCCGGCGAAGCCGATGGTGACGTGCTTTCCCGTCTCCTCGGCGGCGGGTGCGGCCTGCGACTTCGAGTCGTCGGCCTCGGCCTTGGTGTCGTTGCTGGTGCACGCGGTGAGCAGGGCTCCCGCGCCCACGGCGGCGCTGCCGAAGAGCATCCCTCTGCGGCTCGTGAGGTGTGACATGGCGGTGGACCCTTCCCGTAGGGCGGTGTTCGTACGGTGCGGTGGTGCGGGCCTGTGCCCGGGCCCGGTCGCCCGGGCCGTCCTGAGCGGAAGAAGTGGTGCGTGCCGGGTGTCGCGACGGGGCGGAGATGGCCTGCCGCGGCACTACTCGCGCACGGTGCGGCGCTGGATCAGGACGGCGACCACGATGATCGCGCCCTTCGCGATGTCCTGGACGTCGCTCCGGAGGTTGTTGAGCGCGAAGATATTGGTGATCGTGGTGAAGATCAGCACGCCGAGCACGGAGCCGACGACGGTGCCACGGCCTCCGCTGAGCAGGGTTCCGCCGATGATCGCGGCCGCGATGGCGTCGAGTTCGTACAGATTGCCGTTGGTGTTCTGTCCGGATCCGGACAGGACCACCAGCAGGAACGCGGCGATCCCGCAGCACAGCCCGGACAGCAGGTACAGGTACAGCCGCTGGCGGCGCACGTCGATCCCGGCCAGCCGCGCCGCCTCGGGGTTGCCGCCGACCGCGAAGGTGCGCCGGCCGAAGGTGGTGCGGTTGAGCACGAGCCAGCCGATGATCACGACGGCCGCGAACACGAGGACCAGCGGGGGCATCCCGAGGACGTAGGAATCGCGCTGCCCGAGGTCGAGCACCGAGGAGACGGACACGATCTGGGTCTGTCCGTCGGTGATGTTGAGCGCGAGTCCGCGCGCCGAGGCGAGCATCGCGAGCGTGGCGATGAACGGCACCATGCCGCCGTACGCGATGAGGACCCCGTTGACGAGTCCGCAGCCCACGCCCACCAGCAGGGCGGTGAACAGGATGCCCCAGAAGCCGAACTCCTGGGTGGCGACGGTCGTGCACCACACGGAGGCCAGCGCGACGATCGCGCCGACCGACAGGTCGATTCCCCCGGCGATGATCACGAAGGTGACGCCGACGGTGACGACCCCGATGACCGAGGACTGCGTCAGGATGAGCTGGAGGTTGGTGGTGGCGATGAACTCGTCGGGTTTGGTGATCCCGCCCACGACGGCCAGCGCGAGCAGCACGCCGATCAGGGACAGGGTCCGCACGTCCCAGCGGATGAAGCCGGGCTTGAGGTTCGCGGAGGGGCCGGAGCTGTTCTTGTGCGGGGCGGGCGCGGGGCCGGCGTCGGGACCGCCCTGCTGCGCGGGAGAGGCGGGCTGCGTCATGGTGTCGGGCTCCCTTCCATGACGAGGTCGAGTACGCGGGATTCGTCCAGTTCGCGGGCGGGGGCGGTGTGCACCACGGCACCCTCGCGCAGGACCAGGACACGGTCGGCGAGCCCCAGGACTTCGGGGACTTCGCTGGAGACGAGCAGGACGGCGAGGCCGTCGTCGGCGAGCCGGCGGATCACGGAGTACAGCTCGGCGCGGGCGCCGACGTCGACTCCGCGGGTGGGCTCGTCGAGGAGCAGGACCCGGCAGCCGCGCAGCAGCCAGCGCGCGAGCACGGCCTTCTGCTGGTTGCCGCCGGAGAGGGTGCGGATGTACGCCTCGGGGTTGTCGGGGCGCAGGGACAGTTCCCGGGTCGCGGCGTGCGCGGCGGCCCGTTCCTTGCCGCGCTCCAGCCAACCGCCGCGAGAGAAGCGGGACATGGAGGACACCGACACGTTGCGGGTGACGGATTCGAGCATCAGCAGGGCCTGCGCCTTGCGTTCCTCGGGGGCGAGCCCGATCCCGGCGCGGACGGCGGCGCGCACGCTTCCGGGACGTACCGGGGCGCCGCCGACGCTGACCTGTCCCGTGGTGGGCTTGCGGGCGCCGTAGACGGTCTCCAGGATCTCGGAGCGGCCGGAGCCGACCAGGCCCGCGAGGCCGACGATCTCCCCGGCTCTGATCTCCAGGTCCAGATGGTCGAACTCGCCTTCCCTGGAGAGGTTTTCGACGCTCAGCACGACGTCTGGCGCATCGCGTGCGGCGCCGGGGCGCTCGGGGAAGACGTACGCGACGTTGCGGCCGGTCATGAGGGAGACCACCTGGCTGGTGGGCGTCGACTCGGCGGGCAGCCCGCCCGCGACGGCGCGCCCGTCCTTGAGGACGGTCACCCGGTCCCCGATGCGGCGGATCTCCTCCAGGCGGTGCGAGATGTACACCACCGCGACCCCGTCGGCGGTGAGATCGCCGACGATGCGGAAGAGGTTGTCCACCTCGTCGGGGTCGAGCGCGGCGGAGGGCTCGTCCATGACGATGAGCTTCACGTCGTGCGACAGGGCCCGGGCCATGGAGACGATCTGCTGGTGGGCGGCGGAGAGTTGACCGACGAGGGTGCCCGGGTCGATCTCGGGGTGCCCCAGCCGCGCCAGCAGCCGGCCCGCCTGCGCGCGGGCCGCCCGGGCGCGTACGACGAAGCCGGCCGAGGTGGGCTCGTGACCGAGGAAGACGTTCTCGGCGACCGACAGGTGTTCCACCAGGTCGAGTTCCTGGTAGATGGTGGCGATCCCGAGGCTCATCGCGGCGATCGGGGAGCGGAGCGTCACCTCCTCGCCCTGCCAGGTGATCGTCCCGTCGTCGGGCTGGTGCGCTCCGGCCAGGACCTTGATCAGCGTGGACTTCCCGGCGCCGTTCTGCCCGAGGAGGCAGTGCACTTCCCCGGGCCGTACCTCCAGGTCCACGCCGTCGAGCGCGCGGACCCCGGGGAAGGACTTCGTGATGCCGGACATGGTGAGCAGACTTGCGGGTGGCGGTGCGTCTTCGGGCACAGGTGCCATGGCGGGTTCCCCTCGGGGATGCGGTGCGCGGCGAACGGCGTGCGGAAGGAGAGCGGCTCGTGCGGTGTGGTGCGGTGACTGTGCGGCACAGGTGGTGCACAGCGGGGGCACAGGTGGTGCGGGTGGTGCGGGTGCGGGTGCTGCGCGTGCAAGGAGTACGACTTACGGGCAACTACGGTCACAGGTAAGGCGGTTGCGGATGTTCCCGGTGCGGCAGTACGTGTGGTGCGGCTCGTGGGGGGTACCCGGATCGTGCGCTGGTGGTTCTGGTGGTGCGGGTGACGCGCGGGTGGATCGTTCCGGTGGTGCTCTTCGGTGCCGGTGGTGCGCGGATCGTGCCAGCGGTGCGGTCAGTGGTGCGGTCAGTGCCGGTGGTGCGCGGATCGTGCCAGTGGTGCCGGTGCGCTCGGTGGTGCGGGATCGCGGGTGCCCTCGCCGAGGTGCGGCGCGGGCACCCCGGCGGGCGGCGCGGATGCGCTCTACGCCGGGGAGAACAAGTGGTCGCTGATCAGGCGGGCCCCGCCGATGACTCCGGCTGCGGGCCCCAACTCCCCCAGCACGATGGGCAGGTTGCCCGTCGCGAGCGGGAGTGACTGGCGGTACACCTGGGTCCTGATGGCGGCGAGCAGCGTGTGGCCGAGGCCGGTCACCCCACCGCCGATCACCACCAGGCCGGGGTTGAAGAAGCTCACCAGGCCGGCGATGACCTGCCCGGTGTGGTTGCCGCCCGAACGGATGAGGTCGAGGGCCGCGGTGTCCCCGGCGGCGGCGGCCGCCGACACGTCCACCGCGCTCAGTTTCCCTTGCGCGGAGAGCCGTTCGGCAAGTGCGGGGGAGCGCCCCTCACGCGCGGCGGACTCGGCGTCGCGGGCCAGGGCCGCTCCGCTGAAGTGGGCTTCCAGGCAGCCCCGGTTGCCGCAGGCGCAGGACCGCCCGTCGGGCTCCACCTGGATGTGGCCTATGTCGCCGGCGCTGCCCGTGGTGCCGCGGTGGACCTCGCCGCCCACCACGATCCCGCAGCCGACACCGGTCCCTATCTTGACGCACAGGAAGTCGCGCGCGGAGCGGGCCACGCCCGCGTGCTGCTCCCCCATCGCCATGAGGTTCACGTCGTTGTCGACCATGACGGGGCAGCCCAGTTCCTGGCTGAGCGCCTCGCGGACCGGGAAGCCGTCCCAGCCCGGCATGATCGGCGGCGCGACCGGCACCCCCTCGGGGAACCGGACGGGTCCCGGGACACCGATACCGGCGCCGTCGAACCCTTCCGCCAGCCCCGAGGCGCGGAGTTTGGCCGCCATGGACAGCACCTGCTCGAAGACCGCCACCGGCCCCTCGCGGACGTCCAGGGGGTGGTTGATGTGCCCGAGCACCTCCAGTTCGGCGTTGGTGACGGCGACGTCGACCGAGGTCGCGCCGATGTCGACGCCGAGGAAGCGCAGGGCGGGAGCGAGCCGGATGTTGTGGGAACGCCGGCCGCCCCGCGAGGCGGCGAGCCCGTCGGCCACGACGAGCCCGGTCTCCAGCAGGCGGTCCACCTCCACGGCCAGCTTCGACCGTGAGAGTTCGACCTGATCACCCAGTTGTGCACGGGAGTTGGGGCCGAAGTCACGCAACAGCCGCAGCAGCCTCGCCTGGTGTGCGTTCGCGGGTCGTGCCGTCATGCGTCTCACGCGCCCCTCCCCGCCTCACCGGCTGTCTGCTTCGCGCTTTCGACGGTGAACGTAGCAGCGACGTACGGAAGTGGGAAGAAGTTGGGAGGGAATTGCCGCAGACTTTTTCCCGGCACAGGACAAAGCCGGGTCGCGGTCCAGGCCAAGAGCCCCCGCCCCCCAGCATTCGGGGCGGGGGCTCACAAGGGAATCGCGGTGCGGTAACGGCCCGGGGCGGACGGCTGTCTGCGCCTCGGCAGGCACCAGGTCAGGCGCCCTCGCGGCGGTGGTAGGTCTCCCGGGTGTGCTCGGTGTGCTCGCGCATGATCCGGCGGGCGCCCTGTTCGTCGTGGTCCGCGATCGCCGCGATCAGGGAGCGGTGCTCGGTCCAGGACTGCGGTCCGCGCTGCGCGGCCACCGGCGTGTAGTACCAGCGGACCCGGCGGTCGACCTGCCCGGCCAGCTCGGCGAGGACGAGGTTGCCGGCCAGCTCCATGACCTTGGCGTGGAACGCGGCGTTGGTGGCCACGACGAGGTCCACGTCCTGTTCGGCGACCGCCTGTTCCCCGCGGTCGCACAGCGCCTCCAGCTCGGCGATGCCGGCGCTCGTGGCGCTCGCGGCGGCGAGCCGGGCGGCCTCGGCCTCCAGCAGCGTGCGGACCGTCAGGAGCTGGTCCGCCTCCTGTTCGGTGGGCTCGTGCACGAAGGCGCCCTGAGCGGGCCGCAGATCGACCCATCCCTCGGTGTTGAGCCGCTGGAGCGCTTCGCGCACCGGCTGCCGGGAGACCCCGAGGTGGCCGGCCAGTTCGCTCTCCACGAGGTGCTGTCCCGGCTGGAGGGCACGGGTCGTGATCAGTTCGAGCAGTGTCTCGTAGACGCGTTCGCGCAGCGGGCCGGGCCGTTCGAGCTTGGGCACCGCCCCTTGCGGAAGTCCTGTGGACAGCATCGCGGTCCCCCTTCTGGGCCTGCTCGACTGAGACCCGCGCGACCGCCGGGACTGGCTCGTCCGGCACCCCGCGCGCATTGCCTTTCGTCTACAGTCTACTGAGCACCGCGCCGGGCCCGAAGCCGAGTTGACATCCGTACACCGGCACACCCCTCTCCACCCGTCTTGGCTCGACACGGGCGATTCGCCCGCCCTTGACCGTTTCAGCCCGGCCCCGGGCGGGCGCGGCCCGGTCCTCGCCGGGGGCGACCGGCGCCGGGCGGCTCAGGGGCAGCTCACGACCTGGCCCGCATAGGACAGGTTGCCGCCGAAGCCGAAGAGCAGGACGGGGTCGCCGGTCGCGATCTCCCCGCGCTCCACGAGCTTGGAGAAGGCGAGCGGGATGCTGGCCGCCGAGGTGTTGCCCGAGTCCACGACGTCCTTGGCGATCACCGCGTTGACCGCCCCGAGCCGCCGGGCGACCGGCTCCACGATGCGCAGATTGGCCTGGTGCAGCACGACGGCGGCGAGCTCCTCGGGGCGCAGCCCGGAGCGCTCGCACACCTTCCGCGCGACCTCGGGGAGCTGGGTGGTGGCCCAGCGGTAGACGGACTGCCCCTCCTGCGAGAAGCGGGGCGGGCTGCCCTCGATGCGGACCGCGTTGCCCATGGCGGGGACGGAGCCCCACAGGACGGGGCCGATGCCGGGCTGTTCACCCGCCGCGCACGCCTCCACGACGGCGGCGCCCGCCCCGTCCCCGACCAGGACGCAGGAACTGCGGTCCGTCCAGTCGGCGACGGCGGACATCTTGTCGGCGCCGATCACCAGGACCCGGGCGGCGGCCCCCGCCCGTACGGCGTGGTCGGCGGTCGCGAGGGCGTGGGTGAAGCCGGCGCACACCACGTTGAGGTCCATGACGGCCGGGGCGTGCATGCCGAGCCGGGCGGCGACGCGGGCGGC
Organism: Streptomyces sp. NPDC049954; assembly: GCF_040656295.1. Lineage (NCBI taxonomy): Bacteria > Bacillati > Actinomycetota > Actinomycetes > Kitasatosporales > Streptomycetaceae > Streptomyces > Streptomyces sp. NPDC049954. Next base: position 545,126 of record NZ_JBFALS010000001.1, read on the forward strand.
CATGTTCGGGGAGCGGTCGATCGCGGTGGACGTCGCGACCAGGACCAGGTCCACGGCGGCGGGCGCGAGCCCCGCGGCGGCCAGCGCCTTGGCCCCGGCCTGGGCGGCCAGTTCGTCCACCGGTTCGTCGTCCCCCGCCACGTGCCGGGTTCTGATGCCCACCCGGCTCCTGATCCACTCGTCGCTGGTGTCGACGAGCCTGGCGAGGTCCTCGTTGGTGAGCACCCGGCCGGGCTGGTAGTGGCCGAGCGCGACGATCCGTGAGCCGTTCATGGATACGATTCCCTCCGTTGCCGTGCGGCAGACCCACCCATCCTGATCACTTACCGATCGGTACGAGGGCAGGTAAAGCGACAGGATTCGGACGCGCCTCTTGGAGGCTTCGCCCAGGCCCGGCCCCGGCCCCGGCCAGGCTCGACCCCGGCCCCGCCCAGGCCCGTTCCGAGCGGCCCCGGCGCGGCCCTGCGGGACGGCGCGAGGCCACCGCCGCCCGGCGCCGGGCGACCCGCCCGACCTGTGGTTTCCCTGTGGAACGACCGACTCGACACATTTGCGTTCCCTCGCCACGTTCCTCTACTGTGACCCCGCCCTGGAGGGTTCGCGCCCTCCTTCGTCCGCCTTTCAGGAGTCCCGTCATGACCGGCCCGTCCGCGACACCGTTCGCGCGATGCACCCGGACGACTCCTGGGCAGACCCTCGCACGTCCGGCCACCGTGCCGGAGTGCCTGTGGAAAACCGGCGAGGCATAGCGGCGCCGGTCCCCGCACCCGGTCGTTCAGCGACCGAGTAGCCCCCGGCCGCCGAGCGGCGCGCCTGCTCGGCTCGTCCGCCGTCCCGCGTCGGGCCGTCTCCCCGCGAGGAGCCCGCTCCCCGGGACTCTTCCGGCCGCCGCGCCCACGCCCGGTCCGTTCTCCTTCCACCGGCCCGGTCCGGGCGGCTCCTTCCGCGTTTTCCCGGCCCCACCCCTGTACGAACAACGGAGTACCCCTGTCATGACCTCCCCTGCTGCCGCCCCCGTCACGGCGGGTGGCCGCGCGGCCCCCGCGGCGGGCGTTGGCCCCGCCCCGCACCGCTGGCTGATCCTCGTGGTGATCGGCATAGCCCAGCTGATGGTGGTGCTCGACGCCACCATCGTGAACATCGCGCTGCCCACCGCCCAGCGCGACCTCGGCTTCTCCGACGCCGACCGGCAGTGGGTGGTGACCGCCTACTCGCTCGCCTTCGGCTCGCTCCTGCTGCTCGGCGGGCGGGTCGCCGACCTGTTCGGCCGCAAGAACGCCTTCCTGATCGGGCTGACGGGCTTCGCACTGGCCTCCGCGCTGGGCGGGGCGGCGGGCAGCTTCGAGGTACTGATCACCGCCCGCGCGATCCAGGGCGTGTTCGGCGCCCTGCTCGCCCCGGCCGCGATCTCGCTGCTCACCACGACCTTCACCGATCCGGTCGAGCGCAACAAGGCGTTCGGCATCTTCGGCGCGGTCGCCGGTTCCGGGGCGGCGGTCGGCCTGCTGCTCGGCGGGCTGCTGACCGAGCACCTCAACTGGCGCTGGACGCTGTACGTCAACATCGTCTTCGCCGCGCTCGCGTTCGTGGGCGGGCTGATCCTGCTCCAGCGCACCCGCCGCAACCGGCAGGCCCGCCTCGACGTGCCGGGCACCCTGCTCGCCAGCGCCGGTCTGTTCTGCCTGGTGTACGGCTTCGCCGACGCCGAGACCCACTCCTGGTCCGCCTTCGCCACCTGGGGCTTCCTCGTGGCGAGCGCGATCCTGCTGAGTGCCTTCGTGGCCTGGCAGACCAAGGCACGGCACCCCTTGCTGCCGCTGCGCGTCGTGCTCGACCGCAACCGGGGCGCCGCCTTCGCCTCGATGCTGATCGTGGGCGCCGGCATCTTCGGCATCAGCCTGTTCCTCACGTACTACCTTCAGCAGGTCCTCCAGTTCTCGCCGGTGCAGACCGGGCTCGCGTTCCTGCCGATGAGCGCGTCGATCATGGTGACGGCGACCACCAGTGCGAGCGTGCTGCTGCCGAGGTTCGGCCCGAAGGTCGTGGTGTGTACCGGGATGCTGTTCGGCGCGGCCGGACTGCTGTGGCTCACCCGGCTCGGCACGGACAGCGGGTACGCCTCGCACGTGCTGCCCGGGCTGATCGTCGCGGGCCTGGGCATGGGCGCCGTCATGGCGACCGCGATGAGCCGGGCCAACAGCGGGGTGGCGCGCGAGGACGCGGGCGTGGCCGGGGCCATGGTCAACACCATGCAGCAGGTGGGCGGTTCGCTGGGCACCGCGCTGCTGAACACCGTCGCGGCGAGCACCGCGGCCGACTATCTGCACGGGCGCGACCCGGGCAGCCCGATGGTGCGGATCGCGGCGAGCGTCGAGGGCTACTCGACGGCGTACGCGTGGACGGCCGGGTTCTTCGCGGTCGGCCTCGTGGTGGCGGGTCTGCTGTTCCGCCGCCACCGCGCGGGCGCGGCGCAGGACGGTCCCCCGGCCGTCCACATGTAGCGGCCGGTCCGTCCCGGTGTGCCGGACACACCGGGACGACACACCGGGACGACACACCGGGACGACACACCAGGACGGACGTACCGGGACGGACACTCCCGGACGCCGGTTCAGCCGGTGAACAACTGCGTCGCCTTGCGGACGAGTTCGTAGACCCCGTAGGCGAGGGGCAGCCCCACCCACAGCCAGGCCAGGACGATCAGTCCGCGCCGGCCGTGGGCCGGGGCTGTCGGCGTTCGGGTCATCGGGCTCCTCCAGCGGTCTCGGTCACCGCGACGTGATGGCGGGCGTGCACGGGCCGGATCAGTTCGTTCGCGGCGAAGCCCACGAGCAGCAGTCCGATCATGATGGCGAGGGACAGTCCGTACAGTCCTGGTCCGCTGCGGCCCGCCGCCTCCTGGTGGTCGGCGATGCGGTTGACGATGAGCGGGCCGAGCACCCCGGCGGCGGACCACGCGGTGAGCAGCCGGCCGTGGATCGCGCCGACCTGGTACGTGCCGAAGAGGTCCTTGAGGTAGGCGGGCGCGGTCGCGAAGCCGCCGCCGTAGAAGGACAGGATCACCAGGGCGCACAGCACGAACAGCGGTTTGGAGGCGTCCTGGGTCGAGGCGATGAGCAGGTACATGAGGGCGCCCGCCCCCAGGTAGAGGCGGTAGACGTTCTTGCGGCCGATGGTGTCGGACAGCGAGGACCAGCCGATGCGTCCGGCCATGTTCGCGGCGGACAGCAGGGCCACGAACCCGGCGGCCGCGGCGGCCGAGACCGGGGTCCCGGTGTCCGCGAAGAAGTCGGTGATCATGGGAGCGGCCTTCTCCAGAATGCCGATGCCGGCCGTGACGTTCATGCACAGCACGACCCACAGGCACCAGAACTGCGGGGTGCGCAGCGCGGAGCGCGCGGAGACCTGGACGCCGCTCAGGGAGGCCGGCCCCGGCGCGGCGGCCCGGTCCCCGGTCTCCTTTGCGCCCGGCGCCGCCGCGGGGCGCGGGACGCGGACGAGCAGGACGCCGAGGGACATGAACACGGCGTAGACGAGCCCGTGGACGAGGAAGGCCCAGGCGATCCCGGTGTGGTCACCGCCGAAGGACTCCAGCATCCGCGCGGACCACGGGGAGGCGATGAGGGCGCCGCCGCCGAAGCCCATGATGGCGATGCCGGTGGCCATCCCGGGCCGGTCGGGGAACCACTTGATGAGGGTGGAGACCGGTGAGATGTAGCCGATGCCGAGGCCGATCCCGCCGAGGAAGCCGTAACCGAGCACGATGAGCCAGTACTGGCTGGTGGCGGCGCCGAGCGCGGAGACCAGGAAGCCCGAGCAGAAGCAGCACAGGGCGACGGTCATCGCCCAGCGCGGCCCCCGGCGCTCCACCAGGGTGCCGCCGAAGGCCGCGGAGAGGCCGAGCATGACGATGCCGAGCTGGAAGGGCAGGGCGCTCTGCGTCCCGCTGAGCCCGAGGGCGGACTCCAGGGGCGGCTTGAAGACGCTCCACGCGTACGCCTGCCCGATCGACAGGTGCACCGAGAGGGCGGCGGGGGGAACGAGCCAGCGGCTCCAGCCGGGTGGCGCGATGGGGGGAGTCATGATCCGGAACCCTAGGAACGCGGGGGCTCCGTTGGGAAGGCCTCGTGCGGAGATCCTCCGGGAGGAGGCGAGCATGTCGCGCAGGTGCGGGGTCCTCCCCCCGAGCCCGGCGCCGCGGTGCGCCGCGCGGCGGGCGGGGGTTCGATGGGAGGGCCGCGGGTACCCCTGCGGGTGCGGGCCGTGAGATCGTCGGGGTCTTCTCGCCGTACGGCCGTCCGGGGCCGCGGCGACCCGCGCGGCCGGGACCGGACCGGCTGCCGACACGTACAGAACCGGGACTGAGCATGGGACGTGTGACCGAACGACGGCGAGTGACCCGCATCCGCGACGGGGTGGTGTCGGCCCGCCCCGACACGCTCGTGGCCGAGGAGCCGCTGGAGATCCGGCTGGGCGGTAAGCCCCTCGCGATCACGATGCGGACGCCGGGCGACGACTTCGCGCTCGCGGCCGGCTTCCTGGTCAGTGAGGGTGTCCTCGCCTCGGCGCAGGACCTGCGCACCATCGTGTACTGCGCGGGCGCCACCGAGGACGGTTCCAACACCTACAACGTGGTGGACGTGTCGCTCGCCGAGGGGGTCGAGCTGCCGGACATCACGCTGGAGCGCAACGTCTACACCACCTCCTCGTGCGGGCTGTGCGGGAAGGCGAGCCTGGACGCGGTACGCACCACGGCGCGCTTCGCGATCGCGGACGATCCGCCGGTGCGGCTGTCGCCCGAGCTGCTCGCGCGGCTCCCCGACCGGCTGCGCGCCGCGCAGCGGGTCTTCGACCGCACGGGCGGTCTGCACGCGGCGGCGCTGTTCTCCGAGGACGGGGAACTGCTCGACGTACGGGAGGACGTGGGCCGGCACAACGCGGTCGACAAGCTGATCGGCCGGGCGCTGCGGGACGGGCGGCTGCCCCTGTCGCGGACGGTGCTGCTGGTGTCGGGCCGGGCGTCCTTCGAGCTGGCGCAGAAAGCCGTGATGGCCGGCGTCCCGGTGCTCGCCGCGGTGTCGGCGCCCTCCTCGCTGGCCGTGGACCTCGCGGCCGAGACGGGGCTGACGCTCGTGGGATTCCTGCGCGGTTCCTCGATGAACGTGTACGCGGGCGAGCACCGCGTCGCGCTGGAGGCTGCGGCCACGCCCGGCTGAGACAGATCGCCACGGCCACGCCCGGCTGAGGCAGGTCGCCGCGGCCGTACGCCCGAGGAGGGGCCCGGCCGCCTCCCCCGCCGCCTCAGGCGCCGCCCGTCGCCGTGGCCGTGACCGCCGTCCGGTCCTCGGCCGCCCCGGTGACCACCGGCTCCTCGGGGTCGCGTGCCCGGCGCTTGGCGATGACGGCGCACACCATCAGCTGCATCTGGTGGAAGACCATGAGGGGCAGGACGGCGAGGGAGGCCTGGGCCCCGAACAGCACGCTCGCCATGGGCAGGCCCGAGGCGAGCGACTTCTTGGAGCCGGCGAACTGGATGGCGATGCGGTCGCCCCGGCCGAAGCCGAGCCGGCGCGCCCCGTACCAGGTCGCGACGAGCATCACGGCGAGCAGCAGGGCCTCGACGACCAGCAGCCCGGCGAGGTGCCCGACGGTGACCTGGTGCCAGATGCCCTTGACCACGCCCTCGCTGAAGGCCGTGTAGACGACGAGCAGGATCGAGCCGCGGTCGACGTAGCCGAGGATCTTCTTGTGCCGGGTGAGGAAGCCGCCGACCCAGCGGCGCAGGAACTGCCCGGCGAGGAACGGGACCAGCAGCTGCACGACGATCTTGCCGAGCGCGTCGAGGGAGAAACCGCCGGCGCTGCTGCCGAGCAGCCCCGCCGCGAGCAACGGGGTCAGCACGATGCCGAAGAGGGACGAGAAGGAGCCGGCGCAGATCGCGGCGGGCACGTTGCCGCGCGCGATCGAGGTGAAGGCGATCGAGGACTGGATCGTCGAGGGCACCAGCGTCAGGAAGAGGAAGCCGCGGTACAGGTCGGGGCTGAGCAGGAGTGGCTGGAGGCCCCGCGCGGCCAGGCCGAGCAGCGGGAAGGCGACGAAGGTGCAGACCAGCACGGCGAGGTGCAGACGCCAGTGGCGCAGCCCGTCCATCGCCTCCCGGGTGGACAGCCGCGCCCCGTACAGGAAGAACAGCAGCGCCACGGCGCCCGTCGAGGTCCCGGAGGCGACGTCCGCGGCCGTACCTCTCGCGGGAAGCAGGGAGGCGAGGACGACGGTGCCGATCAGGGACAGGATGTAGGGGTCGACCGGCATCCACGACGGCCAGCGCAGGCGTTTCATGTGCTCCATACTCTCGGCTCGGTTCGGTGCCCCCTGCATCGTCCCTCGTCCGGCAATGATCGGGAAACCCGTATACCGCTCTCACTGTCATCACGCTTCGCGATAACGTGGGCGGAATGTACGACCCGGTGCGACTGAGGACCTTTCTCGCGGTGGCGCAGACGCTGAGCTTCACCCGCGCGGCCCATCGGCTGTCGGTGCGGCAGTCGACGGTGAGCCAGCACGTACGGCGGCTGGAGGAGGAGACGGGCCGCCCCCTGTTCAGCAGGGACACGCACTCCGTGGAGCTGACCGAGGACGGGGAGGCGATGCTCGGTTTCGCGCGCCGCATCCTGGAGGTGCACGAGCAGGCGAGCGCGTACTTCACCGGGACCCGGCTGCGGGGCCGGCTGCGCTTCGGGGCCTCGGAGGACTTCGTGCTGACCCGGCTGCCGGAGATCCTGGAGTCCTTCCGCCGCGACCACCCCGAGGTGGACCTCGAACTGACGGTGGAGCTGTCGGGCACCCTGCACGAGCGGCTGGCCGCCGGGAAGCTCGATCTGGTGCTCGCGAAGCGGCGGTCCGGCGAGACGCACGGCGAGGTGGTGTGGCACGACCGGCTGGTGTGGATCGGGGCGCGGCGGCTGCGGCTCGACCCGGACCGCCCGGTGCCGCTCATCGTCTATCCGCCGCCGGGCATCTCGCGGGACCGGGCGCTGGGGGCACTGGAGCGGGAGGGCCGCGCCTACCGGGTCGCGTGCACGAGCGGGAGCCTGAACGGCCTGATCGCGGCGGCCCGCGCGGGCCTCGGTGTGATGGCGCACTCCCGGGGGCTCGTCCCGCCCGGTCTGGTGCGGGTGACGGAACGCTCCGGGCTACCGGAACTGGGCGCGGTGGACTTCGTCCTGCTGCACGGCACGAGACGCCCCTCGTCCCACGAGGCGGCCCAGGCCCTGGCCTCGGCCATCCTCTCCAGCGGCGACCACCTGCACACCGGCCCACCCACCGCCGACACGCTCCCCACCCCGTCCGGCATCAACCCTCCCACCCCGCCCGACACCACCTTTCCCACCCCGCCCGACACCACCTTTCCCGGCCCGTCCGGCACCATCCTTCCCGGCCCGTCCGGCGCTTGAGGACGAGGCCACCGGCCCGCACCCACCCCCGGCAACCACCCCGAGGAGCAGCCCGTCCGGCGCTTGAGGACAAGGCCGAAGGCCGATCCCCGGCCCCCACCTTCCGTAAGGATTCCGTGGAGGTTACCCAACCGAAACTTACTCCCCGGTCAGTATTCACTCCCCAAGCGCTCCGCATTCACTCCACATTCTGTCCCGCCCGCCCCCTTGTGCCCCCATTTCACCCGCCTGACCAGGGCATATGCGCACCCCGTACGGAGAAGTCCGGACCATCCCCGGCGCTCCACCACTGGGGTAGCGTCACCGGCGCTGTACGCAGCGCCACCCGGCGACTGTCGTGCACGGCGCCACGAGGAGCAGCATTGCGCGAGTTCAGTCACCCTCCGCTGACCACGGCGCGGCCGGTGGGCGGCCTCGCCGACTCCGTGTTCGACCATGCCCTGGCCGACCCGGGGAAGATCGTCATGAACCGTAGGCGCGGAGACCGCTGGCGGGACGTGACAGCCGCCCGCTTCCGCGACGAGGTGATGGCGGTCGCGAAGGGACTGCTCGCGCAGGGCGTCCGCTTCGGTGACCGGGTCGCGATCATGGCCCCCACCCGGTACGAGTGGACGCTGATCGACTTCGCGCTGTGGACCGTCGGCGCCCAGGTCGTGCCCGTCTACCCCACCTCCTCGGCGGAGCAGGTGTACTGGATGCTGCACGACGCGCAGGTCGCCGCGGCCATCGTCGAGCACGAGGACCATGCCATGACGGTCGGTTCGGTGGTCGACCGGCTGCCGCACCTGCGCCGGCTGTGGCAGCTGGACGCGGGCGCCGAGCAGGAGCTCATGGCGGCGGGTGAGCAGGTCGAGGACGAGGTGGTGCACCGCCACCGGCGCGCGGTGACCCCCGACTCGGTGGCGACCGTCATCTACACCTCGGGCACCACCGGCCGCCCCAAGGGCTGCGTACTGACGCACGGCAACCTGATGTTCGAGGCGGACACCCTGCTGGACCGCTGGGACGCGGTGTTCCACCCCCGGCGCGGGGAGGACGCCTCCACCCTGCTGTTCCTGCCGCTCGCGCACGTCTTCGGCCGGGTGGTGCAGGTCGCCGCGGTACGCGGCGGGGTGCGTTTCGGGCACCAGCCGCGGCTCAACGCCTCGGCGCTGATGCCGGACCTGGTGGCGCTGCGCCCGAGCTTCGTGCTGGCGGTGCCGTACATCTTCGAGAAGATCCACCGCGCCGCGGTGCGCAAGGCGGAGGCGGAGGGCCGGGGCGCGGCCTTCGCGAAGGCCGTCGACGTCGCGGTGCGCTACGCCGAGGCGCAGGAGGCGCGGGCCTTCGGCACCGGTTCCGGTCCCTCGGCGCAGTTGCGGATGCAGCACCAGCTCTACGACAAGCTGGTGTACACGAAGGTGCGCGAGGTGCTGGGCGGCCGGATGCGGTACGCGATGTCGGGCGGCTCGGCCATGGACCGTCGGCTGGGGCTGTTCTTCGCCGGGGCCGGCGTCACGATCTACGAGGGGTACGGGCTCACCGAGTCGACGGCCGCGGCGACCGCGAACCCCCCGGGCCGGCCCCGGTACGGGACGGTGGGGCAGGCCATTCCCGGGACCACGGTGCGGATCGCGCGGGACGGCGAGGTGTGGCTGCGCGGTGAACACGTCTTCCAGGGCTATCTGAACACGCCCCGCAGCGGGCACACGGCCCTGCGCGAGGGCTGGCTCGCGACGGGGGACCTCGGTGCGCTCGACGAGGACGGCTACCTCACGATCACCGGCAGGAAGAAGGAGATCCTGGTGACCTCGGGCGGCAAGAGCGTGTCGCCCGGGCCGCTGGAGGACCGGGTGCGTGACCATCCGCTGGTCGCGCAGTGCGTGGTGGTGGGCAATGACCGGCCGTACATCGCGGCGCTGGTGACCCTGGACGCGGAGGCGGTCGCGCACTGGCTGGAGATGCGCGGGAAGCCGCAGGGGGAGCCCGCCGCGCTGGTACGCGATCCGGAGCTGGAGCGGGAGGTGCGGCGCGCGGTGGTGGCCGCCAACACGCAGGTCTCGCAGGCCGAGTCGATCCGCACCTTCCGTATCCTGGCGCAGCAGTTCACCGAGGAGCAGGGGCTGTTGACGCCCTCGCTTAAGGTCAAGCGCAAGGCCGTCGAGCAGACCTACGCCCGGGAGATCAAGGCCCTGTACCACTCCTGAGGACACGGCCGGCCACCTCGCGTCGCGGAAGGTGCCGGGGGCGGGAATGGTGCGCGCCGGGGGCTCGTTAAGGTCGTGGAGTACTGACGACACCTGGGTGCGGCACGGTTCCACGCACCGCGTGGCGCACCGGCCGGCCCGGGTCCATCCCCAGGTTTAAGGATCGACTGAAGCAGTGAGTTCCCACAACGAGGTCCCCCGCATCACTCTGAACAACGGCGTCGAGATCCCGCAGCTCGGTTTCGGCGTGTGGCAGGTGCCCGACGAGGAGGCCGCCGCCACGGTGGGCCTGGCTCTGGAGGCCGGCTACCGCAGCATCGACACGGCGGCGATCTACGGGAACGAGCGGGGCACGGGGGCGGCCATCGCGGCGTCCGGTGTCGCCCGTGACGAGCTGTTCGTCACGACCAAGCTGTGGAACGCGGAGCAGGGTTACGACTCGACGCTGCGCGCGTTCGACGCCTCCCTCGACAAGCTGGGTCTCGACTACGTGGACCTGTACCTGATCCACTGGCCGACCCCGGCCCAGGACAGCTACATCGACACGTACAAGGCGTTCGAGAAGATCCTCGCGGACGGCCGGGCCCGGTCCATCGGCGTCTCCAACTTCCTTCCCAAGCACCTGGAGCGGCTCATCGACGCCACCTCGGTGGTGCCGGCCCTCAACCAGATCGAGCTGCATCCGCAGCTCCAGCAGGGCGAGTCGCGCGCCTTCCACACCGAGCGGGGCATCGCGACCGAGGCGTGGTCGCCGCTGGGGCAGGGCAAGGGTCTGCTGGAGGTGCCCGCGCTGGTCGCCATCGCGCAGAAGCACGGGCGCACCGCGGCGCAGGTGGTGCTGCGCTGGCACCTGCAGCTGGGCAACGTGGTGATCCCGAAGTCGGTGACGCCCGCTCGCATCAAGGAGAACTTCGACGTGTTCTCCTTCGAGCTGGACGACGAGGACATGGCCGCGATCGGCGCCCTCGACGAGGGCCGTCGTCTGGGCGGGCACCCGGACGAGGTCAACTGACCCGCGCGGGACTTCCACGGCGCCGTCGCTCCGCCCGGGGCGGCGGCGCCTTCGTCGTTCAGCGGTTGCGTCGGCGCAGGGCGAGGAAGGTGAAGGTGGGTTCGGCGCGTGGGCGGGAGGGGTCGGGCAGCGCTTCGAGGCGTTCGGCGAGCGGGACGCCGCCCTCGGCGTACAGGCTGCCCTCCCGGACGCGGGCGGCGAGGGCGAGCGGGGTGCGGCCCTGGCCGTGCCCGGTGAACCGGGCGGTTCTGACCGGGCGCAGCCCTTCGGCGGCGGCGAGCGCGGTCACCCGGCCCGCCCCGTCGGGGAGTTCGGCGGGCCGGTAGGGGGCGATCAGCGCGTCGATGTCGCTGTCGACGGCGTGCGCGGCGGCCTTGTCGACCGTGGTGACGAACACTCCGCCGGGGCGCAGGACCCGGGCGGCCTCCGCGATGACGGGCGCCGCGTCGTCGAGCAGGTTGAGCAGCCACACGGCGGTCACGGCGGGCACCGAGGCGTCGGCGAAGGGCAGCGCTCTCGCGTCGGCGCGCACCACGGCGTCCAGCCGCCCTCCCGCCCGGGCGAGCATCCCGGCGGACAGGTCGACGCCGAGGACGGTGCGGCCGCGTTCGCGCAGACAGCCGCCGACGATCCCGGTGCCGCAGGCCAGGTCGAGGACGGTGGTGTGGTGCCCGGGCAGGAGGCCGTCCAGGGCCTCGGCGGCCGCGCGGGCTCTCGGCAGACCGCCCCGGCTCCCGTCGTAGCGTTCCGCTTCCCGGTCGTAGTCGAGCACGGCGCCTCTCAGCCCCGCGCCCCGTGCGCGGCGGAGAGGTCCTCCACGCGCCGGGCGAGGGTGAAGTCGAGCTGGGTGACGACCCCGCCCACGCTGTGCGTGCAGGTGGACAGTTCGACGGTGTTGTAGCCGAGCGTCGTGTCCGCGTGGTGGTCGAGTTCCTCCTGGACGGCCGCGATGTGGGCGACGAGCGCGGCGGCGGCCATGTGGGAGGGCAGCCGGTACATCCGGCTGAGGGCGTCGTCCGCGAGGGACCAGCCGGGCAGTTCGGTCAGGCGCCGCTCGATCTCCTCGGCGGACAGCGGTTCCACGGGCACGGAGGTCTCCTCGGTCGGGACGTAGGCGCAGGGGCGTAGGCGCTTCGGGGCGGAATCAGCCTGCCACAGCGAGGGCCGGTGCGCGGGAACCCGCTGGTTCGCCGCGCACCGGCTCGGGTGCGTCGCTCGCTCCCGCCGTCAGCGGGTCACGCGGAGCGTCGCGCTGCGCTCCTGGCCGTTGACGGTGACCGTGAGCCGTGCGGTGCCCGGACGCAGGGCGGTCAGGGTGCGGGTGGCCGGGTCGTAGGCGGCGACGTGCCAGGGGCGCGCGTGGGCGGCGGGCCCGACGTACAGGTTCGCGGAGCCGCTCCAGTCGGCGCTCAGCGGCCAGGCCACCGGGACCTGGCGTCCGGCCTGGGTGACGGTCGCGGCGACGGTCTGTCGCGTGCCGCGCGGCAGGGTGGCCGGGGTGTCGAGGCTCAGGGCGTCGACGTGGGCGCGGGTCTGCGCGCCGATCCAGCCGTCCGGGAGCCGGCCGCCGTGCCCGGAGCGGTCCACGCCGAGCAGGGACCAGCCGGTGAAACCGCCCTCCTCGGGCGGGGTCGACGGGTTCTTCCCCGAGTTGCCGTTGATCAGGTACGGGACGCCCTCGGCGTGCGAGGCGTGGAAGGTGCCGACGTGGCCGCCGACGAAGGCGACGCCCTTTCCGCTGGCGCGGCGGAAGCCGGCGAGCCAGGTCTCCAGCAGGGCGGCCTCCTTGCGGTCGCCGAGCTGGCTGCCCTTCTGCGGGGTGGGGTCGCGCGGCGGTACGTGCTCGACGACCACGACGGAGTCGACGGAGCGGTCCTTCGCGGCCTTGTCGAGTTCGGTGCGCAGGCGGGTGAGCTGCGGGAAGTCGCTCGCGCGGATCCCGAGGCGGGAGGTGTCCAGGGTGAGGAAGCGGGTGCCCTTGTGGTCGAAGACCTGCTGGGCCGGGCCGAACTCGGCGGTGAAGTTCGCGATGGAGCCGCCCATCACCTCGTGGTTGCCCGGCACGTAGTACCAGGGCAGGGCGTCGCCGAGTTCCTCGTTCAGGACGCGGTGGGCGAAGGCGAGGTCCTCGGGTGAGCCCTCGTCCACGAGGTCCCCGTTGACGATGAGGAAGTCGGGCCGGGCGGCCTTGATCTCGCGCAACGTACGCCGGGCCTGGCGAACGATGTCGCTGTCCGGTTCGCGGGCCACGAACTGGGCGTCGGACATGACGGCGAAGCGCCAGTCCTTGCCGGCGACGTCCTGCGCGCTCGTGATGAGCGGATCGGCGTACGGCGCGGTGTGCGGCAGTCCGACGTCCGGCGGGACCTGGGCGACGAGGTCGTCGAGGACGATCTCCCCGGTGTACTGGGCGCTCGCGTCGGTCTCCGCGAGGTAGAAGCGCGAGACGGTCACGGGATAGGCCACCGACGGGGGCACGGGGAAGGTGACCTGTTTCCAGCCGGTCCAGTCGATGTAGGGGCCGCGCAGGAGCTGGTCGGTGCCGGTGGCGTCCTTGAGGTGCAGGGTGGCCCAGGCGCCGTGTCCGTCGCCCTTGACCCACAGGGTGAAGGCCTGCGGCTGCCCGGGGACGGCGAGGGGCCGGGGCGGGCTGACGTAGGCGGCGCGGGTCGCGGTCGACTGAGTGAAGTCGTAGGTGAGGCCGAGCGCGGTGCCGGTGTGCCCTTCGGTGACGGGTTCGAGGGAGCCGGCGGCGCGGGCCTGGCTGAAGGTCCAGTCGGCGGCGTCGTCGAAGCCGGCGAGGGCGCGGTCGCTGAGCCCGACGGAGACGGCGAGGGTGGTGGAGTGCCCGGCGGCGGTCGCGGTCACGGTCCCGGCGGCGCCGTCGCGGCGGGCGCCGACGGTGAAGCCCTCCTCGGTCGGCTTGACGGTGAACAGCTCGTGGTCGTACGTGAGATGGACGTCGTCCGGCTCGACCGGCGCGCTGTCGCCCTGGGCGTCGAGACCGGTGAGGGCGAAGTCGGCGGTGGCCTTCACATCGGGCAGGGAGAGGCGCTGGGTGCCGGCCTGGAGGCGGTCGAGCGGGCCGAGGACGGTGAGCGCGGTGCTGCCGGTGGCGTGGCCGCGCCGGGCGAGGACCTCGGTGCGGCCGGTCTTCGCCGGGGCGTGGAAGACGCCGTCGCGCCCGATGCGGCCGGGGCCGCGCACGCTCCACGTCGGCGCGCCGCCGGCGGGACCGTACGTCTCGTCGTAGCCCTCGGCGGTGAGCCTGCGGGTCAGCCCGGGGAAGACCCTGTCGGGGTGGCCGCCCGCGACGGGGTCGGCGGTGGCGGCGGTGCGGGCGTCCATGGCGGTGCCCACCCAGTAGCCGGTGAGCCTGCCGCTGCCGTCCGGGGCGGTGAGCACGAGGCCGTTGGGCACCTCGCGTTCGCTGCCGTCGGAGGGCTGGTTCTCGACCTGGAGGCGGTCGCTGCCGGGGGTGCGGGCGAGCAACGTGGAGGAGCCGCCGCCGTCGAGGTTGATGGCGTTGTAGGCCCCCGACTTCTTGAGCATCAGGCCGAGTTCGGTGAGCGTGACGCCGCCGCTGTCGGCCTGCCGCCCGTCGACGGTGACGAGGTGCATCTCGCGTCCGTCGCGCGAGAAGCCGACGGCGGTGCGCGGCGCGGTCACGTCGTTGCCCTCGCCGGTGTGGTCGACGGGCTTCCCGTCGGTGACGAGGTACTCGTTGGCGCCGATGGCCTCCTGGGGCAGGTCGCCGCTGCCCGTGCGCGGGTGGTAGGCCCAGCTGACGGGGGCGCCGGTGGGCAGGGCGGTCAGGGCGTCGGCCCCGCTGCCCGCGCCGACCAGGGCGGTCGCGCCCTCGGGGAGGCGGCCCTTGCCGGGGGTGTGCGCGGGGCCGGTGGTGCGGCCGTCGACGACGGTGACCTCGGCGGTCCGGGAGGAGCTGTTGACGGTGAGGGCGCGGTCGGCTGCGCCCCACTGGGCGGTGTAGGCGCCGACGCCGTTCGCGGGAACGTTGGCGGCGTTGAGCGCGGCGAGCGGGCGACTGCCGCCGGGCAGCGTCAGCGTGCCCTCGAAGTACAGGTCGAGGACGCGGCCCGCCTCACCGGGCCCGAAGCCGACGGCCCGCGTGTGGCCGGGGTCGGGCGAGTTGACGACCTGTCCGCCGTCGAGGCCCGAACCCTGGGGCGCGCCCGTCTCGTTGATGTCGAAGAAGTCCCCGTTGATCGCGGCGACGGTACGGCGCCCCGGCCCCGCGTCGTGCCCGGCGGCCAGTTCGGAGACGGGGGCCCGCTCGGTGACGCCGCCCTCGGGGTGCAGGTACTGGGCTTCGACGCCCTTGCCGAGGTCGACGGACAGCTCGTCGACCCGCAGCCACTTGTCGCTCTCCAGCCGGTCGTACGAGGTGAGTTCGGCCCCGGGCGCGACCGGCCGCGAGGTGCGCGCCGTCTCCAGCCCGTCGCCCTGCGGGTACGACAGGACGGAGGGCGTCCCCCGGCTGTCGAGGGGGCCGCTGGCGGCGGGCGGCGCGACGGGGTGGGCCTGTACGGCGTCGGGCCCGCCTGCTGGGCCGGCGGCGACCCCGAGGCCGGCCCCACCGGCGAGCAGCGTCGCCGAGAGGGCCAGGACGGTCAGCGGTCTGGACAGGACAGGACGTGGCACGGGAGTTTCCCCTTCACCGGGCGGGACGACGACTACCGCTCCAGAGTGACCCGCCCACCCCAACCGCACCAGAGGCCACAACGGCGGGAGGGGGAACGGTTCGTGAAGGTGGACCTGGGAGGTGTCCGCCGTCGCACCGCCCCTTCCGGTGCCCCGGGCCCACCAGCTCGTACGGCCCGGAGGGCGCGGCCACGCTGTACGGCGACCCGCTGGGGGTTCCCACGGACGTCCTGCCGGGCGCGGGCTACGGGGCGTGGGACTCGGTGCTGGAGTGGCGTGTGGGGGGCGGGGCGGCTCTCGTCCCAGGCGAGAGGGCCGGTGACCGGCGCGGGACCGCTCAGTGACCCACCGGCACCGCCCGCGACCACAGCTCCTCCGCGTGCTCCGCGAACCGGTCGAACATGCCGCCGTCCGCCGCCCGGTGCAGGTGCAGGAGCGGCGAGTCGTGGCCGACGAGACGGGCCAGGTGCGGAGTGACGAGAGCGTCGTGGTCGAAGCGGAAGACGCTGAGGCTCACGTGGTTGACGGCGTCCTCGGGAGCGGTGAACCGCGCCTCCACGCCGGGCACGGTCCCGAGCTTGTCCAGATACTCCAGAGTGATCCTGATCCGCGTGGAGACCGACAGCGCCACGTCCTCGATCGCTTCGCGGGCCCTGGTCACCTCACCGTTCGGGTCTCCCAGGAGGAAACGCACCCGGCACCCGGTACGCGCCTTGCGCAGCAGCAGTTCGGAGAACCGGGGAATCTGCGACCACAGGAAGTACGAGGTGTATCCGGCGAAGAACAGCTCGCCCTCGGCGGCATGCAGCAGGTCCGCCCAGACGGTGTTCGGGCACGCCGACCGGTACGGGTAACTGTGCACCAGTTCCCGGTCGTTGCCGGTCTTGATCTTGTTCTTCACTGCCTGCGGCCACAACACGTCTTCGTCCACCCCAAGAGCCTCAGCGGCGTCGGCCCGGTTCCTGGCGTGGGGCACGAGCCCCGGGTCGGCCAGCCAACGCTCAATCGTCTTCCCCGTCACTCCTACACGAATCGCCAACTTGCGTGTCGTGAGGCCAGTCGTGTTCATAGCCGACCGTAGCTCGTTATTCAAGATCTCCCCCGAGGACATTTGGGCCTTCTGGTGACCTTAATGGCAGACGGTCCGAACGTCCTGACTTTCGGTCACAAAACGTCCCTGCGGGTGAGCCAGCATCCTGAGCATGATCTCGCACAACAACAACCTCACCGACCCCCGCCGCTACGTCCCACCGCCCCCGGAACCGGGTTGCGCCACGTGTTGCGCCTACGACCGTCGGCGGACCTTCGCGCAGGAGGCCGGGGATCTCAGTGCGGCCACGGATTTCAGTGTCCTGATCGGCCGGCATCCGCATGGGGACGGGCCGGAGGAGCGGCGATGACGGACAGCCCGCCCAGGAGGGCCGTGCTCACGCTCCGTGTGTCGACCGACTCCGGGCGGACCTGGTCGCCCGTCAGGGAGATCCGGGTCGGGGACCGGGGGCCCGGGGCTCCTGCGCCGCTCACCATGGCGTGGCCGCCCTGCCGGTGCCCGAGGTGCCGGTAGGGCGGTCTCGTACGGCAGTTGGGTGCACGGCGGCCCCGGACCGGGAGGTCCGGGGCCGTCGGCCGGCCGGGGCCGGGAGGTGCCTGGTGGCGGTCAGCCGAGCTTCGCCGTCAGGGTGATCGTCGTACCGGTGAGGGCCTGGCTGACGGGGCAGTTGGCCTTCGCGTCGTTGGCGGCGGCGGTGAAGGCGGCCTCGTCGATGCCGGGGACGGTGCCCTCGACGATCAGGTGGATGCCGGTGATGCCGGTGCCCGGCTGGAAGGTCACATCCGCGCTGGTGAGCAGGCGGGTGGGCGGGGTCCCCGCCTTGGCGAGGCCGTTGGAGAGGGCCATCGAGAAGCAGCTGGAGTGAGCGGCGGCGATCAGCTCCTCCGGGCTGGTCTTCCCGTTCGCCTCCTCGGCGCGGGAGGGCCAGGACACGGCCTGGTCGCCGATGCCGGAGGAGTCGAAGGTGACGGTGCCCTTGCCCTTGAGCAGGTCGCCTTCCCAGACGGTGTGCGCGGAACGGGTCGTTGCCACGGTGCGAGTCCTTTCACGATGACGGGACCGGCCCCGGAGTGGGACGGACCCGGGGCCCATCCGATCACATGCGGGGCCTCACGCGCTCTCGGCGTCGGTCTCCCGCGGCCGTGTGCCCTCCCCCGGGGGCCTCGGCGTGGCCTCCCGCGGGGCGGAGGCCACCCGCAGCGCGACCGGGACCTGCGGCCCCTCGCCCTCGCGCAGCCAGCGGCGCAGCACCCGGTGGACCTGTTCGGCGCCCACGAGTTCGGCGCCCTCGACAACCGGTTCCGACAGGACCACCGGGGACAGCAGGAAGGGCCGCGACTGGTCGCCGCCGAGACCGCCGTGCGAGCCGATCTGCTCCTCGAAGGCCAGTACCTCGCCCTCCGCCGGGTCGTACCAGGAGTTGACCATGATGTCGGCGCAGTGCGGAAAGGTGTCGGTGCGCGCGACGGCGGCGGCCGCGCCCGGACCGAAGTCGGCGAGCGGGCCGAGGCCCGCCGGGTCCTCCGTCCCGTCGAGGCGGTCGAGCCGCACCTCGGCCCCGTTCGCGCCGAGGACGACGCCGCCGTGCTCGGCGTCGCGCACGAGCAGGAAGCCGACGCCCGGGTGGTTGGCGAGGGTGGACAGCAGGGCGGGGTGGCGGCGGTCGATCTCCTGGCGGGTCATCCGGTGCGGGACGTCGGGGAAGGACACCAGGCCCAGGTTGCCCGAGGCGAGGACGACCGGGTCCGAGCGGCGCGGGGAGGAGCGGTGGCCCTCGGCGCGCTCCTCGACGGGGCGGTGCAGCGCGGTCCGCACCGCCGAACGGGCCTCGGCCCCGCTGTGCGTGTGGCCCGCCTTGCGCGGCACGGGCAGTCCGCAGCCGGCCCGGACGAGTTCGGCGAGGGTCAGTCCGTAGCGGCCCCGGAAGGTCTCGCCGGGGCTCTGGCCGTGGTCGGAGAGGACCACCATGCGGTAGGGGCGCGGGGCGTGTTCGGCGACCTTGCAGATGAGCGCGAGGGACCGGTCGAGGCGGGCGAGCACCTTCTCCGCGTCCCGGCTGCGCGGCCCGGAGTGGTGGGCGACCTCGTCGTACGCCACGAGGTCGGCGTAGACGGCGGTGCGGCCCGCGAGCATGTCGCCCACGACGGCCGAGACGACGACATCGCGTTCGACGACCGTGGCGAAGGCCCGGATGAAGGGGTAGAGGCCGCCACGTCCCATCCGGGGCCGTTCCTTGCGCAGCCTGGCGCGGGTGGACTGCGTCATCTCGCGCAGGACCTCGGCGGCGAAGGACAGCGCGGTGCGCACGGCGTTCGCGGGGTCGCTGAAGTACGCGAAGTAGCCGGCCCTGGACCGGTTGTCCCGGCCCCGGCGCACGGCGACGGACAGGACGAGGGCGAGTTCGTCGGCGCCGCCGCTGAACAGGTTGCCCCGGCTCGCCCCGTCCAGGCTGAGCAGTCCTCCGTCGCCGGTGCGCTCGATGGCGCGGCGCTGGAGTTCGGCGGCGCTCGCGGGGCGGTTGGAGACCACGACCTCGCGGGTCTCCTTCTCGTACCAGCGGAACGCGGGCGCGTCGAAGTTGCTGCCGTGCAGGATGCCGAGCTGGCTCGCGCCGGTCTGGCTGGACCAGTCGGTGCGCCAGGGGGTGAGCCGGTGGCTGGGCAGCCCGCCGAGCATCTGCGCGACGGTCGGCATGAGCCCCTTGCCGACGGCGTCCAGGAGCACGTCGTGGCCGACGCCGTCGAGCTGGAGGAAGACCGTGCCGGGGGTGACGGGGCCGGCGTGCGGTTCGCGGCGGGCGCGGCGGTCGGCGAGCCGGTAGAGGCGTCTGCGGTAGGCCGCGTCGTCGCGTACGGCGAGCGCTCCCCCGGTCGCGGAGGCGACCGCCGACATGACGGCGGCGACGACCACCGCGGTCTCCGGGTTCACCTCGCCGCGGCCGTGCGGCACGATCCGCAGCGCGAGCAGCAGCAGCGAGCCGTTGAGGAAGAAGACGAGGACCGCGAGGACGAAGGCCGGGACGAGCAGCAGGGTCCGCACCAGCAGGGGCCACACGAGCGCGCCGAGCAGGCCGAAAGCCCCCGCGCCGAGGGCCGCCGTCATGGCGATGCGGGTGGCGCTGTCACCGTCCGGGGACTGGAGCTGGAAGTCCGGGAGGACACCGGCGAGCACCATCATCGTGAGCGTGCTCACGCCCCACACCGCGACCATCCGCCACAGAGCGCTGCCGGCCCTCCGCCATCGCTCCTCGTTCACAACCGCTGCTCACCTTTTCGCTCCACGGTCCGCGCACCGTGCCCTCGGACCGCCTCCACCCTCGCACACCGATTCCCCACGCGAACGGGACATCCCGGATTGTGACCTGGGAGGCCGCCGCGTCGTGACCTGCGGGGCCGGGGAGGGACCGGAGAACGGCCGGGGCGCGGCCCGGCCCGGTTCAGCAGCCGTCGTAGCCGGCCGTCGGCATGGAGAGCCTGCGGTGGATACGGGCCTTGTGCCCCGGGTCGTAACGCGGCTCGGGCCGGTCGGCGAAGGCGAGGGCCACCGAGCGCCGGGCGCACTGCGCGCGGAACTCCTCGGCCGGGTGCACGGCCCGGTCGAGCGCGGCGGGACTCGCGACGACGAACACGTCCACCTCGCCCGCGTCGACATCGCTCCACAGCAGCGGGTGGAGCGGGTCGAGCCGGTGCCCGAGGATCTCCTGGGTGACGCGGTGGCCGGCCTCGGCGGCCCAGTCCGCGCAGTGCGCGAACTGGCTGCGGATGTCGACGAGGTACGGCTCGGCGTCCAGCCGCTCCAGCGGTACGAGCGCCGCGAGGGCGGCCGCCCGCAGGCCACGGGGCGCCTGGTCCGGGCGGCTTCGGGTCGTCTCCCGTGCCCGGGGCGTGGCCGCGCCGCCGCTGCCGGCCTCGGTGGAATGCGTCACGGCTCTCCCCGCTGTCGCAGCCGGGGCCCCGCCCCCCCGTGGCCCCGGCCTGTGGGCCGCCGACATTACTAGAGCCCGTACGCTCGGGGCACGGGCCCGGATACGGCGGGCTGTGGAGGGAAGGGGAGCGGGACCGGTGGAGATCACCTGGTGGGGCCACGCCACCTGCACCGTCGAGGACTCGGGGACGCGTGTGCTGACCGATCCGGTGCTCGTGCGGCGCCTGGCCCACCTGCGGCGCCGCAAGGGCGCGTTGCCGCCCGCGACGGCGCTGCGCGTGGACGGGGTCCTCGTGTCGCACCTGCACTCCGACCACCTGCACGTCCCCTCTCTCGCGCGCCTGGCCCCCGGCATCCCGCTGCTGTTGCCGAAGGGCGCGCGGCGGTCCGTTCCCGGTCTCGGCCGGCGCCTGCGGCACCTGGAGCTCACCGAGGTCGCCCCGGGTGACGAGGTGCGGATCGGGCAGCTGACGGTGCGGGCGGTGCCGGCCCGGCACGACGGCCGGCGGCTGCCGGTGGGCCCGCAGCGCTCCCCCGCCCTCGGCTACGTCGTGTCCGGACAGGCGCGCACCTACTTCGCCGGGGACACCGGACTGTTCGAGGACATGGCCAAGGAGGCCGGGCCGGTCGACATCGCGCTGCTCCCGGTCGGCGGCTGGGGACCGGGGCTCGGTCACGAGCATCTGAACCCCGAGCGGGCCGCGCGGGCGCTGAGCGCGATCGGACCGCGCAGCGCGGTCCCGGTCCACTACGGCACGTACTGGCCGATCGGCATGGCGGGGGTGCGGCCGCACGAGTTCCACACGCCGGGCGAGGAGTTCGTACGCCAGGCCGCCCGGCTCGCCCCCGAGGTGTCGGTGCATCTGCTCGGGCACGGCGAGAGCGTGCGCCCCGAGGTCGCCCGGTGATCCCGCCGCTGCACCGGGGCGGCCTGCTGCTCGCGGTCGCCGCCGACAAGGTGCCGGGCGTCACGCAGCAGGCGGTGGGCTATCCGACGCTGTTCGTGCTCGTGATGCTGGGCGCGCTCGTCCCCGTCATCCCCACCGGTGTCCTCGTCAGCTCCTCGGCCGTGGTCGCCTTCCACCAGAGCCTCCCGTTCCCGCTGCTCATGGTCTTCGCCTCGGCCGCGCCGGCCGCGTTCCTCGGGGACGTCGCGCTGTACTGGCTGGGGCAGCGCGGGATGCGCTCGGAGCACGGTTCGCGGTGGCTGAACGCGCTGCGCGACAGGGCGCCCGCCGACCGGCTGGAGCAGGCGCGCCACAAGCTCGACGACAACAACGTCATGGTCCTGGTCCTGTCGCGGCTCGTCCCCGGCGGACGGATTCCGGTCATGCTGGCCTGTCTGCTCGCGCAGATGCCGATGCGCACGTTCGTCCGGGGCAATCTTCCGGCGTGCGTGGCCTGGGCGGTGACGTACCAGCTCATCGGCATCCTGGGCGGTTCGCTGTTCCCCGAGCCCTGGCAGGGCGTGGTGGCGGCGATCGCCGTGACCCTGCTGATCAGCGGCGGCCCCTCGCTGTGGCGCCGGCTGCGCAGGCGCGGCTCCGAGACGGGCGAGGCGCGGGCGTGAGACGCCACCGGGACGTGTGACGCCCGTCTACAGCGTGCGGGAGCCGCCCACCGGGAGGTCCCACAGGTCGGCGCGGTCGCGGCCGGCCGCGCGCCAGGCCGCCCGGGTGCGCAGCAGCGGTTCCAGCACGGGTTCCGAGGACAGCAGGAACGTGCCCCAGTGCATGGGCGCCATCCGGCGCGCGCCGAGGTCCTCGACGGCGCGGACCGCCTCCTCCGGGTCGCAGTGCACGTCGCGCAGCCACCAGCGCGGGTCGTACGCGCCGATCGGCATGAGCGCGAGGTCGATCCCGGGGTGTCTGCGGCCGATCTCCGCGAAGGCCGGTCCGTATCCGGTGTCGCCCGCGAAGTAGACGCGTCTGCCGCCGGGCGCCGTCATGACCCAGCCGCCCCACAGCGTCCGGCAGGTGTCGCGGACCCCGCGTTTGGACCAGTGGTGCGCCGGTACGAAGTCGAAGCGGACGCCGCCTACCTCGGCCGCCTCCCACCAGTCGAGGTCGGTGACGCTCGTGAACCCGCGCCGTCGGAACCAGCCGCCCAGCCCGGCGGGCACGAGGACGGGGGTGGAGCGGGGCAGGCGTTTGACGGTGGGCGCGTCGAGGTGGTCGTAGTGGTTGTGGCTGAGCACGACGGCGTCCACCCGGCCCAGCGCGCTCCACGGGACACCGACGGGGGTGACGCGGGCGGGCGTGCCGAGGATGCGGCGGGACCACACGGGGTCGGTGAGGACGGTGAGCCCGCCGATGCGCACGACCCAGGTCGCGTGGCCGACCCAGGCCACGGCGACCGTGCCGGGGGCGGCCTCGGGCAGCGGCTGCGGGGCGTAGGGCAGCCGGGGGATGTCCGCGAGGCCCTCGGCCCGGGGGCGTACGGCGCCTTCGCGCAGCAGCCGGGCGTAGGCGCGCAGTCCGGGCAGCGGGGCGCCGAGCCGGTCGGCGAAGGTCTGCGGCCAGCGACGGACCTCGCCGAGCGGACGGGGCGCCGCCGCTCCGGAGAGTGTGCGCAGCCCGGTCGGCGAGGCGCCGGGAGCCGTGGGAGCGTCCGGTGGCGGCGCGGGCCGCGAGCCCCCTGCCGGGGTGCGGCCCTCGTCGGGGTCCCGCGTCGCTTCCGGCTGAGGGCCGGTCGGCGGCTGCGCGTTCATCGGTGCGGCTCCCTTCGGTGCGCCCGGCCGCCGCGCGCGTCGCTGTCGGCTGCGCGCGCTTCGGCCCCGGCCTGCGTGACGGCCCTTTCGCCCGGCTCGGCGCCCTCGCCGGCCGCCAGAGCGTCGAAGACCGCTGCGAACATGCTCAACGCTCGGTCCGCACCGGGCAATTCGAGGGGCTCCGACGCGGTGAGGGACGCGGCCCGGCCCTCCCTGGTTGAGCGCAGTAGCGACGCGGTCGACACGCGGACGCGCAGGGCTGTCAGTTCGTCGCCGAAGCGGTGTCCGCCGGGCACCGGCATGCCGAGCCGTTCGCCGAGGTGGAGCTCCAGGTCCCGCGCGTCGGCCACGCCCCGGGCGGCCAGCGGGGCGCGCAACGGTTCGAGATCGACGTACAGGCAGCGGCCGGCGCGCGGCGGCAGGGCCAGGGCCCCGGCGGCGCGGACCGCGCGGTGGGCGGCGCGGGCGAGCGCCCCGTGGGTGCGGTTCACGGCGCGCAGCCGGGAGGTGGCCTCGGCCGGCTCGGTGAGCGCGTGAGCCGCCGCGGCGGCGAGGGGCCCGGCCAGCGGGGCGCCCTGCGCGCTGAGCGCGTCAAGGGTGTGCTCGCGCAGTGCGGCACCGGCGGCGCCGGCCGGGAAGCGGGCGACGGCGGCGGGCCAGTCGGCCGGCAGGAACGCGCCCGCCAGGTCGGTCAGGACGACGACGCCCTCCGGGTGGATGGCGGCCGGGCTCAGCAGGGCGGGCGCCGCGGGGTCGTGGACGGTGTCGCGCCAGGTCTCGTCGCTGAGAACGGTGAGCCCGGTGTCGGCGGCGGCCCGCAGCACCTCGTCCAGCGCCTCGGGTTCGGGCAGGGTCCCGGTGGGGTCGTCGGCGACGGACACGATCAGCAGCCGGGGATCGCCGCCCTCCGCGCGGACCCGGCGGACCGTCTCCAGGAGGGCGTACGGGTCGGGGACGCCGCCGGACTCGGCGGGCGCCGGTACGGGGTACGCGGTGCGGCCGAGGAGACGGACCCCGGGGGCCCACCAGGCGGCGCAGGGCCGGGGGACGAGGACGTCGCCGCCGGTCGCGGCGGCCAGGGCGAGCAGGAGGGCGGGGCCGCCGGGGGCGGCGACCGTCTGCGCGGGCGCGGTGGTCAGTCCGCGGCGCGCCCAGTAGTCGCAGGCGGCGGTGGGGAGGCCGGCGGCGGCACGGGACGGGCCGGCGCCCAGGGCCGCGATGAGTCCGGGAAGCGCGGGCAGGCCGGAGTCCGGCGACGGCGCGCCGGGCCGTCCGTACGAAGGGTCCGCCATGCCGCTCCTGCTTCCGCGGGTCGAACGGTTCGGGTACCACCTTGCCGTACGGCCGCGGGCCCCGCCCCTCCAGTTTCGCGGCCTGCGGCCGGCGGGTGTCCTCAAACGCCGGACCGGCTGGAAGATTGTCCCGCTGCCTCGGGTGTCCTCAAACGCCGGACGGGCTGGCAAACGTGCCGGGCGGGTTGGACAGTGCCGGACGGCTGAAAAGCCCCGGGTGGGCGCAAATCCAGCCCGTCCGGCGTTTGAGGACAAGCGCCTCAGGCGCGTTACAGCCCGTCCGGCGCTTGAGGACGAAGTGGCAGGCCGCAGGCCGCCACCCCCGCCACCCCCTCAGTGCCGAGCGCGAGCGACCCGCCGCTCGTCCCACACCGGCTCCGGCGTCTCCCGGACCCGGCCGTCCTGGCCGAAGACGAGGAAGCGGTCGAAGGAGCGGGCGAACCAGCGGTCGTGGGTGACCGCGAGCACGGTGCCCTCGAACGCCTCCAGCCCCTCCTGGAGGGCCTCCGCGCTCTCCAGGTCGAGGTTGTCGGTCGGTTCGTCGAGCAGGAGCGCCGTGCAGCCGGCCAGTTCGAGCAGGAGGATCTGGAAGCGGGCCTGCTGGCCGCCGGACAGCCGCTCGAAGCGCTGCTCGGCCTGCTGGGTCAGCTCGTAGCGGCGCAGCAGGGACATGGCCGCGCCCTTGTCCTTCGCGTGTTCGCGCCACAGGATGTCGAGCAGGGTGCGGCCCCGCAGCTCCGGATGGGCGTGGGTCTGCGCGAAGTGCCCCGCGACGACGCGTGCGCCGAGCTTCCAGAGCCCTTCGTGGGCGACCTCGCCGCCAGCGAGCAGCCGCAGGAAGTGGGACTTCCCCGAGCCGTTCGAGCCGAGGACCGCGACCCGCTCGCCGTAGAAGACCTCCAGGTCGAAGGGTTTCATCAGGCCGGACAGCTCCAGGCCCTGGCAGGTGACGGCGCGCAGCCCGGTGCGGCCGCCGCGCAGCCGCATCCGGATGTCCTGCTCGCGCGGCGGCTCCGGCGGCGGTCCGGCCTCCTCGAACTTGCGCAGCCGGGTCTGGGCGGCGCTGTAGCGCGAGGCCATGGCGGGGCTGTTCTCGGCGGCTTGGCGCAGGTTCAGCACGAGCGTCCTGAGCTGTGCGTGCTTCTCGTCCCAGCGCCGGCGCAGTTCCTCGAAGCGGGCGAAGCGCTCCTTGCGGGCCTCGTGGTAGGTGGAGAACCCGCCGCCGTGCACCCAGGCGTCGGCGCCAGCGGGGCCGGGTTCGACGCTCACGATGCGCTCGGCGGCGCTGGAGAGCAGTTCGCGGTCGTGGCTGACGAAGAGGACGGTCTTGCGGGTCTCGCGCAGTCGCTCCTCCAGCCAGCGCTTGCCCGGGACATCGAGGTAGTTGTCCGGTTCGTCGAGCAGCAGGACCTGGTCGGTGCCGCGCAGCAGCGCCTCCAGGACGAGCCGCTTCTGCTCTCCGCCCGACAGGGTGCGCACCTGGCGCCACTGCGCCGTGTCGTAGGGGATGCCGAGCGCGGCGACGGTGCACACGTCCCACAGGGTCTCCGCCTCGTAGCCGCGTACCTCGGCCCAGTCGGAGAGGGCCTGGGCGTAGGCGAGCTGGGCGGACTCGTCGTCCACGGTCATGATCGCGTGCTCGGCGCGGTCGACGGCCCGGGCGGCCTCCCGGATGCGCGGGCCGGATACCGAGACCAGCAGGTCGCGGACGGTGCTCTCGTCGCGTACGGAGCCGATGAACTGCGGCATGACGCCGAGGCCGCCGCTGACCGTGACCGAGCCGCCGTGCGGTTTCAGCTCACCGGACAGGAGTTTGAGCAGCGTCGTCTTGCCCGCGCCGTTGGGGCCCACGAGGGCGGCTGCCACCCCTTCGCCGACGCGGAACGAGACGTCCCCCAGCAGCGCCCGCCCGTCGGGCAGGTAGTACTCCACGTGTGCTGCTTCGAGATGTCCCATGGCCGCATTGTCGTCGGCCGGACGAGTGGCGGGCAAACCTGTTTCCCGCGCGCCGCCGCCGGTCAGCAGGGGTGATCGGGGCGGGGCGGGGTACGTGTGCGCCATGTCTCCCGACGTCGACCTCACTCCGTCCCCGGCCGCCAGGATCGCCGAGTCGCTGCGGGGCCCGCGCCCGGGGCCCGTGCTGCGGGACCGGCTGACCGCACTCGACATGACCGTGTTCAAGGCCGCGGCGGCGCACCGCTGGCCGGGGGCGGAGCAGGTACTGCCCCGGCTCAGCCGCGCCGCCAACCACGGGGTGCTGTGGTGCGCGGTGGGCGCGGCGCTGGCCGCGACCGGTTCGCCGCGGGCCCGGCGGGCGGCGGTGCGCGGGCTCGCCTCGCTCGCGCTGGCCTCCGCGACGGTCAACACGGTGGGCAAGCGTTCGGTGCGCCGGGCCCGCCCGATACTGGACACGGTGCCGCTCGTGCGGCAGCTCAAGCGGCAGCCGGTCACGACCTCCTTCCCCTCCGGGCACGCCGCCTCCGCCGCCGCCTTCGCCACGGGCGTGGCCCTGGAGTCGCGGGGCTGGGGCGCCGCCGTCGCGCCGCTCGCCGCCTCGGTGGCCGCCTCCCGGGTCTACACCGGGGTCCACTATCCGAGCGACGTCCTGGCGGGTGCGGCGCTGGGCGCGGGTGCGGCGCTCGCCGTACGGGGTCTCGTACCGACCCGCAGTCAGCTTCCCGCTCCCGGGCGGCCCATGGTCGGCGCGCCCGAACTGCCGCGCGGAGCGGGCCTGGTCGTCGTCGTGAACACCGGGGCCGGCTCCCCCGACCGGGTCCGCTCGCTCAAGGACGCGCTCCCGGAGGCGGAGATCGTCGAGTGCGAGGGCGAGGCGCTGCCCGAGGAGCTGGAGAAGGCGGCGTCCCGGGCCCGGGCGCTCGGCATCAGCGGCGGCGACGGTTCGCTCTCCACGGCGGCCACGGTGGCGCTGCGGCACGGTCTGCCGCTCGCGGTCCTGCCGGGCGGGACGCTCAACCACTTCGCGTACGACCTCGGGATAGAGGATCCGCGTGACACCTACCGCGCCGTGGAGCGCGGCGAGGCCGTGTCGGTGGACGTGGGACGCTTTCGCACCGACTGCCGGGGCGAGGGCGAGGGCATGACCGAGGGGATCTTCCTCAACACCTTCAGCCTCGGGGTGTACCCGGAGCTGGTGCGGGAGCGGGAGCGCTGGTCGGGGAAGGTCGGCGGGCGGCTCGCCGACGTCGTGGCCGCGCTGCACGTGCTGCGCCGCGACCATCCGCTGCACGCGGACATCGGCGGGCACCGCGAGCCGATGTGGCTGCTGTTCGCGGGCAACGGCATCTACAGCCGGCCCGGGCTGACGGCGGGCCGGCGCATCGACCTGGCCGACGGGCTGCTCGACGTCCGCACCGTGCACGGAGGACGTCTGCCGGGGGTGCGGCTGCTGGGCGCGGCGCTCGCGGGCCCGCTGTCCCGGTCCCCGTTCCACGCGGCGCAGCGCCTCAAGCGGCTGCGGGTCGAGGGCATCGAGCCGGGCACCCCGCTCGCCCACGACGGGGAGATCAGCGAGGCGGGCGGCACCGTCGAACTCGACAAGCTGCACGAGGCGCTGACGGTGTACCGGCCGCTCGTGATCTGATCCGTCCCCGCGCCGCACCGCCCTCCGCCCCCACACTCCCCCATCTCACATATCAATACGGGCGTCTCAACACTCGACATCGCGGCGTACGGTGATCGCACGAGCCAGGCAGCGGCCGCGCGGTCGCCGTAGGCCGTTTTCCGTGCGTTCGTCCCAGCGAGGGAGCTGAAAGTCATGACCCGTGACGCCGAAGCACCGCACCACGAGACCGCCGTCTACACCCACGGACACCACGAGTCGGTGCTCCGCTCCCACACCTGGCGCACGGCGCGCAATTCCGCCGCGTACCTGATCGACCACCTGAAACCGCACATGCGCGTCCTGGACATCGGCTGCGGGCCCGGGACGATCACCGCCGACCTGGCGGCGCTCGTCCCCCAGGGGCACGTCACCGGGGTGGACGCCTCGGCCGAGGTCCTGGAGAAGGCGGCGGCCGAGGCGGCCGGCCGCGGGCTGGACAACACGGACTTCGCCGTGGCCGACGTCCACGCCCTGGACTACCCGGACGACACCTTCTGCGTGGTCCACGCCCACCAGGTGCTCCAGCACGTCGGGGACCCGGTCCGCGCGCTGACCGAGATGCGGCGGGTCGTGAAGCCGGGCGGTCTGGTGGCGGTGCGCGACGCGGACTACGCCGCGATGACCTGGTACCCGTCCTCCCCCGGCATGGACGACTGGCTGGACCTGTACGAGCGGGTGGCCCGCGCCAACGGCGGGGAACCGGACGCGGGGCGGCGCCTGAAGTCCTGGGCGCTGGCCGCCGGCTTCACCGACGTCACCTCGACGTCGAGCACCTGGTGCTTCGCCGACGACGAGGAGCGGGCGTGGTGGAGCGGCCTGTGGGCCGACCGTACGCTCGCCTCCGCCTACGCCGAGCGCGCGACGGGCGGGGGCCACGCGACGCACGAGGAGCTGACCGCCGTCTCCCAGGCGTGGCGGGAGTGGGGCCGGCGGCCGGACGCGTGGTTCAGCGCGCTGCACGGCGAGATCCTCTGCCGGGTCTGAGCCGGTCCGGCCCGCCGTGTCACGCGCGGGGGTCTCACTGTCGGCATCAGAAAGGTGCACGAGGAGGCGAGGCGCCGTGTCACGCGCGGGGGTCTCGCCGGTGGCCTCGCCGACCGCCCGTCAGCGCCCCCGACCGCCCGTCAGCCCCCGGCCGTCCGGTCGCGCAGTACGTCCGCGCGGTCCTGCACGTGGTCGGCGAGGCCGTCGATCGTGCGGGTGAGCAGTCCGTGGGCCGCGTCGCCCGCGCGGTCGCGCATCTGGTCGAGGAGCTCGGCGTACTGCGGGTTGGCCCCCAGGTAGTCGCGCACCGGCTCCCGCAGGTGGTCGGCGACGACGCCGCTGACCCCCTGGAAGGTGAGCGGGCGGCGCTGTCCCGCGACGGCCGTGCCGATGGCGAAGGCCAGCTTGGCCTTCTTCGTGCGGCCCAGCAGGTAGCCGACGCCGAGTGCGATGCCCAGTGCGAGCCGATTCATGGTGCTGTCCGATTCATGGTGTGCCGTCCTGTCCCGATTCCCGTACGGCCGGGCCACTCTCCCGTGGAACCTGCCTGGCGGAACCCCCGTCAGGCGGCCCGCAGGGGCCGTGTACCCCCGTAGGGGCCGCCCACAGCGGGCGGCCCCTACGGATTTTTACGGCGGCTTTCCGGTGGTGGGCCGAGGACGGCGGCCCGCCGGCTCAGCCGACGACGGCCTCGCCGACGAGCAGCCGTACGGAGGCGGCGACGGAGTCCGCGTCGATCCCGGCGGCGGCGAGCGACTCCTCGGGGGTCGCGGAACCCGGCATCGTACGCACCGCGAGGCGGACCAGGCGCGGCGCGGGCCGGCCGTCGTCGAAGGCACTGGCGACGGCGTCGCCGATACCGCCCTCCGGGTGGTGGTCCTCGACGCTGACCAGGCAGCCGGTCTCCTCGGCGGCCGTGCGCAGCGTCTCCTTGTCGACCGGCTTGACCGAGTAGAGGTCGATCACCCGCACCTCGATGCCCTCGGCCGCCAGCGTCTCGGCCGCGGCGAGCGCCTCGTGCACGGTCTGGCCGGCCGCGACGATCGTGAGCCGGTCCGCCCCGCCGGAGCGCAGCACCTTGGAGCCGCCGACGGGGAAGGTCTCCTCGGGGCCGTAGAGCACGGCGTTCTTGCCGCGCGAGGTGCGTAGGTAGGAGACGCCCGACAGGTCCGCCATGGCGGCGGTGAGCTGGGCCGTCTGGTTGGCGTCGCACGGGTAGAGCACGGTCGAGCCGTGCACGGCCCGCAGCATCGCGAGGTCTTCGAGGCCCATCTGCGACGGGCCGTCCTCCCCGATGGCCACGCCCGCGTGCGAGCCGGCCAGGCACAGCTGCACATCGCTGACGGCCGCCATCCGGATGAAGTCGTGGGCGCGGGTGAGGAAGGCGGCGAAGGTGGCGGCGTACGGGGTCCAGCCACGCGTCGACATCCCGGCCGCGGCGGCGATCAGCTGCTGTTCGGCGATGTACAGCTCGAAGTAGCGCTCGGGGTGTTCCTTGGCGAAGAACTCGGCGCGCGTCGAGTCGCCGACCTCCCCGTCGAGCACCACGACGTCCCGCCGGGCCCCGCCCAGCGCGGCCAGCGCCTCACCGAAGGCGTTACGGGTCGCGACCTCGTCACCGCCCTTGGGATAGCTCGGCAGTTGGACCTTGCCGCCCTTGCGCTCGGGGGCCTGCTTCGTGTCCTCGGGGGACCTGACCTGGATACGCAGATCGCGGATGCCGCCCAGTTCCTCGATGGCCTCCTCGGGGTCGGCGAGCGGCTTCCCGTGCAGGCCCTCGCGGTCGGCGGCGGCCTCGACGCCCTTGCCCTTGAGGGTGCGCGCCAGGATCACCGTGGGCTTCCCGGCCGTGGACTCCGCCTCGTGGTACGCCGCGTCGATCTGTTCGATGTCGTGGCCGTCGATCTCGATGGTGTGCCAGCCGAAGGCGTGGAAACGGCGGGCGTAGGCGTCGAGGTCGTGGCCGTGCCGGGTGGGCCCGCGCTGGCCGAGCCGGTTGACGTCCACGATCGCGGTGAGGTGGTCGAGGTGGGCGGCGCCCGCCGCCTCGGCGGCCTCCCACACGGAGCCCTCGGCGATCTCGCTGTCCCCGCACAGCACCCAGACCCGGTTGTCGACCCGGTCGAGGTCCTTGGCGGCCATCGCCATGCCGACGCCGACCGGCAGTCCCTGACCGAGCGAGCCGGTCGCCACGTCGACCCACGGGATGCGGGGGGTGGGGTG
The DNA here is from genome assembly GCF_040656295.1 of Streptomyces sp. NPDC049954. Lineage (NCBI taxonomy): Bacteria > Bacillati > Actinomycetota > Actinomycetes > Kitasatosporales > Streptomycetaceae > Streptomyces > Streptomyces sp. NPDC049954. The sequence continues at coordinate 576,246 of NZ_JBFALS010000001.1, forward strand.
GCCGTCGAGCCTGCTGTCCTTCTTGCGGAAGGTGAGCAGTTCCTCGTCGCTGACCACCCCGGCCGCCTTGAACGCGGAGTACAGCACCGGGGAGGCGTGCCCCTTGGACAGGATGAAACGGTCGTTGGCGGGCAGGTCCGGCTGGTCGAAGTCGTAGCGCAGATGGCGCGCGAAGAGGACCGCCACGAGGTCGGCGGCGGACATCGAGGACGTCGCGTGCCCCGAACCGGCCGCGTCGGTCGCACGGATCGAGTCGACCCGCAATTGCTGGCCCAGTTCGGCCAGCTCGATCAGATCGTCCGGGTTCATGGTGACGCTCCGCATGGTCACTTCTTTCGTTCGATTTCGCGTTCGATTACGGTTCCACTCGGCGGCATCGCCGGCACCTCGCACCGACGGGCCTGCTGCGCGGAAGGCCCGTCGAGGCGACCACCGGCACGAAGCGGGGCGGGGACTGTTCGAGTCCCCGCCCCCTCAGCGCCCAAACGTCCCGGAACCGTCCGCTTCCTCCCAGTATGGGCAGCTACGGCCTCGGCGGCACGGCGGGCGGCTCCTGCGGCAGCGGCGGAACGTCCACCGCGCCGGGCGCCGTCCCGGGGCCCCCGGGCCGGTCGCGGTCGCCGCCGTCCTGCCCCTTCCCGGACGGCGACGGGGCGTGCGGCCGGGCCCCCGGGCCCTTCCCGTTCCTCGCCTGCTCGCGCAGCAGGAAGGCGAGACCGGCGAGCAGGACCGCGGTGATCAGTGCGGCGAGCCAGCCGGGCAGGACCAGGGCGAGCAGGAGGCCCACGGCGAGGGAGAGGGCCGCGCCCGCGTAGCAGGCGCTCGCCCCCGAGCCCGCGTACAGCGAGGCGGTACGGCGCTGGGTGCGGGCGGCCTCGCGCAGCTCCTCGCGCACGCTCTCGCGCAGCGCCTCGGTGAGTTCGGCGGCCAGGGCACGGTCGGGGCGTCCTTCGGCGAGGGTGTCGCCAAGGGCGCCGGCCCCGGTGCCCGCCGGCCGCCCGGCTGAGGGGGCGGCGTTTCGGATGGGTTCGGTGCCAGTCATGTCCGGCGGGTACCCGCAGCGGGGCGCGTGACGCCCGGCAGCAGTCGGCGCGAAACGATCACGGCCGGCGGCCGGGCCAACTAGGCTCGCGGGTATGGAGATTCTCGGCACCACGCTGCGCGTCTGCGTGGACAACCTGGAGGTCATGGTCCCGTTCTACGAGCGCCTCGCGGGCCGGCCCGCGCAGCGTTTCGAGCGTGGGGGCGTGTCGGTCGCGGCGGTGGGCTGTTTCCTGCTGATGAGCGGGCCGGAGGCGGAACTCGAAGTGCTGCGCCGCGTCGCGGCGACGATCGCGGTGCGGGACGTGGAGGAGACCGCCCAGGTCCTCACCGCCTCGGGCGCGCGGGTCATCGCCGGCCCGGTCGGCACCCCGGCGGGCCGCAACCTGATCGCGATGCACCCGGACGGCTCCGTGTTCGAGTACGCCGACCAGGGCGGGGCCGCCGCCGGCTGACCGGACCGGCCCGGGAACCGGCTCGGAGGAGGCGCCCCAAACCCTGATGCGCGACAGGCGAGGCGCCTTCTACGGTGGGTCCCGACCCGCACCGGCTCCTCACCCAGAACGGCACCTCATGAGCGAGCGTTCCCCCCTCGGCCCCGGCACCTCGGCGACCGGTACCTCGGCGACCGTCGCCGCCGGCCCGGAGCAGCACACGTACCGCGTCATCGTCCGGGGCGTGTGGGACGGGCTGACGGACGCGGCGCGCGCCGAACTGCTCGCCGGGGCGGATCAGGCCCGGGATCTGGCGGCGATGCGGTTCACCGAGGAGGGCTCGCTCAGCTACGACCGGACGCTGAAGCCGTTCTCCTACCGCTTCGAGCTGCGTTCGGCCGCCGAGGACGGCGAGGAGATGGCGGCGGCCCTCGCCGAGGAGCGGGTGGAGACGGAGCTGCGGCGGCGCGGGTTCGGCTACCGCGATCTGCGCTCCACCGTCACCGATCTCGACACCATGAAGATCAACCGGGAACGCGGCCGCTGACCTGCCGCCCATCAAGTTCCCCGTGCTCTCCCTTACGCTCCGAGGTTCGCCATCTCCGTCGTGAGCGCGAACCGTTCGTGGTCGCGCCAGGCGCCGTCGATGAACAGGAAGTCGGGCGAGAAGCCCTCGTGCCGGAATCCGAGGCGGCGCGCGAGGGCGATCGAGGCGGCGTTGCCGGGCTGCACGTTGATCTCCAGCCGGTGCAGGCCGAGCGCGGTGAAGGCGTGCCGCACGACGAGGCCGAGGCCCTCCGTCATGAGCCCGCGACCGGCGGCGTGCGCGAAGGCGCCGTAGCCGAGCGCCCCGCAACGGAAGGCGCCGTGCACGATGTTGTTGACGGCCACGTAGCCGGCGGCGGCGTCGTCCGTCCGCGTGCACACGAGGAAGCCGGCCCGTCCGGGCTCCTCGACGAGGCGGCCGGCCCAGGCCGCGAAACCGGCCGCGTCCCGCGGCGGCTGGAGCCAGGGGTGGTGCAGGGACACGCTCTCGCGGGCCCGCGCGGTGAACTCGTCCGCGTCGTCCAGGGTGAGGGGGCGCACGGCGACGCGCTCGCCCTCGGCGAGATAGGTGGCATATTCAGGCATCGGGCCAGGGTAGCCGTCGTCGGCCGCCGCTCAGCGCCCGGACGCCGTGGGCAGTCGCAGCACCCCTTCCCGGACACGCACGGAGTACGCGGCCTTGTTGCCGTAGTGCGCGTCGTCGCTGCCCGCCACCACGAGCCGCAGCCGGTGGCCGGGGGCGAACCGGTGCACGAGGCCGGGCAGCCGCACCGTGAACGGGCGGTTCACGTCCGGCACCCGGACCGGGGCGACGAGTCGGCGGACCGGCCGCGCGGTGCCGTCCGGGGCGACGTCGAGCACCTTGACGAACAGGACGAGCCGACGCGCGAGGTCCGCCGCCCCCTGGGCCCGCGCCGCCCCGGGCGCCTCGACGCGGAAGGTGGCCCGGGGGCTGCCGACGACGTCGAGCGGGGCGGTCAACGGCGCGGTGCTCCAGCCGAGATGGCTGCCGGGCACGTCGTACGGCGGCGGGTCGGGGACGTGTTCGGAGAGCTGGGCGAAGGGGTTCTCGGTGTGGCTCGTGGGGAGGGGGCCGTTGCGGTACGTGCGGGTGTCCGGGCGGACCGCGTCCGCTTCGGCGACCAGACTGCCGTTGCCGGCCCCGTCGGGAGCGCCCGACACGTGCAGGACGTGGCGGGGAGCGGGTGGGGCCGGGGCCTGCGCGTAACCGGGCGCCCAGTCGCGGAAGTAGGCGAACGCCGGGCCGGGCGCGGCGGACCGGGGGCCCTGGCCGCGCCGCAGGTAGTGGTCGAACCAGTCGAGAATGCGCCGACCGGTCCAGCTCGCGCCGAGGTCCGTTCCCATGAGGTCCAGTTCGCCGGGCTGCGGCGAACGGAGCCCGCCGCTGTGTCCCCAGGACTGCCAGATCAACGCGGACGGCACCCCCTGGGCGCGCAGCCGCCGCCAGGTCGCCTCGGCCTCGTCCAGGGTGAACAGGCTGTCCGCCTGCCCCTGTACCAGCAGTGCCGGGGCGCGGACGGTGCCGAGATACGAGGCCGGTGACACGCCGCGCGCGTAGCGCAGGGCCTTGGCGGTGGGTCCTGGCAGGTAGCGCCCGGAGTCGAGCAGCCCTTTGAAGGCGCAGGCGCCCGCGACCATGTGCACGCAGCCACCCCCGCCGGTCCTGGACGGGTCGAGCCGGGGATGCAGCAGCCCCTGCGCCTCACCGATGGCCCAGAAGCCGCTGGTCCAGCGCCACTTGTGCACCCCGGCCCCGGCGTCCGCGAGGTCGGGGAAGAGGGAGTGCGCCAGGTCGTGCCAGGTGATGAGCGGGACGAGGGCGTCGACGCGGTGGTCGCGCGAGGCGGTCGCGAACTGCACGGCCCCGCCGTAACTCCCGCCGATCATGCCGACTCTGGGGTCGCCGGGGCCGTCGAGGGTCACGAAGTCGACGCGGGTCCCATCGTCGGCGGTGCGCAGGCCCGCGAGGAAGTCCACGAGCCCGGAGGCGGCCCTGCCGTCCACGGCGGGATCGTCGAGCGTGATGGGGCAACCACTGCGGCCGAACCCGAGGCCCGAGTAGGCGAGCACCGCGTAGCCCTGGGCGGACACGGAGCGGGCGAGGGCGTCGGTCGTGCCGTCCCGCTTGCTGCCGCCGAAGCCGTTGGTCGTGAGCACGGCGGGCACCGGACCGGCTGCGGAGGCGCCCGCCGGCCGGTACAGGTCGGCGTCCACGACACACCTGCGTCCGCCCGCCTGCACGGTCAGGCGCAGCGCCGTCACCTCGGCCCGGGCCGCCGCCCGCACGGTTCCCGCGGGCAGCAGGACGGTGAGCAGGGCCAGCAGGACGAGGACGAGGAGCGGGGGACGGCGAGGGCGGCGCACACGTACTCCGGCGGGCGAAGGGGGCGGAAGGGACCGGGAACACGTGGCCCTTCACCCATGACGGCACATCAGGAATGTCATGACGTGGGAGACATGCCCGTAAAAACCGCTACGCACGCTTCAGCAGGGACGGGAGTTGTCGCGGTGCGGGGAAATGCCTCGCGGAAGCCCGTGTGCCGGCTCACGGGGAAGCCGGATACGGTGCGCGCATGTCCCGCACCGCGTCCTTCCCGCCCCGTTCGCTCCTGATCAGCGGTACCGTCGGCGCCGGGAAGACCTCGGTGGCCGAAGCGGTGGGCGCGTTGCTGGCCGAGGCGCGGGTGCCGCACGCGGTGCTGGACCTGGACGCCTTGTGCCGGCTCTGGCCGGCCCCGCCCGGCGACCCCTTCCGCACCGGTCTGCTCGCGCTGAACCTGCGCGATGTCGCCGCCCACTGCCTGGAGGCCGGAGCCCTCGTGCTCGTACTCGCCGGGGTCGCGGAGGACGCGCCGGACCGGGAGCGGTACGCGCGGGCGGTCGGCGTCCCGCTGTCGGTGTGCCGGCTGCGCGTGGCCCTGCCGCTGGTCCGTGACCGGCTGGCCCGCAGGCATGCCGGGGAACCGGCCGCCCTGGACTGGCACCTGGACCGGTGCGGCGAACTGGACGCGATCCTGGAGCGGGCCGGTGTCGAGGACTTCGGCGTCGACGTCGGCCCGCTCACGGTTGCCGAGGTGGCCTCGGCCGTTCTGGACGCCTGGGGCCTGCCGCGCTGAGCCGGGCGGGCCCCGGGGTTCACACGAGCGCCGGTTCCTCCAGTGTCAGCGTGCCCGCGTCCGCGTCGAGGGTGGCACGTACACCGAGCGGGAGGGTCTGCGCGCCCTCGTCGTGGCCGAAGCCGAAGTGTTCGAGGACCGGGACGCCGAGCGGGGCGAGCCGGTCGCGCAGGACGGCGCGCACCTCCTCGTAGGGACCGCAGTCCTGCCACGAGCCGAGGACCACGCCGCGCACCCCGTCCAGGACGCCGGAGCGCAACAGCTGGGTGAGGATGCGGTCGAGGCGGTAGGGCTCCTCCCCCACGTCCTCCAGGAGCAGCAGTCCGCCCGCGCCGCTCGTGCGGGCGTGCGGGGTGCCGATCTCGGCGGCGAGCAGGCTCACGCAGCCGCCGAAGGTGACGCCCCGCGCGCTCCCGGGCACGAGGGCGCCGCCCCGCGCCGCTTCGAGGACCCGTACGGTCTCGGGGGCGAAGAGGGTCGCGCGCAGGTGGTCCTGGGCCCGCTGGTTCTTCAGGAAGTCGGCCCCGGCGGTCATCGGCCCGTGCAGCGTCGCGAGGCCCAGGCGCCGGGCGAAGCTCTCGTGCAGGGCGGTGATGTCGCTGTAGCCGAGGAAGACCTTGGGTCCGGCCGCGCGCAGCGCCTCCCAGTCGAGGAGGTCGGCCATCCGCTGGGCGCCGTACCCGCCGCGCGCGCAGAACACCGCGTCGACCGCCGGATCGCACCAGGCCGACTGAAGGTCGGCGGCCCGGTCGGCGTCGGTGCCCGCGAGATAGCCGAACTCGGCGTGTCGGTCCAGGACGTGGGGTGCGGCCACCGGGTCCAGGCCCCAGCCGCGCAGCAGGTCGAGGCCGGACTGGAGGCGGTCCTCGGGGACGGGGCCGCTCGGGGCGACGACCGCGACCCGGGCGCCGGGACGCAGCCGTGCGGGCCGGGTCAGCGGGGTCAGGGGCTCGGTCACGGGCGCAGCTCCAGGTGCGGGACCTCGGCGGCGGGGAAACCGAAGGTCTGGGCGTACAGGGAGAGTTCGGACTCCAGGACGCGGATCAGGGTGTCCACGCGGCGGAAGCCGTGGCTCTCGCCCTCGAAGGTGACGTAGGCGTGCGGGACGCCGCGTCCGGAGATCCGGCCGAGGAAGCGTTCGCACTGGCGCGGCGGGCAGATCGGGTCGTCGAGGCCCTGGAGGATCAGGAAGGGCGCGGTGATGTCCTCGGGGTGCTGGGCGGGGGAGCGCTCGGCGTACCGTTCGGGGACTTCGGCGAGCGGGCCGACGAGGCTCTCCAGGTACTGGGACTCGAAGTCGTGGGTCTCCCCCTCCGCCCAGCCCGCGAGGTCGAGGATCGGGTAGAGGATCGTGCCGCACGCGTACAGGTCGGTCGCGGTGAGCGAGGCGGCCGTGGTCCAGCCACCTGCGGAGCCGCCCCGGATCGCGAGCCGTTCGGGGTCGGCGAGGCCCTCGTCGGCCAGCGCGCGGGCGACGGCGGCGCAGTCCTCGACGTCCACGACGCCCCACTGCTCGCGCAGTCGTTCGCGGTAGGCCCTGCCGTGGCGTACGGAGCCGCCGTAGTTGACCTCGGCGACGCCGATACCCCGTGAGGTGAAGTAGGCGATCTCCAGGTCGAGGACGAGCGGGGAGTGCCCGGTGGGCCCGCCGTGCGCCCACACGACGTAGGGCGGCGCGGTGCCCTCGGGCCCGGTGGCCTCGGGGTGGTGCGGCGGGTAGAGGTGGGCGTGCACCTCGCGGCCGCCGGGCCCGGTGAAGGTGCGGGCCTCGGCGGGCGGGTAGTAGGCGGGGTCGACGGCGTCCTCGTGGCGGGCGGCGACGACGCGGGCGTGTCCGGTGCCGGTGTCGAGTTCGACGATCTCGTAGCCGCTGCGCGGGCTCGCGGCGATGCCGACGACGCGGGTGCCCTCGCTGCCGAGGGAGGGGGCCCACTCGGTCCACTCGCCCGCCGTGTCGACGAGTCCGCCGGTCGCCGGGTCGAGGACGCCGAGCGCGGTGGTGCCCTCGCCGTGGACGACGGCGATCAGCCCGCCTGCCAGCGGCGCGAACCAGCGCAGCCCGATCTTCCAGAGCGGTCCGCCGAACTCCTCGGCGCGCGGGCACAGGTTGACGGCGGTGCCGTCCTTTGGGTCGACGCGGTACAGGTTCCACCAGTCGCCGCGTTCGGTGGCGGCCAGGAGGCTGCCGTCGGGCGCCCACTCGGCCTGGGCGACGGCCTCGCCGGGCCCGCCGATGAGGGTGCGGGCCGGGCCGAAGACACCTTCCGGGCCGACCTCGGCGATCTTGAGTTCGGTGCCGTCCCAGGGCATCCGGGGGTGGTCCCAGGCGAGCCACACGGCGCGCCGGCCGTCCGGGGAGAGCCGGGGCCCGGTCACGAAGCGGTGGCTGTCGTCGCTCAGTTCACGGATCGCGGAGCGGTCCTCGGCGGCCGAGCCGTCGAGCGGGACGGCGGCGAGGACGCGGCGTACGTCGCTGGGACCCGCGCCGGTGAACTCCTCCAGGACGCACCACACCTCGTCGCCGGCGGGCGCGAACACGGGGTCGCACCAGCGCAGCCCCTCGCCGACGACGGAGAGCGGGGTGAGCGGGCGGGGCTCGGCGGCGGGCCCGTCCGGCTCGGCCGCGTAGAGCCGCTGGTCGTCGTGGTGGGAGAAGACGACGAGGGGCCCGTCCGGGCCGGGGCGGCCGGTCCAGGGGGCGCCGCCGTACTCGATGACGCGGTTGCGTACGTTCCACGGGAGGGGCAGCACCGTCTCCTCGGTGCCCCCGGCCCGCTGCCGTACGAGGGCGCGTCGGCCGCCCTCCGCGGGGCGGGGCGCGGTCCACCACAGTTCCTCGCCCACGTAGGCGGCGTACTCGGGGCGGCCGTCGTGGCTCGCGGCGGTCCTGGCGTCGATCGGTGAGGGCCAGGTGCCGTACGGCAGCGGGGTGACTCCCATGGTGCTCTTCCTCTTCGTCGTCTCTCCCGCGCGGCGCTGTCTACGGCGGCGCGGCGCGGGCTCGTGCGGTGGACCGGTCAGGCGGTGCGCAGGAAGCGGTCGAGGACCCGGACCCCGAAGTGCAGGGCGTCGACGGGGACGCGTTCGTCCACGCCGTGGAACAGCTTCTGGTAGTCGAAGCCCGCCGGGAGCCTGAGCGGTGAGAAGCCGTATCCGGTGATGCCGAGCCGGGAGAACTGCTTGGCGTCGGTGCCGCCGGACATGCAGTACGGAAGGGTGCGGCCCTCGGGGGCGAACTCCTCGACGGCGGCCCGCATCCGGGCGAAGGTCGGGGAGTCGACGGGTGCCTGGAGGGCGGTCTCGCGATGGTGGAAGGCCCAGTCGACGTCCGGTCCGGTCAGTTCGTCGAGGGTCGCGCGGAACTCGTCCTCGGCGCCCGGCAGGAAACGCCCGTCGATCATGGCGGTGGCCTCGCCGGGGACGACGTTGACCTTGTAACCGGCGTTCAGCACGGTCGGGTTGCTGCTGTTGCGCACGGTCGGCTCGACGAGGGCGGCGGCCGGTCCGAGCTTGCCGAGCAGCTGGTCCACGTCGAGGTCCGGGGCGTCGACGTCGACGGCGACGCCGTACAGCTCGGCGAGTTCGGCGAGGGCGGCCCGCACCGTCGGGGTGAGCCGCACCGGCCACACGTGCTCGCCGATGCGGGTGACGGCGGCGGCGAGCCGGCTGACGGCGTTGGCGCGGTTGACCTTCGAGCCGTGCCCGGCGCGGCCGCGCGCGGTCAGCTCCAGCCAGCCGGTGCCGCGCTCCCCCGCCGCGATCGGGTAGAGCTGGTTGCCCGCGCCGTCGTGGAAGGTGAAGGCCCCGGACTCGCTGACGCCCTCGGTGACGCCCTCGAAGAGGTCGGCGTGCTGCTCGGCGAGGAACCCGGAGCCGTCGGCGGCGCTCGCCTCCTCGTCGGCGGTGAAGGCGACCACGACATCCCGGCGCGGCCGGACCCCGGTGCGCTGCCAGGAGCGCAGGACCGCGAGGATCATCGCGTCCATGTTCTTCATGTCGATCGCGCCGCGCCCCCATACGACGCCGTCGCGCACCTCGCCGGAGAACGGGTCGACGCTCCACTCGGCGGGGTCGGCGGGCACCACGTCGAGGTGGCCGTGCACGAGCAGCCCCTCGGCGCGGGGGTCGGTGCCGGGGACGCGCAGGACGACGTTGGCGCGGCCCGGGGTGCGCTCCAGCAGCACGGGGTCGAGTCCGGCGTCGGCGAGGCGCTCGGCGCAGTACTCGGCGGCCGGGCGTTCCCGGCAGTCGCCGCCGCCCCGGTTGGTGGTGTCGATGCGGATCAGCTCGGAGGTGTACGTGACGACCTCGTCGAGGGCGCGGGCGTCGGCCCCCTCGGGCTGCTCCCGGGGTGCGGTGCGGTCAGCCATACTGCTCCTCCACGGCCGAGGAGGCGATCGTGCACACCGTCTTGAAGGTGCGGTACGCCTCGTACATCGTCGGGCTCTCGAAACTCACCCGGCGCTCCCCGGAGCGTTCGACGCCGGGGACGGCGGTGACGGTCTGCGGGAGGTGGGCGGCGTCGAACTCGATCTCGATCGTGAACGGTCCGCCGCGCACCGGTTCGTACCGTCCGGCGAGCGCCGCGGCCTCCTTGGCGGCCGCGCGGATGTCGGCGGCGGTGCGGGAGGGGGTGCGGCAGATCGCGGCGTACCGGGACACGTGGTCCTTGACGGCGACCTTCTTCGCCCCGGGCGCGTAGCCCTCGGCGTCCTCGCAGGCGCGGTCGTCGCCGGTGACGAGGACGACGGGGATGCCGTACTCGGCGACGAGGTGGGCGTTGAGCAGTCCCTCGCTCGCGCGCACTCCGTCGAGCCAGACCCCGGTGAGCTGGTTGGCGAGGAAGGTGTGCGCGAGGACGCCCTCCATCCCGGCGCCCGCGTGGTAGCCGACGAAGGCGATCGCGTCGGCCTGCCGGGCACCGGTGTACTGGGCGCCCTCGACCATGCTGAGGTCCTTGTGCTTGCCGGTGAGCATCTCGACGCGCTCGTCCATGCGTTCCAGCAGCAGGTTGCGCATGCTCCAGTGGGCCTCGTTGACGAGGACGGAGTCGGCGCCGCCGTCGTAGAAGCCCTTGACGGCGGCGTCCACGTCGGAGGTGAACAGGGGTCTGCACCGTTCCCACAGAGGGGTGCCGGGCAGCACGTCACCCGGCCAGGTGACACCCGTCGCGCCCTCCATGTCGGCGCTGATCAGAATCCGCACACCACTCTCCCTCCGCCCTGCACCGTCCTCGGCCGTCCGAGTAGATCTTGCGGCACCGCCCCAGGTCAATGGTGGGGCCACGCGGTGCGGAGGGCGCGCGGAGGGCGGCTCCCCCGACGAGGAGCCGCCCCTGGGAGGAGGCGTACCGGGCCGCCCCGCTCAGCCGCCGGTCATCTCCCGCAGGGCGACGTTGAGTTCGAGGACGTTGACCCGCGGTTCGCCGAGGAAGCCGAGGACGCGGCCGTCCGTGTGACGCGCGACCAGTTGCGCCACCCGGCCCACGGGCAGTCCGTTGTGTTCGGCGACGCGGTGCACCTGGAGCCGGGCGTAGGCGGGCGAGATGTCGGGGTCGAGCCCGGAGCCGGAGGAGGTCACGGCGTCGGCGGGCACCCGGGCCGGGTCGACGCGGTAGCGGGGCGTCGAGTTGTCCCTGACCACGGCGGCCCTGGCCTCCTCGACCCACCGGAGGAGTTCGGGGTTGTCGCCGGAGCGGTTGGTGGCCCCGGAGAGGATCAGCGCGTACTGGGTGTTGACGCTGTTGGTGCCGAGCCCGTTCGCGGGGCGGGGCTGGAACCACCTGAGATCCGGTCGTGGAGTGTCCTCTCCCTTCTTGAGGGGGAGTTCGTAGCGCTGGCCGATGAGCCGGGAGCCGACCACGCGGCCGTCCTCCTCGATCCGCGAGCCGTTCGCCCGGTCGGAGAAGAGCCCTTGGCCGATACCGGTGACGGCCAGGGGGTAGATCACCCCGGCCAGGAGGGTCAGGACGATCAGGGCGCGCAGCGCGGCCCACAGGAGGCGGCCCGCGCCGCCCACGGAAGTGTTCATGAGGGTCACCCGATGCCAGGGACGAGGGAGACGAGCAGGTCGATGAGTTTGATGCCGGCGAACGGGGCGAGCAGGCCGCCGAGGCCGTAGACGGCGAGGTTGCGGCGCAGCAGCGCGTCGGCCCCCGCCGCGCGGTGGCGCACGCCCTTGAGGGCGAGCGGGACCAGCGCGACGATGATCAGCGCGTTGAAGATCACGGCGGAGAGGATCGCCGACTCCGGGGAGTCCAGGCGCATGATGTTGAGCCGGTCGAGTCCGGGACGGGCGGCGGCGAACATCGCGGGGATGATCGCGAAGTACTTCGCCACGTCGTTGGCGAGGGAGAAGGTCGTCAGCGCGCCGCGCGTGATGAGCAGTTGTTTGCCGATCGCGACGATCTCGATGAGTTTGGTCGGGTCCGAGTCCAGGTCCACCATGTTCCCGGCCTCCTTGGCGGCGGAGGTGCCGGTGTTCATGGCCACGCCGACGTCGGCCCGGGCGAGGGCGGGGGCGTCGTTGGTCCCGTCGCCGGTCATCGCGACGAGCTTCCCGCCGGACTGCTCGCGGGTGATCAGGGCCATCTTGTCCTCGGGCGTGGCCTCCGCGAGGTAGTCGTCGACCCCGGCCTCCTCGGCGACGGCCCGCGCGGTGACCGGGTTGTCCCCGGTGATCATGACGGTCCTGATGCCCATGCGGCGCAGTTCGTCGAAGCGCTCCCGCATCCCGGGCTTGACCACGTCCTTGAGGTGGACGACGCCCAGGACCCGGGCCCCGGCCGCGTCCTGAACGGCGACGAGCAGCGGGGTGCCGCCCGCCCGCGCGATCTCCTCGCCGGTCCGGGTCGCGTCGGGGGCCGGCCGGCCTCCGTGTTCCCGGACCCAGGCGAGGACGGCCGCGGTGGCGCCCTTGCGGATCCGCCGGGGGCCGTCCGGGCCCTCGTCGGCCAGGTCGACGCCCGACATCCGGGTGCGGGCCGAGAAGCCGACCCACTCGGCGCGCGGCAGTTCCTCGCGCCGCCGCTCGCGCAGTCCGTGGCGCTCCTGGACGAGGACGAGGACGGACCGGCCCTCGGGGGTCTCGTCGGCGAGGGAGGAGAGCTGGGCGGCCCCGGCGAGTTCGGCCGCGTCGACGCCTGCTGCCGGCAGCAGCGCGACGGCCCGCCGGTTGCCGAAGGTGATGGTTCCGGTCTTGTCGAGCAGCAGCGTCGAGACGTCACCGGCCGCCTCGACCGCGCGCCCCGAGGTCGCGAGCACGTTGCGGCGCACGAGCCGGTCCATTCCGGCGATGCCGATGGCGGACAGCAGGGCCCCGATGGTCGTGGGGATCAGGCACACCAGCAGGGCGGTGAGCACGGTCGTGGACTGTTCGGCCCCGGCGTAGCGCGCGAAGGGCTGGAGGGTGACGACGGCCAGCAGGAAGACGACGGTCAGCGAGGCCAGCAGGATGTTGAGGGCGATCTCGTTGGGCGTCTGCTGCCGGGCCGCGCCCTCGACGAGGCCGATCATGCGGTCGACGAAGGTCTCACCGGGCCGGGCGGTGATGCGGACGACGACGCGGTCGGACAGGACTCTCGTACCGCCGGTGACGGCCGAGCGGTCGCCGCCGGACTCACGCAGGACGGGGGCGGACTCGCCGGTGATCGCCGACTCGTCCACCGAGGCGACGCCCTCGACCACGTCGCCGTCGCCGGGGACGAGGTCGCCCGCCTCGCACACCACGAGGTCGCCGACGTTCAGCCGGGTGCCGGGCACCCGCTCCTCGGCGCGGCCCACGATCCGCCGCGCGACAGCCTCACTGCGGGCCCGGCGCAACGCCTGGGCCTGCGCCTTGCCCCGGCCCTCGGCCACCGCCTCCGCGAGGTTCGCGAAGATCGTGGTGAGCCACAGCCAGGCCGTGACGGCCCAGCCGAAACCGTCCCCGGGGCGCAGGCAGGCGAGGACCGTGGTGAGGACCGAGCCGACCTCGACCACGAACAGGACGGGCGACCTGACCATGACGCGCGGGTCGAGTTTGCACAGCGCCTGCGGGAGCGCGCGCAGCAGTGGGGCGGGGCCGAACAGCCCGGAGCCTCCCCGGCCGGGGCGCGGGAGATCGTGCCGGGCCCGTTCCGGGCGGGGGGCCCGGACGGGTGTCGTGGTGCTCATGAGGCGAGCCCTTCGGCGAGCGGTCCCAGCGCGAGCGCCGGGAAGTAGGTGAGCGCGGTGACGATGAGGAGGGTGCCGAGGAGCAGCCCGGAGAACAGCGGTTTCCCGGTGCGCAGCGTCCCGGCCGTCTCCGGTACCGGCCGCTGCCCGGCGAGGGAGCCGGCCAGTGCGAGCACGAGCACCATCGGCAGGAAGCGGCCCAGGAGCATCGCGAGGCCGATCGTCGTGTTGAACCACTGGGTGTCGGCGTTGAGCCCGGCGAAGGCGGAACCGTTGTTGTTGGCGCCCGAGGTGTAGGCGTAGAGGATTTCCGAGAATCCGTGCGCCCCCGAGTTCGTCATCGAGTGCGCGGGCGTCGGCAGGGCCATCGCGACGGCGGTGAATCCGAGGACCAGGGCCGGGGTGACGAGAAGGTGGAGCGCCGCGAGCTTGATCTCCCTGGCGCCGATCTTCTTGCCGAGGTATTCGGGGGTACGGCCGACCATGAGCCCGGCGACGAAGACCGCGATCACGGCGATGACCAGCATTCCGTAGAGTCCCGATCCCACCCCGCCCGGGGCGACTTCCCCGAGCTGCATCCCGAGCATCGTGATCCCGCCGCCGAGCCCGGTGAATGAGGAGTGGAAGGAGTTCACGGCGCCGGTCGAGGTCAGTGTCGTGGCGACCGCGAAAATCGAGGAACCGCCCACCCCGAAGCGGTTCTCCTTTCCTTCCATGGCCCCGCCCGCGAGGTCGAAGGCGGGCCCGTGGTGAGCGAATTCGGCCCCCATCATGAGGGCGGTGAATCCGATCCAGACGACGGCCATGGTGGCGAGAATCGCGTACCCCTGACGCGGCGAGCCGACCATGCGGCCGAAGGCACGGGGCAGGGAGAACGGGATGAGGAGGATGAGGAAGATCTCCAGGAGGTTGGAGAGCGGATCCGGGTTCTCGAAGGGGTGGGCGGAATTCGCGTTGAAGTAGCCGCCGCCGTTGGTGCCGAGTTCCTTCACGGCCTCCTGCGAGGCGACGGCCCCGCCGTTCCACTGCTGGGCCCCGCCGGAGAACTGGCCGACCTCGTGGATGCCGGAGAAGTTCTGGATCGCCCCGCACGCGACGAGGAGCACGGCCGCGACCAGGGAGAGCGGCAGCAGGACGCGTACGGTGCCGCGCACCAGGTCGGCCCAGAAGTTGCCCAGTTCCCCGGTGCGGGAGCGGGCGAAGCCGCGGACCAGGGCCACGGCCACCGCCATGCCGACGGCGGCCGACACGAAGTTCTGCACGGCGAGCCCCCCGGTCTGCACGAGGTGCCCCATCGCCTGCTCGCCGTAGTACGACTGCCAGTTCGTGTTGGCGACGAAGGAGGCGGCGGTGTTGAACGCCTGGTCGGGATCGATCGAGACGAATCCGAGGGAGCCGGGAAGAACTCCCTGGAGCCGCTGGAGCAGATAGAGGAAGAGAATCGAGACGAGGGAAAAGGCGAGCACCGCGCGCAGATAGGCGGGCCAGCGCATCTGGAGGTCGGGACGGGCTCCGATGGAACGGTAGACCCATTTCTCGGCGCGCAGATGTCCCCGGGCCGAGTAGACGCGCGCCAGGTAGTCGCCGAGCGGGCGATGCGCGAGCCCCAGTGCCGCCACGAGGGCGAGCAGTTGGAGCGCACCGGAAAGGACTGGACTCATGACGGCGTCCTCAGAACCTCTCCGGACATACCAGCGCCAGGACGAGATATCCCAGCAGGGCCACGGCCACGACGAGGCCGACGGCGTTCTCGGCGCTCACAGTTTCGCCACCCCTTTGGCGACGAGGGCCACCAGCGCGAATACCGCGCACGTGGTGACCACGAAGGCCAGATCGGCCATCTCGCACTCCTGAATTCATCCGCCGGCACGGGAAAGTGCGGGCGGAACGGTTGTTCGGACAAGGTGAGCAAACCCCTTTCCGAACACGCCGGGACCCGCGTTGACGGCTCCCATACGGCACCGGTCCCGCTCTTTACGGCTCCCGTACGGCGCAGGGGCACGGACACGCGCCGGGGCCCCGGCGTCCTGACGCCGGGGCCCCGCGAGAAGCACCACCAGAAGGGGAGGAGCTGTGCCGCTCAGTCCTCGTGGCCGAGCTGGAGGTCGCGTTCGGTGCGGCCGCCGCCCGCGACCTGCAGGACGGTGGCGACCGGCGGGTAGCCGGCCGCGATGACGGTGTACTCGCCGGAGGAGAGGTCCACGAAGCGGAAGGTGCCGTCCGCCTCGGTCGTCAGGGTGTCGACGACATTGCCGGCCGCGTCCAGCAGAGTGACCCGCGCGTCCTCCACGGGGCGTCCGCCGCGCGCCCGAACGGTGCCGCGCAGCACGGCCCCGCCGGCCAGTTCGATGTCCTGCCGGGTCTCGCGCGCGGCCTGCACGGACAGCGGGAGGGCGGCCGGGCGGAAGGCCGTGGCGCTGGCCGCGAGGGTGTACTCCCCCGCCACCAGGTCGCTGATGACGTAGCGGCCGTCGCGGCCCGAGCGCGTCGCGGACACGACCTCGCCGCGTACGTCGGTCAGGGTCACGGAGGCGCCCGCGACCGGGGTGCCGTCGGCGGTCGTGACCGTACCGGCGAGGCTGCCGGCACCGCCCAGGACGACGTCCAGTTCGACGGGGCGCTCCGCGACGGTGACCGTGACGGCCTGCGGCTGGTGGCCGCCGGCCGCGGCGATCAGCACGTAGGAACCGGCGCCCGGCGTGGCGAGCGCGTACCGGCCGTCCTCCCCGCTCGCGCCCCGGCCGACCTGCTGCCCGGACACGTCGATGAGGGTGAGCGCGGCGCGCGGCACGGCGCTGCCGTCGGGGTGCTGCACGCTCCCGCAGACCGGTACGCCGGGGCCGAAGGGGGAGCGCGTCGCGGGCAGCCGCACGGTGTCAGCGGTCTTCTCGGGCTCCTCAAGCTCCTCGCGCGCCTGCTCCGGCTCGGGCTCGGCGGCGGGCGTCTGGTGGGCGGCACTGGACACGAGAGGGGTCTCCTTCAGGAAGCAGGCGATCAGCAGCCCGAGGGCGAGCACCGGCACGAGGTAGAGGAAGATCCTCGGCATCGCGTCGACGTACGCCTGGATGTAGCCGTCCCGTACGGCCTCGGGCAGCCGGTGGACGAGTTGCGGGGTGACCGACTCCGGGTCGGGCAGGGCTGCCGAGGCGGGCAGCCGGTCGGCGAGGGCGTCGGCGAGCCGGCCCGCGAACAGGGTGCCGAAGACGGCGGCGCCGACGCTGCCGCCGATCTGCCGGAAGTAGTTGTTGGCGCTGGTCGCGGTGCCGAGGTCGCGCGGGCGGACCGCGTTCTGCACGGCGAGCACCAGCACCGGCATGACCAGGCCGATCCCGGCGCCGAGCACCGCCATCCACACGCTGTAGGTGAACCGCGAGGTGTCGATCTCCAGGCGGGACAGCAACCACATGCCGACCACCGACAGCGCGCTGCCGAGGATCGGGTAGATCCGGTAGTGCCCGGTGCGGCTGATGAGCTGTCCGGCGAGGATCGAGGCGAGGACGACGCCGCCCATCATGGGCAGCATCAGCAGCCCGGACTCGGTGGCACTGGCCCCGTCGACCATCTGCAAGTAGCTCGGCAGGTAGCTCGACGCGCCGAACAGCGCGACCCCGACGACGGCTCCGACGAGCCCGGTGACGTTGAAGGCCCGGTCGCGGAAGAGCCGCAGCGGGATCAGCGGCTCCTCGGCGAAGTGTTCGGCGAGCAGGAACAGGGCGGTGGAGACGACGGCCCCCGCGGCGAGGCCGATGATGACCCCGGAGCCCCACGCGTACTCGGTGCCGCCCCAGCTCGTCAGCAGCACGACGCACGCGGAGGCCGCGGCGAGCAGCAGCGCGCCGGGCACGTCGAGCCTCGCCTTGCTGCGGGGCCTGGGCAGTTTGAGGACGACGGTGATGACGGCGAGGGTCAGCAGGCCGAAGGGCACGTTGAAGTAGAAGCACCAGCGCCAGGAGACGTGGTCGGTGAAGAAGCCGCCGAGCAGGGGCCCCGCGACCGAGGCCAGGCCGAACCCGGCGCCGATCAGGCCCATGTACCGGCCGCGTTCACGCGGCGGGACGATGTCGGCGATGATCGCCTGCACACCGATCATGAGTCCGCCCGCGCCGACGCCCTGGACCGCGCGGAAGGCGATGAGCTGTTCCATCGAACGCGACCAGCCCGCCAGCGCGGACCCGATGACGAACACGACGATGGCGAACTGGAAGACGCCCTTGCGGCCGAAGAGGTCGCCGAGCTTCCCGTAGATCGGCAGGCCCACCGTGGAGGTCAGCAGGTAGGCGGTGATCGCCCACGACATGCGGTCCAGCCCGTGGAGTTCGCCGACGATCTTCGGCAGGGCCGTCGCGACGATCATCTGCTCCAGCGCGGCGAGCAGCAGCGCGAGCATGAGGCCGATGAAGACGGTGCGGATCTGGGCCCGGGTCAGCTCCGGGCGTGCGGCCGGCTCCTGCTCACCGGGCGGCGCGGGCGGCCACTCGGAGCCCGGGGCAACGACATGGCCTTCGGCGGGGGGTGGCCCCAGCCCCGGCCCCCGCCCGTCCTGTCCGGCCAGCCGCGGCCAGTTCTCCGCCAGCGTCGTCCCGCTCACCCAGTGCTCCCCTCGTCACGCTTGCGCCGCCCCTTTTCTCGCATCG
The DNA here is from genome assembly GCF_040656295.1 of Streptomyces sp. NPDC049954. NCBI lineage: Bacteria > Bacillati > Actinomycetota > Actinomycetes > Kitasatosporales > Streptomycetaceae > Streptomyces > Streptomyces sp. NPDC049954. The sequence goes on from NZ_JBFALS010000001.1 coordinate 594,191, forward strand.
TGTGACAAGGGGGAGCAAGCGCGCAAAGTCACCGGGAAACTACGGTGCGTGCGCTGCGGAAGGCGTTACGGCCGGTGAGAGCCCTACGCCGTACAACGGCCGGATGCGGAAAACCACCCGAACCGGTGAGAGGGAGTTCCGGCTTTTCGAGGCGGCAGGTTGACCCCCCGAGCTCGCCGGGGCGGGACGCTGTCGGGCCCGCCCCTCGAAGAAGGCCGGGCCCGGTGGAACTCTTCTGCCGCGTCGAGGTCAGGAGGCGGCACTCTCCCCGTCCCCGGCGGACGGGGCGGCGGGCCTGCTCTCCGCCTCGGCGGAGGGGCCCGCGGACTTCTTCTCCGTCTCGGCGGCGAGGTTCGCGAGGAGGGCGTCGTAGATCCGGGCGAGGCCCTTGGGCGCGAAGGTCCTCTCGAAGAAGCCGCCGATCCCGCCGGCCCCGTTCCACACGCTCGTGACGACGACGCGGGACTGCCCCTCGCCCGCGGGGGTCACCGTCCAGGTGGTGACCATCGAGGAGTTGCGGTCCTTCTCGACCAGTTCGCCGTCGGTGGGCTCGGTGACGTCCAGGAGGCAGTCCCGAACACGCTTGCTGGTGGCCTGGAGCTTCCAGTGCACGAGGGTGCCCTCGCCGTCCCCGCCCTCGCGCACCTCGTACTCGCTGAAGTGCTCGGGCTGGAGCTTGGCCCGGGTGCCGCTGTAGTCGGCCAGGGCGTCGAAGACGTCCTCGGGACCGGCGGCGACGATCCGCTGCGTCGTGGCTTCGACCTGCGCCATTGCACTTCCTCCAGAGACCTAGGGGGACTCGCTTCCGCCCGCGTCGCAGGCGACGGGCCCCAGCCAACCACCGAGGCGCATCGGCACCAAAATCGGGGTCGCGGCGATCAAGGGAACAAATGTTCTATTGTTCGGGGGCAGCCGGTCCGCTACCCCGAGGAGGCCGCCATGCGCTGGGAGAACCTCGCAGACGACTCGACCGCGAACGGCGCGCTCTTCGCCGCCGACGCGGTCGTCACCCGCACCTTCGACATGCCTGAATTCAGGGGCATCACCTTTCACGAGGTCCGCGCCCGCTCGATCCTCAACCGCGTGCCGGGCGCCTCGCGCATGCCGTTCGAATGGACGGTCAACCCCTATCGGGGCTGCTCGCACGCGTGCGTCTACTGCTTCGCCCGCAAGACGCACAGCTATCTCGACCTCGACACCGGTCTCGGTTTCGACAGCCAGATCGTCGTCAAGGTGAACGCACCGGAACTGCTGCGCCGGCAGCTGGCCTCCCCGCGCTGGCAGGGCCAGCACGTCGCGATGGGCACCAACGTGGACTGCTACCAGCGGGCCGAGGGACGGTACGCGCTCATGCCCGGGATCATCGAGGCGCTGAGCGAGCGTGCGAACCCCTTCAGCATCCTGACCAAGGGCACGCTGGTCCTGCGCGATCTCGACCTGCTGGAGCGGGCGGCGCGGGTGACCGAGGTAGGGGTCTCGGTATCGGTCGGCTTCGTCGACGAGGACCTGTGGCGCACCGTCGAGCCGGGCACGCCCGCGCCCCGGCGGCGGCTCGACGTCGTCAAGGCCCTGAGCGGGCGCGGCATCGGCTGCGGCGTGCTGATGGCGCCGGTGATCCCCTTTCTCGGCGACCGCCCCGAGCAGCTGCGGGCGACCGTCCGGGCCATCGCCGAGGCGGGCGCGACCTCGGTCACCCCGCTCGTCCTGCATCTGCGCCCGGGCGCCCGGGAGTGGTTCACGGCCTGGCTGGAGCGCGAACACCCCGCCCTCGTGCCGCGCTACGCCCGGATGTACGCGGACGGGGCCTACGCCCCGACCTGGTACCAGCGCCGGATCACCCGTCAGGTGCACGAGTTCGCGCGGGAGTACGGCATCGGCCCGGACCGCCCCGGAGCGGCGCGCAGGATCACCCCACGCGCCCCCGCGCACGCACCCGGGGGCGATCCGGCGGAGCCGACACAACTGACGCTCCTGTGAGCCGGGCGCGCGGGGCGCGCACCGCTCAGGTCTGCGGCTCCGTGCGCCGCTGTGCGGAGGCCCTGCGCCGGGGCTCCGGGATACGGGCCAGGGCCGCGGCGGCGGCCGCGCCCAGCCCCGGATGGCGCTGCGCGGACTGGAGCACCCGGCGGGCCCGCCGGTCGCCGAGGACCCCGAGCCCGGCGACGCAGGCGAGCGCGACGGTGCGATAGGGGTCGTTGCGGCCGAGGCGTCGTTCGAGCGTCGCGACGAGCGCGGGCACGGACTCCGGGGCGCGCAGGCTGGTCAGCAGTTTCACGGCGTGCAGGGCATAGGCGACGCGCAGTTCGTTGGTCACGAGCGAGGCGGCGGCGCGGGCCGTGCGGGGGTCCCCGAGCGCGGCGAGGGCGCGGGCGGCGGCCTCGCACCGCTGCGGGTCGCGGTGGTTGAGGAAGAGCACGAGGGTCTCGAAGGCCCTCGGGTCCTTCGCCGTTCCCAGCCGGTAGGCGGCCAGTTCGCGGGCCCAGAGCGGACGGCCGGGCGCGGTGAGGAGTTCGACCAGCTCCTCGTGGCCGGCTTTCCGGGCGAGCCGTTCGCACTCCTCGGCCGCCTGCTCCCCGTCGATGACGGCCTCACGCCGTAAGCGGTCGGTGAGCGAGCGCAACTCTTTGTTCATGGGAGCCGAGGGTAGTACCTGCCGAGCGGCGGGTCAGCGGGCCGGAGCGCCCGAACGGGAGCCGCGCGGGGCGAGGTTCGGCGAACACGGGGGCTGGCGCGCTCATTACTTGCGAGTTAAGCTCAGACGAGCGGGTATCCCCCGCGTTTCTCTCCCGCACGGCCTGGTGACGCAGCCGTACCGGGAGGGGTTGCCGCCCCAGGCCGGTCCGCGGACCGCGCCGCGGGCACATCGGTTCGGCGTGCGGTTCTCGTGCCGCGCGCGGCAGTGCGTGGTGCTCCGTACTCAGTACGGCCGGGCTCCGGGACAGGGCCTGGCCGGATTCTCTCCTCGTTCCCCTTCCCGGGTGCGCTCTTCGGGGCGGCGCCCGCCCCGGTGCGCGTGCCGCTCGGCCGGCGAACGCCGGTGCGGCCCTGTAGGCCTACGGCGCTCTTGTGGGGCCCGTGCGCGACGCATGCCCCCTCGCCCCGCGCTCTGTCCCCGTTCCAGTCGTCACCTCTCTTCTCCTGGAGTCCGCGATGGACCGTCCTTCGCCCCTGTCCCCCTCCTCCCGCGTGTCCGCGATCGGCACGGTGGCCGTCGTCGGGCTCGGCACCATGGGCACCGGAATCGCCGAACTGCTCGTGTGCGCCGGTCACGAGGTCATCGGCATCGACATCGACCCGGCCGCCGTCGGCCGCGCCCGCACGGCCGTCGAGGCGGCGACCGCCCGGTCCGTGCGGCGCGGCCGGACGAGCGAGCGGGAACGGGGCGCGGCCCTGTCCCGGCTGCGCACCTCCACGGAGATCGGCGCGGCGGCCGACGCCGGTCTCGTCATCGAGGTGGCGCCCGAGTCGTACGCGGTCAAGCGGGAGGTCTTCCGTCAGCTGGACGCCGTGGTGCGGCCGGACACGATCCTCGCGACGGGCACCAACGCGCTGTCGGTGACCCGGCTGGCGAGCGAGTCGGCGCACCCGGAGCGCGTCCTCGGTCTGCACTTCTTCCATCCGGCGCCCGCGATGAAGCTCGTGGAGGTCGTCTCGTCGGTACTGACCTCGCCCGCGGCGGTCGGCGCGGCCACGGACCTGGCGATCGGTCTCGGCAAGGAGCCGGTGGCGGTCGGCGACCGGCCCGGGTTCGTCGCGGACGGGCTGCTGTTCGGCTATCTGAACCAGGCCGCGGCGATGTACGAGTCCCGGTACGCCTCGCGCGAGGACATCGACGCGGCGATGCGGCTGGGCTGCGGTCTGCCGATGGGCCCGCTCGCCCTGCTGGACCTGATCGGCGTGGACACCGCGCACACCGTGCTGGAGGCGATGTACGCCTCTTCCCAGGACCGCCTGCACGCTCCGGCGCCCGTCCTCGGCCAGCTCACTCAGGCGGGCCTGACGGGGCGCAAGGCGGGGCGCGGCTTCTACAGCTACGCGGCGCCCGGCTCCGGGGAGACGGTGCCCGACGCGCTGACGCCGCCGCCCGGCCCGGAGCCCGGGGACGGGCCGCCGGTGCGTGCGGTGGGGGTGGCCGGCTCGGGCACGATGGCCTCGGGGATCGCGGAGGTGTTCGCGAGGTCGGGTTTCGAGGTGGTGCTCGCGGCCAGGAGCACCGGGAAGGCCGAGGCCGCCGTGGAGCGGATCGCCGCCTCGCTGGAGCGCGCGGTGCGGCGCGGCCGGATGACGGCCGAGGAGCGGGAGAGCACGCTCGCGCGCCTGAGCCCGGCCGGCTCCTACGAGCGCTTCGCCGAGGTCGATCTGGCCGTCGAGGCGGTGGCCGAGGACCTGGAGGTCAAGCGTGAGCTGTTCGCGGTCCTGGACGAGGTGTGCCGGCCGGGGGTGGTGCTCGCCACGACGACCTCCTCGCTGCCGGTGATCGCGCTGGCCCGGGCCACGCGACGGCCGGAGGCGGTCGTGGGGATGCACTTCTTCAACCCCGCGCCCGCGATGAGGCTCGTGGAGGTGGTGCGCACGGTGCTCACCGGGGACGAGGCGCACGCCACGGTCCGCTCGGTGTGCGGGGCGATCCGCAAGCACCCGGTGGACTGCGGCGACCGGGCCGGGTTCATCGTGAACGCGCTGCTCTTCCCGTACCTGAACAACGCGGTCAAGATGGTGCAGGAGCACTACGCCTCACCGGACGAGATCGATCTGGCGATGCGGCTGGGCGGCGGCTATCCGATGGGGCCCTTCGAACTCCTCGACGTCGTGGGCCTGGACGTCTCCCTGGCGATCGAGCGGGTCCTGCACCGGGCCTTCCGGGACCCGGGGCTCGCGCCCGCCCCGCTGCTGGAACACCTGGTCGCGGCGGGCTGCCTGGGCCGCAAGAGCGGACGGGGCTTCCGTGAGCACGCGCGGCGCTGAGACGGCCGGGACACGCGGGGCCGGGTCCATGCAGTACGTTCGGGGCATGCCCGAGCCCGCCACGCCCCCGCGCACCCCGTCCTCCCGCTCCCGGTCGTCGAGCAGCCAGGCGGCGAGTGCCCCGGAAAGCACGGCGGGCAGCCGTGCGGCGGCGCAGCGGCTCAAGATCCGCAGGGAGCTGGCGGCCGCGGCGATGGAGCTGTTCGCCACCAAGGGGTACGAGGCGACGACGGTCGACGAGATCGCCGCGACGGCCGGGGTGGCGCGGCGGACCTTCTTCCGGCACTTCCGCTCCAAGGAAGAGGCGATCTTCCCCGATCACGACGACACCCTGGTGCGGGCCGAGGCGGTGCTGAACGCGGCCCCGCCGCACGAGCACCCGCTCGACACGGTGTGCCGGGGCATCAAAGAGGTCATGAAGATGTACGCGGCCTCGCCCGCGGTCTCGGTGGAGAGATACCGCCTCACCCGCGAGGTACCGACCCTGCGGGAGCGGGAGATCGCCTCGGTGGCCCGGTACGAGCGGCTGTTCACGCGGTATCTGCTGGGGCATTTCGACGAGCACGACCAGAGCGGGAACGATGATCCGCTGCTCGCCGAGGTCGCCGCCTCGGCGGTGGTCACGGCCCACAACCACGTGTTGCGGCGCTGGCTGCGGGCGGGTGGCGAGGGTGACGTGATGGCGCAGCTCGACCGGGCCTTCGCGATCGTGCGCGCGACCTTCGGGGCGGGTTTCGGGGTCGGCACGGGCGAGCCGGCCGGCGGGCCCGTCAGGACCTCGGCCGAGACGCGGGGCGAGGTGCTGGTGACGGTGGCGCGCACGGACGCGCCGCTGGACGAGGTCATGCGGACCATCCAGCAGGCGTTGGACGCGCGCCGCTGACGTCCGCGCACCCGCCCCGGCACGTCATTAGGGGATGATCTCAGGGTTTTCCCTGATGCACGGAGAGTGACCGACCCGCCACGATGGGGTCAGCCACTCTCCGTTGTCATTTCCGGCCCGGGAGGCATCCATGAGCACACCATTCCCCTACATCAGGCTCGGCGGCGCACTACACGTCGCCGCCGACCGCGAACGATCGATCATCGCTCATCTGAGCAGGTTCTTTGCCCAACTGAGACCTGTGTTTGGCACCCGGTGTCTTGCCGCTTGGCACGCAGTGCCATACGTTGAAGTGGTCCGGGTGGCCGGTCGGGGGAACACCTCCCCACCGCCGGCTGTCCCCGCGAGGCCCGTCCCCGCGCGCCCGGACGCCTGCGTCACAGGCACTTCTTCGCGCATACCCGCGCTCCCGTGCACCCGCACCACGCACCAGCACCGCCGAACCGACGGCACACCTCCACCGCAGTACCGCAGCCTTCCTCCCGCGAGAGCCGGTCCGGCTCCCGCGGGCAGGAGACCCACCCGCCGGAGGCACCACCGTGAAGGACATCCTGGACGCGATCCAGTCGCCGGAGGCCACAGCCGACGACTTCGCCGCTCTGCCGCTGCCCGAGGCGTACCGCGCCGTGACCGTCCACAAGGACGAGACCGAGATGTTCGCGGGCCTCGACACCCCTGACAAGGACCCGCGCGACTCCCTGCACCTCGACGAGGTGCCCGTCCCCGAACTGGGCCCCGGGGAAGCCCTGGTGGCCGTCATGGCCTCCTCGGTCAACTACAACTCCGTGTGGACCTCGATCTTCGAGCCGCTGTCCACCTTCGGCTTCCTGGAGCGGTACGGCAGGGTCAGCGAGCTGACCAGGCGCCACGACCTGCCCTACCACGTGATCGGCTCCGACCTCGCGGGCGTCGTCCTGCGCACCGGCCCCGGGGTCAACGCCTGGCGGCCGGGCGACGAGGTGGTCGCCCACTGCCTCTCCGTCGAACTGGAGTCCGCGGACGGCCACAACGACACCATGCTCGACCCCGAGCAGCGCATCTGGGGCTTCGAGACCAACTTCGGCGGCCTCGCCGAGATCGCGCTCGTGAAGTCGAACCAGCTCATGCCCAAGCCCCAGCACCTGACCTGGGAGGAGGCCGCCTCGCCCGGGCTGGTCAACTCCACCGCCTACCGCCAGCTCGTCTCGCGCAACGGGGCCGGCATGAAGCAGGGCGACAACGTCCTGATCTGGGGCGCGAGCGGCGGACTCGGCTCCTACGCCACCCAGTTCGCGCTCGCCGGGGGCGCCACCCCCATCTGTGTCGTCTCCAGCCCGCAGAAGGCCGAGATCTGCCGCCGCATGGGCGCCGAGGCGGTCATCGACCGCACCGCCGAGGGCTACCGCTTCTGGAAAGACGAGCGCACCCAGGACCCCCGGGAGTGGAAGCGCTTCGGCAAGCGCATCCGGGAGCTGACCGGCGGCGAGGACGTCGACATCGTCTTCGAACATCCCGGGCGCGAGACCTTCGGCGCGAGCGTCTACGTCACCCGCAAGGGCGGCACCATCGTCACCTGCGCCTCCACCTCGGGCTTCACCCACGAGTACGACAACCGCTACCTGTGGATGTCGCTCAAGAAGATCGTCGGCTCGCACTTCGCCAACTACCGCGAGGCGTGGGAGGCCAACCGCCTCGTCGCCAAGGGCCGGATTCATCCCACCCTCTCGAAGGTCTACCCGCTGGCGGAGACCGGGCAGGCGGCGCACGACGTGCACCGCAACCGGCACCAGGGGAAGGTCGGGGTCCTCGCGCTGGCCCCGCAGGAGGGGCTCGGTGTCCGCGACCACGAACTGCGCTCCCGCCACCTCGACTCCATCAACCTCTTCCGGAACGTCTGAGGTGCCCGATGAGTGAACGCGCGAAGGACCGCCCGTGGCTCATGCGCACCTACGCGGGCCATTCGACGGCGCAGGCGTCCAACGAGCTGTACCGCCGCAACCTCGCCAAGGGCCAGACGGGGCTCTCGGTCGCCTTCGACCTGCCGACCCAGACCGGGTACGACCCCGATCACGTCCTGGCACGCGGCGAGGTCGGCCGGGTCGGGGTGCCGGTGTCCCATCTCGGGGACATGCGCCGTCTGTTCGAGGGCATCCCGCTGGAACGGATGAACACCTCGATGACCATCAACGCGACCGCGATGTGGCTGCTGGCGCTCTACCAGGTGGTGGCCGAGGAGCAGGGCGCCGACCTCGCGGCCCTGACCGGCACCACGCAGAACGACATCGTGAAGGAGTACCTCTCGCGCGGGACGCACGTGTTCCCGCCGGGCCCCTCGATGCGGCTGACCACCGACATGATCGCCTACACGGTCGCGCACCTGCCGAAGTGGAACCCGATCAACATCTGCAGCTACCACCTCCAGGAGGCCGGGGCCACACCGGTCCAGGAGATCGCCTACGCGATGAGCACGGCCCTCGCCGTCCTCGACGCGGTGCGTGACGCGGGACAGGTGCCGCCCGAGCGGTTCGGGGCGGTCGTGGGCCGGATCTCGTTCTTCGTGAACGCCGGGGTCCGGTTCGTCGAGGAGATGTGTAAAATGCGCGCCTTCACCCGCATCTGGGACCGCGTCACCCGGGAGCGGTACGGCATCACCGAGGAGCGGCAGCGCCGGTTCCGCTACGGGGTCCAGGTCAACTCGCTGGGCCTGACCGAGGCACAGCCCGAGAACAACGTCCAGCGGATCGTGCTGGAGATGCTCGCCGTGACACTCTCCAGGGACGCCCGGGCCCGTGCGGTGCAGCTCCCCGCGTGGAACGAGGCGCTGGGGCTGCCCAGGCCCTGGGACCAGCAGTGGTCGCTGCGCATCCAGCAGGTCCTGGCCCACGAGTCGGACCTGCTGGAGTACGGGGACCTGTTCGCCGGCTCGCACGTCGTGGAGGCCGAGACGGCGAAGCTCGCCGACGCCGCGGAGGCCGAGATGGCCCGGATCGAGGACATGGGCGGTCTGCTCGCCGCCGTGGAGTCCGGCTACCTCAAGGCGCAGCTGGTGGCCTCGCACGCCGAGCGGCGGTCCAGGATCGAGTCCGGCGAGGACAAGGTGGTCGGCGTCAACTGCCACACCGAGGCGGAGCCGAGCCCGCTCACCGCCGACCTGGACACGGCCGTGTTCAGCGTGGACCCCGGCATCGAGGACGACGCGGTGCGGGCCCTGGGGAGCTGGCGCTCCTCGCGCGAGGAGTCCACCGACCGGCAGGGCCTGGCCGACCCCTACCTGTATCCGGGCGTGCGCCAGGTGCTGGACGAGCTGAAGGAGGCGGCCCGCACGGACGCGAACCTGATGCCGGCCACCCTGGAGTGCGTACGCGCCGGGGTGACCACCGGCGAGTGGGCCGACGCCCTGCGCGAGGTCTTCGGCGAGTACCGCGCCCCCACCGGGGTCGGCGGCGCGCCCGTGGCGGTGAGCGTCGAGGAGGGCTCGGGCCTGGCCGAGGTGCGCCGCAGGGTCGCCGTCACCGCCGGGGAGCTCGGCCGGGGCCGGCTGAGGCTGCTGGTGGGTAAACCGGGGCTCGACGGCCACTCCAACGGCGCGGAGCAGATCGCGGTCCGCGCCAGGGACGCCGGCTTCGAAGTCGTCTACCAGGGCATCCGGCTGACTCCCGAGCAGATCGTCGACGCGGCCCTGGCCGAGGACGTGGACTGCGTCGGGCTGTCGATCCTGTCCGGCTCGCACGCCCAGCTCGTGCCCGACGTGCTGGAGCGGCTGCGCCGGGCCGGCGCCGCCGAGCTGCCCGTCATCGTCGGCGGCATCATCCCGGGCAAGGACGCCGCGCTGCTGCGGCGGGCCGGGGTGGCCGCCGTCTTCACCCCGAAGGACTTCGGAATCACGGAGATCATCGGCCGTATCGTCGACGAGATCCGCTCCGCGCACACGCTCGACCCCCTGGAGGTTCCCGCATGACCGACACCACCGCCGTGAGCGGCGCCACCCCGGGCGCCACGTCCCCCGTGAACCGGCTGCGCCCGCGCCGTTCCTGTCTCGCCGTACCCGGCAGCAACCCGCGGTTCCTGGAGAAGGCCCAGGGCCTCCCGGCCGACCAGGTCTTCCTGGACCTGGAGGACGCGTGCGCCCCGCTCGCGAAGCCCGAGGCCAGGCACACCATCGTGAAGTTCCTCAACGAGGGCGACTGGAGCGGCAAGACCCGGGTGGTACGGGTCAACGACTGGACGACCGAGTGGACCTACCGCGACGTCGTGACCGTCGTCGAGGGCGCGGGCCACAACCTGGACTGCCTGATGCTGCCCAAGGTGCAGGACGCCCAGCAGATCGTGGCCCTGGACCTGCTCCTGACGCAGATCGAGAAGACGATGGGCCTGGAGGTCGGCCGCATCGGCATCGAGGCGCAGATCGAGAACGCCAGGGGCCTGGTCAACGTCGAGGAGATCGCGGCCGCCTCGCCCCGTACCGAGACCATCGTCTTCGGGCCCGCCGACTTCATGGCCTCGATCAGCATGCGCACCCTCGTGGTCGGGGAGCAGCCGCCCGGTTACGGGGCGGACGCCTACCACTACATCCTCATGAAGATCCTGATGGCGGCGCGCACGTACGATCTGCAGGCGATCGACGGCCCCTACCTCCAGATCCGGGACGTGGACGCGTTCCGCGAGGTCGCCGGGCGTTCCGCGGCGCTGGGCTTCGACGGCAAGTGGGTGCTGCACCCGGGCCAGGTCGAGGCGGCCAACGAGGTGTACTCCCCCTCGCAGGAGGACTACGACCACGCGGAGATGATCCTCGACGCCTACGCGTACTGCACCTCGGAGGCCGGCGGGAAGAAGGGCTCGGCGATGCTGGGCGACGAGATGATCGACGAGGCGAGCCGCAAGATGGCCCTGGTCGTGGCGGGCAAGGGGCGGGCGGCCGGTCTGCGGCGTACGACCTCCTTCGAGATCCCGGAGGGCTGAGCGATGCAGTTCGGCCGCACGTTCGAGGAGTTCGAGGTGGGCGCGGTCTACCGGCACTGGCCGGGCAAGACCGTCACGGAGTACGACGACCACCTGTTCTGCCTGCTGACGATGAACCACCACCCGCTGCACATGGACAGCAACTACGCGCAGGCGACGACCGACTTCGGCAGGAACGTCGTGGTGGGCAACTACGTGTACTCCCTGCTGCTGGGCATGTCGGTGCCGGACGTCTCGGGCAAGGCGATCGCCAACCTGGAGGTCGAGTCGCTGCGGCACGTGGCGCCCACCTTCCACGGCGACACGCTGTACGGCCAGACGGAGGTACTCGGCAAACGGCCCTCGCGGTCCAAGAGCGACCGGGGGGTCGTGCACGTCGAGACCAGGGGCCACAACCAGGACGGCACGCTGGTGTGCGTCTTCCGCCGCAAGGTCATGGTGCCGACCGCCGAGTACGTCGAGCGGCGCGGCGGGGAACAGCCCGGCCGCCCGAGCCCCAGGGAGGACCAGTCATGAGCCGGCTCGCGCTGACGCACGGCCTGACGGAGGTGCAGGAGGAGATCCTGTCGACGGTGCGGGACTTCGTCGACAAGGAGATCCTGCCGGTCGCCACCGAGCTGGAGCACCGGGACGAGTACCCGCAGGCCATCGTCGACGGGCTGCGGGAACTGGGCCTGTTCGGGCTGACGATCCCCGAGGAGTACGGCGGGCTCGGGGAGTCGCTGCTCACCTACGCGCTGTGCGTGGAGGAGATCGCCCGGGGCTGGATGTCGGTGTCCGGCATCGTGAACACGCACTTCATCGTGGCGTACCTGCTCCAGCAGCACGGCACCCCGGAGCAGAAGGAGCGCTTTCTGCCCCGGATGGCGCTGGGCGAGGTGCGCGGCGCCTTCTCCATGTCCGAGCCGGGGCTGGGTTCGGACGTGTCGGCCATCACGTCGAAGGGCGTGCGGGACGGCGAGGAGTACGTGCTGGGCGGCCGCAAGATGTGGCTGACCAACGGGGGGACCTCCTCGCTCGTGGCGGTGCTGTGCCGCACCGACGAGGGGCTGCCGGAGGGTACTGCGCCGCACCGCTCGATGACGACCTTCCTGGTGGAGAAGGAGCCCGGGTTCGGCGAGGTCCGGCCCGGTCTGACCATCCCCGGGAAGATCGAGAAGATGGGCTACAAGGGCGTCGACACGACCGAGCTGCTCATGGACGACCTACGCATTCCGGCCAATTGTGTGCTCGGCGGCAGCAGCGGCCGAGGGTTTTACCAAATGATGGACGGCGTGGAGGTGGGGCGGGTGAACGTGGCCGCCCGGGGCTGCGGAGTGGCCCGACGCGCCTTTGAGCTGGGAATCGGCTACGCGCAGCAGCGGCACACCTTCGGCCGGCCGATCGCGCAGCACCAGGCGGTGCAGTTCAAGTTGGCCGAGATGGCGACCAAGGTGGAGGCCGCCCATGCCATGATGGTAAACGCAGCACGCAAAAAGGACTCCGGGGAGCGAAACGACCTGGAGGCGGGGATGGCCAAGTACCTCGCGTCCGAGTACTGCAAGGAAGTCGTCGAGGATGCGTTCCGTATCCATGGGGGGTACGGGTTCTCGAAGGAGTACGAGATCGAGCGTCTGTACCGCGAGGCGCCGATGCTGCTGATCGGTGAAGGTACGGCCGAGATCCAGAAAATGATCATCGGCCGGAGGTTGTTGGAGGAGTACCGGGTCCAGGGTTGACATATCGCGTATGGGGCGTTTTCTCCGAGAAGAAGATCACACTCCGTAGGTGTTGTTCGGCCTCCGACTCGCTTCCTGGCTTGCTCAGTTGCGGGCCGCAACCGATACCATCCCCGGAAAGCCGCCGTCCCCCGTTACCCGCGCGGCATTCATCCGCTACGAAGGTCATCCATGCCCGACAGCCAAAACTCCGCGCCTCGCGGCCGGGTCCGCCTGGCGCGCGGAGCATCGCCGTGGCTCCTGCCGACCGTCGCCACCGCAGCCGTCAGCCTCGTCCGCGCCCGCCGCTCCGGGCGCGCAGCGGCGCTGGCCGTGCCCACCACCGCTCTCGCGGCGGGCATGCTGTGGTTCTTCCGCGATCCCGAGCGTGAGATCACTCAGGGCCGGGTCATCTCCCCGGCCGACGGTGTGGTCCAGAGCATCATGCCGTGGAAGGACGGACGTACCCGCGTCGCGATCTTCATGAGCCCGCTCAACGTCCACGTGAACCGCGCTCCGCTGGCGGGGACGGTGACGTCGGTGGAGCACATCCCCGGCGGATACGTCCCGGCGTTCAACAAGGAGAGCGAGAACAACGAGCGGGTCGTGTGGCACTTCGACACCGAACTCGGCGACATCGAGATGATCCAGATCGCCGGGGCCGTCGCGCGTCGCATCGTGCCCTACGTCCCGAGCGGTACCAAGGTGGAGCAGGGCGAGCGCATCGGCCTGATCCGCTTCGGCTCGCGTGTCGACCTCTATCTCCCCGAAGGCGTGGAGGTCGACGTCGAGGTCGGTCAGCCGACCGTCGCGGGGGTGACTCGCATTGACCGTGATTGATCCCGAGACACAGGCCGGCTGGGTGCCGGAGGCCGAGCCGCTGGCAGCCGAGGACGACGAGGCGGCGGAGCTGCCGCTCTCGATGCGGCTGTCGATAGCGGACACCCTCACGCTCGGTAACGCCACGTGCGGGTTCATGGCGGTGTACTTCACCACCACCGGCATCCTGATCCCGCATCTCACCGGCAGCGACGAGTCGGGCATGGCCCGTCACTCGGCGGCCACCGCCGTGATCCTCATGCTGTGCGCGGCGGTCTTCGACCTGTTCGACGGTCTGGTCGCGCGCAAGCTGCGCAGCTCCCCGATGGGGGCCGAGCTGGACAACCTCTCGGACCTCATCAGCTTCGGCCTGGCGCCCGCCTACTTCGTGCTCGTCTACGGTCTGGTGGCCGACGACGCGCATCAGCGGGTCGCCGCGGTGGGGGCGATCGTGGTGCTGCTCGCGGTCGTGCTGCGGCTGGCCAGATTCTCCTGTGTGACGCTGCGCGACGGCGTGTTCCAGGGGATGCCGAGCCCGTTCGGGGCGCTGACGGTCGTCTCGGTCGTACTGCTGGAGCTGCCGTTCGTGGCGACGGTGCTGGCCATCATCGGCACCGCCTGGCTGATGGTGAGCCGGGTCGAGTACCCGAAGCCGCGTGGTCCGCTGGCGGTCGCGATGCTGAGCTGGATCGTCGCCGCGATGGGCCTGCTGGCCGCGTGGGCCTTCGACGCCCCCGGTGGTCAGCTGCTGCTCCAGACCGGTTGCGCGCTGCAGCTCGTGCTGGCCGCCGTGATCCCGCTGTTCGCGACGTTCCGCCGGGTGAACACCTTCCGGGGCAACCGCCGGGAGGCGCGCGCCGCGCAGCTGCCGTAGCGCCCGCCGGGCAGACACACGGGTGAGGCCCCCGACCGCGACAGCGGTCGGGGGCCTCACCCGTTACGGGGCGGTGAAGCGGCTCACAGGTCCTGGGCGAGGCGGGCGGCCAGTCGTTCCAGGAGCGGCCCCGCCTCGGCGATGCAGCGCTCCACATCGGGTTCCAGGTCGGTGAGGGCGTAGGCGCGGCGGATGCCCGCCTCCTGCAGGGCCTCGGTGGTCAGCGCGAGCCGGCCGCACACGGCGAGCACCTCGATGCCCCGGGCGCGGGCCGCGGCCGCGACTCCGGCGGGCGCCTTCCCGTGCAGGGTCTGGGCGTCGAGCGAGCCCTCTCCGGTGATGACGAGGTCGGCGCGGTCCAGGGCCGGGGCGAAGCCGAGGACGTCGATCATGACCTCGATCCCGGGCCGGAAGCGGGCGCCGAGACCGACGAGGGCTCCGTAGCCGAGTCCGCCCGCGGCGCCCGCGCCGGGGGCTTCGGCGAGGGCGGCGGCGCCGGGCGCGCCCGCCTGGTCCAGGACGGTGACGTAGTGGCGCAGGGCGGCGTCCAGGGCGGCGACGTCCTCGGGGCCCGCGCCCTTCTGCGGCCCGTAGACGGCGGCGGCCCCGGTGGGCCCGGTGAGCGGGTTGTCGACGTCGCTCGCGAGGATCACCTCGGTGGTGGCGAGCCGGGGATCGAGTCCGGAGAGGTCGGCGCTCGCGAGGGCGGCCAGTCCCCCGCCGCCCGGCTCCACGGGCTCGCCTTCGGCGGTGAGCAGGCGGGCGCCGAGCGCGGTGAGCAGACCGGCCCCGCCGTCCGTGGTGGCGCTGCCGCCGACGCCGAGGACGACGGTGCGGGCTCCGGCGTCCAGGGCGGCGCCGAGCAGTTCGCCGCAGCCCCGGGTGGTGGCGGTGAGCGGGGCGAACCGTCCGGGCGGCAGGTGCTGGAGGCCGGAGGTCTCGGCCATCTCGACGACGGCGGTGTCCCCGCGCAGCGCGTAGGCGGCGGTGACGGGGGTGCCGAGCGGTCCGCTCACCACGCTCTCCCGGCGTTCGAAACCGGCGGCGAGGGCGGCGGCGACGGTGCCGTCGCCGCCGTCCGCGACCGGGAGGGCCTCGACGTCGAGTGCGGGGTGCACGGAGCGCAGTCCCGCCATGAGGCGCCGGCCGACCTCGACGGCGGTGAGCGAGCCCTTGAACTTGTCGGCGGCGATCAGTACGCGGGCGGGCGGTTTGCGGCCAGCCGAGGGCACCGCTCCTGCCCCGCTCCCCGTCTCCTCGGTCGTTCCCGCTCCGGTCGGCGTGCGGTGCACAGCGTCAGCCACCTGGTCTTCCCCTTGCTGGTCGGGCCTCGCGCGCGGGCCGGGCCCGTCGCGCCGCTGCGACCCTAGCCGGTGGGCCGCCCCGCAGGTCGGCCGGGGAAGCACGGACGGAAACGCACCCGGGCGCGGGCGGGTGTCGTCTAGGGTCGGGATCTGTGACCACTGACTACGCCACGTACATCGCCGGTCTGCCCCGGGTGCTCGCGGGGGCCGCGCTGATCCTGCGGGACGCCGAGGGCCGGGTGCTGCTCGTCGAGCCGAACTACCGGGAGGGCTGGGGTCTGCCCGGCGGCACCGTCGAGTCCGAGCGCGGGGAGAGCCCCAGGGAGGGGGCGCACCGCGAGGCCCTGGAGGAGATCGGGCTGGATCTCCCGGTGGGACGGCTGCTCGCCGTGGACTGGGCGCGGGGCCCGGGGCGGCCGCCGATCGTCGCCTACCTCTACGACGGGGGCGTGCTGAGCACGGCGCAGCTCGGCCGTGTCCGGCTCCAGGAGGAGGAGCTGCTGTCCTGGCGCATGGTCCCGGTCCGCGAGCTGCCCGAACTGCTGCCCGGCCCGACAGCCGCGCGGGTGCTGGCCGCGCTGGACGTCCTGTCGCGAGGCGGCGGGACGGTCGAGCTGGAGGACGGCCGGCTGCCGGCGGTCACGGACGGCGACCTGCCCGGGGGCACCGGTTCGTAGCCGGTGGAAGCGACGCCCGGACATCCGTTGACCATCCGCGTCCGTCTCGGCCCGCGCGTCGCCCGAGCGCCGCGCCGTAGCGCCGGGCGGGACGGCTGACGGCTGGCGGGGCCGGTCCGCCAACGGGCGTCCCGGCGTGCCCCGCGCTGCCGGGGCCGCTCAGCCGAGGGCGTCGAGGTCCGGGGCGTAGTGCGTGATCGCCTTCCGGTACTCCTGTACACGCGGGTCCTCGCTGGTGTCGGCGAGGAGGGTCAGGAGCAGGCGCATCGCCTCCTGGTGCCCGCCGGTGTGGTACAGGGCCATGGCGAGGAAGGTGCGCAGAGCGCCGTCTGCGGGGAACTCCGCGAGGCCCTGGCGCAGGACGCGGACCGCGTCCTCGAAGCGGCCCAGGACGCGGTAGGTGCTGCCGAGGCCCAGCAGGGCCCCGGCCCGGTCCTCGCCGGGGAGGGCGTCCGGGTCGGCGAGGGCACGCTCGTAGAAGGGGACGGCTTCGGCCTCCAGGCCCAGGACGTCGTGGGTCCAGGCCGTCTGGTAGGCGATCCCGGCGTCCCGGGGGTGCGCCGCGCCGAGGCCGAGCAGGAGGGTTCTGGCCTGCTCGGCCTGTCCGGCGTTGCGCAGGCGCACGGCCCGGGCGAGCGTGTCGGCGCGGGACGGAGCGGGAGGCGCGGGTTGCGGGGAGGTCATGCGGTCATGGTGCCGGACCGGGGGTCGACGGCGAACAGGGCGTCGCCGTCGCCGCGTTCGAAATCGAGCAGGGCGCGTTTGCGGGCCAGCCCTCCCCCGTAGCCGACGAGGCTGCCGCTCGCGCCGACCACGCGGTGGCACGGCACGATGATGCCGATCGGGTTCCTGCCGTTGGCGAGGCCCACGGCGCGGGAGGCGGCGGGGTTGCCCAGCTCCGCGGCCAGCTCTCCGTAGCCGCGGGTCTGCCCGTACGGGATGCGGGTGAGGGCCTCCCAGACGGTGCGCTGGAAGGCGGTGCCCGCGGCGAGGGACAGCGGCAGGTCGAAGGTGGTGAGCCGGCCCGCGAAGTAGGCGCCGAGCTGCTCGCGGACCGCGGCGAACGGGCTTCGCCCGGCGCTGACGCGGTCACCGAAGGTCTCCTCGGCGGGGCGGTGGCGCTGGCCGGTCATGTGGAGCCCGCTGAGGACCCCGTCGGTGGCGACGAGGGTCAGGGGATCGTAGGGGCTGTCGATGACGGTGTGTTCTCGGCGCACGGTGCGGGGCTCCTGTTCGGTCGGCGGGCGGGGACGCGGCGGGCGCTCAGTCGGCGGACGCGCCGTCCGGGGTGTCCTCGCGCGGCATGAGGTTGATGGGATGGTCGTCGGTGGCCCACAGGTACTGGACCGCGTAGGCGCGCCAGGGGCGCCAGGCCGCCGCCCTGCGGGTGAGGGCGGCGGGGGTCACGGGCAGTCCGAGGGCGCTCGCGGCGCGCCGTACGCCGAGGTCCGAGGCGAGGAAGGCGTCGGGGTCGCCGAGGGCGCGCATCGCGATGATCTCGATGGTCCAGGGGCCGAAGCCGGGCAGTTCGCCGAGCCGGGCGCGGGCGCTTACCCAGTCGCTGTCGAGCCCCAGGGGGAGGCTGCCGTCGGCGAGGGCGCCGACGAGGCCGAGCAGGGTCGCGCGGCGGCTGCGCGGCATGGCGAGGGTCTCCGGGTCGATTCCGGTGAGCGCCTCGGGGCTCGGGAAGACGTGGGTGAGTCCGCCCTCGGGGTCCTCGACGGGCTCGCCGTACGCCCCGGCCAGGCGCGCGGCGTGGGTGCGGGCGGCGGCCGTGGAGACCTGCTGTCCGAGGACGGCGCGCACGGCGAACTCGGCCTCGTCGGCGGTGCGCGGGACGCGGCGCCCCGGTGCCTTGCGCACGAGCGGGGCGAGCAGCGGGTCGGCGCTCAGCGCGGCGTCCACGGCCTCCGGGTCGGCGTCGAGGTCGAGAGCACGGCGGCAGCGGTTGATCGCGGTCGGCAGGTCGCGCAGGTCGCGCAGGGTCAGCCGGCAGTCGACGCGGTCGGGGCGCGGCGTGAGCGCGGCGATGCCGGGGCCGTGCGGGAGGCGCAGGGTCCTGCGGTAGGCGCCGCCGCGCCATTCCTCGACTCCGGGTACGGCCGTCGCGACGAGGTGGCCGAAGAGGTTGTCGGGGGTGAACGGCGTGCGCAGCGGAAGGCGCAGCGCGACCGTGCCGGCCCCTGCGGTGGGCGGTCCCGAGCGGGCGGCCCGGTCGCGCAGTGCGGTCGGGGTCAGCGCGAAGACCTCCCGCACGGTGTCGTTGAAGCTGCGGACCGAGGAGAAACCGGCCGCGAAGGCGATGTCGGCCATCGGCAGGGCGGTCGTCTCGACGAGGAGGCGAGCGGTCTGGGCGCGCTGGGCGCGGGCCAGGGCGAGGGGGCCCGCGCCGAGTTCGGCGCGCAGCTGGCGTTCGATCTGCCGGTCGCTGTAGCCCAGCCGCCGGGCGAGGCCCGGTACGCCCTCGCGGTCGACGACGCCGTCCGCGACCAGGCGCATGGCGCGGGCGACGAGGTCGGCGCGGTGGTTCCACTCCGGGGAGCCGGGGCTGGTGTCGGGGCGGCAGCGTTTGCAGGCGCGGAAGCCGGCCTGCTGGCAGGCGGCCGCGCTCGGCAGGAAGCGCATGTGCTCCGGCCGGGGCGGGACCGCGGGGCAGCTGGGCCGGCAGTAGATCCCGGTGGTGGTGACAGCGGTGAAGAACCAGCCGTCGAACCGCGCGTCCTTGGACTGGACGGCCCGGACGCAGCGCTCGCGGTCGGTGTGCAGGGGCGGGTCGCCCATGACCGTGCGCGAGGGGGCGGACGGGGCCCGTTCGGGGGCCCGTGAGGTGGCTGGCATGCCTCCAGCATCGGTCATCGGCACGGCTGGCGCTGGCAGGTTTCCGACATGGCCGTCGACGCGACACCGCCGGTGGGGCCCGTTCCCCGCGTGCACCGGCGGTGTCCTTCCCGTACGTGCCGCCGCACGGGAAGGACACCGGGTGACCCGCGGGTCGAGTGGGCTGGGCTCACTCCCCCGCGGGCGTCGGGAGCGGGGTGCCCGGCGCGGCCGGGGTCCCGAAGTCGGGCGTTCCGTCGGCGCGCCAGTCGACCTTCTGCACCCGCAGGGAGCGGTCGCCGCCGCAGCTTCCGGCCGGGTCGGCGGTCGCGTGGTAGGCGTTGTAGGTCTCGGTGCCGTCGGGCGAGGTGAAGAAGCTGTTGTGGCCCGGGCCGAACACTCCGGCGGCGTCGTTGCGGGTGAACACGGGCTGCTCCGACTTGGACCAGGCGGCCGGGTCCAGGGGGTCGGCGCCGACGAGGGTGAGCAGGCCCAGCTTGTAGTCGGGCGTGTGGCACTGGCTGGCGGAGAAGGCGATGAAGGTGCGTCCGTCGTGCTGGAGCACGGCGGGGCCCTCGTTGACGGCGCCTCCGGTGAGTTCCCAGTCGTGGGTGGGTACGGAGATCTTGCTGCGTGGTCCGGTGAGTTCCCAGGGGCTCGCCATCTTCGCGAGGAACAGGTCCTGACCGTCCGGGTCCCAGCCCGACCACATGAGGTAGGCGGCGCCGTTCACTTCCAGGACGGTGGAGTCGATGCCGGGGTTGTAGTCCCCGGGGTTCAGCTCGCCCTTGTAGGTGTACGGGTCGAGCGGGTCGGCTCCCCCTTCGAGGACGTGGATGCGGTGCTGTCCGATGTCCCCGTTGTCGGCCCCGTAGTACAGGTACCAGCGGTCGCCGAACTTGTGGAGTTCGGGCGCCCAGAAGTTGCAGCAGCGGTCCGGGGTGGCGTCCCGGAACACCTCGTGCTCGGGGGCCTCGTGGAGTCCGGCGAGGGTGGGCGAGGAGACGATGCCGACGTGGTCGCCCTGCGTGTACGTCAGGTAGTACTGGCCGTCCGTCCAGGTCAGGTAGGGGTCGGCGGCGCCTTCGCGGACGGGGTTGGTGAAGGTGCCCGCCGCGGCGGCGGGTGCGGCGGCGGCCGCCCCGCCCGGGACGCACAGCGCGGCGGCCAGCAGGGCGAGGACGGCGAGGACGGCCCTGACCGGCAGGCGCGGAGCGGGCCGGCGCCGGAGCGTGCGGGCGCCCGGCGGGCGGTGGGGGGCGGCGGTCAGGGGCGGTGGCTGCGGGTGCATGACGCGGCTTCCTGTGGGGGGAGCTTACGGCTTCCAGGGAGGTTGCGGCTCACTGCGGGGGCTCTGTGCGGGCGGGTGCCGGACGGTCAGATCCAGGGTCCGGCGGTGAGCGCCCCGTACCAGCGGTCGGCCATCTCGGAGTAGCCCGTCGCGTTGGGGTGGATGCCGTCGGCGAGGTCGTCGGTGCCGAGCGCGTCGTGCATCGGGACGAAGTGGACGTGGCGTCCCTGGTCGGCCCACTGCTGTACGACCCCGGGGACCGCCGCGTTGTACGCCTGGGCGCGCTCCTCCAGGACGGGGTCGCCGAGCGGGATGATGTCGCTCACGAACACGTCCGCGTCGGGGGCGGCCGTCGTGAGGTGGTCGATGAGCGCGGAGAGCCGGTCGGGGGCCGCTCCCATGTCGTGGTCCTGGACGACGTCGTTGGTGCCGATGTGCAGCAGTACGGTGCGCGGCGCGGTCGACTGGACCCAGCCGGTGACCTGGGCGTCGATCTCGTCGATCCGCCAGCCGGAGTGGCCTTCGTGGTCGTGGTCGCCCAGGTCGGCGGGGCCGTTGAACTGCGAGCCCACGAAGTCGTCCACGCGGCCGTCGGCCTCCGCGCGGTGCCACAGCGGGGTGCGGTAGCCGCCGGGCACGGTGAACCCGTCGGTGATGGAGTCGCCGAGCGGCATGATCCGCAGCCCGCCGTTGGACTCGGCGCTCGCCACTCCGGGCACGGAGAGCAGGAGTCCGAGGGCGGCGGCGGCCGAGGCGCACAGCAGGCCCAGACGCCGTCCGCGTGCGGGGCGGGAGCGGGCCGTCTCCCGGGAACGGACGGACGGGGCGGTGGGGTTGGAGCGCACGATGTTCCTCCTGGAGGAGTGGGGGGGGAGGGGGAGGTGGTGCGGGGAGGTGGTGCGGTGCGGAGGGAAGTGTGGTGCCGGGTGCGTGGGGCGAGCCCGGCCACAGGAACCGTTCAGCCGTGGTGCTTGAAGTCGCCGAGCCTGTCGAGGGTGATGACGTGCGGGTCCTCGTACACCGTGCGCAGGAGGGCGACCGGGTTGGTCTTCCCGTCGGTCAGGAAGTCTCCGCCCCAGGTCAGGAACCAGCTCCAGTCCGCGCGGTAGGCGCGCATGAGGGCGGGGTCGGGGACCGGGCCGACCTCGCTGAGCGCGGCGGGCTTGGTGTCGGCGGTGAGCGTCGCGGCGAGCGGTGCGGGGGCCGCGGGCGCGGGGCCGCCAGCGGCAGTACGGCCGTCGCGGCCAGCGGCCCGGCCGAGGTTCCGGTGGCGATCAGTCGTCCCGTTCGGCGTGGGGGTCGCACGGGAACTCCCTTCTGGGGCACGGCTCGTGAGGGGGATCGCGCCGGGGCACACGACGCTTGAATGGATTCATTTACATCGATGTAGTCGAGCTTTCTACGCGCCTGTCGCGTCCGCGTCAATACTCGGCGCAGGGCCGATCCGGACAGCCGGGAGCGAACTGCGGAATTCAGCCGCACCTCGGGAACCGGGCACTCCCGGCACATTACCGTCACCCTCCGTGCGCGCGTCGGCCGCGTGGAGTGAGCGTAAACATTTCCCTGTTCCCCGGGTCTTTACATCGATGTAATCCAGTGCTGACATGTGGTCTCGCCGAGAACATTCGCTGGAGGTCGCATGTCCGTCAACGTCGACGATCACCCCGCTCCGCTGTCCGCGGGCCCCACCGTCCCGCGCCCCGAGTACCCGCGGCCCGGCTTCGCCCGGACCGACTGGCTGAATCTGAACGGGACATGGGAGTTCGCGAAGGACCCGGGTGACAGCGGGTTCGAGCGCGGACTGCACCAGCAGGCGCTGCCCGGCAGCATCACCGTGCCCTTCTGCCCCGAGTCGGAGCTGTCCGGTATCGGGGACACCGACTTCCTGCACGCCGTCTGGTACCGCCGTACCGTCACCGTCCCCGCCGAGTGGGCCGGGCGGCGGCCGGTGCTGCACTTCGGGGCGGTCGACCACGATGCGACGGTGTGGGTCAACGGCACCGAAGTGGTCCGGCACAGCGGCGGGTTCACCCCGTTCAGCGTGGATCTCGGCGCGGTCGTCGGCGCCGGTGAGGACGCGGTGATCGTGGTCCGGGCCCGGGACACCGCCCGCGGGCCGCAGGCGCGCGGCAAGCAGGCCACCGAGTACGCCAACAGCGCGTGCAACTACACGCGGACCACGGGGATCTGGCAGACGGTGTGGATGGAGCCGGTGGGCGCGGTGCACCTGCGCCGGCCCCGGATCACCCCGGACCTCGCGGGCAGCACCTTCCACCTGGAGCTGCCGCTGTCGGCCAACCGCCCCGGTCACCGGGTCCGGGCCCGGCTGAGCGACGCCCAGGGCACGGTCACGCAGGCGACGGTCCGCGCCGACCTGGACCTCGCGCCGCGACTCGTCCTGCCGGTGCCCGCCGACCGCAGCCGCCCGTGGTCGCCCGAGGACCCGCACCTGTACCGGGTGCTGCTGGAGATCGTGGACGCCGACGGTGAGGTCGTGGACCGCGCGGTGTGCACGGCCGGGCTGCGTTCGGTCTCCATCGACGGCAAGCGGCTGCTACTCAACGGCCGTCCGGTCTTCCAGCGGCTCGTGCTCGACCAGGGCTGGTACCCGGACGGGCTGATGACCGCGCCCGACGACGCGGCGCTGGTGCGGGACATCGAACTGTCCATGGCGGCGGGCTTCAACGGGGCCCGGCTGCACCAGAAGGTCTTCGAGGAGCGCTTCCTGCACCACGCGGACCGCCTCGGCTACCTGGTGTGGGGTGAGTTCGGCGACTGGGGCTGCCACACCGGCGGCGGCACCTCCTGGGACAACCAGCAGCCCACCGCCGGGTACGTGGCGCAGTGGCTGGAGGCGCTGGAGCGGGACCACTCGCACCCCTCGATCGTCGGCTGGTGCCCGCTCAACGAGACGCACCAGCTCCTGCACGACCGGCACACGGTGCTGGACGACGTGACCCGCGCGATGTTCCTGGCCACGAAGGCCGCCGACACCTCGCGTCCGGTGGTCGACGCCTCAGGGTACGCGCACCGGGTCGCGGAGACCGACGTGTACGACGCGCACTCGTACGAGCAGGACCCGGCCGCCTTCCGCGCCCAGGTCGCGGGCCTGGACAAGGACGACCCGTACGTCAACCCGGAGCGGGACGCGGACCCGCAGTGGTCGCTGCCGTACCGCGGACAGCCCTATTTCGTCAGCGAGTTCGGCGGCATCTGGTGGAACCCGGAGGAGGCGGCCGCCGCCGGTGAGGACCGGGACGTGTCCTGGGGCTACGGGCAGCGCCCGCGCGACGAGGAGGACTTCCAGGAGCGCTTCGCGGGGCTGACCGGGGTGCTGCTGGACGACCCGGACATGTTCGGCTACTGCTACACGCAGCTCACCGACGTCTTCCAGGAGCAGAACGGCATCTACCACTTCGACCGCTCCGAGAAGCTGGACGTGGCCCGGGTGCGCGCGGCCCAGGTGCGGCCCGCGGCGTTCGAGGTGGCGGCGGACGGCGCCGAGGCGAAGGGCGGGCAGTGATGGCCGGTCACTTCTCCCCCAGCCGTCGCACCCTGCTGCGCGGCGCGCTGTTCGGGGCCTCCGCCGCCGCGCTGGCCCCCGCGCTGAGCGCGTGCGGTTCGGTCGCGGGCGCCGTCTCCTCCGAGGGGGACGTCCAGTTCTGGCACCTGTTCTCCGGCGGCGACGGCACGCTGATGCAGGACATGCTCGCGAAGGTGCGCAGGCAGGTGCCCGGGCTGCATCCCGAGGACACCGTGCTGGAGTGGGGCTCCGCCTACTACACGAAGCTCGCGATGGCCTCCACGGGCGGGCGCGCGCCCGATGTGGCGATCATGCACATGTCCCGGCTGGCCGGGTACGCGCCCGGTGGTCTCCTCGACCCCTGGGACCTGGACCTGCTCGCCGAGTTCGGCGTCCCCAAGGAGTCCATCAACCCGAAGGTCCTGGAACTGGGCCGCTACGAGGGCGGGCAGTACGCACTGCCGCTGGACACCCACCCGTTCGTGACCTTCTACGACCGCGACGTGATGGACAAGGCGCGGCTGCTGGACAGCGACGGTCAACTGCTGCCGATGGACTCGCCGGAGGCCTTCCTGGAGGCCTCGGACAAGCTCCGCAAGGACACCGGGAAGCTCGGCCCCGTCATCGGGCTCTTCGCCGACACGGCGCAGGCCTGGCGGATGTTCTGGGGGCTGTACAGCCAGACGGGCGGCGAGTTCGACCTCTCCGGTTCCAAGCCGCAGGTGGACCACGACAAGATGGTGCGGGTCGTCGACTTCATCAAGAAGCTGACCCACCCGGACTGCCGCACGATGGACTATCCGGCGGCGATCGCCGCGTTCACCACCAAGCGCTCGCCGTTCATCTTCTCCGGGGAGTGGGAGTCGCCCACCTTCCGCAGCGCCGGATTCGACCTGGGTGCCGCGCCGATGCCGACCCTCTTCGGCAAGCCCGCCACCCAGGCCGACAGCCACTCCTTCGTCCTCCCGCACCAGGACAACGTCGATACGGCGCGCAGGCGTTCGGTCCACCAGATGGTCGCGGAGGTCCTGAAGGACAGCCTGACCTGGGCCGAGGCGGGTCACATCCCGGCGTACCTGCCGGTGGTGGAGTCGAAGGCCTACGGGAAGCTGCAACCGCAGTCCTCGTACGCCCCGGCCGCCGACCATCCGGCGCTGGAGCCGCCCGCGTGGTTCACCGGGGCCGGGTCCGACTTCCAGGCCCGCATGTGCGGCGCGCTCACCTCAGGGGTGAGCGGCGCCTCGGCGGAGAGCACGGTCAAGAAGATGCTCTCCGAGATCGACTTCTTCCTGTCCAAGCCCAATCCGGCCTGACCGGGACATGAAAGGCGCTCTGTCATGAGTTCAGTCCCCTCCGCCCTCCGGACGGCCAGGAGCCGTTCGGTCAAGGGCCGTTCCGGTCTCCTCTTCGTCGTCCCCTTCCTCGTCTTCTTCGTCCTGTTCCTCGTCGTGCCGCTGCTGTACGGCGTGTGGATGAGCTTCACCGACGCGAGCCTGACCGGCAAGGGCGGCTCGACCTTCGCCGGCCTCGACAACTACAGCGAGGCGCTGACCGACCCCCAGATGTGGTCGAGTCTGGGCCACACCGCGGTCTTCACCGTCCTGTCCTCCGTGCCGCTGGTGCTCTTCGCCCTGCTCATGGCGCTGCTCGTGCACACGGGTCTGCCGGGCCAGTGGCTGTGGCGGCTCGCGTTCTTCGCGCCCTACCTGCTGCCGGTCGCGGTGGTCTGGCAGGTGTGGCTCATGCTGTTCCAGCCCGACCTCGGTCTGCTCAACACGATGCTCGACGCCGTGGGACTGGACGGCATCGGCTGGCTGATCGACGAGAAGTGGGCGATGTGGGCGGTCGTCCTGGTCACCGTGTGGTGGACGGTCGGCTTCAACTTCCTGCTGTACCTCGCCGCGCTCCAGGCCGTGCCCGACCACCTCTACGAGGCCGCCGCGATCGACGGGGCCGGTTCCTGGCGCCGGCTGTGGTCGATCACGCTGCCCCAACTGCGGCGCACCACGGGCCTGATCGCGGTCCTGCAGGTCCTCGCCTCGCTCAAGGTGTTCGACCAGATCTACCTGCTCACCCGGGGCGGTCCGAACAACTCGACGCGGCCGGTCCTGGAGTACATCTACGACACGGGGTTCACCGGCTACCGGCTGGGCTACGCCTCCGCGATCTCGTACGTGTTCTTCGCGATCCTGATCATCCTGTCGATCGCCCAGCTCAAGCTGTTCTCGCGCAGGGAGGCCTGACCATGACGAGTGACACCCTCATCCCGCCCCGCGCCACGCGGGCACCGGCCCGCAAGGCCGGCCGGGCGCCCTCGGGGCTCAGGTACCGCTCCCCCAAGCCGCAACCGGTGCTGGGCACGGGACCACTGCCCAAGATCGTCGCCGTCCTCGCGCTGCTGGTCATGACGGTGCTGTGGCTGCTGCCGCTGGCCTGGGCCCTGGTCACCTCGTTCAAGACGGAGACCGACGCGGCCACCTCGGGGGACGGCTGGATACCGAAGCACGGCTTCACCCTGGACGCGTACCAGAAGATCCTGGACCAGGGGAACCTGCCGCTGTGGGCGCTCAACAGCCTCATCGTGACGGTGTGCGTGACCGCCATCACCGTGGTGATCTCGGCGATGGCCGCCTACGGCTTCTCCCGGACGGTCTTCCGGGGCCGCAAGGTGCTGCTCGCGGTGGTCCTCGCCTCGATCATGGTGCCGCCGCAGATCCTCATCGTGCCGCTGTTCCGACAGATGGTGATCGCGCACCTGACCGACACCTACGCGGCGGTGATCCTCCCGCAGGTCGTCGCCCCGGCCATGGTGTACATCCTGAAGAAGTTCTTCGACGGCATCCCGAAGGAGCTGGAGGAGGCCGCGCGCATCGACGGGGCGGGCAGCTTCCGGGTGTTCTGGAGCATCATCCTGCCGCTGTCGCGGCCGATCCTCGCCGCCGTCGCGATCTTCGTGTTCATCACGACCTGGAACAACTTCCTGTGGCCGTTCATCAGCACGAGCGACCCGAACCTGATGACGCTGCCGATCGGCCTGTCCACGGTCAAGGACTCCTACGGGCTCCAGTACGCCCAGTCGGCCGCCGCGGCGCTGCTCGCGGCCGTCCCGCTGATCGTGGTCTTCATGGTCTTCCAGCGCCAGATCGTGAAGTCGGTGGCCACGACCGGGCTCGGCGGCCAGTAGCCGTCCCTCGTCCGTCCGGCCGCCCGCCGGAGGCCCGGCGCCCGCACCGTCCCCGGGACGGTGGGGCACCGGGCCTCCGATGTCGGTGGTGCCGGTGCGCTCAGGCGGCCGTGCCCGTGTCGTAGGCGAGGCGCAGCAGGTTCCAGGAGCGGGGGGCGAGTTCCGCGCTCAGGACACCGTCGGCGAGCCGCGCGCCCCGGGCGGCGCGGGGGCGCACCCGCTCGGGCTCGGCCGCGGTGTTGACGGCGGACGGGTCGGCGTCGGCCAGCTCCAGGTGCTCGACGAGCCGGGCACCGGGGAAGGCCCGCAGCGCCGTCTCCAGCAGCATCGGCTCGTCGCGGTCACGGTTGACGGCGAACAGGCTGACCTCCCCGCGCTCGGCGTCGTGGGTCGCGGTGGTCCACAGCAGCGGGACCTCGCCGTACCGCTCGGTCTCGGTGCGCGGCCCGCTCGGTTCGGTGCGCAGGACCTCCCCGCGCGCGTGGCGGGCGGTCAGCGCGAAGGGGTGGAAGATCGTCTGGCGCCAGGCGGGGCCGCCCGGCTCGGTCATGATCGGCGCGATGACGTTGGCGAGCTGCGCCTGACAGGCCACCGAGACGCGGTCGGCGTTGCGCAGCAGGGTCATCAGCAGGCTGCCGACGACGACCGCGTCCGTCACGTCGTAGACGTCCTCGATCAGCCGGGGGCGCTCCTGCCAGTCCAGGCTGTCCTCACCGCCGAAGCGGCTCTGGTACCAGACGTTCCACTCGTCGAAGGACACGTTGATCCGGCGCTTGTCGCGCAGCTTGCTGCCGACGTGGTCGGCCGCCGCGACCACCGAGCGGATCATCGTCTCCATGCCGCTGCCGCTGGCGAGGAAGGAGTCGACGTCCCCGTTCAGCGGCTCGTAGTAGGCGTGCGCGGAGATGAGGTCCACGTGCTCGTAGGTGTGCTCCAGGACGGTGGCCTCCCAGGCGCCGAAGGTCGGCATCCCGTCACTGGAACTGCCGCAGGCCACGAGTGAGAGCCGGGGGTCGAGCCGCTTCATGGCGCGGGCCGTCTCGGCGGCCACCCGGCCGTACTCCTCGGCCGTCTTGTGGCCCATCTGCCACGGCCCGTCCATCTCGTTGCCCAGGCACCACAGCAGGATGTCGTGCGGATCGGCGGCGCCGTGCGCGCGGCGCAGCTCCGACAGGCGGGTGCCGGAGGGGTGGTTGGCGTACTCCAGGAGGTCCAGCGCCTCGGCCGTGCCCCGGGTGCCGAGGTTGACCGCCATCATCGGTTCGACGCCGGCCTTGCGGGCCCAGGCCATGAACTCGTTCAGGCCGAAGCGGTTGGGCTCCAGGCTGCGCCAGGCCAGGTCCAGGGTGGCGGGCCGCTGTTCGCGCGGGCCCACCCCGTCCTCCCAGCGGTAGTTGGAGACGAAGTTGCCGCCCGGGTAGCGGACGGTGGTGACGCCCAGCTCCCTGGTCAGCTCCAGGACGTCGGTGCGGAACCCGTCCTCGTCGGCCGCCGGGTGCCCTTCCTCGAAGACACCGGTGTAGACCGAGCGGCCCATGTGCTCCACGAAGGAGCCGAACAGCCTGCGGTCGACGGCGCCGACCCGGAAGTCCGGGTCGAGGGTGAGACGGGACCTGTGCATACATGGCTCCTTGGAATTCGGCGGGTGCGCATCGGGCGTCAGAGGTGCGGACCGGATGCCCGAGCGTGCGGAAGCGGGCGCGGCGGGGCACCGCGAAAGCGTTGCCCCGCTCCCGGCAAGATCCAGCGTGCCAGGAAATTACAACGTGGTAAATCCTGTGGGCGAGGTCTTTCGTGTGACGGGGACGCGGGGCGGGGCGGCGCCGTCCGCGCGGGACTCCGGGAGATCGCACCCGGTGAGCGCCGGGCGGCGGCCCGTGGTTCGCGCCGGCCCGGGGCTTTACTTGACCGCACGGAACTGATGCCATGGGGACCGGCCGAATGAATCGATTCAGTACGCTCGGTCCGTACGCACCACCCGCACCGCACGCCGGAGGACGACCAGCCCCATGCACGAGCCATCCACCCATTCCGGAAGTCCTGCCCCGGTCGCGCTCAGGGCCCAGGACCAGTCCCCGCCGAGCGGTGAGCCGGGGCGTTCGCGGCCGGTCCTCGACTCGGCCACTCCGGCGCTGAGCTGGGTCGTCCCGCTCGTCCGGGGCGGACAGGCCCAGCGCGCCCACCAGGTCCGGGTGTGGCGGGCCCCGGCCGCCGAGGGCGCCGAACTCTCCCGCCCCGAGGACCTCGCACCCGGCGCCCTGCTGTGGGACTCCGGCGAGGTCGAGGGCGGGCGATGCGTCTACGTCCCGTGGGCGGGCCCCGCGCTGGCGCCGCTCGACCGCGTCCTGTGGGCGGTCCGGGTGCGCGACGAGCGGGGTGAGCTGTCCGGCTGGTCCCGGCCCGCCGTCCTGGAGACCGGTCCGCTCGCCCCCGCCGACTGGAGCGCGCACTGGATCGAGGTGCCCGCGCGCTCCGCCGCCCGGCACTCCTTCCCGCTGTCCGGCGACGTGGCGCGCGCCCGCCTGTACCTGACGGCGCAGGGCCTCGTACGCGCACACGTCAACGGGGTTCCGGTCAACCCGGACTCCTGCGACCCCTCCCGCACCGAGCGGACGACGGCGCTCTACCGCGCGTACGACGTGACGGACCTGCTGCGCGCGGGCGAGAACGTCCTGACCCTGGTGGCCGGGACGGGCCGCCGCATGGATCAGGAGGCCCCGCCCAGGCTGCTGGCCGAACTGGTGGTGACCGGCGCCGACGGCGCCACGCACCGCGTGGGCACCGGTGCGGGGTGGACGCTCGGGCCGAGCCCGGTGGTGGCCGAGGAGAACTTCTACCTGGAGCACCACGACGGGGCCTTCCCCGGAGGCTGGGACACCGCACCGGGCGGCGAGGCGGCGCAGGTCCTCGGCACGCCGGGTGCGCCGGACGAGGCCGAGGGCGTGCCGCAGCTGCCGCGCGTCCTGCCCGACCCGGGCCCCGCGCTGCGCGTCGTACGCGAACGGGAAGCCGTCGAACTGAGCCGTCCCGCCCCGGGGGTGCGGGTCTACGACGTGGGCGAGAACCTCGCGGGGCGCAGTGTGCTGACCCTGCGCGGGGTGCCGGCGGGCACCGTGATCGAAGCGGTGCACGGCGAACTGCTGGAGGCGGACGGCACCGTCTGCACGACCAACATCCGGCTGCCCTTCGACACCGAGCGCGAACGCCAGGTGTTCCGGTACACGGCGAACGGCACCGACGGGGAGCGCGGCGGCGTGTGGTTCGCCTTCCACGGCTTCCGCTACGTCGAGGTGCGCGGACTGCCGCAGACCGCCGAGGTCACCGTCACGGGGCGGGCGCTGCACACCGACGCCCCGCGCACCGGCGCGGTCAGCTCCGACGAACCGCTGGTCGAGCGGCTCGTGGACGCGGCCGTGCGCACCCAGTGGAACAACCTGCACGCGCTGCCCGAGGACTGCCCCACCCGGGAGCAGCAGGGCTGGACCGGTGACGCCTCCGTGTCGGCGGCGGCGGCCGTCGCCCACCTCGACATGGCGGGCGCCTATCGCAAGTGGCTGCGCGACCTCGCCGAGGGGCGCCGCCCGGACGGGGCGGTGCCGGGCATCGTGCCGCAGCTGGAGGAGAGCCCGCAGCCCTGCGACCCGGTGTGGGGCTCGGCGTACAACGTGATCGTGCGCGAGCACTACCTGCGGTACGGCGATCCGGAAGTGGTGCGCGAGCACCTGGTGCCGCTGCGCGAGTGGGCCGATCACCAGCTGGGTCTGGTGGGCGCGGACGGTCTCGTGACGGAGGCGGAGCTGTCGTACGGCTTCGACTGGCTGGCGCTGCGGCAGACGCCCCCGGTGCTGCTCCAGACCGCCGCCGTGATCGGCTCGCTGCGCGACCTCGCCGATCTGGAACGGGCGGTGGGCGAGGACGCCCTGGCCGCGCTGCGCACGGAGCAGGCCGACGCCCTGGTGGCCGCGGCGCGGCGTTTCCTGCGCGATCCGGGCACGGGCCGCTGGGCCGGGGGCACGCAGGCGTCCGCCGCGACCGCCCTGATGGCGGGCCTGGCCGCGGACGCCGAGGAGGAGGCGGCGCTCCTCGGTGAACTGGCCACCGCGGTACGGGCCGAGGGCCACCGGGTCACCTCGGGCTTCTCCGCCACCCAGTCGGTGGTGCGGGCGCTGGCGGGCGGGCCCGCCCGTCCCGGGGCCGCCGTGGACCGCTGGCGGGCGGGCGACGGGGCCGCGCTCCTCGGGGCGCTGCGCCAGCCGGAACAGCCCGGGATCGGCGCGATGTTCACGCAGGGGCCGGGCACGCTGTGGGAGTGCTGGTGGATCGACGCCGAGAACACCGGCACCGGTTCGCTCGACCACATCGGGATGGGCGCGCCGTTCGCCGAGTGGGTGTGGCGCAGGCTCGTCGGCATCGAACCGGATCTCGCGGGCCCGGGCTTCGCGCGGTTCACCGTGGCGCCCCGGCCGGTGGCCGGCCTCGGACGGGTACGCGGAGAGGTGGAGACGGTGCGCGGCACCGTCGTCAGCGGCTGGCGCCGGGTCGGCGCGGGCGTCGAACTGTCCGTCACCGTGCCGGTCGGTGCGCAGGCCCTGATCCGGGTCCCGGGCGGGGCGCACGGACCGGTCCGGGTGGACGGCGCGGTCCTTGAGGGCTCCGCGCATCCCCTGCTCACGGTGGTCGGCACGGAGGGGGACGATCTCCTGGTCCGGGCGTCGAGCGGGGAGCACGTCCTCGTGTCCGAGGCGCCCTGCGAGGAACGTCCCGGTCCGCTGCTCGGGGCGGCCCCCGGGGTGCCCGCGGACGGCTCGGTGGAGGTCCCGGTCCTCGCCGGTGACGGGGTGAGGCTCACGGTGGACGAGGGCTGGAGCGCCGAGGTGGCCGGAGCGGGCCGGATCACGGTGCGGCCCCCCGCCGGAGCCGCACCCGGGGCGGTCGCCCGGCTCACGGCCACCGAGGAAGGCCGCAGCAACAGCCGCGCCCTGCGCGTCGAGAGCGGCGCGGGGTTCCTGTCCGACGGGGTGGGCGCCAAGGGCTGGACGCCCGCCTCGCCGGGCACCACGCTCACGGTGCGCCGGTCGCCGGTGTGCGGGCCCGTGTACCACGAGCCGATCCCCGGTGAGGTGCTGCTGGTCGGCGGCGAACCGATGGACCCGCGCGAGCCGCGCACCGCGCGCCTTGAGCTGCCGGCCCCGCTCGGTCTTCCGGCCGGCGGCTTCGTGTACGCCCATGTCGACCAGTGCGTGGAGGCTCCGGAGGGGGCCTGGATGGGGGACGTGGTCCTGCGGGTCCTCGCGGCTGACGGCAGTACGCGTGAGGCGCGGCTGACCCGGCCGCGTCCGGCCGGCTGGAACCGGGTCGCCGTGGACGTCCCCGAGGACTGGGCGGGACGGCACGCGGTGGTGGCCCTGGAGGTGGAGGTGGTGCGCCCCGCCTCGGACGGGACGCTCTTCCCGGTCTCCTTCCAGCTCGCCCGGGCCGGATGGACCTCGGCGCCGCGCACCTACTGACCCACGCCCGAAGGCCGGTGCCCCCGTCGCTGGGAACAGCGA
Organism: Streptomyces sp. NPDC049954; assembly: GCF_040656295.1. Lineage (NCBI taxonomy): Bacteria > Bacillati > Actinomycetota > Actinomycetes > Kitasatosporales > Streptomycetaceae > Streptomyces > Streptomyces sp. NPDC049954. The sequence goes on from NZ_JBFALS010000001.1 coordinate 626,712, forward strand.
CGGGGGCACCGGCCTTTCACTCACGGACCGACTCACGGACCGCACTCCGCCACAGCGGATCACGGAAGAACGAGCGGGCCGGCCCATCACGACCGGCCCACCCGTCGATGACCGTCCGGCGCCGGGCGCGGGCGGGGTAAGGACCGCCCGGGCCCGGGTCGTGACGGACGCTCTCCCGTCACTCCAGTCCGGAGCCGACCACACCGTTGACGAACCACTTCTGCGCCACGATGAAGATGAGCAGGACCGGCAGCACGCTGATCAGCGAGGCGGCCATGTTGACGTTCGGGGTGATGTTGGTGACGAAGCCCTGGGCGAGGGGCGCCAGCGCGACCGGTCCGACCCGCAGGTCGGAGCTGGGGGCGACGATCAGCGGCCAGATGTACTGGTTCCACGCGGTCAGGAAGGTCACCGAGGAGAAGGCGGCGATGGGCGGCCCGGCGGTGGGGGTGATGATCTGCAACAGGATGCGCCACCAGCCGGCCCCGTCGAGCTTCGCCGCGTCGAGGAGGCCGTCCGGCAGCGTGGAGAAGAACTGCCGGAACAGCAGGGTCGCGAAGGCCGTGGAGCCCGCGATCGGGATGATCAGGCCCAGGTAGCTGTTGACGATGCCGAGTGAGCGGGTCACGACGAACATCGGGATGATCGAGATGTTGTTCGGCAGGAACATCGGCACCACGAACAGGCCGGTGATGATCGCGGCGCCCTTGAAGGGGATCTTGGCGAGCGCGAATCCGGCGGGCAGGCCGATGACCAGCTGGAGGAGGACCACACCGAAGGCGAAGATGAAGGAGTTGGCCACGGTCCGGCCGCCGAGGTAGTGCCAGGCCTCGGAGAAGTTGCCGAAGTGCACCGAGGGCGGGACCAGGTGCGGCGGGTAGGCCACCACGTCCGCCGAGGACATGAGGGAGCTGGAGAGGAGGTAGAGCAGCGGGAAGGCGAGGATCAGCCCGCACACGAGGATCGCCAGCCAGTGCACGACCTTCCCCGCGGTGCGCGGCGTCATGGTGCGCCAGGAACCGCGCGCGGCCCGCGGCCTCTTCAGGTCGGGCGCCGGTGCGCCACCGGGGCGGGTTTCGGTCAGGGTACTCACGGGTGCCTCCCCGGTGGACTGGATGCGCTGTGCGTCGATCGGCGGGATACCGGTGGCCATGTCAGCCCCGCCGGCTTCGCTGGATCAGGCGCATGCCGCCGCCGACGACCAGGATCATCACGAACTGCAGCATGGAGAGCGCCGACGCGTAGCCGAAGTCGGACTGCTCGAAGGCGACCTTGTAGATGTAGAGCGACAGCGCCTGGGTGCTCTCCAGCGGGCCGCCGTTGGTCATCATCAGGGAGACCTCGAAGGGGGCGCCCATGAAGTTGACGACCTGGAGCGCGAAGATCAGCGCGGTGATGCCCGAGACGTTGGGCCAGGTGATCTTCCACAGCCGCGTCCAGGGACCGGCGCCGTCGAGCCGGGCGGCCTCGTAGATGTTCTCGGGGATGCGCTGCAACGCGGCAAGGTACAGCATGATCACCAGCGGCAGGGCCATCCAGATCAGCATGATCGTGATGGCGGGCAGCGCCCAGGTGGTGTCCACGAGCCAGGCCGGGCCGTCGATGCCGAACCAGCCGAGGATGGTGTTGATGATCCCGCTGCTGGGCTGGTAGAGCCAGGCCCACAGCACCGAGCAGACGGCGCTGGAGACGATCATCGGGACGAAGAACAGGGTCCGCACCACCGCGACGCCGCGCATCTTTGAGCTGACCAGCACCGCCAGCATGAACCCGAGGAGCACCGTGGGGACGACCCCGAAGAGCAGGTAGAGCGCGGTGCGGCCCAGCGAGTGCCACATCACCGAGTCCGAGAACAGCCGGCGGTAGTTCTCCAGCCCGGCCCACTGGGGGGAGCCGAAGAGGTCCCAGTGGAAGAAGCCGAGGACGACCCCGACCACGGTCGGGATGAGGACGAAGAGCGTGTACAGCACCAGGTTCGGCGCGAGGAACGCCGCGGCGGCCGCCTTGTCCCGGGTCTCGGTGCGCCGGTGCCAGGGCACGGCGCCGGCGGGCCCGGCCGGCCGACTGGAGATTGCCATGTTCGTGTTTCCCTCGGATCGCTGGTCCACCGTGCCGCGCGGCTGACGCCCGGCCTGCCGGCGGGGTGGGTCTTCAGTCCTGCTTCTGGTCATCGCTCCCGCTCTCGTCGAGCGTCTTCTGGACGGCGTCCGCGGCCGCGCCGAACGCCTTCTCGACGGAGACGTGCTGGAGCAGGACCTTCTGGAGGGCCGCCTGGAGCTGGTTCTCCAGGACGCTCTGCGCCCGCTGCGGCACCACGGGGGCCATGACGGCCTTCTGCGCGGCGTCCGCGAAGACGTCGGCGCTGCCCTTGGGGGCGGCCTGGTCGCGCCAGGTGCCGTGGGCGAGCGCGTCCTCGGTGGGAGGCACGATCGCGCCGGTCCGCGACATGGCCTCCATCCCTCCGTCGGTCTTGTAGAACCACTTCAGGAAGGACCAGGCACCGTCGGGGTTCTCGGCCCCCGTGGTGATCGACAGTCCGTAGCTGCCGCCGCCGATCGAGGTCTTCCCCTTGTCCTCGGGCATGGGGACCACGTGCCAGCCCTTGTTGCCGAAGGCCGCCTGCGTGTTGGGCATCGCCACCCGGGCCCCCGGGTACATGGCCAGCCGGTTCTGCTCGAACCGCAGCTGCCCGGCGCCGATCGTGTCCGAGTAGGGGGCCGCGTACTTGTTCAGCTGCGGCTCCAGCAGCTTCTTCCACACCTTGATCGCGGCGGGGCTGCCGATGCCGGTGGTGTTGGTCTTCTCGTCGTAGACGTAGGTGCCGGCCGCCTTGAGCATCGGGTTGTAGATCGCCGGGTTGGGCAGACCACCGCTGTTGGCGAGCAGCCCGTAGTAGGAGCCCTTGCCCGCCTCGCTGATCTTCCTGGCCGCCTCGTACATGTCCTCGGTGCTCCAGCCCGGCTTCGGCAGCGGCACCCCGGCCTTCTTGAACAGCTTGTCGTTGACGAACATGACCATGGCGTCGTCGCTGACCGGCATGCCGAGCACCTTCTGCGGCTCACCGGTGGGCCGGTAGGCGTCGAGGAAGTCACCGGCGAAGGACTTCTCGTCGAGCCCCTCGTCCTTCGCGAAGTACGGCGTCAGGTCGCGGACGATGTTGTTGTCGTTGACCTGGTTGATGTAGGTGTCGAAGCTCTCGACGACGTCCGGGAGGTTGTTGCCCAGGCGGCCCACGACCAGTCGCTGGAGGTAGGCGGCACCGTCGTCGGGCAGGCTCTCGATCTGGATCGTGGTGTCCGGGTCGACCTTGCGGTACGCCTTCGCCACCTGCTGCATCTGCGTCACGAAGTGGGACCGCACCCCGATGACCACCGTGTGCGGGCCGCCGTGCGAGCCGTAGAGCACTCCGCAGCCGGTACTGCTCAGGGCGAGGGCCAGGGCGGCCGCCGTCGGGGCAAGCACCCGGCGCCGCAGCCGGGAGACGAGTTGACGGGACACGGACACTCCTTCGGCTCTTGACCAAGACGCGGAAGGGACTCAGCCAGGATGAAACGATTCACACATCATCATCGGCAAAGCGGGCTTGGTCAATAGCCTCCCGGTAACTCCTCCGCAACATGCATGACATCGCTCTTTCTGGGGATGCGCCCCGGTACGCGAGAGCGCCGCACGCCGAGAGAACGGGATGAGTTCTCTCGGCGTGCGGCGCTCGATGAATCGTTATACGCAGCTCACCCGGGTGAACTCCACCGTCCTGGGAGCGGTGTCCGGTCGCGGGCCGGCCTGGGAGTCAGCGTGCACGATGTCACCTGCGAAAAGGGCAAAACGTGATCCGGTGAACATCCCGGCGATCTCGGCGGACAGCAGCCTCGACAGACCGGAGCCCGCGTACACCGGTTCGCCGCCCTCCTGCTGGACACGGAAGCGGTAGTGGGTGCCGTCCGCCTCGACGCTCAGGCGCAGCGGTCCGGTGCCCGGGATCGGGGTCTCCTCGGCCGTGGCGAGGTCGTCCACGACGCGGTGCAGCACCGCCCGGCGCCCGGGGCCCTCGCCCCGGACGGCGAGCCGGTAGTGGTGCGCGGCGTCGGACTGGACGGCGATCCCGCCCTCGGTCCCCTCGGGCAGCGGGGCCAGCGTCGCCGTGAGACACCCGCGGTACTCCTGCTGCCGGAGCAGGACGGCCGAGTCGGGCCAGCCCGTGCGCGCGTCCGCCGACCGGGCGGGCAGAGCGACCCGGTCGGCCTCCCCCAGGGTCCGGGGAGCCGGTGCGAGGTCCACGCGCACGCCTTCCGGGGGCGGGCCGCCGGCCGTCTCCCAGCCCTCGGTCCAGGGCGTCCTGGCCCGGGTGGGGGGCCGGTGGCCGGGGCCGGGCGCGGGCAGGGGCCGGGAGAGCGTCATGGTCTCCTCGACGGTGCCGCCGTCACCGATGAGGGGCCAGCCGTCGTCGGTCCACTCCACGGGCGCGAGGAAGGTCTCCCGGCCGAGCTGGTGGTGCGGGGCGAAGCCGGGCCTGCGGGTGCCGAGGAACAGCGCCCACCAGGAGCCGTCCGGCGCGTCGACGAGTTCGGCGTGGCCGGTGGACTGGATCGGGTGCCCGACCCGGTGGCGGTGGGTGAGTACGGGGTTGTGCGGGGCCGGTTCGAAGGGGCCCCACGGGGAGCGGGAGCGGGCGCAGGTCTGCATGTGCCCCATCCACGTACCGCCCTCGGCGCTGAACAGGTAGTACCAGTCGCCGATCTTGTAGAGGTGCGGGCCCTCGATGTCGTTGGAGCAGAACCCGGACCAGTTCTCGGTCAGCTCACGCAGCGGGCCGAGGAGTTCGCCGGTGGCGGGGGCGATCTCGCTCTGCACGACGGGGCCGAGGCGGCCGTCGGGCAGCGGGTCGAGGGTGCGGCGGGTGTAGTAGCAGGTGTCGTCGGCGAAGGTCAGTGACGGGTCGAAGGCCGTGCGGTCCACCCAGACGGCGTCGGACCACTCCCCCGCCGGGTCCTCCGTGGACAGCAGGAAGTTGCCCTGCTCGTCCGCGACGTTGGTGCAGACCAGGTGGAAGCGCCCCTCGTGGTGGCGCAGGGTGGGCGCGTACAGCATGAGGGGGCCGGGGCGGCCGTCGCGCCGGTACTGGGCGGGGCGGGTGACGGCGTGCCCGATGATCTCCCAGTGCACGAGGTCGGTGGAGTGCCGGATCGGGATGCCGGGCCAGGCGTCCATCGTGGAGGTGGCGAGGTAGTAGTCGTCACCGACCCGGCACACCGAGGGGTCGGAGGACAGCCCGCGCACGACGGGGTTCTCGTAGCGGGCGGCCGGGGCCCGGCCGGAGACGTTCGCGGTCGGGGGCTCTGGCTGGGACATGGACGTGCTCCTGAGAACGAGGCGGGTGTCGTACGGGGTGGCGTCGGCCGGCCGGGGCAGGCGACCGGCCGGTGGGCGGGTGGTGGCCGTGCGGCGCTCAGCTCAGCGTGAAGCGGTACGTGCCGGAGCCGATGCGGACGGCGGCGGCGCTGCCCGCGGGCGGGTCGAGCGGGTGGACGCCCTCGGCCTCGGCGGCGGGCCGCCCCGACTCGCGGAGGGTGTCGCCGAGTCCGGGCAGGGCGGGCAGCCGGACCTCGGCGCTCGCTCCGGGCGGTACCTCGACGTCGAGGCGGAAACCGGCGCCGCCGGTGCGCTCCCAGTCGACGGTGATCCGTCCCCGGTCGGTGAGCAGCGAGGTGCGCGCCCAGGTCAGCGCGGCGGGCGGCCTCGGGGCGACGAGCACCGTGCGGTAGCCGGCCTCGGCGGGGGCCAGTCCGCCGATCGTGCGGTACATCCAGTCGCCCACCGCCCCGTACGCGTAGTGGTTGAAGGAGGTCATGGCCGGGTCGGCGAAGCCACCGGACTGCGACCAGGAGTTCCACCGCTCCCACACCGTGGTGGCACCGTTGGCGACAGGGAAGAGCCAGGACGGGTAGCTGTCCTGGAGCAGCAGCGTGTGCGCGACGTCGATGCGGCCCGCGTCGGTGAGCGCGTCCAGCAGCCAGGGGGTGCCGAGGAAGCCGGTGGTCAGGTGGTCGCCGCGGGAGGCGATCTCCTGGGCGAGGCGGTCGGCCGCGCCCGGGATCTCGGCCGGCTCCAGCAGCCCGAGGTGCAGGGCGAGGACGTAGGCGGTCTGCGTGCCCGGGTGCAGGACCCCGCCGCCGCCCACCCAGCGCTCGCGGAAGGCCGCGCGGAAATGGGCGCAGGAGGCGTCGAGGCCGGCGGCGCGCTCCTCCTCGCCGAGGGCGCGCGCCAGCCGTGCGGCGGTGCGCGCGGCGTGCGCGGCGTAGGCGGTGGCGACGAGGTCGCCGGGGGTGGCGCTCAGCGCGAGCCAGTCGCCGAAGGCGTCGACGGGACGGGCCCCGTCCGCGCTGTGTTCCTCGAGGTAGCCGACCCAGCGGGCCGCCGATTCGAGGGACTCGGCGGCGGCCCGCCGGTCGTCGTAGGCGTCGAGCAGGGCGGCGGGCACGGTGACGGCGGCGTCGCCCCAGCCGGCCGCGCCCGCCGATCCGTGCAGGTCCTGCGCGGGGGTGACCCGGCCGAACATGTCGGGCACGGTGTGCGGGACGGCGCCGTCGGCGTGCTGGGAGCCGCGCAGTTCCCGCAGCCAGCCGCGCAGGAAGCCGCGTACGTCGTGGTGGAAGGAGGCGGTGGGCGCGAACACCTGGATGTCGCCGGTCCAGCCCATGCGCTCGTCGCGCTGGGGGCAGTCGGTGGGCACCGACAGGAAGTTGCCGCGCAGGGAGCGGGCGATGTTCCGGTGCAGGGTGCTCAGTCCGGCGTGGCTGGTCTCGAAGCCACCGGTCGCGGGCATGTCGGCCCACAGGACGACGGCGGTGGCGCTCGTGACGAGGGGCGGTTCGGCGCCCGTGCCCGCCTGGCCGTTCCCGGTCGGTGCGGGCTGCGGGAGGAGTTCGCAGTACCGGAAGCCGTGCGTGGTGAAGCGCGGCTCCCAGGTCTCGCCCTCGGGGTCGCCGCGCAGGACGTAGGTGTCGGTGGCGCGGGCGCCGCGCAGCGCCTCGGTGTACAGCTCTCCCTCGTGGGTCAGCATCTCGGCGTGGCGCAGCAGGACGCGGCTGCCCGCGGCACCCCGGACGGTGAGGCGGACGCGGCCGGAGACGTTCTCGCCGAAGTCGGCGAGCAGGCCGCCCCCCGGCCGGGGGGTGAGCGGGGCGGTGATCTCCTGCTGGGCGCGCACCGGCGGGGTCTGCGGGGCGAGGACGCGCAGGGCGGCGGGCGGGGTGACCGCGGCGGCGGGGCGCCAGGCGGCGGCGTCGAACCCGGGGCGGTCCCAGCCGGGCGCTTCGAGCCGCGCGTCGTGCACCTCTCCGTTCTGCAGGTCGGAGTAGAGCACGGCGCCGCGCGTGGCGCGCCAGGTCCCGTCGTCGGCGGTGGCGAGGGTCGTGGTGGTGCCGTCGGGGTGGTCGACGACGAGCAGGGCGCGCAGGGCGCGGGAGGTGCCGTAGTGGAACTTGCCGAAGATGCACAGGTTGCCCGCGTACCAGCCGTCCGCGAGGAGCGCGCCGAGCGTGTTGGGCCCGGCGGTGAGCTGTGCGGTGACGTCGTAGGCCCGGTAGGTGACGCGCGCGTCGTAGTCGGTCCAGCCGGGGGCCAGTTCCTCGTCGCCGACCCGGCGCCCGTTGATCCGCAGTTCGTGCAGGCCGAGGGAGGTGGCGTAGAGCCGGGCGCGGCGGGCGGGCGCGGGCAGTTCGAAGTCGCGGCGCAGGACGGGGCCGGGGCGGTGACTGAGGGGGCTGCGGCCGTGCGGGGCATCGCCGTTGCGGCCGGCGGCGAACGCCTTGGGCCAGGGGGTCTCGTCGGGCGCCGCGGGATCGGCCCACGCCGGGCACGCCCCGCCGTCCGGCTCCGCCGCCGCGGGCACCCGCAGGGCTCGCCAGTGGTCGCCGGTCGCGGCCGCGTGCGGCACCCGTGGCCCGGGGAGGGGTTCGGGGGTGCCGTCGCGCAGGGCGGCCAGCAGCCAGGGCTCGGTGCCGTCCTCGGTGGTGACGCGTACCGCCAGGAGGTGCCCGCGGTCGCTGCCCGCAAGGGCTTCGGAATCGCTGCCGGCAGGGCCTGACAGGGCCTCGGCGAGTTCCTGCGAAGGGCTCCCGTCGACCGGCACGCGCCGTCCGTCGAGGTAGGCGTCGAGGGTGCCCGGCCCGTCCGCGAGAAGCCGGGCGGCCTGCGGCACGGCTGCGGGGCGGGCCGGGAAGCGGAGCCGGAAGACGGTCGCACGGGGCGCGGCGGAGGAGGCCGAGGCGGGGCGCCCCGGCCCGTCCCCGGGGCCCGTGCCCGTCCCGGCGCCGGAGGTGCCCGGGCCGCTGGGCTCGTGCTCGCCCCTCGCGGCAGGCGCGTCGTGGCCGGTCCCCGCGGGCGCCGCCACGATGCGGTACAGGTCGTGTTCGCCGTCGACCGAGTCGAGGTCCGGCAGGGCGGCGAGCTCCTGTTCACCGGGCGCGGTGATCCAGGCGGCGGCCAGGGCTTCGTCCGCGTCCGGCAGGCCGGGGGCCAGTCCCGTCTCGAAGCCGGCGCTCGCGCTCCACGGGGAGGGATTGCCGTGCGCGTCGGTGACCTGGACCCGCCACTGGTAGGCGGTGCGCGGGGCGAGCGGCGGGCCGGCGTACGGGATGTCGGCGGTGCGCTCGCCCTCGGTCCAGCCGCTGTCCCACAGCGGGGTCGTGCCGGGGGTGAGCGGGTCCCGGGTGGCGAGCACGATCCGGTAGGCGCGCTGCGCCTGCCCGCGGCCTTCCGCCTCCAGCCGCCAGCCCAGCAGCGGGGCCGCCTCGTCGAGACCGATCGGCGCCGCACGCCGTTCGGTGGTGGGCTCGACCGGGCGCAGCGTCGCGGTCACCGCGCCGGTGGCGGGGTTCTGGGGGTTCACGGCGGGCTCCTGGGGGTGGCCGGAAAGGGGCGCCGCCGCGTCGTCGAGGGAGGGGAACCCTTCTGCCGACTGCCCGAAGGCGCACTTGAAACTATTCAAATTCTGGCTCGGAGACTAAGCCCGGAGCGGGACGTGGTCAAGTGCCGACCTGGTCGCAGAAACCAGCACCTGACAGGCCATCTCCGCCCCCTTGGGCACCGGCTCCCACGAGCGGAAGGTGCCCTTGTAACCATTCAATTCCCTCCTTAAGCAGACTAGGCTGCTTGAGCTCGCGTCCCCGTCCTTCCGGCGCAGCCGCGAGGGCCCGGGGAGCCCGGCAGGACGCGCCCGCCGCACACCTGGCACCGACCGAACAGGAGATCACGAGATGACCGGCTCTCTCGACGACCGGCTGGACTTCTTTCCCGCCCCGCACAGCGGCAAAGCCGCGCCCGCCGTCCTCGTCCTGCCCGGCGGGGGCTACGTCGGGCACGCCGCGCACGAGTCGGAGCCGGTCGCCCGCTGGCTGAACCAGCTCGGCCTGCACGCCTTCGTCCTGCGCTATCGCGTGGCCCCGTACGGTGAGCCCGCGCCGCTGGACGACGCGCTGGCCGCGATGCGGGCCATCCGCGCGGGCACCGCCGCCGGTGCGGCCCGGGGGCTGGTGGACCCGGGCCGGGTCGGGGTCCTCGGTTTCTCGGCGGGCGGGCACCTCGCGGGGCTGCTCGCCGGGGGCCGGCACACCGGGGAGGGAGAGCGGCCCGATCTGACGGTGCTGTGCTATCCGGTGACCTCCCTGGCCCATCTGCCGCACGAGGGCTCGGTGGAGGCGCTGCTCGGCCGGCACGCCTCTGTGGCCCGGCGGCGCGCCTTCTCCCTGGAGGAGGACGTGCACCCGGACACGCCGCCGGTGTTCTGCTGGCACACGGCGGACGACGCCTCCGTGGACGTCGAGCACGCGCTGCGCTACACGGCGGTCCTGCGTCGTGCGGGCGTCCCGGTGGAGCTGCACGTCCTGCCGCACGGCGAGCACGGTCTGGGCCTGGCCGAGGGGTCCCCGTACGTGGGGCGGTGGACGCGCTGGTGCGCCGAGTGGTTCGCCGGACAGGGCTGGTGCTGAACGGCTGGTGCCGCACGACGCCGTACGTCGCCGGGCGCGGGGCCCGTACCGGTGGACGTCGCCGGTACGAGCCCCGCCGGGCACCCCGTTGCGTGCGGGCGCTACTGCACCAGGTCCTCCGGGAAGGCGGCGTGGTCCTTGTAGGCCGCGACGTACTGCTTCGTCCACTGGTAGTAGAGGTCGCCGTGGCTGCCCACCTGCGCGGGGTCCTGCGGCTCGATGTCGCGGCTGAGCGGCTCGTCGTAGTTGTCGACGAAGCGGGTGTTGCCCGCCTCGTCCTCGAAGCGCTGGGCCGTCCACTCGTTCCACCAGGTGAGGATCGTGACCTTGGGCCGTACCTGGAAGGCCTGCCGCCACTGGTCGCGGAAGGTGCGGCCGCCGAGCCGCCCCACGGCGTCCGGTTCGGTCATGTAGGTGTGCTGGAGGGCCGTGCACACGGCGATCTGTTCGGGGGCGCCGCCGGACATGCCCACGTTCTGCGGGTAGTCCTGGAGGAAGGACCACTCCTGGTCGGCGAGTTGCTGCTGAAGGCCCCACATCTTACGGAGTGTGAAGCGCTCGCGCAGGGCGTCCGGCAGGGTGTCGGTGGTGACGAGCAGCGGTTTGCCCTCGTAGGTGACGAACAGGTCCTCGTAGGCGCCCGAGGCGTAGAACTCGTCCCAGGTGGCGTTGCCACACGCGGCCGGGTCCGGGTTGCTCGCAGGGGTACCGACCCAGGGCACCACGGCCGGGGTGGAGCCGCCCGAGGCGCGGATCTCCTTCCAGGTGTCCAGCAGGACCCGTGTCGGCGCGTAGTAGATCTCGTCGCTGCCCGCGTCCGGCGGCCCCTGCACGTTCGTGGCGTCCACCACGATGAAGTCGATGCGGGCGTCGGAGAGTTGCTGGGCGTGGGTGCGCAGGACCGCCGTGTCGTCGGAACGGGAGTACCCCGAGGCCGGACGGCCCCAGAAGTGGTTCGCGTTGAGCGGGCCCCAGGCCGGGGGCTGCCCGGTGGTCTCCGTGGTGTGCAGGATCTCGGTGTTGTCGTAGATCTGCTTCCCGGGGCCGACCGCCAGGTTGTGCAGCACGGTGTAGTTGATGCCGACCGCGTCGGCCGTCGAACCGAGGTCGAGCGGACCGGCGGCGCGCGCGGCGGAGCGCGGTCCGGCCCACGCGGGCGCGGCGGCCCCGACCGCGAGCGCCGCGGCAGTTCCGGCCGCGGCACCGAGCAGTGAGCGGCGGCTCGGGCCCGGGCGGCGCGCGCCGTCGGCGCCGTCGCCGGTGGCGGGGGAAGTGGCACGGGAGGTGGGGGGCATGACGTCCCTTCCGGGGGGAGTTCCTGTGGGTCCTTGCGGTGATGCTGTCCTTGCGGTGGAGTGCGGTTGTCGAGGTGGGGCTTCCGTGAGTGGTACGGCTCTTCGGTGGTGCGGTCCTCGCCCGGCAGGGCTCGCTGCGGTGCCGTGGTGCGCTGTGCGCTGCTCTGCCCGACGGGTTCTCGGGGGCCCGGGCCTCACTGCTGGAGGCCGACCAGCGTGTCGTTGACCGTCCGGTTGCAGCGGCGCATGGCCTCCTCCGGGGTGGTGGTGCCCAGCCGGACGCTGTCGAGGGCGTCCTGCACGGCGGTGGCCATCTGCGCGTTGCTGACCAGGGGCAGGTTGCCCGGCGGGAAGCTCTGGTAGTCGCCGTAGGCGGTGAACGCCCGCTGGTCGATCTCCCCGTCGAAGTTCATCGTGTCCTGCCACGAGGGGTCGTCGGCGAGGTCGCTGCGGACGGGTACCTCGCCGGCGATCTTCGCGTACAGCCGCTGACCGCGCGCCGAGAGCGTGTACATGAGGAAGGCGGCGGTCTCGTGCGGATGGCGCGTGTTCACGGTGCCCGCCCAACCTGCCATGCCCGCACCGATTCTGGGGGTGGGGAACAGGGGGAAACTCGCGAATCCGGGCTTGAAGGGGATGGCCCATTTCATGCGGTCCGGGGAGGCCAACAGGGAGAACACCTGGGGGCGGGCGAGGAAGTTCATCCCGGCCCGGCCACTCAGGAAGGGGTCCACGGGGGGTGGCGCGTAAGCCGTGGAGTACCGCCCGAAGTAGGACATCATCTCGCGCACGCCCCGGGCCACCCGCGGATCGTCGAGGGTGGCCCTGCTGCCGTCGGCCTCGCTGATGTCGCCGCCCCAGCCCCGCATGAAGGGCACGTAGACCGGGTACTGGCCGTAGCTCCAGCCGGCGACGGTACCGGTGCCCCAGTAGCGCTCGCCCTTGCGTACCCCGTCGATCTTCGCGGCGGCGGCCTTGAACTCCTGCCAGGTCCAGCCCTGCCGGGGCTGCTCGAGCCCGGCCGAGTCGAAGAGCCGCGGGTTGTAGGCGACCACGACCTGGTCGAGCCCGCGCGGCAGGACGTACTGCCGGCCCTCCCAGCGGCCCAGTTCCATGATCTTGCCGATGAAGTCCCCGTCGGTGTGGCCGTAGTCCTTCAGGTAGGGGCTCAGGTCCAGGAGCAGGCCCTTGGATGCCTGCGACTGGGCGAGCACGTCGCTGGAGAACATGATGTCGGGCAGGTCCCCCGACATCGCTGAGGTCACCGTCGTCCTGAGGTCGGTGATCTGGGCGGACGCCTGGAGTTCGACCGAGATGTTGGGGTGCAGCTTCTGGAAGTCCTCGACGAGCGCGCTCGTCCACAGCCGCTCGGTCGGTCCGGGCAGGACACCCATGCGCAGGCGCACCCTGCGACGGGTGAGGCCGGTGCGCGGGCCACTGCCCTGCGGCTGGCTGACGTCCATGCCGGAGCAGCCGGTGAGCGCGGCGCCCGCGCCGAGCGCCCCGAGGGCGGTGAGCACGGTACGGCGGGCCGGGCCCCTGGTCGGTGGTGTGAGCATCGGGGTACTCCTGGTCAGCGGTCGACGCCGGTGAGGTTGACGCCTTCGACGAGGAGGCGCTGGATGAAGAAGAAGCCGATCACGACGGGCAGCATGACGAGCAGCGCGATGCCCACGACGAGTTGGTCGCCCCAGCCGGCGGGCGGCGAGATCGGGAAGCTGTAGAGCCCCAGCCCCACGGTCCACTTGTCCGGGGTGGACAGGTAGACGAGCGGGCCGAGGAAGTCGCCCCACGCGCCGAGCGCCGTCATCCAGCCGGTGACCGCGAGCGCCGGTTTGACCATCGGCATGACGATGCGGGAGTAGATCTGCCAGTGGTTGGCACCGTCCACGAAGGCCGCCTCGTCGATCTCCCTGGGGATGGAGCGCATGAACTGGCGCAGCAGGAAGATGTTGAAGGGGCCGCCGCCGAAGAAGGCGGGGACGACGAGCGGCCAGTACGAGTTGAGCCAGCCGAGCCGTTCGAAGACGAGGTACTGCGGGATCAACGTGACGACGAACGGCATCATCATCGTGGACAGCACGACGTTGAACCAGAACTCGCGGCCCGCGTACTTGAGCCGCGACAGGCCGTAGGCGACGGCCGAGGCGGACAGCACCGAGCCGACCGTCACCGACACGACGATGATCAGGCTGTGCCACAGGTAGTCGGTGAACGGCAAGTAGGTCCACGCGGCCTTGAAATTGGACCACTGCAGGTCGTCGGGCCACCACACGACGGGCAGCGACTGCTGTTCCGCCGTGGTCTGCAGCGAGGTGTTGAGCGCCCAGAAGACCGGGAACAGGAACAGCGCGGTCACCAGGATCAGCGCGAGGAAGGTCGCGGTCGTCGCGGGCGTCCAGCGAGGGCGCTCCCGTTTCGTACCGGCGCGGGCGGCCACGGTGACGAGGGCGTCCTCGGAGCCCGCGGGGCCCACGGGCCCTGCGTGGTCGACGGTGGGAGTCTGTCCGAGGGCGGCCATCAGCGCTCCCCTCCCTGGTAGAAGACCCAGCGGCGGCTCCAGCGGAAGAAGGCGAGCGTCAGCACGAGGGTCAGGGCGAACAGCACCCAGGCCGCGGCGGAACCGAGCCCCATCTGGAGATAGCCGAAGGTGTGGCGGTAGATGTACACGTTGAGGAAGTCGAGCGCGCCGAGCGGGCTGCCGCTGGCCGGATTGGACTTCACGTTCACGATGAGGGACTGGAGGAACACCTGCATCGCGCCGATCAGCCCGAGCACCGCGTTGAACAGGATCGTCGGCGAGATCATCGGCAGGGTGATGCGGAAGAAGCGGGTGACCGGCCCCGCCCCGTCCACCCGGGACGCCTCGATCAGCTCCTTGGGCACGTTGCGCAGCCCCGCGAGCCAGATCAGCATCGACCCGCCCGCTCCCCACAGGGCGAGCAGCAGCAGCGAGGGCATCGCCGTGCCCGGTGAGGTGAAGAACTGCACGGGCGCGTCGACGAGGTGCAGCTTCAGCAGGACACTGTTGACCACACCGAGTTCGTTCGGTGCGAGCAGCGTCTTGAAGACGACCACCCCGGCCAGCGGCGGCAGCACGGCGGGCAGGTAGATGAGCGTGCGGAACAGCCGCATCCCCGGTACCGGCTGGTTGAGCAGCAGCGCTATGAACAGGCCGCCCGCGAGCTGGAGCGGCACCGAGATCACCGCGTACAGCAGGGTCACCCGCAGCGCGTTCCAGAACTGCGGGTCGGAGAAGAGCGTTCCGTAGTTGTCCAGGCCCGTGAACTCCGGGCCGCGCGGCAGGTCGTAGCGGGTGAAGGAGTAAGCGAAGGACAGGACCAGCGGGATCGCGGTGAACAGCAGCAGCCCGAGCAGCACCGGGCTGATGAAGGCGTATCCGGTCCTGGTGTCCGCGCGACGGCGGCGCCTGGCACGTGCCTCGGCGGCGCTGCCGGGAGGCCGCATACCGCCACGGGGGCGTGGCGGGGCGGAGGACGGTTCGCGGGCGGCCCCGACGACGGTCACCAGGGTCACCTCCTCTCTGGTGGACGGACGGCGGACAGGCGTCGACGGCGGGGTCTCGGGATGGCGTCCATGGGCGGGAGGCAGCACGAGACCGGCCGGGACAGGAGGCTGCGCGACGGGAGCGCTCCCCCGCGCATTGAAAGGATTCAGCGCACTATGGCGCGCAGTTGAGTCATGGTCAAGGGTTCTGGCACGCACCGGTGGAGATCGTTCCGGATCGCTGCCGTCGGACGCGTTCGTGTACCGATTCAGGTGCCGCCGCAGCACCGCGCGGGTATGCCGAGGGCCCGGCGGTGCGGTGTGGTCGACCGTCCGTCGGGCTCCTCCTCGGCCACGCGGCTGCTCGGCGGCGCTCGGTTGTCCGGCGCGGGGGGCCGGCTCAGCCGTTCCCGTAGTAGGCGTCCGCCCCGTGCTTGCGGGTGTAGTGGCGGTCGAGCAGGTGCCGGGGCGGCGGGTCCAGCGGGTCGGGGCGCAGGGCGAGGGTGTGCAGGGCCATTTCGGCGACGGCCTCGCAGATCACGGCGTGCTCCAGGGAGGCGGTGGCGTTCGCTCCCCAGGTGAAGGGGCCGTGCCGGGACACCAGGGCGGCGGGCACCTCGCGGGCCCGGCGGTCCTCACCGGCCAGCTCGGTCACGATGACCTGTCCGGTGTGGAACTCGTAGTCCTTGGCGCACTGTTCGGGGCTCAGGTCGCGGGTCACGGGGATCGGCCCGTCGAAGGTGTCGGCGTGGGTCGTGCCGAGCACCGGGATGTCCCTGCGGGCCTGGGCGAAGGCCACCGCGTGGGTGGAGTGGGTGTGGGTGACGCCGCCGATGGACGGGAAGGCCCGGTACAGGCAGCGGTGGGTCTCGGTGTCGGTGGAGGGCCGCAGGTCGCCGGAGACCACCCGGCCGTCCTCCAGGGCGACCACCACGAGGTGTTCCTCGGTCAGCTCGGGATAGGGGACGCCGGAGGGCTTGATGACGAAGACCCCGCGCTCCCGGTCCACCCCGCTCACGTTGCCCCAGGTCAGGGTGGCGAGTCCGGAGGCCGGGATGAGCAGGTTGGCGGCCAGTACCTCGCGGCGCAGGGCGGCGAGCGCGGGATCGCGGCCGGCGGGTGTGCTGGTGGTCATGAGGGCTTCCCTCCTGGTGCTGGGGTACGGAGCAAAGGCCGGGCCAAAGCCCTCCGGTCCCGGATCACAGGCCCTGGGCGAGCCGGTGGTACGCCTGGTTCCAGCGCAGTTCCCGCCGGAAGGCGCGCGCAGTGGTGTCCGCGTCGACGACGACCAGTTCGGTGCGCAGGATCTCGGCGAGGTCGTCCAGTTCCTCGATGCCGAGGGCGCTGGTGAGCACCGTGTGGTGCGGGCCGCCCGCCATGAGCCAGGACTCGGTGGAGGTGCGCAGGTCGGGCCGGGGCCGCCACACCGCGCGGGCCACCGGCAGCGCGGGCAGGGGCTCGCTCGGGGGCACCACGTCGATCTCGTTGGCGACGAGCCGGAAGCGGTCGCCGAGGTCGTTCATGCCGATCACGACGGCGGGTCCGGCCGCCGCGTCGAACACGAGCCGCACCGGGTCCTCCCGGCCGCCGATGCCCAGGGGGTGGACCTCGCAGCTCGGGGTGGTGGCCGCGACAGAGGGGCAGACCTCCAGCATGTGGGCGCCGAGGATCAGTTCCTCCCCGGGCACGAGGTGGTAGGTGTAGTCCTCCATGAAGGTGGTGCCGCCGGGCAGGCCCTCGGCCATCGTCTTGAGGGCGCGCAGCAGGACGGAGGTCTTCCAGTCGCCCTCGGCGCCGAAGCCGTAGCCGTCCGCCATGAGGCGTTGCACGGAGATGCCGGGGAGCTGGCGCAGTCCGCCCAGGTCCTCGAAGTTGGTGGTGAAGGCGCCGAAGCCGCCCTCGTCGAGGAAGGAGCGCAGTCCGGCCTCGATGCGGGCGGCCTCGCGCAGCGCCTCGTGCCGGGCGCCGTCGGCGGCGAGTTCGGGGGCGAGGCGGTAGGTGTCGCGGTACTCCTCGACGAGTGCCTCGACCGCCTCCCCGGGTACGGCGCGGACGGCGGCCACGAGGTCGCCCACCCCGTAGGTGTTGACGGAGACCCCGAAGCGGCGTTCGGCCTCGACCTTGTCCCCCTCGGTGACGGCGACGTCGCGCATGTTGTCGCCGAAGCGGGCCAGGCGCAGTCCGTCGAGGTCGGCGCGGCCGGCGGCGGCCCGGGTCCAGGCGGCGATCCGGCGCACCACGGCGGGGTCGCTGACGTGGCCGGCCACCGTCTTGCGGGCGACACCGAGCCTGGTCTGCACGTACCCGAACTCGCGGTCGCCGTGCGCGGCCTGGTTGAGGTTCATGAAGTCCATGTCGAGCGTGGACCAGGGCAGTTCGCGGTGGGCCTGGGTGTGCAGGTGGAGCAGTGGTTTGCGCAGGGCGTCGAGGCCGGTGACCCACATCTTCGCCGGGGAGAAGGTGTGCATCCAGGCGATGAGCCCGGCGCAGGTGTCGTCGGCGTTGGCGTCCAGGCACAGGCGGCGGATCGCGGAGGCGTCGCTGAGGACGGGTTTCCAGACCACGCGCAGCGGTATCTCCGCGTCGGCGGCGAGCTGTTCGGCGATCAGCCGCGACTGGTCGGCGACCTGGCGCAGCGTCTCCTCGCCGTACAGGTGCTGGCTTCCGGTGAGGAACCAGACCTCGCGTACCGGCTGGGAGGGGGGCATGGGCGTACTCCTTCTGTGATGCGGGCGCGTGCGGCGGCGAGGCAGGTGCGGTACGGGTGCCACGGGCGCGGCAGGGGAGGCCGCGGGCGCGGTACGCGTACGGCTGTCCGGCTTTCGTCAGTCGCCGGTGCCCGGGTCGCCGGTACCCGCCGCGAGTGCGGTGTCGCGCAGGGCACGCAGGCGGTGCAGCTGGTGGTCGTCCCCGGCACCGAAGCGGTCGTGCAGGACGCGGTACTCGGCGTACAGGGCCTCGTACGCCTCGGCGCGGGCCGGGTCGGGGAGGTAGGCGGCGTGCTCGGCGCGGCCCATCGCGCGGGCGGCGGCGTGCACGTCGGGGTGGGCGCCGGCGGCGACGGCCGCGTGGATGGCGGAGCCGAGGGCGGGCCCCTGGTCGGAGACGGCGACCGAGACGGGGCGGCGCAGGACGTCGGCGTAGATCTGCATGAGCAGGGCGTTCTTCTTGAGCCCGCCCGCCACGACGAACTCGGTGACGGGTACTCCGCCCTTCTCCAGGGCCTCGACGATGACGCGGGTGCCGAAGGCCGTGGACTCCAGGAGGGCGAGGTAGACGTCCTCCGGCCGGGTGCTGAGGGTCAGGCCGATCAGGACGCCGGAGAGGTGGTGGTCCACCAGGACGGAACGGTTGCCGCCGAGCCAGTCGAGGGCGATCAGCCCGTGGGCGCCGACCGGGCGTCCGGCGGCCTTGCGGCTGAGCAGGGTGTGCGGGTCCTCTCCGGCGCGGGCGGCCTCCTCGGCGTACTCGGGGGGCAGTCCGGTGCGCGTCCACCACGCGAAGATGTCGCCGACGGCGCTCTGACCGGCCTCGTAGCCGTAGGCGCCGGTGACGATGCCGTCGCGGACCACTCCGCACACTCCGGGGACCTCGGCGAGTTCGGGTCCGCTGACGACGTGGCAGGTGGAGGTGCCCATGATGGCGAGCAGCCGGCCGTTGTCGACGGCCTGCGCGGCGGGCGCGGTGACGTGGGCGTCGACGTTCCCGGCGGCGACCGCGATGCCCTCGGGCAGTCCGGTCCACTCCGCGGCCCGCGCGCTCAGGGAGCCGACGCGGGTGCCGGGCGGGGAGAGCGGGTGGTCGAGCCGGGTCTGTGCGAAGTCGGCGAACTCCGGGTGCAGGGCGGCGAGGTACTCCGGGCCGGGGTAGGCGCCGTCCTGGTGGATGCCCTTGTATCCGGCGGTGCAGGTGTTGCGGGACTCGGCCCCGGTGAGCTGCCACACGATCCAGTCGGCGGCCTCGATCCAGCGCTCGGTGCGCGCGTAGACCTCGGGGTCCTCCTCCAGGAGCTGGAGGGCCTTCGCGAACTGCCACTCGGCGGAGATCTTCCCTCCGTAGCGTCCGATCCAGGGTTCGGCGCGTTCGTGGGCGAGGGCGTTGATGCGGTCGGCCTGGCCCTGGGCGGCGTGGTGCTTCCACAGTTTGGGCCAGGCGTGCGGGCGGTGGCCGAGTCCGGTCTCGCTCAGCGGGGTGCCGTCGGCCAGGGCCGGGAGCACGGTGCAGGCGGTGAAGTCGGTGGCGATACCGATGACGCGGGAGGGGTCCACCCCCGAGGCGGCGAGCGCCTCGGGGACGGCCGCGCGCAGCACGTCCCGCCAGTCCTCGGGGTGCTGGAGCGCCCAGTCGGGCGGCAGGGGGGCGCCCTCGTCCGGCAGCCGGGTGTCGATGACCCCGTGGGTGTACGGGTGCACGGCGGAGCCCAGTTCCTCGCCGTCGTGGACCCGGACCACCACGGCCCGTCCGGAGAGGGTCCCGAAGTCGACGCCCACGGTGCAGAGTTCGTCGTCGGTGACGGGGTGGTGGCGGGTGCGGGGCGCTGCTGCGTCGGTCACGTGGGTGACTCCGTTCTGCGGTTCGCAGCCGCCGGGGACGGTGTGCGTCCCCGGCGGCTCGTGGTGCGCGGGTGGTGTCCGGGCGCCGTGGCCTCGGCGCCCGGACGGCGGGGCCCGGTGTCAGGACACCCCGCGCCGCTTGTTCCAGACGTCGAAGCCGACGGCGGCCAGCAGGACGAGGCCCTTGATGACCTGCTGCCAGTCGGTGCCGATACCGACGAGGTTCATGCCGTTGTTGAGGACGCCGAGGACGAGACCACCGATGATCGCGCCCAGTACGGTGCCGACCCCGCCGCTCATGGAGGCGCCTCCGATGAACGAGGCGGCGATGGCCTCCAGTTCGAAGTTGATGCCGGCCTTCGGGGAGGCCGCGTTGAAGCGTGCGGCGAACACGAGTCCGGCGAGCGCCGCGAGGACCCCCATGTTGAGGAAGACCGCGAAGGTGATCCGCTTGTCCTTGACGCCGGAGAGCTTGGCGGCGGGCAGGTTGCCGCCGAGCGCGTAGACGTGGCGGCCGATGATGACGTTGCGCATGACGTAGCCGAAGCCGACCACGAGGACCGCGAGGATCAGCAGCACCACGGGGGCGCCCTTGTAGCTCGCGAGCAGCATCGTGACGACGAGGACGGCGGCGACCAGCGCGGTCAGCTTGAGCGCGAACAGTCCGGTGGGCAGCGGCGCCAGCTCGAACTCCCGCTGCCTGCGCCGCTCGCGCAGTTCCTGGAGGACGACGAAGCCCACGAGGAGGAGGCCGAGGAGCAGGGTGAGGTTGTGGTAGTTGGTGTCCGGTCCGACGGAGGGCAGGAAGCCGTTGGAGACCTTCTGCAGGCCGTCCGGGAACGGGCCGAGGGTCTGCCCCTTGAGGAAGATCTCGGTGAAGCCGCGGAAGAGCAGCATTCCGGCGAGCGTCACGATGAAGGAGGGGATGCCCAGATAGGCGATGAAGAAGCCCTGCATGGCTCCCGCCGCCGCGCCCAGCAGCAGGCACAGCACGACCGCGAGGGGCCAGGCCATGTGGTGGTCGACCATGAGGACGGCGCCGACCGCGCCGACCAGGGCGGTGAGTGAGCCGACGGACAGGTCGATGTGCCCGGCGATGATCACCACCATCATGCCGATGGCGAGGATCAGGATGTAGCTGTTCTGCAGGACCAGGTTGGAGACGTTGCGGGGCAGCAGCAGGTCCCCGCCGGTCCACGCCTCGAACAGCACGACGATCAGGCCGAGCGCGATCAGCATGCCGTACTGGCGCATGTTGCGGCGCATCGCGTCGGCGAGCAGCCCGAGCAGTCCCCGGCCGGCGGCGCCGGGCTTCTTCACGCCGGTGGGCGGGGTGCCGGCTGGTTTTCCCTCGGTGAGGTTGGCGCTCATGAGTCCTGTCCCTCGCTGTGTGCCCCGGCGCGGCTCTCGGCGGCCCGGGTGTCCTTGGTCATGAGCCGCATCAGCGTCTCCTGGTCGGCCTGCTCGCGCGGCACCTCGCCGGTGAGCCGGCCGGCCGCCATCGTGTAGATGCGGTCGCACATTCCGAGCAGTTCGGGAAGCTCGGAGGAGATGAAGACGACGGCCTTGCCCTCGGCGGCCAGCCGGTCGATCACCGTGTAGATCTCGTACTTGGCGCCCACGTCGATCCCGCGCGTGGGTTCGTCGAGGATGAGCACCTCGGGCCCGGCGAAGATCCACTTGCTGAGGACGACCTTCTGCTGGTTGCCGCCGGAGAGCCGGCCGACCGGCTCCATGATGTGCGGGGCGCGGATGTTCATCGAGGTGCGGAAGGACTCGGCGACGCGGCGCTCCTCGTGCGCGTCCACGACCGAGTGCCGGGCCACCTTGCGCAGCGCGCCGAGGGTGATGTTGCTCTTGACGGTGTCGATGAGGTTGAGCCCGTAGTACTTGCGGTCCTCGGTGACGTAGGCGATGCCGTGTCCGATGGCCTCGGGCACGGTGCGGGTGCGTACCGGGGCCCCGTCGCGCAGGACGGTGCCGCCCGCGTGCCGGCCGTAGGAGCGCCCGAAGACGCTCATCGCGAGTTCGGTGCGGCCCGCTCCCATGAGTCCCGCGATGCCGACGATCTCGCCGCGGCGCACGTTCACCGAGACGGAGTCCACGACCTTGCGCTGCTGGTCGACGGGGTGGAAGACGGTCCAGTCCCGGATCTCCAGCGCGGGCTGCTCCCCCGAGTCCGCGGTGTACGGGCTGCGTTCGGGGAAGCGGTGGTCGAGGTCGCGGCCGACCATTCCGCGGATGATGCGTTCCTCGGTGGTCTCGGGGGCCTTGACGTCGAGCGTCTCGACGGTGCGGCCGTCGCGCAGGATGGTCACCGAGTCGGCGACGGCGGCGATCTCGCCGAGCTTGTGCGAGATGATGATCGAGGTGATGCCCTGTTCCTTGAGTTCCAGGATCAGGCGCAGCAGGGCGGCGCTGTCCTCGTCGTTGAGCGCGGCCGTCGGCTCGTCGAGGATCAGCAGCTTCACCTCCTTCGCCAAGGCCTTGGCGATCTCCACGAGTTGCTGCTTGCCGACGCCGATGTCGGAGACCCTGGTCTGCGGGTTGTCCGCCAGTCCGACGCGGCGCAGCAGCCGTGAGGCCTCACCCAGGGTGCGGTGCCAGCTGATGACACCCCGGCTGGCGCGTTCGTTGCCGAGGAAGATGTTCTCGGCCAGGGACAGGTACGGAACCAGGGCCAGCTCCTGGTGGATGATGACGATTCCGCGCTTCTCGCTGGCCCGGATGTCGCGGAACCGGCAGGGCTCGGACTCGAACAGGACCTCGCCCTCGTAACTGCCGTGCGGGTGGACCCCGCTGAGGATCTTCATCAGCGTCGACTTGCCGGCGCCGTTCTCCCCGCAGATGGCGTGCACCTCTCCGGCGCGCACCGAGAGGGAGACGTCGGAGAGGGCCTTGACGCCGGTGAAGGACTTGACGATCGAGCGCATCTCCAGGACGGGTGCCGGCATGGCTCCGCCTTTCTTGGTGGTCAGCACTACTTCTCTGTGATCGGTACGGGGGCCCGGCCGGCGCGCGACCGGCCGGGGACGCCGTCAGTTGAGCTGGCTCTGCTTGTAGTAGCCGGAGTCGACGAGTTCCTTGGTGTAGTTGGACTTGTCGACGCTCACCGGCTTGAGCAGGAAGGCGGGCACGACCTTCTTGCCGTTGTCGTAGGTCTTGGTGTCGTTGACCTTCGGCTTCTTGCCGTTGAGCACGGCGTCGGCCATGTCGGCCGCGACCTCGGCGAGCGCGCGGGTGTCCTTGTAGACGGTCATCGTCTGCTCGCCCGCGATGATCGACTTGACCGAGGCGAGTTCGGCGTCCTGCCCGGTGACCACGGGCAGCGGCTTGCTCTTGCTGCCGTAGTCGTCGGACTTGAGGGCGGAGAGGATGCCGATGGAGATGCCGTCGTACGGCGAGAGCACCGCGTCGACCTTGCTGTGCGCGTAGCTGGAGGTGAGCAGGTCGTCCATGCGCTTCTGGGCGGTGCCGCCGTCCCAGCGCAGGGTGGTGATCTGGTTGAGCTTGGTCTGCTTCGAGCGCACCACGAGCTGCTTCTTGTCGATGTACGGCTGGAGGACCTTCATCGCGCCGTCGAAGAAGTAGCGGGTGTTGTTGTCGTCGTTGGAGCCGGCGAACAGCTCGATGGAGAAGGGGCCCTTCTTCGAGCCGTCGGCGAGGCCCAGCTTGTCCAGGATGTAGTTGCCCTGGAGCTGTCCGACCTTCTCGTTGTCGAAGGAGGCGTAGTAGTCGACGTTGGGGCTGCCGAGGATGAGCCGGTCGTAGGAGATCACCGGGATGTCGGCGTCGGCGGCCTGCTGGAGCACGTTGCTCAGGGCCCGTCCATCGATGGCGGCGACCACGAGTGCGTCCACGCCCTGCGTGATCATGTTCTCGATCTGCGAGACCTGCTGGTCCGGGTCGTCCTCGCCGTACTGGAGGGTCGTCTTGTAGCCGGCCTTCTTGAGCGAGGAGACCATGTTCTTGCCGTCGGCGATCCAGCGCTCCGAGGACTTCGTCGGCATCGCGATCCCGACGGTCGCGTCGTTCGCCTTCTTGTCCTCCTTGCTGCCGCCCTCACTGTCCTGGCCGCAGGCGGCCAGGCTCAGGCTCAGGGCGGCGGCGCAGAGCAGCGCGGGCAGGGTGTGGCGTTGACGCATCGTCATCAGTCCTTGTCGTTCTCTTCGTCGAGAGGTCGGGGAGGTACACACGAAGGGCGGCGCCGCCCCTGCGGCGACTGGGTGCGCAGACGCATGTTTGCGCTAACAATCGGCTGGGGCAAGGGTCTGTACGGGCTTTCTCCTCCACCGGCCCGGAATGTTTCCGGACCGTGTCCTTCAGGGGGCCGATTCGGGTGAGGACGCGTGGATTTCTGTCACTCGACGAGCGAACTCGCTTGGGAGTGGTCGACTTTGATGGAACCCCTGCGGCAACTTACCGCCCATTGAGGCTTTTTGGGACCTCGTTTGGTGGAAATTGAGGAGCCCGCACCGGCGAGGACGCGAGGGCGGAGCCCGCCCGGCGGGGCCGGTGTCCGGAATGCCGGGGTACGGTGGCCGCCCGCCGCCCCCGGCAGCCGGGGTGCGGACGCCGGGGCGGCAAGCGCTTGCCACCACAGGACCCGACGAGCGGGGGCGCACGGGCGGTGACCCCGGGTAACCTGCTGCACGCCGATCGGGAGGAGGGGCTTTGTCACGCTCCGCGAAGACTTCGCGACCGCCGACGATGGCGGACGTGGCCCGGGTGGCCGGGGTGTCCCATCAGACCGTCTCGCGGGTCCTGAGCGGTCATCCCCATGTGCGCGAGGCGACCCGGGAGCAGGTGCACGCGGCCGTCGCGCGGCTCGGCTACCGCCGCAACCCCGCGGCCCGCGCGCTGGTGACCCGGCGCACCAGGACCATCGGGGTGATCGCCGTCAACACCACGCTGCACGGGCCCGCCTCGACGCTCGCCGGGGTCCAGGAGGCGGCGCGCGACCAGGGGTACCTCGTGTCGGTGGTGACCCTGCGCACCACCGACGGGTCCGCGCTCGCCGAGGCCGTCGAACACCTCGCGGCCTGGGGGGTGGACGGGGCCGTGGCCATCACCCCGCAGCGCGAGACCGTGCGGGCGCTGGCCGGTCTGCGCACCCCGTTCCCCGTGGTGACCGTGGAGGGCGGGCACCGGCTGCCGCTGCCCGGAGTGTCCATGGACCAGGCCGGCGGGGCCCGCCTGGTGACCGCCCACCTGCTGGGCTGCGGCCACTCCACCGTGTGGCACGTAGCGGGCCCGCAGAACTGGCTGGAGAGCGAGGCCAGGACCCAGGGGTGGCGGGCGGCCCTGGAGGAGGCCGGCGCCCCGGTGGTGGCCCCCCTGCACGGCGACTGGAGTCCGCAGTCCGGCTACCGCGCCGGTCAGGCCCTCGCCCGGCTGGTGGCACCGGCCGGGCGGACACCTCCCGGCAGCGGTCCCGCACCCCGCGGGGAGCCCGTACCCGTGCGGGCGGTGTTCGTCGCGAACGACCAGATGGCGCTGGGGGTGCTGCGGGCCTTCCGGGAGGCGGGGGTGCGCACCCCCGAGGACGTGGCGGTCGCCGGTTTCGACGACATCCCGGAGGCCGAGTTCTTCCCGCCGCCGCTCACCACGGTGCGGCAGGACTTCACCGCGGTCGGGCGCAAGAGCATCGCCCTGCTCATCGAGCACATCGAGGGCCGGGCGAAGGAGGTGACCCATCTGACGGTCGCCCCGCGACTGATCGTCCGGGCCAGCACCCGCCCGTCCGGGCCGTGATCGCGCACCACCCGTCCGAGTGCCGCGCCGGGCTGATCCACACCACCGGCGGGCCGGTCCCGCACCGCCCGTCCACGCCCCGACGCGCCCGTCGGGGGCCACGCTGACCAGCGTAATCTCCTGCCATGCCGAAAACAGAGACCGTCCTCGCCGACGGCATCCGGATACGTCCGCTCGCCCCGGGGGACACCAGCGCCCTCCTCGACGCGTACGTACGCAACCGCGCCCATCTGCGCCCCTTCGAACCCGACCGGGGCGAGGATTTCTACACCCTCGACGGCCAGGCCCGGCGGCTGAGCGACCAGCTCTCCGCGCAGGAGGCGGGCGCCCTGTTCGGCTGGGTGCTCCTCGACGGGGAACGCGTCGTCGGGACGGTGACGCTGTCGCACCTCGTGCGCGGACCGCTGTCCAGCGCCAACCTCGGCTACTGGATCGACCAGGAGTACGGGGGCAGGGGGCTGGCCTCGGCCGCGGCCCGGTTCGCGTGCGCGTACGCCGACGAGGGGCTGCGCCTGCACCGTGTCGAGGCCGGGACACTGCTCGACAACCTGGGATCGCAGCGCGTCCTGGCCAAGTGCGGGTTCTCCGTCATCGGCGACGCCGCCCAGTTCCTGCACATCGACGGCGCGTGGCGCGACCACCGGCTCTTCCAGCGCATCCTGCACGACGGCCCGCCGCGCTGACCCGCCCGGGGGTGCGGGCGGGGCCCGGCAGCGCGGGGTCTGAAGGAAAGCTGCGCGGGCGGTTAAGAAAACCTCGATGGACCCGGCGCTCCCGGGTGGGCAGGATTCCCGCAGAGGCGGTGCGTGCCCTGCCGGGCGCGGGGTCCCGCCCGCACCCTCACCCCCGCCGGGGTACGACGGCTCCCGCCGCGCCCGGCGCGCACAGAACAGGAGCCGCCCCGTGAAGGCGCTGGTCAAGGAGAAGGCGGAGCCCGGACTCTCGCTCGTGGAGGTGCCCCGGCCGCAGACCGGCCCCGACGACGTGCTGATCAAGGTGTCCAGGACCGGTATCTGCGGCACCGACCTGCACATCCGCAACTGGGACGGCTGGGCCCAGCAGGCCGTGCGCGCCCCGCTCGTGGTGGGCCACGAGTTCGCCGGCGAGGTGGTCTCGACGGGCCCCAACGTCACCGGGGTCTCCGTGGGCGACCTGGTGAGCGGCGAGGGGCACCTCGTGTGCGGCAAGTGCCGCAACTGTCTGGCCGGCCGCCGCCACCTGTGCCGGGCGACCGTGGGCCTGGGGGTGGGCCGGGACGGCTGCTTCGCCGAGTACGTCGTACTGCCCGCCTCCAACGTGTGGGTGCACCGCTCCCCCGTCGACCTGGACGTGGCCGCGATCTTCGACCCCTTCGGCAACGCCGTGCACACCGCGCTGTCCTTCCCGCTGGTCGGCGAGGACGTCCTGATCACGGGCGCGGGTCCGATCGGCCTCATGGCGGCGGCTGTCGCCAAACACGCCGGGGCCCGCAACGTCGTGGTCACCGACGTGAGCGAGGAGCGGCTGGCGCTGGCCCGCAAGATCGGCGTGGACCTCGCGCTCGACGTGTCCCGCTCCTCGATCGCCGAGGGCCAGCGCGAGCTGGGCCTGCGCGAGGGCTTCGACGTGGGCCTGGAGATGTCCGGGAACCCGGCAGCGGCCCGCGACATGATCGCGAACATGACGCACGGCGGGAAGATCGCCATGCTCGGCCTGCCCGCCGAGGAGTTCGCCGTCGACTGGGCGCGGATCGTCACCTCGATGATCACGATCAAGGGCATCTACGGCCGCGAGATGTTCGAGACCTGGTACGCGATGTCGGTGCTGCTCGAAGGCGGGCTCGACCTGTCCCCCGTCATCACCGGACGCTATCCGGCCGCCGACTTCGAGGCCGCCTTCGCGGACGCGGCGAGCGGCCGGGGCGGCAAGGTCATCCTCGACTGGACCGTCTGAGCCCGTCCGCTCCCCCGCCACTCCTTTCCGCCTCTTCACTCCGGGAGACACCCCCATGTTCGACTCCGTGCGCGACGGCCTGCGGGCCACACTCGACGAGATCACCGCGGCCGGACTGCACAAGCCCGAGCGGGTCATCGGCACCCCGCAGTCGGCGACCGTCGACGTCACCGGCGGCGGCCGCCCCGGCGAGGTGCTCAACTTCTGCGCCAACAACTACCTGGGCCTCGCCGACCACCCCGAGGTGATCGCCGCCGGGCACGAGGCCCTGGACCGCTGGGGCTACGGCATGGCCTCGGTGCGGTTCATCTGCGGTACCCAGGAGGTGCACAAGGAGCTGGAGGCGCGGCTTTCGGCGTTCCTCGGGCAGGAGGACACGATCCTCTACTCCTCGTGCTTCGACGCGAACGGCGGGGTCTTCGAGACGCTGCTGGGCGCTGAGGACGCGGTCATCTCCGACGCGCTCAACCACGCCTCGATCATCGACGGCATCCGGCTGTCGAAGGCCCGGCGGCTGCGGTACGCCAACCGCGACATGGCCGACCTGGAGAAGCAGCTCCAGGACGCCTCCGGCGCGCGCCGGAAGCTGATCGTGACCGACGGCGTGTTCTCGATGGACGGCTACCTGGCGCCGCTGCCGGAGATCTGCGACCTCGCCGAGCGCTACGACGCGATGGTCATGGTCGACGACTCGCACGCGGTCGGCTTCGTCGGCGCGGGCGGGCGCGGCACCCCCGAACTGCACGGCGTCATGGACCGCGTCGACATCCTCACCGGGACCCTCGGCAAGGCGCTCGGCGGGGCCTCGGGCGGCTATGTGGCGGCCCGCGCGGAGATCGTCGCGCTGCTGCGCCAGCGCTCGCGCCCGTACCTGTTCTCCAACAGCCTCGCGCCGGTCATCGCGGGCGCCTCGCTCAAGGTCCTCGACCTCCTGGAGTCGGCCTCCGGCCAGCGCGAACAGCTCATCGAGAACACGGAACGCTTCCGTGCGCGGATGACCGCGGCCGGCTTCGACCTGCTGCCGGGGCAGCACGCGATCGTCCCCGTCATGTTCGGCGACGCGAGCGTCGCGGGGCGGATGGCGGAGCTGCTGCTGGAGCGCGGCGTCTACGTCACGGCCTTCTCGTACCCGGTGGTCCCGCAGGGCCAGGCCCGCATCCGGGTCCAGCTGTCCGCCGCGCACACGGCCGAGGACGTGGACCGGGCCGTGGACGCCTTCGCCTCGGCCCGCGAGGCGCTGGGCGCCGAGGGCTGAGCAGCGCCCGCCGCCGCCCGGGACCGTGGCCTGAGCCGCGCTCTCCGCTCGGTGTCCCGGCCGGGGGCCGTCCCGGAGCCTTCTCGGCTCCTGCGGGCGGCCCCCGGCCGCGGCCGTCGCCCGGTTTGGGACAATCGGTCCATGATTGAAGCGCGTCGGCTGCACATCCTGCGTGCGGTCGCGGACCACGGGACGGTGACGGCGGCCGCCGCCGCCCTCTACCTGACCCCCTCGGCCGTCTCCCAGCAGCTCAGCGCCCTGGAGCAGGAGACCGGCCACCGGCTCGTGGAACGCTCGGCACGCGGGGTGCGGCTCACCCCGGCCGGGGAGATCCTGCTCTCCCACACCCACGTGGTGCTGGCCCAGCTGGAGCGGGCCGAGGCGGAACTCGCGGCGTACAGCTCGGGGGCCTCGGGCACGGTGACCGTCACCTCGTTCGCGACCGGGATCGGCCTCGTCGTCGCCCCCGCCCTCGCCGTCCTCGCCGACACCGCGCCGGGCATACGGGTGCGGGTGCGGGACGCGGAGGGGGACGCGAGCCTGCCGATGGTCCTGGACCGGCAGACGGACATCGCGGTCGCCGTCGAGTACCGGGGCGCGCCCGGCGCCGACGATCCCCGGCTGACCCGGGTCGCGCTGTACGCCGAGCCCTTCGACGCGGTGCTGCCGCTCGCCCACCCGCTGGCCGCCGCGCCCCGCGTCCCCCTCGGCGACCTCTCGGGGGACACCTGGATCGGCCCGTTCCCGGGCAACCCGTGCCACGACGTGGTGGTCCTGGCCTGCGAGCACGCGGGCTTCCAGCCGACGCTGGAACATCTCTCCGACGACTTCCGGGCCGTGGTCGCGCTGGCCTCGGCGGGCGTGGGCGTGGCCCTCGTACCACGTTCGGCGCTGCGCGGGATGGACCTCACGGACGTCGTGGTGCGCCCGGTGGACGGTATCGCCCCGACCCGCCGCGTGTTCGCCGCCGTACGGTGCGGGGCGGAGGAACACCCGCTGATCCGCCCGGTGCTGGACGCGCTGGGGAAGGTGGCGGGGTAGGCGGGCGCGCCCGGTACTCCGCCCCCGGCGCCGCTCGTCTCAGCGGGCCTCGGAGGCGCGCAGCGCCTTCCACACCGCGCGCGCCGCGTTGTGGCCGGACATGCCGTGCACCCCGGGGCCCGGCGGGGTCGCCGAGGAGCACAGGAAGACGGCCGGGTGGGCGGTCGCGTACGGGCGGGCGGTAAGGCGGGGCCGCAGCAGGAGCTGGAGCCCGCTGGCCGCCCCGCACGCGATGTCGCCGCCGACGTAGTTCGCGTTGCGGGCGGCCAGCTGCGCCGGGCCGGCCGTGGCCCGCGCCAGGACGCGATCCTTGAACCCCGGTGCGAAACGCTCCAGTTGGCGTTCGATCGCGTCCGTGAGATCCCCGTCCCAGCGGTTCGGGACATGGCCGTACGCCCAGAACACCTGCTTGCCCTCGGGGGCCCGGGAGGGGTCGGCGAGGCTGGGCTGGACGGTGATGAGGAAGGGCGGTGAGGGCGCGCGCCCTTCGCGGGACACCGCCTTGAGGGCCCGGGAGATCTCTCCGCTGTCCGCGCCGATCTGCACGGTGCCCGCGCGCCGGGCCTCCTCGGCCGTCCACGGCACCGGCCCGTCGAGGGCGTAGTCGACCTTGAACACGCCGGCCCCGTACCGGTACCCGTCGAAGGCCCGGCCGAGACCGGCGATGCGGGCGGCGGCGTGCGGGGAGGTGTCGAAGAGGTAGGCGCGGGCGGGCGGCAGGTCGTCGAGGCGCTTGACCTCGTAGTCGGTGTGCACCGATCCGCCGAGATCCTTGAGGTACGCGGTGAGCGCGTCGGGCACGGCCTGCGAACCGCCCCGGGCGACCGGCCAGCCGTAGGCGTGCGCGGCGAGCGCGAAGACGAGTCCGACCGCGCCGGTGGCGATCCCGCCGAGCGGGGCGATGACGTGGGCGACCAGCCCGGCGAACAGGGCGCGGGCCCGCTCGCCCCGGAAGCGGCGCAGCAGGACGGTGGCGGGCGGCAGCCCGGCGAGACCGAAGCGGGCGAGCGTCAGCGGGTCGCGGGGCAGCGCGGTACCGGGCAGCGCCGTGAAGTCGCGCAGGAGGCTGTCCCAGCGGCCGAGGAACGGGGCCACCAGACGTCGGTAGGCACCGGCGTCGCGCGGGCCGAAGGAGGCCGCCGTCTCCCCCACCGAGCGGGCCAGTACGGCCGCGCTGCCGTCCAGGAAGGGGTGGGCCATGGGCAGTTCGTGGTGCAGCCAGCGCAGGCCGTAGCGCTCCAGGGGCAGGGCGCGGAAGGCCGGGGAGCTGATGCCGAGCGGGTGGGCTGCGGAGCACGGGTCGTGGCGGAAGCCGGGGAGGGTCAGTTCCTCGGTGCGGGCGCCGCCGCCTACCGTCTCCTTGGCCTCGAAGACCGCCACCGACCGCCCGCGCCGGGCCAGTTCGACCGCGGCGGTCAGTCCGTTGGGACCGGCCCCCACGACCACCACGTCCAGCAACGACGACACCTTCGGTCTCCTTCGTCAGCCGACGGCTGTGACCATCAGGATATGCCCGGCCCCGGGCGGCCCGGCCGGGGGCGCGGCAGCGCGCGGCCCCGGGGAGGGCGCCCGGATCGGCTCAGAGGGTGTCCAGCCGCAGGCACCAGTCCTCGGAGTCCTCCCAGTGGCCCTTCGGGTACTCCGTGGACACGGTGCCCAGGAGGGTGAACCCGGCTTTGCGGCACACCGCGTTGGAGGCGGGGTGATCGCTGCGGGGGTAGGCGTGCAGTTCGCGGTGGCGGCCGTCCTCGGCGGCGCGGTGGGCCACCGCGCGGGCGGCGTGGGAGGCCAGACCCCTGCCCTGGTGGCCGGGCAGGACCGCCCAGCCGGTCTCCCACACGACGTGGCGCCCGGGCGCGCCGGCGGTGCCGGGGAGAGGGGCGACCGGGTCGAAGCCCTCGGGCCCCGTGGTGTGTTCCCAGAAGGCGATGGAACCCGCGGTCTCGCCCGTGTCGGCGCGGACCACGCGGAAGACCCCGCCGGGTTGCGAGCGGTCGAGGTAGCGCGCGTGCCGGCTGAGCAACTTCTCCTCGCTCTCGGGCCCGCCCAAGTGCTCGGTCATCTCGGGGGTGTTGGCCGCCCGCAGTAGCCAGAGGTCGTCCTCCGTCCAGGGCTGGAGAAGGACCCGGGACGCGTCTGCTTGAGTCATGGGCGGAACTCTAGGCGCGGGGTACGACAACGCCGTCCCGGGCCGCCCGGCGGACGGTCATCCGGCGAGCAGGGCCCGTATCCGCTCGGCGGTCGCCGCGTCGCGGGCGGCGGTGAAGGGCAGCGCGTTGCCGCCGGTGATGCGGAAGGGCTCCCCGCTGCGGGTGCGGTGCTCGCCGCCGGTCTCGGTGACCAGGAGCAGGCCCGCCGCGTGGTCCCAGGCCAGCTCCCAGCTGAAGGCGACGGCGGCGAGTTCGCCGCGGGCCACGGCCAGGTACTCCAGTCCGGCCGAACCGCAGGGCCGGGGCCGGACGCCTTCGGTGCGCAGCCCGGACAGGGCGCGCTTCTGGTCCTCGGTCGTGTAGTCCGGGTGGGAGGTGGCCACGTCGAGCGGGGCGAGCGGGTCCGGGGCGGGGGCGGTCAGAGGCCGGCCGTTGAGCGTCGCCCCACCGCCCCGCACGGCGATCGCCATCTCCTCCAGGACCGGGGCGTACGTCCAGGAGGCCAGGACCTCCCCGCCCACCGCGAGCGCGACCAGGGTGCAGAAGCCGGTGTCGCCCCGGACGAACTGCCGGGTGCCGTCGACCGGGTCGACGATCCACACCGGGTCGGGGCCGCGCAGCGCCTCGTACCGCGCCGGGTCCGCGGCCACGGCCTCCTCGCCGACGACGCGCGAACCGGGCAGCAGGGCGGGCAGGGCCCCGGTGAGCAGGTGTTCGGCCTCGCGGTCCGCGACGGTCACGAGGTCGTGCGGCGCGGACTTCTCGCTGATCTCCTCGGCCGCGAGCCGCCGGAACCGGGGCAGGACGGCCGAGGCCACCGCTTCCCGCACGGCCGCCTCCACCGCGGCAACGCCGCCGTCCTTGAGGAACGCCGCCACGCGGTGCACGGGGTTCTCCGCGTTCGTGAGGTTCGTGACGTTCGTGGCGTTCTGCTTCTTGTCGTCGATCATGTCCTCCATGAGAGCACGCGCCGCTGACAACCCACCGCTCCGAGGTGAAGGGTGGGTGGCGGGTGGCCGAACTCCTGGTTCCGCCACCCGCGCGCCGTCGCCCCTCGCAGGTGCGGCGGGTCAGCCCGTGACAGCCGGCTTGAGCACCGCCTCGCACCACGTGCGGAAGTCCGTGGGCGCGGGGGTGTACGGGGCGTTCAGCTCGGCGTCGTAGGCCCCGTCGTTCTGCGCCTCGGCCATGGCGACCATGCCCTGGGCCCAGGCGGGGGTGCCGAACTGCTCCATCGTGGACCGGTAGGTCTCCAGGTCGGCCTGCTGGTAGCGCACCGGGCGCTCCAGGACCTCCGACATGACCTCGGCGAGGCCCTCGGGGGTGAGTTCGTCGGCGCTGGAGACGACGACGCTCCCCTGGCCGCTCCAGGAGTCGTCGCGCAGCAGTCGCGCGGCCCGGTCGGCGATGTCGCGGGTGGCGACGACCGGCAGGACCTGGTCGGCCCTGCTCGGCAGGAAGAAGAGGCCCTGCTCGCGGATCGCCCCGGCCATACCGAGGAGGTTCTCCATGTAGAAGGGCATCGCGAGGCTCCGGTAGGCCACCCCGGTGCTCTCGATCAGCTCGTCCATCCGGAAGGCGGGGGTGAGCTGACCGGCGTCCTTTCCGTAGCCCCGGCCCAGGCTGGAGACGGCCACGACGCGGCGCACACCCTGCTCGGTGATCGCCTCGCAGGCCGGGCGGGTGAACGACAGGTAGTGCTCCAGGATGTCGTCCGCGCGTGGGTTCGGCGGCACGAGCCAGAACAGGCCGCCCGCCCCCGCGAGGGCGCGCTTCAGGACGTCCGGGTCGTCGTGCGAGCCCTCGACGACCTCCACGCGTGCGCGCGGACCGGGGTCGAGGCGGGCGGGGTCGCGGACGACGACCCGGACGTCCTCTCCGGCGCCGACGAGCGACGCGAGTACCTGGTGGCCGACCTGGCCGGTGGGGGTGGTGACGACGATCATGGGGGCCTCCGGGACTTGGTCCGACTGATTCCGCGGTGCTGCTTTTACGCACCGTTTCCATCGCTAACACTTTCACGTTAACGCACGATCCGAAGAGCCGGTAACAGGATGTTGTTAACATCGCCATCATGGAGTCTCGTGCCACGACCGTCGCGGACGGCAACCGTGCCCGTATCGTCGAAGCCGCTGTCCGGCTGCTGAGCGAGGGCGGCCGGGAGGCCGTGTCGACCCGCGCGGTGAGCAGCGCCGCGGGCGTCCAGGCCCCCACTCTCTACCGGCTGTTCGGGGACAAGCGGGGGCTGCTCGACGCGGTCGTCGCGCACGGTTTCCAGGCCCATCTGGACAGCAAGGCGGACATCGCGCCGAGCGGTGACCCGGTCGAGGACCTGCGCGACGGCTGGGACCTGAACGTCGCCTTCGGGCTCGCCAACCCGACGCTGTACTCGCTCATGTACGGCGAGCCGCACCCCGGGGAGCGGCCGCCCGCGGCGGTCGCCGCCGCCGCACACCTCGCGGGGCACATCCGTCGCGTGGCCGAGGCGGGCCGGCTGCGGGTCCCCGAGGAGCGGGCGGCGCAACTCGTCCACGCGGCGGGCTGCGGTACGACGCTCTCGCTCATCGCGATGCCGGAGGACCGCCGGGACACGGAGCTGTCCGTCATGGCGCGCGAGGCGGTCATCGCGGCGATCACCACCGACGCCCCGGTCGCGGCCACCCCCGGCCCCGCGGGCGCGGCGATCGCCCTGCGCGCCGCGCTGCCCACGACCTCCGCCCTGAGCGCCCCGGAGCGCGGCCTGCTGGCGGAGTGGCTCGGCCGCATCGCCCGGGAACAGGAGCGGGGCGCGAGCCCGGTCGTTCCGTAGCTCGCGCCCCGCCGTTCCCCGGGTTCCTTCCCGGGTCAGCGCCCCACGGCGTAGCCCTGCATGCCGCGCGGGTTGGCGGCGGCGGAGAGCACGCCGGTGCGCGGATCGCGGGCGACCGCGCACAGCCGGCCCTCCGACCACGGTTCGCCGACGGTCACCTCGTGGCCCAGGCGGCGCAGTTCGGCGACGGTCTCCTCGTCCATGCGCTCCTCGACGGTGAGGCTGCCGGGCGTCATGGCGCGCGGGTAGAAGGAGCCGGGGAACGCGTCGGTGTGCCAGTTGGGCGCGTCGATCGCGCCCTGGAGGTCGAGTCCGCCACGCACCCGCTCCCGCAGGGCGACGGCGAGGAAGAAGTGGAGCTGCCACTGGTCCTGCTGGTCGCCGCCCGGGGTCCCGAAGGCGAGCACCGGCACGCCCTCGCGCAGCGCGAGCGAGGGGCTGAGCGTGGTGCGCGGACGGCGGCCGGGCGTGAGGGTGTTGGGCAGCCCCTCGTCGAGCCAGGCCATCTGGAGCCGGGTGCCGAGCGGGAAGCCGAGTTCGGGCACGACCGGGTTGGACTGGAGCCAGCCGCCGCTCGGCGTGGCGGCGATCATGTTGCCCCAGCGGTCGACGATGTCGAGGTGGCAGGTGTCGCCACGCGTCGCGCCGTCCTTCGCGACGGTCGGCTCGCCTGCCCCGGCGACCGGCCCGTCCTGCCCGGCGAGCCCCCGCTCCCCGGCCGCGACGGCGCGGGCGTGCGCGGACAGCACCGGCTCGCGCCCCTCGGGGCTGCCCGGGCGCAGTGCGTACGAGGCGCTGTCCCCGATGAGGGAGCGGCGGCCGGCGTTGTACTCCTCGGACAGCAGCGCGTCGAGCGGGACCTCCCGCGCGTCCCCGTACCAGGCCTCGCGGTCGGCCATGGCGAGCTTGCAGCCCTCGACGAGCCGGTGGACGTAGGGGGCGGAGCCGTACGCGGGCAGTTCCGGGGGCAGCAGGGCGAGCTGCTGGAGGAAGGCGGGGCCCTGGCTCCAGCCACCGGCCTTGCACACCGTCCACCCGTTCCACTCGTAGCGCGCGGGTTCCTCGTACGAGGCGCAGTGGGCGGCGAGGTCGGCGGCGGTGAGGGTCCCGGTGTGGTGCTCCCCGCTCGTGTCGAGGGTGGGCCGGGCGGCCTGGCGGACCAGGGCCTCGGCTATGAAGCCCTCGCGCCACACGGTGCGGGCCGCCTCGATCTGCGCGGTGCGGTCGGCGCCACCGGTCTGCTCGGCCTCGGCGATCAGCCGGCGCCAGGTCGCGGCGAGCGCGGGGTTGCGGAAGAGTTCGCCGGGCTGCGGGGAGCGCCCGTCCTTGAGGTAGACCTCGGCGGAGGAGGTCCACTCCTGCTCGAAGAGGGCGCGCACCGTCTCCACGGTCTTCCCGACGCGTTCGACGGGGGCGTGGCCGTCCTCGGCGTACCCGATGGCGAACCTGAGCACCTCGGCGAGGGTCTTGGTGCCGTGGTCGCGCAGCAGGGTCATCCAGGCGTCGAAGGCGCCGGGCACGGCGGCGGCCAGCGGGCCGGTGCCGGGCACGAGCGCGAGACCGAGGGAGCGGTAGTGCCCGACGCTCGCCCCGGCGGGCGCGGGGCCCTGGCCGCTCAGGACGCGCACCTCGCCGCCGGCCGGGGCGAGGATGATCGGCACCTCCCCGCCCGGCCCGTTGAGGTGCGGTTCCACGACGTGCAGGACGAAGCCGGCGGCCACGGCCGCGTCGAAGGCGTTCCCGCCGTCCTCCAGCACCGCCATGGCCGATTGGGAGGCGAGCCAGTGGGTCGAGGAGACCATGCCGAAGGTGCCCTGGAGGGTGGGGCGGGTGGTGAACATACCTGCTCTGCCTATCTGTTGACGGAAGTGGAGAGGTGCGGGGGGGGCCGGGCCGCGCGGGCTGCGGAGTTCTCCCCGCCGGCCTGCCGGTCACCCGGGAAGCTGTCAACCGTGCCGCGTACGAGAGGCCGGGTCCGGTGGGTGGCGGCGGGAGACGCCCTCGCTCACCGGGCGGGGCCGGCCGCCACCTCGGGGGCGGTGCCCTCCTCGGACACGAGGTGGCAGGAGACGCGGCGCGTGCCGTCCGGCAGGGTGCGCAGCTCGGGGATCTGTGTACGGCAGCGGTCCACGGCCACGGGGCAGCGGGTGTGGAAGCGGCAGCCGGGCGGGGGTGCGAGCGGGCTGGGCAGGTCGCCGCCGAGCACGATGCGTTCGCGGCTGCGCTGGTCGACCGGGTCGGGGACCGGAGCGGCGGACAACAGGGCTTGCGTGTAGGGGTGCTTGGGGTCGGCGAAGAGTTCCGCGGTGGGCGCCTCCTCCACGATCTGGCCCAGGTACATGACGGCGATGCGGTCGGCGAGGAACTCGACGGCGGCCAGGTCGTGGGTGATGAACAGGCAGCCGAAGCCCCGTTCGCGCTGGAGGTCGGCGAGCAGGTTCAGCACGGAGGCCTGCACGGAGACGTCGAGCGCCGAGGTCGGTTCGTCGGCCACCAGCAGTTCGGGGTCGACGGACAGCGCGCGGGCGATGGAGATGCGCTGGCGCTGCCCGCCGGAGAGTTCGTGCGGGTGCCGGTCGGCGTGTTCGGGGCGCAGGCCGACCTGGGCGAGGAGCGCGGCGACCCGTTCGCGGGCCGCGTCCCCCTTGGCGAGTCCGTGCAGCCGCAGCGGTTCGGCGATGATCTGCCCGACGGTCATCCGGGGGTCGAGCGAGGAGGAGGGGTCCTGGAAGACGAGGTGGAACTTCCTGCGCAGAGGCCGCAGCGCCCGCCGCGACATGCGGGTGACGTCCCTCCCGTCGATGCGCACGGTGCCCTCGGTGGGCTCGTCGAGGCGCACGACGCAGCGGCCCACGGTGGACTTCCCGCTGCCCGATTCGCCGACCAGGCCGAGGACTTCACCGCGGCCGATGCTCAGGCTCACCCCGTCGACGGCGCGCACGACCCCCTTGTCGGCGGCGAAGTGCCGTTTGAGGCCGTCCACTTCGAGTACGGCGTCGCTCGCGGCCGGGGCCGGGCGCTTCGCTGCGGTGCTGGGCGAGGTGGTGCTCACGGCCGGGCCTCCTGGGTCGGGACGGAAGGGCGGGTGCGGTCGCTCGTCATGCGCCGGCCCCCGCGTGGGGGTGCCAGCAGGCGGCCAGGTGTCCGGCGCCGGCGGCGCCGAGCGCCGCGAAGCGGGGGCGGCCGGTGGTGCAGGTGTCGGTGGCGCGGGCGCAGCGCGGTGCGAAGGTGCAGGCGTCGGGCTGGCTCTCCAGGCTCGGTACGAGACCGGGGATCTCGGGGAGCCGGCGCTTGCCCTCGCCTCCGGGGCGCAGGACGGCGCCGAGCAGCCCGTGGGTGTAGGGGTGGCCCGGCTGCTCGTACAGCTCGTGGACGGGCGCCTCCTCGACGCCGCGGCCCGCGTACATGACCAGGACGCGGTCGGCGGCGTCGGCGACGACACCGAGGTCGTGGGTGATCAGGACGATCGCGGTGCCCAGGCGTTCGCGCAGGGAGCGCAGGACTTCGAGGATGCCGGCCTGCACGGTGACGTCGAGCGCGGTGGTGGGTTCGTCGGCGATGAGGACGGCCGGGTCGCAGGCGACGGCGATGGCGATCATGACGCGCTGGCGCATGCCGCCGGACAGCTGGTGCGGGTACTCGTCGACGCGGCGGCGCGGGGCGGGGATGCCCACGAGGTCGAGAAGTCCGACGGTCCGCTCGCGGGCCGCCTTCTTCGACAGTCCCTGGTGGCGGCGGAGCACCTCGCCGATCTGCCGGCCGATGGTGAGCACCGGGTTGAGGGAGGTCATGGGCTCCTGGAAGATCATCGCCATGTCCTTGCCGCGCAGCCTCGTCAGCTCCTTCTCCGGGGCGCCGACGAGTTCCCGGCCGGCCAGCCGGATGGACCCGGTGACGGTCGCGGTGGGCGGCAGCAGCCCCATGACGGCCATGGAGGTGACGGACTTCCCGCAGCCCGACTCCCCCACGATCGCGAGGACTTCACCGGGCGCGACCTCGTAGGACACCTGGTCGACGGCGTGCACGGTGCGGGTGTCGGAACGGAAGGACACGGACAGGTCGCGCACGCTGAGGGCGGGGGCGGCGGGCTCCGCGCTCTGCGGGCCGCCCGTCCGGGGGCTGGGGAGGCTGTGCTCGCTCATCGGGTCGCTCCACGGGGGTCGAGGACGTCGCGCAGCCCGTCGCCGAGCAGGTTGAACGCGAGGGTGGCGGCCACGATGGCGAGGCCGGGGAAGACCGCCATCCAGGGCGCGGGCGCGAGGAAGGACTGGGCGCCGGAGAGCATCACGCCGAGCGAGGGGTCGGGCGGCTGGACGCCGAGGCCGAGGAAGCTGAGCAGCGCCTCACCGATGATGGCGGTGGGGATGCCCACGGTGGCCTGGACGATGAGCGCCGAGGTCGCGTTGGGCAGGACGTGCCGGCCCAGCACGGTCGCGTCGCCGCCGCCGTTGGCTGTCGCGGCGTGCACGTAGTCGGCGCCCTTGAGGCGCAGCGTCTCGGCGCGGGTGATGCGGATGACGGCGGGGATCTGCGAGATGCCCACGGCGATGGTCGCGTTGGTCAGCGAGGGGCCGAGCACGGCGGCCAGGCCCACGGCCAGCACGAGGAACGGGAAGGCGAGCAGGGTGTCGGTGATGCGGGACACCACGCTGTCGGTGAGCTTCCCGTAGTAGCCGGAGAGCAGCCCGAGCGGGACCCCGACGAGGAACGCGAGGACGACGGCGAGTACCCCGACCTGCATCGAGGCGCGGGCCCCGTAGAAGACCCGGGAGAGCTGGTCGCGCCCGAGGTCGTCGGTGCCCAGCCAGTGCGCCCAGGAGGGCGCGGACAGGGCGTTGCCGAAGTCGGGCCGGGCCGGGTCGTAGGGGGCCAGGAGCGGCGCGAACAGGGCGACGAGGACGAAGACAAGCGCGATGACGCCGCCGGTCAGGGCGAGCCGGTTGCGGCGCAGGGCGCGCAGCCGGCCGGAGCCGGCGCGCGGGCGCCTCGCGGGGGCCGCCGCGTTCGCGGTGGGCACTGCTGCGGTCACCGGGCACCTCCGAGCCGGATACGCGGGTCGATGACCGAGTACACGAGGTCGACCAGCAGGTTGATGAGGATGTACGCGGCGGAGGTGCACAGCACCACGCCTTGCAGGACCGCGTAGTCACGCGTGAAGACGGAGTCGATGGTGAGCTTCCCGAAGCCGGGCAGGACGAAGATCTGCTCGGTGACGACGGCACCCGAGATGAGGTGGCCGAGTTGCAGCCCGAGCACGGTGACGACGGTGACCAGGGAGTTGCGCAGGGCGTGGCCGCCGATGATCTGGCGGCGGGCCAGGCCCTTGGCGCGGGCGGTGCGCACGTAGTCGGCGGACAGCGAGTCGAGCATCGCCGCCCGGGTCTGCCGCATGACGACGGCGGCCAGTCCCGAGCCGAGCACGATCGCGGGCAGCACCATGCGGCGCAGGTTGTCGAGCGGATCGCTGGTGAAGGGCACGAACCCGGAGGCGGCGAAGACCGGCAGGGCGATCGCGAAGGCCAGGACGAGGACGATACCGAGCCAGAAGGTGGGGATCGACAGGCCGAGCAGGGCGATGCCGTTGGCGAGCCACTCCTCGATCCGGCCGCGCCGCACGGCGGCGACGACCCCGGCGCCGATGCCGAGGACGACCGCGAACAGCAGGGAGAGCGCCGCGAGTTCGAGGGTCACGGGCAGCGCCTGGCCGATCGCGGAGGACACCGGGAGCCCGGTGCGCGCCGAGGTGCCGAGGTCTCCGGTGAGCGCGTGTGCGATGAACCGCCCGTACTGGACCACGAGGTTGTCGTTGAGTCCGTACGCATCGCGGACGGCGGCGAGGGCCTGGGGGCTGCGTTCCTCGCCGGCCAGGGCGATGGCCGGGTCGCCGGGCAGGGCGCGGATTCCGGCGAAGACGACGACGCTGACGAGGAAGAGCGTGATGAGCGACTGGCCCAGGCGCTGGAGCAGGTACTTGGTCATCGGGTGTACCCCGCGTCCTTGACCCGGACGAGCCCGTCGCCGTAGACGTGGACGCCCGAGACGTCCTTGCGGGCGGCCACGTAGTTCTCCTGCCGGTAGAGGTAGACGAGGCCGCGCTGGGCGGTGGCCTCGCGCACGATGTCGCGGTAGAGGGCAACCCGCTTGTCGGGGTCGGCCTCGGTGCGTCCGCGGGCGATGAGGCGGTCCATGGAGGGGGTGCCGATGCCGTACGCGTTCATCGCGCCGGCCGTCGTCAGGAAGCTGGCGATGTTGCCGTCGGGGTCGAGCCGTCCGGACCAGCCGGTCAGGAACGCCTGGTAGTCGCCCTCGTCGCCCTGCTCGATGAGGGTCGCGTACTCGGTGGGGCGCAGGCGGACGTCGAACCCGGCCTCCTTGGCCATGGCCTGGACGACCTGGCCGACGCGGCTGGACTCCGGGGTGGTGGAGACCTTGAGTTCGAGGGGGACGGGGGTTTTGACGCCGGCCTCCTTGAGGAGCCGTTTCGCCTTCGCGACGTCGCGCTTGGGGCACTGCTCGGGGTCGACGCCGGGGGCTGTCGCGGACTGCGGGGATATGGGGCCGCACGCGGGCTGGTACATGCCCTGGAAGACGACCTTGTTGAGGAGATCGCGGTCCAGGGAGAGGTCGAGCGCCTCGCGGACCCGCGGGTCGCTGCCGAGCGGGGTGTTCACCCGGCCGGGCTTCTCGCCGACGCCCTTGGTGTTGCCGATGTTGACCGCCATCGCCTGGTAGCCGAGGGAGGGCGAGTTGAAGAGCTGGAGCCCCGGTTCGGTGAGCACGCTCTGCACGTCGACGGGGGTCATCTGGTCGCCGACCTGGATGTCCCCCGAGCGCAGGTTGGCCAGGCGCACGCTGCCGTCGGGTATGGGCTTGTAGATCACCTTGCCGAGGTGCACGCGGTCGGCGTCGTAGTACCGGGGGTCCTTGGCGAGGACGATGCGGTCGCCGCCGACCCGCTCGACGTAGCGGAAGGGGCCCACGCAGGACGGGTGGTTGGTGAAGTTCTTCCCGTACTTCTTGATCGCGGCGGGCGACAGGATCATCCCGGCGCGGTCGGCGAGCACCGAGGTGAGCGGGGTGTACGCCTGGCCTAGCCGCAGCCGCACGGTCCAGCGTCCGGTCGCGGTGACCTCGCGCACCGGGCCGAGTTCGGTGGCGCGCGCGGAGCCCGCGAGGTCGCGGTGGCGCAGCAGGGAGGTGACGACGGCCGGGGCGTCGAGCCGGGTCCCGTCGCTGAAGCGGGCGTCCTTGCGCACGGGGATGGTCACGACCTTGCCGTCCGCCGAGACCTTCGGCGGCGCGGACGCCAGCTGCGGGACGATCGCGCCCTTCGCGTCGGTGTCGTAGAGCTTCTCGCACATGCCGGCGAAGACGGTGCGGCCCACGAGGGTCTGGGACAGGGTGGGGTCGAGTTTGTCCGGGTCGGAGGCGAGCGCCACGGTGAGTGTGCCGCCGTCCCGTACCGGCCGGTCGTCGGTCATCCGGACGCCGCCGACCTCGGTGGCCGAGGACCGGAGCGAGCCGCAGCCGGCCAATGTGGAGCACACCAGGGCAACTGCCGTGCAGGCAACCGCTGTTCGGCGCACGAGGAGGTACCTCCCGCCAGGGGGTGGATCAGGGATACCGCAGAACGTATTTCGCATACAGTCCGCACCGCAAGGGGGTTGTCCGTATACCGGACGAGCGAGGTCGTGAACTGCGGGTAACCAGCTCGGGCATTGAGGTGTATACAGCACATAAAATCGCGCATAACGCCCTTCCCGCCCCGGCCCGGCGCCCCGGAAGCCCCGCTCAGCCCGGATAACGGCTCGGCCACGGTCCGGGCACGGGGAATCACGCCGCGAGGGATAGCGTTGGCCTTGTCCGGAATGACCGAAGCGCTCGGACCCGGGCGCGCAGCGATGGAGGCGACGGCCGTGCACGGTGAGTACAAGGTCCCCGGGGGCAAACTCGTGGTGGTCGACCTCGGCACGGAGGCCGGGCGGCTGCGCGACGTCCGGGTGGCGGGCGACTTCTTCCTCGAACCCGACGACGCCATCGAGACGATCAACGCCGCCCTGGAGGGCGCGGACGCCTCGACCGACGGGGCCGGACTCGCGGCGCTGGTCGACGCGGCGCTGCCGCCGGGCACCGTGATGTACGGGCTCACCTCGGAGGGCATCGGGATCGCCGTGCGCCGCGCCCTCGCGCACGCCACCGACTGGACCGACTACGACTGGCAGCTCATCCACGACGGACCGCAGCCGGTCGGCCTGCACCTCGCGCTGGACGAGGTGATCACGCAGGAGGTGGCCGCCGGGCACCGGCCGCCCACGCTGCGCGTGTGGGAGTGGTCGGACCCCGCCGTCGTCATCGGCAGCTTCCAGTCCCTGCGCAACGAGGTGGACCCCGAGGGGGCCGCCAGGCACGGCGTGACCGTGGTGCGCCGGGTGACCGGGGGCGGCGCCATGTTCATGGAGGCGGGCAACAGCATCACGTACTCACTGGCGGTGCCCAGCGCCCTGGTCGAGGGCCTGTCCTTCGCCGACAGTTACGCCTATCTCGACGACTGGGTGCTCGCCGCGCTCGGCGACATGGGCATCAGGGCGTGGTACCAGCCGCTCAACGACATCGCGACCGAGGCGGGGAAGATCGCCGGCGCCGCCCAGCGCCGGGTCGCCGCGCCCCAGGGCGGCAGCCCCGCCGTACTGCACCACGTGACGATGGCGTACGACATGGACGCCGACAAGATGACCGAGGTGCTGCGCATCGGCAAGGAGAAGCTGTCCGACAAGGGCACCACGAGCGCCAAGAAGCGCGTCGACCCGCTGCGCCGGCAGACGGGGCTGCCGCGCGCGCAGGTCATCGAGAACATGATCGCCTCCTTCAGCAGCCGCTACGGGCTGACGAAGGGCGAGGTCACCGAGGAGGAGATGGCCAGGGCCCGGGAGCTCGCCCGCACCAAGTTCGACTCGCAGGAGTGGACGGCGCGGGTGCCCTGACCGGCCGCCACGCGCCGGCCACGGCACCGGGACCGGCGAGGGGTCAGTCCGGCAGGGTCAGATGGAAGGAGTCGCCGGGGCGCAGGGTCACGGAGCGGTCGACCAGCCGGATGTCGACGGGGCCGCGGTCGGAACCCGGCACCGAGATGTCGAGGCCGCCCGCGCGCATCCGGAAGCGGATGCCCCAGTGCTGGAGGTAGTGGATGGCGAACTCGTAGCCGGACAACTCGGGTTGGGGCACCGGATCGAGACTGAGCGCGGCGTCGGCGCGCACCCGCAGCCCCGTCAGG
The DNA here is from genome assembly GCF_040656295.1 of Streptomyces sp. NPDC049954. Lineage (NCBI taxonomy): Bacteria > Bacillati > Actinomycetota > Actinomycetes > Kitasatosporales > Streptomycetaceae > Streptomyces > Streptomyces sp. NPDC049954. Next base: position 670,268 of record NZ_JBFALS010000001.1, read on the forward strand.
CAGCGCTGGACGAGGTCGAGCGTCCCGGCCATCGCGCCGAGGTGGATGCCCTCCCCCGTGGTGCCGCCCTGGAGGTCGGCGACGTCCCCGCGCAGCGCCTCCTGGAAGAAGCCCCAGGCCTGGGTGGGACGCACCCGGGCCAGCACCCAGGCGTGGACCAGCCCGCTGAGCGTGGAACCGTGGCTCGTGCGGGCCACGTAGTAGTCGACGGTGCGCTTCCACGTGTCCTCGTCGAGCTGATGTCCCAACCGGGCGAAGAGGGCTCGCAGTTCGCGTGGCGGGAACAGATAGCCGAGCATCAGCACATCGGCCTGTTTGGCCGCCTGATAGCGGTTGACGCTGTCCCCCTCGGCCTCCAGGACGCGGTCGAGCCGGCGGACGTCCCCGTACCGGGCGCGGTAGCCGACCCAGTCGAGTTCGCTCAGCTCCCCGTACCCGGCGAACTGGCTGATGACGCCCTGGTGGAAGGGGATGTACAGGCGGCGCGAGACGTCGTCCCAGTGCGCGAGTTCCGAGGTGTCGAGGCCGGTGTGCTCGGCGAGTTCCCGTCTGCGCGGGCGCGGCAGGTCCTCCAGCACCTCCAGGGTGCGCTGCAGGACCCAGGCGGCGGTCACGTTGGTGTACGCGTTGTCGTCGAGCCCCGGGCGCAGGGCGTCCGGGTACGCGTCGTGGTACTCGTCCGGGCCGACCACCCCCTTGATCCGGTAGCGGCCCAGGTCCTCGTCCCACTGCGCGCGGCCGGCCCAGAAGCGGGAGATCTGCAGCAGCATCTCCGCGCCCTCGTTCTCCATGAAGCGGGCGTCGCCGGTCGCGCGGGCGTAGCTCCACACGTTGTACGCGACGGCCGAGCCGATGTGCTGCTGGAGCCGCGAGTGGTCCGGGAGCCACCGTCCGGAGCTGGGGTTGAGGTGGAGTTCCTGGGTCTCCTCGCGGCCGTCGCTGCCGCTCTGCCACGGGTACATCGCACCCTGGTGCCCCGCCTCGCGCGCCAGTCGGCAGGCCCGGTCGAGGCGGCGGTGACGGTAGCGCAGCAGCGCCTTGGACACCTCGGGCAGGTGCAGGTTGAGGTAGGGCAGCACGAACAGCTCGTCCCAGAACACGTGCCCCCGGTACGCCTCCCCGTTGAGGCCGCGCGCGGGCACCCCGGCGTCGAGGTCGGCGGTGTGCGGGGAGAGGGTCTGGAGCAGGTGGAACTGGTGGAAGCGCAGGATGTGCCCGGCCTCCCCCGGCACGTCCAGCGAGGCCCGGTGCCACAGCCGTTGCCAGGCCAGCCGGTGGGTGACGAGCAGCTCCTCGAAGCCGGCCGCGTTCGCCGCCCGGTCGAGGACCGCGTCGAGCGGTTCGCTGATCGCCGCGTCGCGCGAGGTGTGCAGCGCGACCACCTTGTCGACGGTGACGGAGGTGCCGCGCTCCAGCCGCACGGTGAGCCGGGTCGCGGGGCGCGAGGTGTCCTCGGTGACCGCCTGGACGCGGGCCTCGCGCGCGCAGGTGGTGCGGGCGGCGAGCGCGATCCCCACGGCCGAGGTGGTGGTGCGCGCGCTGACCCAGACCGTCTCCTCGTCGGGGCTGCCGCTGCGGATCGCGGTGAGGTGCTGTCCGTTGAGCTGCCGGTAGCGGGCCACCCCGTTGTTGGTGACCCCGGCGTCCAGGGCGGACTCCACGTCGAGGTCCCCCTCGAAGTCCTCCGCCGTGAACTCGGTGCGCAGCGCGGCCAGATGGGGGTCGTCCATGTGCACGAGGCGCAGCTGGCGCACGCGCAGCCGACGGCCCTCCGCGTCCTGGTAGCACAGATCACGCTCATAGACGCCCGCCCGCAGGTCCAGTTGCTGCCGGTAGGAGACGAGCGAGGGGCCGTCCGGGGTGAACCAGTCGCCGGGCCCGAGCCCTTCCGAGTGGTGCAGCCGGAAGCGCAGCGGCAGCCAGTTGGGCAGGTTGACCATGTCCTCGTTGTGTACGGTCTGCCCGGCGATGTCGGAGGAGAGCCGGTTGTAGAGGCCGGCCACGTAGGTGCCCGGGTAGTGCACCGTGTCGTCGGCGCACTCGGGGGCGGCGCCGCGGGTGGCGAAGTACCCGTTGCCGAGGCTGCACAGGGACTCCCGCAGCGTCTCGTCGGCGGGGTCGTAGCCCTCGTACGTCCAGGTCCACTTGGCCATGTCAGTCCTCTGTCTCCCGGCCCGGCCGGGTGTCCGGCCCTCCGGGTTCGGTGGCGGTGGGCTCGGCGACGGACGGTCCCGGCGGCGCCGGGGGGCCGGGGGCGCGCAGGAGGTCCGCGAGGTCGGCGACGACCACGTCCGCCCCGTGCTGTCGCAGCGCCCGGGCGCTGCCGGGACCCGCGATCCGGTCGACGCCGACGACCAGCCCGAAGCCGCCCCGCCGGCCCGCCTCGACCCCGGCCTGCGCGTCCTCGACGACGGCGGCGTTCGCCGGCTCGGCGCCGAGCCGGCGCGCGGCCTCCAGGAACAGCGCCGGATCGGGCTTTCCCGGCAGCCCGAGCCGCGCGCTCTCGCCCCCGTCGACGACGGTCTCGAAGTAGGCGAGCAGTCCGGCGCGGTCCAGGATGTCGTGCGCGTGACGCGAGGCGGAGGCCGCGGCCATCGGCACCCCGGCCTCCTTCAGCGCCTTGAGGAGCCGTACGGAACCGGGGAAGGGCTCGATGCCGCCGTCCCGCAGCCGCCGCGTGAACATGCCGTCCTTGAGGGTGGCGACGGCGGCCACCGAATGCGTGCCCGCGGGCTCGCCCGCCCGCCCCTCGGGGATCGGCACCTCGCGGGAGCGCAGGAACGCGGTGGCGCCGTCGAGACGGGACTTGCCGTCGACGTGCGCGGGGTAGTCGGTGGAGACGTCGAAGGGCCGCGCGAGGGAGGGATCGGCGGGCGGGTGCTCGCGCAGCGTGAGGTCGAAGGCCTCCTTCCACGCCTCGGCGTGGATACGGGCGGAGTCGGTCAGCACCCCGTCGGTGTCGAAGACCACGGCCTCGACGGCGTGGAGCAGCGCGGCCGGCACCTCCCGGGCGGTCACCGCTCCCGCCTCCTGAGGCGGCCTCCGGGCGCGGGGGCGGCCGAGCGGGAGCCGAGGGTGGGGGCCGTGGTCATCGGGGCGTCCTTCCGGCTCGCGGCTGCGTCTTCGTCGCGCGTCGCACTGCTCGTCACGCTAACGGCAGGCGCGACGCACCGCAGCGCGAGCGGCCCCGGGCGGGGGTACGGGATGCGGTCCGGTCTCGCTGCCCGCACGGCGGGGCGCGGCAGACGGCAGACGGCAGCGTGAACTGAGGTGGTGGCGCGGATCAGGCGGTGGGCGGGACGCTCGGCCGGTCGTCTCCGGGAACCCTCTCGGCGGGCTTCGGCTCGGTGTCCTTGGTCCAGCGGCCGGTGCCGACCACGGCGGCGGTGCCGACGTCGAGCGGGACCTCGGCCCGTACCCGTTGCGCGGGCAGTCCCGCGCCGGGCACCACTTCCAGGAACACCCCGGGGGCCGGGTGCCCGGTGGTGACGGTGTTGCGCCAGGCCAGACTGGCCCTGGCCCGCTCGCCGCGGCGCAGGGTGACGTCACCGCGCGGCTCCTCGGGGGACAGCCCGGAGCTGATGGTGTCGGTGCCGTGCAGGACGCCCACGCCCGTGTCCGCGCCGTCCTCGCCGAGCAGCCGCAGTACGGGGTATCCGCCGAGGCGGAACCGTTCGCGACCGCAGTTGGTGATCCAGACCGACATCACCCGCAGCCCCATCGCGGCGTCGCCCCGGTCCGCCGTGACCCGCACCCCGGAGGACGGGCAGGCCGCCGGCGAGGGGCTCGCACCGGAACCGGGCCGGAGCGCGTCGGGCGAGGAGGTGGGTACGGGCGTCGCCGGGGCCGCCGCGTCGTCCAGGTCCTCCCAGGTGGTGCACCCGCTCAGGCACAGCACGGCCGCGAACAGGGCGGCGATCGGCGTCAGCGGGGGCCGGTGGCGCGGCGCGGGGGACATGGCCGTGATCATGCCATACCGCGCCACCGGGTCCCCAGCGCCCTTATTCCGCGCGGGACTTGCCCACGCCCGCGCGGGTGAGCAGGACGTAGAGGAGCAGGGAGGTGGCGAAGCCGACCGCCCAGCCGTAGTCGGCGAGGGGCTTGAGGAAGGGGATCAGCCCGTCCTCGGGGAAGGGTCCCTTGCCGGGCGCGGAGTGGGAGCCGCCGACCGCGAGCAGTCCGCCCGCCACGAAGGCCGCGACCGCCGCCGGGTTCCAGCCGCCGCGGTACCAGTAACGGCCCTCCTTGCGGTACAGCTCGACCAGGTGCAGGGAGGTGCGGCGCACGATCCAGTAGTCGGCGATGAGGACCCCGGCGACGGTGCCGAGCAGGCCGCCCACCACTCCGAGCCACGTGAAGATGTACAGCTCGGGGGTGGCGATGAGCTTCCACGGGAAGATCAGCACGCCGACCACTCCGGTGATGAGCGCTCCGGTGCGGAAGGTGATGAGCCGCGGCAGGAGGTTGGAGAGGTCGTAGGCGGGCGAGACGACGTTGGCGGCGAGGTTGGCGGAGACCGTGGCGATGAGCACGGTGACGAGGGCGAAGAGCAGCCCCACGACGTTGTCGGCCTTCGCGGCGAGTTCGACGGGCTCCCACACGGGCTCCCCGTAGACCGCCTGGGAGCCCGAGGTGACGAGGACCGAGAGCAGCGCGAAGGCCGTCATGGTGGTGGGCAGGCCCAGTGACTGGCCCCAGACCTGGGCGCGCTGCCCCTTCCCGAAGCGGGTGAAGTCGGGGATGTTCAGGGACAGGGTGGACCAGAAGCCGATCATGCCCATGAGGGCGGGGAAGAACACGGGCCAGAAGTCACCGCCCCAGCCCAGCTTCGAGGACTGGTCGAGCAGCGGGCCGAAGCCGCCGGCCTCGTTGGCCATCCATCCGAGCAGCGCGAGGGCGCCGAGGAAGACGAAGGGACCGGCCCAGTTCTCGAAGCGCCTGAGGGTTTCCATCCCCCGGTGGATGATGAGGAGTTGGAGTACCCAGAACAGCGCGAAGCACAGCCACAGCGGCCACGGGTAGCCGCCGATCTGACCGGCGCCGGCCCACGAGCCGCCGGAGAGCTTGTTCAGCAGGACGAAGATGCCCTGTCCGCCGATCCAGGTCTGGATGCCGAACCAGCCGCAGGCCACGGCGGCCCGGATCAGCGCCGGAAGGTTGGCCCCGCGCAGGCCGAAGGAGGCCCGGGCCAGGACGGGGAAGGGGATGCCGTACTTGGGCCCGGCGTGGCCGGTCAGCAGCATCGGCAGCAGGACGACGACGTTGGCCAGGGCGATCGTCAGGACCGCCTGGAGCCAGTCCATGCCGAGCGCGACGAGACCCGAGGCGAGCGTCCAGGACGGGATGTTGTGCGCCATCCCGATCCACAGCGCGGTGAAGTTGTAGGTGCCCCAGTGCCGGTCGGCCACCGGTATGGGGCGCAGGTCCTCGTTGGCGTACGGGGAGTCGACGGGGAAGGCACCGGGCAGCAGCTCGACGCGGCCGTCGGCGGCGACGGACTGGGTCCGCTCCGGCGGCACGCTCTTCGCCGGCGGACCGGTGGTGTCGGTGAGTTCGCTCATGGCAGGCCCTTCGGGAGCGGCGGGCGGGACAGGACGCGGGTGCCGTGCTCATGTGCCATGCGGGTGCGGGGACTTGGAACTCGGGGAACTGGGGAACCGGGGAATTCGGGCGGCCGGGTCGCGGGGAGTCGCGTGCTCAGCCGTTCAGGACGGGGATGACCTCCTTCCCGTAGGTGTCGATGACCGCCTCGCGCGCGTCGTGCATCGCGTACAGGGCGAACTGGTCGACGCCGAGGGCGCGCAGTTCCCGCAGTTTCTCGATGTGCGCCTCGACGGGGCCCAGGACGCAGAAGCGGTCCACGATGTCGTCCGGCACGAAGTCGGCCGAGGCGTTGTCGGCGCGGCCGTGGTGGCTGTAGTCGTAGCCCTCGCGACCGGCGATGTACGCGGTCAGCTCGGCCGGGACGCGCGCGGTGTCGCCGCCGTAGCGGGCGACGAGGTCCGCGACGTGGTTGCCGACCATCCCGCCGAACCAGCGGCACTGCGCGCGGGCGTGCGCGAGGTCCGTGCCGACGTAGGCGGGGGCGGCCACGCAGATGGTGACGGAGGCGGGGTCGCGGCCCGCGTCGGAGGCGGCGGTGCGCACCGCCTCGACCATGGTCGCCGTGAGGTAGGGGTCGGCGAGCTGGAGGATGAAGCCGTCGGCGCGCTGTCCCGTGAGGGCGAGCGCCCTGGGCCCGTAGGCGGCCATCCAGACAGGCAGCTTCCCGTCCTTGACCCAGGGCAGCCGCAGATCCGTGTCCCCGACGCGGGCCTGTCTGCCCTCGGCGAGGTCGCGGATGACCTCGACGGCCTCGCCGAGCCGGGCCAGGGTGTTCGGCGCGCGGCCGGCGACCCGCATCGCGGAGTCGCCGCGGCCGATTCCGCAGACGGTGCGGTTGCCGAACATGTCGTTGAGGGTCGCGAAGGTCGAGGCGGTCACCTCCCAGGTGCGGGTGGAGGGGTTGGTGACCATCGGGCCGACGACGAGCCGTTCGGTGTGTTCGAGGATCTGGCTGTAGACGACGAAGGGTTCCTGCCACAGGACCGCCGAGTCGAAGGTCCAGCCGTGGGTGAAGCCCTGTCGCTCCGCGCGCCGCATGAGGGAGACGACGGCGGAGGCGGGCGGGTCGGTCTGGAGGACGAGTCCGAAGTCCATGTCGGCTTTACTCCTTGCGCTGCGTCCGGCCGGGCACGAGAGGTGACCCGGGACGTGCCGAGGGCCGGCCGACGCGGCGTGCCGCGCGTCCGTCCGCCCGGGGCTGACCCGCGCCCCTCTCCGGGCCGCGTGAGCACCCCTCGACCGGGACGCGCGCACATCCGCTCGCCGGGCTCGTCGACCCGGGGGCGGACGGTCCCGACGCGGCCGGGGTCCGTGCGTCCGCGCACTCCGGCAGCACCGCCCTGAGCCACGTCGCTCCCGGGGATCCTTCCACACGCGGCCGCGCGGAACCTCGTACGACGACGCCCGAGGGCGCGTCGCGAAGGGACAATCGTGGACCGCTTTCCCCGCCTTGGGAAGAGGCCCTCCGCAACCCGGCGGCCTCGGTCCCGCCCGGGCCCGGGAAGCCGTCCCGGCACGCCCTTCCGGACGGCCCGCCCCCGGCCGTTCGCGGCGCCCCCGCCGTGTCCTCCCCCGCGTCCCCGCCGCGTCTGCCGGGCCGCCGGTCAGCCGCGGGTGACGCTGACGCCGGTGACCCCCAGGAGCCCGGCGAGCGGGACCTTGGCGGAGGTCTGCCCGGGGTGGACCACGAGCCGGTCGCGGCGCAGCAGGCCGAGCAGCCGCTCGGCGAGGGGCATGACCATGTGCCGGCCCCAGCAGCGCTCCCCGGCGTGCCCGAACGGGAGGTAGCCGGGGTGGTCGTCGGGGTCGGCGCTCTCCCAGCGCTGCGGGCGGAAGGCCTCCGGATCGTCCCAGTGGGCCGGGTCACGGTGGCTGAGCAGCGGCAGCATGAGCACGTCGTCCGAGGTCCCGATGCGGCCGTCCAGGGCGGTGAACTCCGGGCTCGCGACGCGCAGCAGGTTCCAGGAGGGCGGCAGCAGCCGCAGGCTCTCCAGCAGGATGTGCGTGTCCGGCGTCCCCTCGTCGAAGGGGGCACCGAGCCACAGGGCGTTCGTGACGAGGGCGGACACGGTGAAGCACACGGGGGCGGCGGCCCGCCGGTAGAGGCCCATGGCGTGCCGCCGTGCCGCGTAGCTCCCGGCCGAGGTGACGAGACCCGCCAGTCCCGACAGGGGCAGGTGCCCGGCGGCCGGAGCCAGCGGACGGGCGGCCCCGGCGGCGATGACCGCCCAGGTCAGTTTGGGGGTGAGTTCCAGCCTGCGGTCCACGAGGACGCGCAGCCGGTGGGGATCGGGGCCGAAGACGAGATCGCGCAGATAGCGGTGGCCCACCTGGGGCCATTCCCCGGTGAGACGCACGGGGGTGTCCAGGGAGGTCGCGAGAGCCGCTCGCACGTCCTGCCCGACCGCCCGCATCACGGCGGACGCCTCGGGCCGGCCGATACTTCTGCCCCGCAGAGGTTTGAAGGTCGGCCGTTCGAATTCATTGGCGGGCCGCGCGGAGAGAATCGCGTCCATGAGTGAGGCGTCGGCGATCCCCACCGTCGACTCGTCCAGCCGGAAAACCTCGGCTCCACGGTAATTACGGAGCAAATCCTCGATGCGTGGGGCGAACACGGTTTCCCGGGTCGGCCGCTCCGTACCGGTCGTGCTCATCAGCGCCTCCCAGGGCCCGAAGGAATGCGGTAGCGGTACGGCGGGCCGGCGCCGTGAGGCGTCGGCCCGCCGCTCATTCACCGGCTGGTGTCGCCGACGGCCCGGTCAGTACCAGATGTACCAGGCGTACGACTTGAGGCTCTTTTCGGGGACGATCTTCTTCTTGAGGGAGTTGAGGAGCTTCATGGCCGTACCTCCGATGCGAAAGACAGACAGGACGACATACCTCTTGGAAGCCGGACAACCGCATTTCCCTCCGGCGCCGCCGAAAGTGAATCCGCACCGGCCGAGGCGTGTCAACATGGCACAGATCACCGGCCTTTCGGGGTTGGAGAGCGGCCGGTCGGCCAACCGTCGCCAAACCCCTCAAATTCCCTGACGGACGCGCACTTGCTGCCCATTTCCGGGGCGCGTCATTCCGGCACCCGGGAAATGCTCGGCAAAGAATTCGAGCGTGTCCCGGCGCGCGGGGGGCGTGCGGCCGGGCGCGCTTCGGGGCTGCGGCGGTACTGGGCGTGACGCCGCGCTCGTCTTCGACCGGCCACGGAGCGTGCGCGGCAGGAGGCTGTGAGGAACGCCACCGGGCAGGGAAACCCCTGCTCACCGGGGGGACGGCTCGCCGTGGCCACTACGCGGCGAGGGACGTGCTTCCGGGCCCGGGCCACCGTTTGTGATGATGAAGTGATGCCGACGGCCCCGCACGGCTCTCCAGAACCGTGCCGGGCCTCGTGCCGGAGAAACCCTCCTCGCGGACGCCGTCCGCGGACCGGCTCTTCTCCCGCTGCCCACGGACTCTTCCCACGGACCCTCCCCAAGGAAAAGCTCCGTCTCCCTACGGAAAGTGCTTCCCTTGTCCGGCCCTTCCTCCCCCACGACGCCGTCCGAGGCCGCGGCCTCGGTGCGCCCCGGAAGACTCACCGCCTCCCGCCTCCTGCGCCCGGTCCGCCCGGCGAAGGAGCGCGGGGCCGACCGGAGCCCGTGGCGCTGCCTGCGGACGCCCAGCATGCGCTGGTGGTCGCTCGCCAACCTCGTGTCCAACGCCGGTACCTGGATGCAGCTCACGGTGCAGAACCTGCTCGTGCTCCAGATCACCGGTTCCGCCGCGGCGACGGGCCTGTCCCTGGCCGTCCAGGCCGGACCCGGCCTGCTGCTCGGCCTCGTGGGGGGCGCGGTCGTCGACCGCTGGCCCCGCAAGCTCACCGCCGCGGTGAGCCAGGCGGTGCTGGGCCTCGTCGCCTTCTCCACCGCCGTGCTGCTGGGCCTGGGCCTGCTCGACTTCCCGACCCTCATGGTGCTGGCGGCGGTGACCGGCACGGTCAACACCATCGACGGGCCCGCGACCTCACTGCTGGGCAACGACCTGGTGCCGAGGAAGGACGTGCCCTCGGCCATCGCCCTGGGCTCGGTCGTGCACAGCACGGGCCGTCTCGCCGGCACCGCGCTGGCCGCCGTCGCGCTGGGGTCGGTCGGCACCTCAGCCGCCTACGTGGCCAACGGGATCTCCTTCCTGTTCGTGGCGGCCGTCATCCCCTTCCTGAAGCCGGTCACCGGGACCGCGCGGAGCGTGACCCCCCGGGCCGTAGGGGCCGAGCGCCCCGGCGACGAGGACCCGCGCCCGAGGAAGCGCTCCACGGGCACGTGGGAGGGGCTGGTCTACTTCATGCGCCGCCCCCGGCTCGTGGCTCTCGCGGGCATCACCGGGCTCAGCGCGATGTTCGGGCGCAACTACCAGTTGACGCTCGCCGTACTCGTCACCGGCCCGCTCCACGCGGGGCAGGCCGAGTTCGGCACCGTCTCGACGACCCTCGCCGTCGGCGGCATCGTGGGCGCGGTGCTCGCCGGCCGGCTCCAGAACCCCTCGGTCCGGCTCGTGGGCACCCTCGCCTCGGTCGGCGCGCTGCTCCAGGTCGCGGCCGGTCTCTCGCCCGGCCTGGTGGTCCTGCTGCTGCTCGTGGTCCCGATGGCCGTCGTGGAGTCCGTGTCCGACACCGCCGGTACGACGGTGCTCCAGACCGACCCGCCGCCCGAGATGCGGGGGCGGGTGCTCGGCGTCTGGCGCAGCGCGAGCACCGGCTGGGGGCTGGCCGGGCCGCCTCTGCTGGGGCTGCTGCTGGAGTACGCCGGAGCGCGCGGCGCCCTCGTCGCGGGCGGCCTCCTCGTCGCCGGGACGATCGCCTCGGGCGCGCTGCTCCACGGCCGCCGCACGCGGCGCACGCGGCCGGTCGACGTCCTCGCCGTCCCCCCGCCCGCGGGGGCCCGCGGCCCGGAGCCGGCACCGGCCCTCACCACGGCCGGCTGAGCTGCCCGTTACCTGATCGTATTGTTCCGGGCAGCCGGGCACTCCCCCTTCCACCTGCGGCAACGCGGGTGCGGCGGCAGGCCGCGGGAGCGCGCGGCCCGGATTAAATCGGCGGTGTGTTGACGGAGATCGACAAGCCTTCGCATGCTGATCGACATGCCGCCCGAGGACGGCTCCCCGGCACGGCCGACGCGGCGCCCGGTCTCCCCACGGGCGCCCTGACCTGGTCGGACGAAGGAGAACGTGACTGATGAACGGCAGTGAGAACGGGTCGTCCCTCGGCCGGAGGTCCCTGCTGGCGGGCGCCGCGGGAGTCGGCGCGGGAATCGGGCTGGGCGCGGCGGCGGCTCTGCCCGCGGCGGCCGCCCGGACGGCACCGATGTCGGCCCCGGCGGACCGGCGGCATCCGGCGAACTGGCCCGACCCCGAGCCGTACGGCCTCGCGGACACCCGGCCGGACCTGTGGCCGCGCGAGGACAACTCCTTCGTCCTCCCGCTGGAGCTGCGCCCGCGTGACAAGGAGCGCGGAGTGGTGTGGATGCGGGACACCTACGTCAACTGCTTCGTCGTCGACGGCCGTCCGCTCTACGTCGCCACGGGCACCACCCGGGTGCCCGGGCTGGAGGCCGCCGCCCCGTGGAACGACGGCCTCTTCGTCTGGACCTCGCGCTCCCTGCGCGGGCCGTGGAAACTGGCCGACACGACCCGCATACGGCCCGGAGCGGAGAAGGGCAAGGTGTGGTCGCCCGAGTTCGCCGGCGAGAACCGGCCCGGGCGCACGGTCGTCGCCGACTGGCAGGAGTACTGCTACGACGAGCAGTTCGGCAAGCGCGGTCAGGCGTGGGCCCCGGAGCTGCACTACTTCCGCGACAAGTGGTACCTCGTGGCGTGCATGGGCGACCACTCGAAGAAGGTCGGCTCGTTCATGCTGGTGAGCGAGGGCGGGGTGGAGGGCCCGTACCGGCTCGTGAAGGGCAACGAGGACAAGCCCTTCGGCGACTCGTTCATCGGGGGGCCGGCCTTCGTCGAGCCCGGCGCCTACCACCACATCGACGGCAGCCTGTACTCCGAGGACGAGCGGGCCTGGCTGGTGCTGCACAACAACCTGTACGCCCCGTTCGGCGACGACATGGAGGACATCGTCCCCCGCACCGGCCTCCCGGAGTTCCGGCAGTCGCCCTACGCGCCGGAGCCGTACCTGGAAGGCGCCTACGTGTTCAGGCACGGCGGCAAGTACTACCTCCTGCAGGCCGCCTGGGACCGGACGTCGGTCAATGCCGACGGCAGCACCCGGCAGGCGTACGACACCCCCGGGACGGGCCGCGTGCAGTACCAGTACGACGCGGTGGTCGCCGTCTCGGACCGTTTCGAGGGCCCGTACTCGCGGCGCTGGACCGCCGGGGTGGGCGCGGGCCACAACAACTTCTTCCGGGACGCCGACGGCCAGGTGTGGGCGACGTTCTTCCGCAATCCGGCGTTCGGCCACTGGTCCAGTCCCTCGCGCGTCGCCGACGCGGCCGTGCCCGGCGTGGTGCGGGTGGAGTGGACGGGACCGCGGGGCAACCGCCTGTACGTCGAGCGCCGGGACCGCGCTCGTACGTCCCACGGCTGACCGCCCCCGGCCTCGACGGAGCCGGCCGGGCCTCCCGCAAGGGGTCCGGCCACCCTCGTCCGTAGGGGCCCTCCCGTCAGTTCAGGTACTGGCAGACCCCGCGCGGCAGGTACACGCCGTGCCCCGCTTGCCCCACGTAGGCGCGGTTCTGGATCACCGGCACGCCCCGGGACAGCACCGTCTCCACCCGGCCCGTGACGCGCTTGCCCTCGTACGCCGAGTAGTCGACGTTCATGTGGTGCGTCCGGGCGGACAGGACCTGCTCGGCCAGCGGGTCGTAGACGACGAGGTCGGCGTCGGCTCCCGGGGCGATCGTGCCCTTGCCCGGGTAGAGGCCGAACATCCGGGCCGGGGTGGCGCAGGCGATCTCGATCCACCGGCGGCGGCTGATGTGCCCGTCCACGACGGCCTGGTGCAGGAGGTCCATGCGGTTCTCGACGCCCGGCATGCCGTTGGGGATCTTCGAGAAGTCGCCGCGCCCCAGTTCCTTCTGCCCGCTGAAGCAGAACGGGCAGTGGTCGGTGGACACCACCTGGAGGTCGTTCGTGCGCAGCCCGCGCCACAGCGCGGCCTGGTGTTCCCGGGGCCGCAGCGGCGTGGAGCACACGTACTTGGCGCCCTCGAAATCCCCTTCCGCGAGGTTGTCGGTGGACAGGAACAGGTACTGCGGACAGGTCTCGCCGAAGACGTTCAGACCCCGGTCGCGGGCCCCGGCGATCTCCGCGAGGGCCTCCTCGGCGGAGACGTGCACGATGTAGAGCGGGACCTCGCCCGCGACCCGGGCCAGCTGGATCGCACGGTGGGTCGCCTCGGCCTCAAGCAGCGCCTTGCGCACCTCCCCGTGGTAGCGGGGGTCGCTGCGGCCGGCGGCGAGGGCCTGTTCGACCAGGACGTCGATCGCGATGCCGTTCTCGGCGTGCATCATCGTCAGGCCGCCGTTCTCCCCGGCCCGCTGCATGGCGCGCAGGATGCGCCCGTCGTCGGAGTAGAAGACCCCGGGGTAGGCCATGAAGAGCTTGAAGCTCGTGATGCCCTCGGCGACCAGCAGGTCCATCTCCCCCAGCGTCGATTCGTTGACGTCGGAGAGGATCATGTGGAAGCCGTAGTCGATCGCGCAGTTGCCCTCGGCCTTCGCGTGCCAGGCGTCCAGCCCCTCGCGCAGCGGGCGGCCGACGCTCTGCACGACGAAGTCGACGACGGTCGTCGTACCGCCCCAGGCGGCGGCGCGGGTCCCGGTCTCGAAGGTGTCGGAGGCGAAGGTGCCGCCGAAGGGCATCTCCATGTGGGTGTGGCCGTCGACCCCGCCGGGGATCACGTATTTCCCGGTCGCGTCGATCGTGCGCCCGGCGCTCCAGCCCTCGGCGGCGGAGGAGCCGTGGGCGGCGAGCGCCGCGATGCGGCCGTCCTCGACGAGTACGTCGGCGTGGGTCTCTTCGGCGGCGGTGATGACGAGGCCGCCGCGGATCAGGGTGCGGTTGCTCATGGCTTCGGGTGCGTTCCCTCGGTTGTGGGCGTGCGCGGGCGCACGCGGATTCGGTCGACGGGAGGGCCGCCGGGCACACGGCGCCGCACGGCGCGGCCGGGACGGTGACGGCCACGGGCCGCTTCGGGCGGCGCTCAGACGGCGCGCAGGGCCCGGCCGAGCAGGGCGGCGCCTTCCTCGGCCTCGGCGACGGTGAGGCTCAGGGGCGGGGCGAGGCGCAGCACGCTGGTGTCGTGTCCGCCGCCCTTGCCGATGAGGAGCCCGGCCTCCCGGGCCGCCTCCAGTACGGCGCTCGCGGCGTCCGGATCGGCCTCGTCGCCGCCGGGACGGACGAGTTCGACGCCGATCATGAGTCCTCGGCCGCGCACCTCGCGTACGTGCGGGAGCCCGGCGGCCTCGGCGCGCAGCAGTTCGAGCAGGAGTCCGCCCACCCGGCGGGCGTTGCCCTGGAGGTCGTGCTCCAGCAGGTAGGAGAGGTTCGCGAGGCCGGCCGCCATGGTGACCGGGGAGCCGCCGAACGTCGAGATGGAGTTCGTGTCGAGGCAGTTCATGACCTCGGCGCGGGCCACCACTCCGCCGACGGACATGCCGTTGCCGATGCCCTTGGCGAAGGTCATGAGGTCGGGCGGTCCGCAGGCGGCGTGGGCCTGCCAGCCCCAGAAGTGGTCGCCGGTGCGGCCCCAGCCGGTCTGCACCTCGTCCGAGATCCACAGGATGCCGTGTTCGGCGAGGACTTCGCGGAAGGCGGCGTACAGCCCGTCCGGCGGCATCGTGAACCCGCCGACGCCCTGCACCGGTTCGGCGATGAGCGCGGCGGCCCCGCCCCGGGTCTGGCCGAGCAGGTCCTTGAGGTCCGCGACGCACGCGGCGATGAACTCCCCGTCGCCCAGATGGGCATAGGGGCCGCGGGTGCGGACACCACCGTGCACGTACAGGGTCTGGAGCGGGGAGAGGCTGGTCGGGGACCAGCCGCCGTTGCCGGTGATGCCGACGGCCGAGAAGGAGCGGCCGTGGTAGCTGTTGCGCATCGCCAGGATCTGGTTGGAGCGGCGGAAAGCGGTGGCCAGCAGCAGGGCGGTGTCGTTGGCCTCGGTGCCCGAGGTGGTGAAGAAGACGCGGGCGTCGGGGATGCCGGAGAGGTGCGCGATCCGCTCGGCGAGCTCGACCATCGGCCGGTTGAGGTAGAGCGTCGAGGAGTGGATGATCCGGCCGGCCTGCTCGGAGACCGCCTTGGTGACCTCGGGCAGCGCGTGCGCGGTCATCGTGGTGAGGATGCCGCCGAAGAAGTCGAGGTAGCGCCGGCCCTGCGCGTCCCACACGTGGCGGCCCTCGCCGTGCGTGATCTCGACCGGGTCCGCGTAGTAGAGGGCGAGCCAGTCCGGCAGGACCGCGCGGTGCCTGTCGTGCAGCGCGCTCACGGCTGTACCAGGCCCTCGTAGGCGTCGGGCCTGCGGTCGCGGTAGAAGGCCCACTGGTGGCGCACCTCGTCGATGAGGGACAGGTCGAGGTCGCGGACGAGGAGTTCCTCCTCCTTGTCGCTCGCGACCTCGCCGACGAACTGGCCGCGCGGGTCGACGAAGTAGCTCGTGCCGTAGAAGTCGTTGTCCCCGTACTCCTCCTGGCCGACGCGGTTGATCGCGGCGATGAAGTACTCGTTGGCGACGGCGGCGGCGGGCTGCTCCAGTTGCCACAGGTAGGCGGAGAGCCCGCGCGAGGTGGCGGAGGGGTTGTAGACGATCTGGGCGCCGTTCAGGCCGAGTTGGCGCCAGCCCTCGGGGAAGTGCCGGTCGTAGCAGATGTAGACGCCGACGCGGCCGACCGCGGTGTCGAAGACCGGCCAGCCGGCGTTGCCCGGGCGGAAGTAGAACTTCTCCCAGAACCCCTTGACCTGCGGCAGGTGGTGCTTGCGGTACTTGCCGAGGTAGGTGCCGTCGGCGTCGATCACGGCGGCCGTGTTGTAGTAGAAGCCCTCCCTCTCGACCTCGAACACCGGGACCACGACGACCATGCCGGTCTCCCGGGCGAGTTCCTTCATACGGGTCACCGTCGGCCCGTCGGGCACCGGTTCGGCCCAGCGGTAGTGCTCCTCCTCCTGCACCTGGCAGAAGTAGGGGGCGTTGAAGACCTCCTGGAACCCGATGATTCCCGCGCCCTGCCGGGCGGCCTCGCGGGCGTGTTCCTCATGCTTGGCGATCATGGACTCGGTATCGCCGGTCCAGCTCGCCTGGACCAGTGCGGCGCGTACGACGGATGCCATGTCTGCTCCTTCGACGGGATGTCAGAGAGCCTCTACGCCCGTAGAGGCGGGCCGTAGAGCCACGAACGTAAGCCGCGCTCCGGCACGGGGCAAGACCGCCGCCGTCAACCGGTGCAGTCGATCTCGTTTCGCACCCCAACGGGTGAGCGCCCCGGATTCCCGGGTGTCACGGCGGCTCACGCGGTACCCAGTCCGGCCACGCGCAGGGCGTGCACGAGGTCGTCGTGACGGCTCCCGGAGACCGAGCGGGCGGCTTCGAGCAGGAGCGGGACGAGCAGCCCCGGCGCGGCCCCGGCGAGCCGCGCGCTGTCCTCGGGGGTCCGGGAGCGGACGAAGGCGCTCGCGAGCCCGCGGGCCTCGGACCGCTGTCCGTCGGCGTCGAGGGCGAGGAGGGCCTCGGTGGTCTCGCGGGCGGGGCGTACGACGCCCTGCCGCAGGAGCCGGCCGGCGTCCTCGGCGCGGCCGGCCGCGTCGAGGGCGCCCGCGAGTTCCACGAGCTGCCGCACCGGCAGCGCGGCGGCCTCCCACAGCAGCGTCCCCCAGTCCGCTCCGAGCCCGGCCTCGGTCAAGAGCTGTGCGAGATAAGGGAGTTGCTGGGGCATCCAGTGGGCCGCCGCCACGAGCAGGGTGTGGGCCTCACCACCCCGGTCGCTCGCCCGCAGGGCGGACAGCCGGGCGAGCAGGTCGTGGGCGGCCCGGGTGGTCGCCGGGTCCTCGGCGAAGGCGGCGGAGCGCCGGGCGGACCGGGGCCCGTCCGGGGCGCCTCCGGCGAAACGCGCGCCGCGCGGCGCGCGGGCGCCCACCGCCGCGGGGACGGGAGCCACCGCCTCAGGGACGGGCGCGGCCGGTTCGAGCAGGGCGTCGTCCACCCCGGCGAAGCGGGCGCCGCGCGGGCGCTTCTTCCGCTGCGGGGCGGGATCGGCGGCCCTGGGGGCGGGCGTCCGTGGCGCACGCGCCGCTTCGGGAGCGGGCCGCCGGGCCCGCTCCTCGACGCCCGAGGCAGCGGCGGACGCCAATCGCTCCAGCCGGGCCCGCAGTTCGGCACAGCGGGCCGCGGCCCGGGCCAGATCGTCGCGGGCCCAGGCCAGTTCGCGGCGCAGCGGCTCGGCGGACCCCTGGGCGGGCGCGGCGCCGAGGGACCGTTCGAGCTCCCGGGCACGGCGCGCCGCGTAGCGGTGTTCCTCCTCCATCGCCGTGAGCCGCTCGGCGAGTCGGGCGGCGGCTCCGGGCAGCGCGTCCCGTGCGGCGAGGGCGGCGGCGTATCCGGCGCGCAACCGGGGAGCGTAGGCCCGCACCGCGTCGGGGGCGGCCTGCGCGGCGAGGTCGAGCAGCACGGCGTCCACCACGTCCCACGGCGGGGTCTCCGCCCCCTCCAGGCAGGCCCGCATACCGTCGGGGTCCCGCTCCCAGAAGACACCGCACCAGCCCGAGCCCTGGTCGATCCGGGCCAGCAGACCCTGCCAGTCCCGGGTGAAGTCCTCGATGGCCGCACCGACCGAGGTGTGTACGGATTCCCTTGCGGATACCGGGAGTTGTTCCGCAGCCATTACCGCCCCCACAGACCGTCGCCGTTCAGGGGGGAAGGAAACACCCGCCGTGTTACGTCCCGGCTACGGTCCGTTTTCGGGCGGGTACGACACGGGCCGGGCGGGCTCAGCCGGCCGGCGGGGCCTGTCCGCCGAGGGTGACGGCGATGCCGACCTGGGGCCGCTTTCCGCGCCGTACGAGGGAGGCGGGCTTGTCGGTGAGCCAGAACTGCCAGGTGTACTTGCGGGCGAGCGCCTTGCGCGCCCGGGTCAGCCCGTCCCCGGTGAGCAGTCGCGCGGTGCCGGTGGCGCGCGGCGCGTCCTCGGCCACCTGTCCGCGCACGTCGCACGGGGCGACCAGGACGCGGGGGTCACGGCGCAGCCGCCTGACCTTCCACGAGTCCTCCCGGGTCCACACGAGCAGTTCCCCGTCCTCCACGGCGGCCCATACAGGGGTCGCCACCCCGGTGCCGTTCTTGCGGTAGGTCGTGAGGCTCACGTAGCGGGCGCGGCCCAGCGTGTCGAGGTCCATGAGGGGAGAGTAGGCCGTCTGCGGTCCCGCCGGGCCGTGACCTGAAGGTGATCTTCGGGTCGTTTCCCGACAAGGCCCCCCTCCGGCTTTCCGTTACCGGCAGGTCACGGCCATTCTGTATGCGGGCGAACGCGCATGACGGCCCGTCCTGGCGGGCATCCGCCTGGGGGACGGCGGCGCGCCGGTCCTCCGCGAAGCCGACGAAGGGAAGAGCCGCACATGATCCACTCCGCGCTGGCGGCGACGGTGCCGTGCCCGGACTGGGTGTTCCTGTTCGTGGCACTGCTGGCCACCGCGGTGGCCTGTGTGGTGGTCCCGCTGCGCATCGAGATGAGCAGGACGCACGCCGCCCCGCCCGACACCGCCGCACGCCCCGGGGCCCCGGAGGCGTGAGTACGCGCACGGGTGCGGCACGACGGGCCGGGCCGGCCGGCGCACGCCCACGCCTGCTCTACGTCACCGACCTCGCCTACCGGGCCGCCGGCCGCCGCTACGCGGACGAGGACCTCGACCTGTCCGCACGCCTGCGGCGGTCCTTCGGCGTCGCCCTGTGCGACCCGAGGGACGCGGTGGCGCTCATGGACGGCTTCGACGGTGTCCTCGTGCGCAACAGCGGCCCGGTCCTGTACTACTCCGAGGAGTACGCGGCATTCCGGGCCGAGGCCCTGCGCCGCGGCACCAGGGTCTACAACCCGCTCACCGGGCGGGGCGACATGGCGGGCAAGAACTACCTCGTGGAGATGACCGGGGCCGGGCTGCCGGTGATCCCGACGGTGCGCGGCGGTGGCGACCCGGACGCCCTGCCCGAGGCCGCGGAGTACGTCGTGAAGCCCGTCGACGGGGCGGACTCGGTGGGGCTGCGCCGGGTCGCGCGCTCCGCCCTCGCCGCCGAGGCCGGGCCCGGCACGCTGGTCCAGCCGTACGTCCCGTTCCGCTACGAGGTGTCCTTCTGCTTCGTGGACGACACCTTCCAGTTCGCCCTGTACGCACCGGATCCGCTGCGGCGCTGGGAGCTCGCCCCCTACGAACCCACCGCGGCTGACCTGGAGTTCGCGCACCGCTTCGTCCGCTGGAACACGCTGGAGTGCGGTGTGCAGCGGGTCGACGCCTGCCGTACGGCGGCCGGGGAGCTGCTGCTCGTGGAGCTGGAGGACCTCAACCCGTACCTGTCGCTGCACGTGCTGGAGGAGCCCGCACGGGAGGCGTTCACCGAGGCGCTGAGCGCGTCCCTGAGCGCCTTCCTGGGCTGAGCAGGCCCGTCGCGCGCAGACCCTCCCCGCGTACGCCCGTCAGGCCGTCGCGCTCAGCGGCAGTGGCGCGCACGCCTCGTTGAGGTCGTCGAGCGAGAGGCCGAGGACGGCGGCGAGGGCGGCGACGGTGAAGAAGGCGGGCGCGGGGGCCCGGCCGGTCTCGATCTTGCGCAGCGTCTCGGCCGAGATCCCGGCCTCGGCGGCGACCGCCGTCATGCTGCGCGCACCGCGCGTCTCCCGCAGCAACCGGCCCAGCCGCTCGCCACGGTCCCGTTCGGCGGGGGTGAGGGGGGTACGGACCATGCGGCCATCCTAAGCCGGGGACGCGCGCCCGCGTCCCCGGCGTGAGCAACCCCATTCAAAGCCGGTATATTAATTGGCATGATCGAACTCAAGACGAATGCCTCCCTGGACGCGATGCGGGAGACGGGGCGGGTCGTGGCACGCGCCCTCGCGGCGGTACGGAAGGCGGCGGCGGTCGGGGTCCGCCTGCGGGAACTGGACGAGGTGGCGCACGAGGTGCTGCGCGCGGCGGGCGCCGGTTCCCCCTTCCTCGGCTACCGGCCCCACTTCGCCCCGACCGCGTTCCCCGCGACCCTGTGCGTCTCGGTGAACGACGCGATCGTGCACGGCATCCCGACGGACTACCGGCTGCGGGACGGGGACCTGGTCAGCGCCGACTTCGGGGCGACGCTGGAGGGCTGGGCCGGGGACGCGGCCGTCAGTTTCACCGTGGGCACCGCGCGCCCCGAGGACGTCCGGCTCGTCGAGACGGCCGAGCGGGCGCTCGCGGCCGGGATCGCTGCGGCCACCGTGGGCAACCGCATCGGGGACATCGCGCACGCCGTCGGCACGGTGTGCCGGAAGGCCGGCTACGGCATCCCGGACGGCTTCGGGGGCCACGGTGTGGGCCGCCACATGCACGAGGACCCCTCGGTGCCCAACGAGGGCCCGGCCGGGCGCGGGCTGCCGCTGCGCCACGGGCTGGTCCTCGCGATCGAGCCCATGCTGATCGCGAGCGGCCTCGACGGCTACCACGCGGACGCGGACGGATGGACGCTGCGCACCGACGACGGCTCCCGCGCCGCCCACGTCGAGCACACCGTGGCGGTCACGGACGCGGGGCCGAGGATTCTCACGGCGCTCTGACCCCCTTCCCGCGAAGGGCGGGGCGCTCCGGCCCGGCGGACCGGAGCGCCCCCGCGTCACCGCTCAGCGGGCGGGCGCACGACCATCGCCGCTCAGCGGGCGGGACGCACGACCATCGCCGAGCCGCCGCCCCGGCGCACCGGTTCGGCCGCCGCGAGCCAGCGGCCGTCCTTCAGTCGCTGCACGCCGGTGGCGGCGCCGATCTCCGGGTTCTGCGTGAAGGAGTGCCCGATCGCCTCCAGCTTGCCCCTCAACGGGCTGCTGTAGAGGCCCGGTTCGAGTTCCGTGGTGGCGGCGTTGCGCTGGCTGGCGCGGGGCGCGGCGATCGCGTCGACCAGGGGCAGCCCCCGGTCCACGAAGCCGGTGAGCGTCTGGAGCACCGTCGTGATGATGGTGGCCCCGCCCGGTGAGCCGAGCGCGACGACGGGCGTTCCGTGCTTCAGGACGATGGTGGGCGCGATCGAGGAGCGCGGGCGCTTGCCGGGTCCGGGCAGGTTCGGGTCGGGCACCTCGGCACTGGCCGGGGCGAAGGAGAAGTCGGTCAGTTCGTTGTTGAGCAGGAAGCCCCGCCCGGGCACGGTGATGCCGCTGCCGCCGGTCTGCTCGATGGTGAGGGTGTAGGCGACGACGTTGCCCCACTTGTCGGCGGTGGTGAGATGGGTGGTGTTCTCCCCCTCGTACGTCGTCGGGGCCGCCTTGCCCGCCGTGGCGCAGGACTGCGGACGGCGCGGGTCGCCCGGGGCCAGCGGGCTCTTCAGGACGGCGTCGTCGCGCACCAGGCAGGCCCGCGAGTCGGCGAAGCCCTGGGACAGCAGCTCCTTGGCGGGCACCTTCTCGAAGGCGGGGTCGCCGACCCACCGTCCCCGGTCCGCGAAGGCGATGCGGCTCGCCTCGATGTAGTGGTGCAGGTACTGCTCCTGGGACAGCTTCGAGAGGTTCTGGCTCTCCAGGATGTTGAGGGCCTCGCCGACCGTGGTGCCGCCGGAGGAGGAGGGGGCGATGGAGTAGACGTCCAGCCCCCGGTAGTCGGTGTGGCTGGGCGACTGGCGCTTGGCGCGGTAGGCCCGCAGGTCCTTGAGGGACAGCTTCCCCGGCCGGGCCTCGCGGGTCGAACCCTGCGCCAGCGGCGGCTTGTTGACGGTGCGCACGATGTCCTGGGCGAGCTTCCCGCCGTAGAGGCTGCTCAGGCCCTTGCGGGACAGCTCGTCGTAGGTGCGCGCGAGATCGGGGTTCTTGAGGACGCTGCCGACCTGTGGCGGGGCGCCGCCCGGCAGGAACAGGTCGGCGGTGGCCGGGAAGTCCTTGAAGCGGGCCTCGTTGTCGGCGGTCTGCTGACGGAAGGTCGCGTCGACGGTGAACCCCTCGCGGGCGAGCCGCGTCGCCGGGGCCAGCACCGTCCGCAGCGGCTTCGAGCCCCAGCCGCGCAGTGCGCCCTCCCAGGTGGCCGGGGTGCCCGGGGTGCCCACGCTCAGGCCGCTGGTGACCGCGTCGGCGAACGGCAGCGGTTTTCCGCCCTCCAGGAACAGGTCCTTGCCGGCGCTGAGCGGGGCCGTCTCCCGACCGTCCAGCGTGTGGACCTGACGGCTGCGGGCGTCGTAGTACACGAAGTACCCGCCGCCGCCGAGCCCCGAGGAGTAGGGCTCGGTGACCCCGAGCGCGGCGGCCGTCGCGACGGCCGCGTCGACGGCGTTTCCGCCCTGGCGCAGGACCTCGATCCCGGCGGCGGAGGCGTCCGCGTCGACGCTGGAGACGGCGCCGCCGTAGCCGACCGCGAGGGGTTCCTTCGCCGGGGCGGAGCCGGGGTGGTGGCCCTGCGCCGCGGCGCCCGGTGGCGCCGCGCCGACCGTGAGCAGCCCGGCGACGACGGCGGTCAGGGAGAGCAACGAGCGGGAGCGCGTGCGCAGGGTGCGCCGCGCGACGGGGTGTGACATCCGTACCTCCAGTCAACAGCCGTCCGCGCAGCGTAACTTGAGCCCACTCCCGCGACCAGGACGCCCCGGGACACCCGCGCGTCGTACCGCTACCATGCGCGCCCATGAACGACGACGTGCGCAATATCGTCCTCGGGCTGGTCGCCTCCGCCCTCAGCGCCGCCCTGGGCTGGCTCGCCCGTACGGCCGTGTGGCGCCGGAGGCTGCGGCGCAAGCAGGCCTTCTTCGGGCTGCCACCGAACGCGGAGTGCGTGCTCGTGGTCAACCGCAAGGTCGCGGGCCCGGACTCCTCGGTGTCCCGCGAGGACGTGTTCGCACTGCTGGAGCTGTCGGCGCTGATCCAGGAGTGCGGGGCGCACGCGGAGGTGCTCACCCACGACGGGGCGCGGCAGGGCTTCGGGGAACGCGCCGAGTTCTGCCTGGGCGGGCCGGTCTCGAACCGCAGGACGGCCGCCCACATCGCGGCCATGCTGCCCGGGGTCGCGGTCTCCGCCGAGGCCGGACCCGGGCCCGAGCAGGCCGCCTTCCGGGTCGGCGGGGAGCACTACCCGATGGTGCGCGGGGAGAGCGAGCACGTGCTCGTGGCGCGTCTGGCGGGCGCGGGCGGACAGCGGCCGGTGTTCCTGATCTGCGGCCAGCGTGCGGTGACCAACCAGGCGGGCACCCGCTATCTCGCCCGCCACCACGACCGACTGCACCGGCGCTACGGCGGCAACTCCTTCGTGCTGCTGCTCAAGGTGGTCAACTCGGCGGCGTACGGCCCGGACGTCGTGGAGCTGATCGCCGACGTGACGGTCCCCGCGACCACCGCGCCCGCGCCGGTGACGGGCGGGGAGAGCGAGTGACGAGGAGTCCGGTGACACGGACGCGGTGGACGGGGCGCGGCGGGCGGCTCGCCGACACACGTCCCCGTTCGACCGGTCATGGACACACCAAAATCGTTACCCGCGCGTAACCTACCGACCAGTTACCTGCGGTAAGCACTCGAAGTTACTGTCGCGTAAGGCTGCGCTCACCTCAGTGGAGGAGTGATCCATGCGACAGAACGCACGGCTGCGCACGGCGGCGATCGGTACGCTCTCGGCGGCCCTCCTGGCCTCGGGGGCGCTCGCCGCTCCCCCGGCCTCCGCCGCCCCCGCGAGCATCCGCTTCGTGGACATCACCGGGGACGGCGGAACCGTCCTGAAGGCCAACGTGGTCAGCCCGGCCGGTGCGGGCAGCGGCACCCGGTACCCCGTCGTCGTCCTGCCGACGAGCTGGGCGATCCCGCAGATCGAGTACCTCGCACAGGCCCAGAAGCTCGCCGACACCGGCTATGTCGTGGTGAGTTACAACTCGCGGGGCTTCTGGCAGTCCGGCGGGGAGATCGAGGTGGGCGGGCCCGAGGACATCGCGGACGCCTCCGCCGTCGTCGACTGGGCCCTCGCCAACACCGCCGCCGACCCGGAGCACGTGGGCATGGCCGGGGTCTCCTACGGCGCCGGGATCAGCCTGCTGGCCGCCGCCCACGACCCGCGGGTCAAGGCGGTCGCGGCGCTCAGCGGCTGGGGCGACCTCATCGACTCCATCTACAGCGGGCGCACCCAGCACGCCATGGCCACCGCGCTGCTCGGCGGCTCCGGCTACCTGACGGGCCGGCCCAGCGCCGAACTCCAGCAGGTGCTGGGCGACTTCCTCAACTCGAAGCTCGACAAGGAGGACGAGCTGATCGCCTGGGGCAAGCTGCGCTCCCCCGCGACCTACCTCGACGGGCTGCGGCGCAACAAACCGGCGGTGTTCCTGGGCAACGCGTGGGGCGACACCATCTTCCCGCCCAACCAGTACGCCGACTTCTTCGAGAAGCTGAGCGGCCCCAAGCGACTGGAACTGCGCCCGGGCGACCACGCGACCGCCGAGGCGACCGGGCT
The DNA here is from genome assembly GCF_040656295.1 of Streptomyces sp. NPDC049954. Lineage (NCBI taxonomy): Bacteria > Bacillati > Actinomycetota > Actinomycetes > Kitasatosporales > Streptomycetaceae > Streptomyces > Streptomyces sp. NPDC049954. The sequence continues at coordinate 694,472 of NZ_JBFALS010000001.1, forward strand.
GCTCGGCCTGCCCAACGACACCTGGACCGACACCCGTCGCTGGTTCGACCACTACCTCAAGGGCGAGGACAACGGCGTCGCCGGGGAGGCGCCGGTGCGCCTGTCCTCGCGTTCGGGCGGAGACTACGAGAACTACCCGGACTGGAAGTCGGTCGGCGCGGACCGCCACAAGCTGGACCTGGCGGGCAGCCGGACCGTGCAGACCAACGTCGACTCGGGGGCGAACGGCGGGATCACCCTGCTGTCGAACGCCCTGGACCAGTTGGTCAAGCTCCCGCCCACGGTCTCGGTCCCCCTGCTGCCGCGTCGCTGGGCCGCCGTGTGGGAGTCGGAGAAGTACGGCAGTGAGCAGCGGGTGCGCGGGACGGTCGGGCTGCACACGACGCTCACCCCGACCAAGGAGAGCGGCACCCTCGTCGCATACCTCTACGACGTGGGGCCGCTCGGCCTCGGCAAGCTGGTCACCAACGCGCCGTACACCTTCCACGGGCGGACGCCCGGACAGCCCTTCGGCGTGGACCTCGAACTGTTCTCCACTGCCTACGACGTACCGTCCGGGCATCACCTCGCCCTGGTCGTCGACACGGTGGACCCGCTCTACATCGAGCACAACCCGACCGGCGCGCAGCTGACCTTCTCCTCGCCCGCGGCCGACCCGTCCTACCTGTCGGTACCGCTGCGCGAACAGTGATCACCGGCTGCTGCCGGGCGGGCCACTGCCCCAGACTGCTGTCCCGTCCCCCTAGCGGGCCCGGGGGGAGCCCGGGGGGCCTCCCGGCAGCAGCGTCCCGGGAGCGGCCGGTGGCACGGCCGCGGCCTCCGTCTTGGGGTTGTGCCGCTCCCTTCGGGCCACCCAGTGGGCGAACCAGGAGAGCAGCATGCACATCCCGATGTAGACGGGCGAAATGACCATCACCACGGGGATGAAGGGCAAATCGTAGTCGAGGTTCGAGGCGATCAGTTTCCCGGCATGGAGGAACTCCTCATAGGTGATCAAAAACCCCAGCGAGGTGTCCTTGAGCGCCACCACCAGCTGACTGATGATCGAGGGCAGCATCGCGCGGACCGCCTGCGGGATCAGGACATGGGTCATGACCTGGGTCTTGCGCATCCCCAGGGCATAGGCGGCCTCGCGCTGCCCGCGCTCGACCGAATTGATCCCGGCCCGGAACACCTCCGCGAGGACCGAGCCGTTGTAGAGGGTCAGCCCGGTCACCAGGGCCGGCAGCGGCTGCACCTTCAGCGCCACGAAGACGAAGAAGATCATCACCAGGACCGGCATCGCCCGGAAGAACTCGACCAGTACGGTCGCCACCCAGCGCACCGGGCGGTGCTCGGACAGCCGGCCGACGGCCAGCACGGTGCCGAGGGCGAGGGCCAGCACGGCCGAGAGGGCGAAGGCCTTGAGCGTGTTGCCCAGGCCCCGCAGGAGCAGTTCCTGGATGCCGACGTACTCGAAGGGGGTCCATTTGGTCGCGGTGAACTGGTCGGTGTCGAAGAGCAGGTACAGGACCCAGCCGATGATCACGAGGATCACGGCGGTCGAGAGCACCCCGTACAGCGCGTGCCTGCGCCGGGTGCGCGGTCCGGGGACGTCGTAGAGCGCGCCGGGGCCGCCGGTGCCGCCCCGGGCGGTGGCGCGCCTCACCGGGCCACCCCCCAGCGCTTCTCCATGAGGGCGAACAGGGCGCTGATGGCCAGCGTGATGAGGAGATAGCCCACCGCGATCCAGACGAAGGTCCAGATGATGTTGTAGCCGAGTTCGTTGAGCGTCTTGTAGGTACCGAGCAGTTCGGTGACGCTGAAGGCCCCGGCGATGGCGGAGTTCTTGGCGAGTGCGATCAGGTTGGACCCCACGGGTGAGATGACCGAACGGAAGGCCTGCGGCAGGACGACGGTGGTGAGCGTCTGGCCGAAGGTCATGCCGAGGGAGCGGGCCGCCTCGCCCTGCCCCCGGGGCACGGTGTTGATGCCCGAGCGCAGGGCCTCGCAGATGAACGCCGAGGTGTAGCAGCCCAGGGCCAGTACCGCGAACAGCTGGAAGGGCAGGACGAGCCCGAAGCGCGGCAGTCCCAGCACGACCGCGAAGAACAGCAGGGTCAGCGGGGTGTTGCGCAGGATCGTGACCCAGGTCGTGCCGATGGCCCGCAGCGAACCGACCGGGGCGACCCGGAAGGAGGCCATGAGGAAGCCGAGGGCGAGCGCCAGGAGCGAGGCGTAGACGGTGAGTTCGACGGTGCCGAGGAACCCCTTTCCGTAGGTGGAGAAGTTCTCTGTCAGTACGTCCATGGGCTGCGTGGTGCTTTCTGGGCGGGCGGTGTGCGCCGGGGCCGGTCGGCGGGGGCGACGGTCAGCCGGCGGGGTAGCGGTCGATGGCGGGCGGTTTCGGCGCGGGCACCCCGGAGAGGCCGAGCGTCGCCTCGTACGCCTTCTTCCAGGTGCCGTCCCGCTCCCCGGCGGCGAGGATGTCGTCCACCGCGAAGCGCAGCGCGTCGTCCCTCCTGGGCAGGCCCACTCCGTACGGCTCCTTCGAGAAGGGTTTGCCGACGACCTTGAGTTCGTCGGGCACCTTCGCCGCGTAGCCCAGCAGGATCGAGTCGTCGGTGGTGACCGCGTCGACCTGGTAGGTCAGCAGGTTGTCCACGCAGATCGAGTAGGTGTCGTAGGACACGAGATCGGCCTTCGGGTAGTCCGCCTGAATGCGCTGGTAGGGGGTCGAACCGGCCGCCGAGCACACGCGTTTGCCGTCGAGGTCCGCGGGCCCCTTGATGTCGTCCTCGTCGGTGCGCACCAGCAGCCCCTGGCCGGCCAGGTAGTACGGACCGGCGAAGCCCACGAGCTTCTTGCGGTTGTCGTTGATGGTGTAGGTGCCGACGTAGTAGTCGATCTGGCCGTTCTGCAAGGAGGTCTCGCGGTTGGCGGAGGCGATCGTGCGGAAGGAGACGCGGCGCGGTTCGAAACCGAGCCCCGCGGCGATCATCTTGGCGATCTCGATGTCGAAGCCGGAGTAGGCCCCGCTCGACGGGTCCTTCTCCCCCAGGTACGGCTGGTCCTCCTTGACGCCGACGAGCAGCCGGCCGCGGGCCCTGGCCTTGCGCCAGGTCGGGGAGGACGGGAGCCGGAAGCCGGTGGCCACCCGGTACTCGGGGAGCTGGTCGGCCCGCGGTCCCTTGGCCGGGGGGCTGCCCTCCTTGCCGCAGCCGGCGGCGAGCAGGGCGGCGGCGAGCAGCAGGGCGGCGAGCAGCGGACGGATGCGGTTCACGGTGGCGTCCCCCCTCAGTGCTTGAGGATCTTGGAGAGGAAGTCCTTGGCCCGTTCGCTCTCCGGGCGGGTGAAGAAGTCCTCAGGGGTGCGGTCCTCGACGATCCGGCCGCCGTCCATGAACACGACGCGGTTGGCGGCCGAGCGCGCGAAGCCCATCTCGTGGGTCACCACGACCATCGTCATGCCGTCCTCGGCCAGTCGCCGCATCACTTCGAGGACCTCGTTGATCATCTCCGGGTCGAGGGCGGAGGTCGGCTCGTCGAACAGGAGCGCCTTGGGGTCCATGGCGAGGGCCCGGGCGATGGCCACCCGTTGCTGCTGGCCCCCGGAGAGCTGGGCGGGGTACTTGTCGGCCTGGCCGGCGAGGCCGACGCGGTCGAGGAGTTCGCGGGAGCGGCGGTCGGCCTCCTGGCCCTTGCGGCGGCGCACCTTGACGGGGGCCAGCGACACGTTCTGGAGGACCGTCTTGTGCGCGAACAGGTTGAAGGACTGGAAGACCATGCCGACCTCGGCCCGCAGCCCGGCGAGCGCCCTGCCCTCCTCGGGCAGTGGCCGGCCGTCCAGGGTGATGGTGCCGGACTCGACGGTCTCCAGCCGGTTGATCGTGCGGCACAGCGTCGACTTGCCCGAGCCCGAGGGACCGATGACGACGACCACCTCCCCGCGGTGCACGGTGAGATCGATGTCCTGAAGTACGTGCAGCTCCCCGTAGTACTTGTTGACGTCGCGCAGCTCGATCAACGGATCGACGGCCATCGGCTAAGACCTGCCCACTCGTAGCTGTGTCGGTCCGCGCAAACTACCCACCCCGCCACGGGGCTTGGCGGGCGACACGCACAAGGGGGCAATAACCGTATTTCCACCCCCGGGCCGGGGGCGGGGCGGCTCAGGGTTCGGAGACCTCGCCGTAGACCTGGGAGAGTTCGGGTGCGCCGGTGACGGCCCAGTCCCGTCCGTCCTCGACGACCCGCAACTCCCGCCCGTTGGACAGCGATACGACCGGGAAGCCGTCCGCACCGATCCGCCAGGCCGCGCCGGGCACGGTGCGCACGAGGACCGTCCCGAGGTAGAGCCCCGCGTCGTTGCCGAGCCAGGTGAGCACCTCGGGGTCGGCGCGCCAGCGCGGCAGCAGCTGGTCGAGGGCGCTCAACGACTCGACTGAGTCGTCGAGTTCGAGGCCCGCCTCGGCCGCCTGGGAGCGCAACAGCTCGCATTCGCCGAACAGTTCGACCGCCGCCTGCGGATCGTCCTCCAGCAGGACGGCGACCGGACGCGGGCCCGCGGTGGAGGCCGCCGGGGCCCCGGCCGGGTGTCCGGTCGCCGCGCCCCGCCGCTTGTGCCACTTGCCCGGGAACGGAATCCTCATGGCCCCACCCTCGCATCCGGGCCGCGTCCGGCACCACAGGGCGCGCACGACCGCATACGCACCGCATACGCGTCGCACTGGCGGTTTTACCGGTCAATCTCACACCGGGGAAGACTCTTACGGGTGAGTTTCTGGGCAGGAGTCCGACGACATCAGAAGTTGGACGACAGAGGGGGCGGACGCCGACGGACCGGCGTCCGCCGGGAAGGGGACGCACGTGCGCAGACGCGTCCGCAGGGCCGCCTCCGTATCGGCGCTGCTCGGCTCGGCCCTGCTGCTGACCTCGCCGACGACGGCGGCACCGCCGCACGCCCAGGCCGCGCGGCCGCTGCACCAGCTGTTCGACAACCGGGGCATCAGCTCGGCGCGGCACCCCGCGGCCGCCGACTTCGACGGATCGGGACGCTCGCTGTCGGCCGGCGCGCTCGCCCGGGCGGGCTGGCGGCCGGGGCGCGAGGTGACCGTCGCGGGAGCCCGGCTGCGGCTGCCCGCGACCCGCCCCGGACAGCCGGACAACGTGCGGGCGGACGGACAGCGGGTCGCGGTCTCCGGCCGGGGCGGGGCGCTCGCCTTCCTGGTCGCGGCGACCGGCGGCCCGGCCTCGGGACAGGGCCTCGTGCACTACGCGGACGGGTCTCACTCCCGTTACCGGCTCTCGGCCCCGGACTGGCGCTCGGGGCCGCTCGCCACCAAGTCGGTGGCCCTGGACTCCCTGCACACGCCGACGGGCTCCGGCGAGGGCCGGCCGCGCCTCTACACCGTGACGGTGCCGGTGGAGCGCGGCAAGGCGGTACGCGCCGTGACGTTGCCGCGCGAGCGGGCCGGGGCCCCGGCCCTGCACGTCTTCGCGCTCTCCGTACGCGAGGCGACGACGGGCTGGACGGGGAGCTGGTCGGCGGCCACCGCGGCCCGCGTCGAGGTCGGCCCCTGGACCGACCGCACCCTGCGGCTGGTGGTGCACTCCTCGGCGGGCGGTTCGCGGGTGCGGGTGCGCCTGGACAACACCTTCGCGGACGGCCCGGTGCGGATCTCCGGCGCGACGATCGCCGTCCGGTCCTCGGGCGCCTCCGCGACATCGGGACCCGTGCGACTGCGGTTCGGCGGGCACTCGGGCACCACGCTCGCGGCGGGGGCGCAGGTGCGCAGCGATCCGCTCGGCTTCGAAGCTCCGCCGGACAGCGACCTGCTGGTCAGTCTCCGCCTGGCGGGCACGGTGCGTTCGCTGCCGGTGCGCACGGCGGCGGTGCAGACCTCGTACGTCAGTACCGACGGCGACGCGGACCACACCCGGGACCGGGACGGCGCGGCCTTCGAGGGTTCGCTGGACAACTGGCCGCTGCTCACAGGGGTGGACGTCGCGGGTGGACCCGGTTCGGTCGTGGCGCTGGGCGACTCCACGACGGTCGGCGCGCACACGGAGAAGGGCGCGGACCAGCGGTGGACGGACGCCCTGTCGCGGCGGCTGCGGGGACAGGACGCGGTACCGCGCTACGGGGTGCTCAACCAGGGGCTCACCGCCAACCGGCTGCTGGCCGACCGCTACCCGGGCGACGGGCTGACGCCGGACACCAGCGGGGTGCGGGTGGCCAACCGGCTCGACCGCGACCTGTTCGCGCAGACCTCGCCGCGCGTGGCCGTCGTGTACCTCGGCCTCAACGACCTGCGCTGGGGTGCGAAGGCCCCCGAGGTGATCGCGGAGCTGAAGGAGATCGCCGGGCGCTCCCGGGCCCGTGGCCTTCCGGTGCTCGCCGCGACCCTGACCCCGTGCGGGGGCGAGCGGCGCTGCACGCCCGAGGTCGAGGCCGGTCGCCGCGAGGTCAACTCCTGGCTGCGCTCGGGGGGCGGCGGTTTCGACGGGGTCGTGGACTTCGACCGGGCGGTGGCCGACCCCGGGCAACCCGGCCGGCTGCGCCCCGGGTTCGACAGCGGCGACGGGCTGCATCCGAACGCGGCGGGACTCTCCGCGATGGCCGGCCGCGTCGGCCTGGGAGAGCTGCGCCGGCTCGCCGGGGACTGACCGGGTCCGTGGGCCCCGGCGGCTACACGTCGAGGTCGACGACGACGGGCGCGTGGTCGGAGGCGCCCTTGCCCTTGCGCTCCTCGCGGTCCACGTAGGAGTCGCCGACCGCCTTCTGGAAGGCGGCGTTGCCGTAGACGAGGTCGATGCGCATGCCCCGGTTCTTCGGGAAGGCGAGCTGGCGGTAGTCCCAGTAGGTGTAGGGGTGGTCGTACTTGAGCGGGCGCGGCACGACGTCGGCGAGCCCGGCGCCGCGCAGGTCGGCGAGGGCGGCGCGCTCGGGCGGGGTGACGTGGGTGGCGCCCTCGAAGACGGCCGGGTCCCACACGTCCTCGTCGGTGGGTGCGACGTTGTAGTCCCCGAGCACGGCGAAAGGCCGGGAGCCCTTCGCGTCGCCCAGGACGGCGGCCTTGAGCGCCTCGAACCACTGGAGCTTGTACGCGTAGTGCTCGTGGCCGACCTCCCGGCCGTTGGGCACGTACACCGACCACACGCGCACCGGTCCGCAGGTCGCGGCGACCGCCCGGGGCTCCTCGACGCCCTCGTACAGCGGGCCGCCGGGCAGCCCGGTGACGACGTCGTCGAGGCCCACGCGGGAGATGACCGCGACGCCGTTCCAGCGGCCCGTGGCGTTGACGGCGGCCTCGTAGCCCAGCTCGCGCAGGGCCTCGGTGGGGAAGCCCTCGGCCGTCGTCTTGGTCTCCTGCACGCACAGCACGTCCGTGCCGCTCGCCTCCAGCCAGGCCAGCAGCCGCGGGAGGCGAGCGGTGATCGAGTTCACGTTCCAGGTGGCGATACGCATGCCGACCAACCTACCGGGCCACTCGGACAGCGCGGCTCAGACGCGGACGGACGTCCCGGGGCTCAGCCGCTTGTGCTCGGCCCCGCCCAGCGAGCCGATCTGGTTCTCGTAGACCGGGGTGGCGAGATCGGTGAGGAGGGCGTCGTGCACGTCGTAGGCGCGCCGCGGCTTCACCTCACGGACGTAGTCGATGACCTCGGAGATCTTGCTCCAGGGGGCCATGACGGGCAGCAGCAGCGTCTCGACGGCCCGGTCGGGCACGGTGAGCGCGTCGCCGGGGTGGAAGACGGTGCCGTCCACGAAGAAGCCGATGTTGGTGATGCGCGGGATGTCCGGGTGGATCACGGCGTGCAGTTCGCCGTGCACCTGGACGTCGAAGCCGGCGGCGGTGAAGGTGTCGCCGTGGCCGACGACGTGCACCCGCCCCGGGAAGGCGGCCGACACGCGTTCCGCGACCGAGCGCAGCGTCCAGATCTCGGCCGCCGGGTTGGCGTCCAGGGCGGCGCGCAGCCGGCCCTCGTCGAAGTGGTCGGGGTGTTCGTGGGTGACCAGTACGGCGTCGGCGCCCACGGCGGCGTCGGGCTCGGTGAAAGCCCCCGGGTCGATGACGAGGCTGCGGCCCTCGTGTTCGAGCCGCACACAGGCATGGGTCTTCTTGATCAGCTCCATGGGCCCATGCTCCCGCATCCGCCGCACCGGGGCGCCGCGGGGTGAGACCGGCCGGGCCGCGGGCCGGGTGGCGCGCTCGCCGGAGGACGGGTGCTACTCCTGCGGGGTGGTCTGCTCGCGGATGACGTCGCCGACGATACGGAACGCCGTCTTCGCGGTGGGCAGCCCGCAGTACACGGCGATCTGGAGCAGCACCTCCTTGATCTCGGCGGGGGTGAGCCCGTTGCGCAGGGCGGCCCGGGTGTGCACGGCCAGTTCCTCGGTGTGGCCGCCCACCGCGAGAGCCGTGAGGGTCACACAGGAGCGGCTGCGGCGGTCGAGGGCGGGGCGCTGCCACACCTCGCCCCACGCGTAACGGGTCAGCAGCTCCTGGAAGTCCTCGGAGAAGGCGTCGGCGGCGGCCGTCTCCGCGTCCACGTGGGCGTCGCCGAGGACCTCGCGGCGCACCCGCATCCCGGTGTCGTACGGGTCGGCGCGCACCCCGGGCGTCTCCTCGCGGTACGGGGCGATCTCGGGGCGCGGGCCGCTCAGCGGCGGGGCGGCGGCCCGGTGCGGCGGGCTCGCGGGCGGCAGGACGGCCGCCTCGGGCAGCCAGCTCGCCGAGAAGTGCCGCACCAGCAGGTCGGTCACGGCGGCCGGTTGTTCGACGGGCGCGAGGTGCGCGGCGCCGGGGACGAGGGCGAGCCGGGCATCGCTTATGCCCGCCACCAGGGTCCTCGCCTGCCCGGGACCGGTGACCTGGTCCTCGGCACCCACCACGACGAGCGTCGGCAGGGTGATGCGGGCGAGCGACTGGCGGACGTCCCAGGTGGCGAGCGCCTCGCAGGCGGCGATGTAGCAGCCGGGGTCGGTGGTGCGCACCATCTGCACGGCCCAGTCCGTGATGGCGGGCTGAGCGGCGGCGAACGCCGGGGTGAACCAGCGTTCCGGCGAGGAACGCGCGACGGGGTCGAGGCCGTTGGTGCGTACGACGACCCCGCGCCGGCGGTACTCGTCGGCGGTGCCGAAGCGCGGGGAGGTGGCGACGAGCGCGAGCGAGGCGACCCGCTGCGGGAAGCGCAGCGCGAGGTCCGCGCCGATCGCTCCCCCGAACGCACAGCCCGCGTACCCGAAGTGGCGCACCCCGGCGAGGTCGAGGGTGTGCAGCAGCCGGTCGCTGAGCTCACCGACCGAATCGGCCGGATAGGCCCCGGCCCCACCGTGCCCCGGCAGGTCGAACCGCAGCACCCGCCAGTGCCGGGTCAGCTCCGGCACCTGCCGGTCCCACATGTGCCAGGTGGTGCCCAGGGAGGGGCCGAGGACCAGGACGGGGGCGTCTTCTGGCCCGTCAAAGCGGTATTGCAGGGTGTTCGACGGTGTCTCCCTCACGCCCCAGACCCTCTCACGTCCCACGAAACCTCACACAGCCGGGGGAAGCCGCCGGCTCGACGCACCTGCGGCTCGCCTCGTCGAGCACTGCCGCCGGCGTCATCGATCAAGCCTGAGCCTCTCAGTGTGCACGCGCGCCCCTGACACAGCGTGTCCAGCCGGCCGCGCTCCCGCCCGGCCCTCACGTCAGTGCGCTGCCTTCTTCACCAGCACAGCTGCCGGCGGTTCCGAGTTCGCGGCTGGAGCTGCTGCAGCAGGCCCTGACCCGGTTCGTCGACACCGGCGAGCCGGGGCACCTCCGGGGACGGACCTCAGCGCGTCGTTGTGTCAGCTGTGGTGAGTGGCCGCCTCCACCCGTTGGGCGAGCACTTCGACCAGGGCCGGGTGGATTCCGAGCGGAGGTGCGGTGACGTCCGCGCCGCAGTCGTTGATCCGGTCAGCGAACAGGCCTGGTGCCAACAGCCAGGTGGCGACCGATACCCGCCGTGCTCCCCAGGAGCGGGCGTTCGCGACCGCCTCGGCGACGGTGGGTCGCACGGACGCAGCCCAGCCCACGGACACGGCCGTGCCGAGGCGGCGGCCCAAGGTCTGGGCCAGTGCGGCGACCTCTGCCCGGGCGGCCGGGTCGCGGGAGCCGGCCGCCCCCAGGACGACAGCGTCGCCGGGCCCCGCACCAGCCTCGGCGAGCCGGTCCGTCAACGCGGCGAGGAGAGGCGATGCCGGGCCTGGCGGCGGGGTGACGACCGTGTCGGTGCGGCCGGAGCCCAGGATCTGCGCGGGGATGTCGGTGCGGACGTGATGGCCGCTTGAAAGGAAGGCCGGCACCAGGACCGGGATACGGCCGGTCGGTGTACTCCTGAGCACGTCCGCGACGGTGGGCCCGTGGACATCCGCGTAGGCGGGACGCACTGGCAGTCCGAGCCGGTCGGCGAGAGCGAGGGCCAGGTTCTGCGTCACCGCGGTCCCTGCCGGGTTCCGGGTTCCGTGAACAGCGAGGACCACGGCGATCGGCGACGGCATGGGGCACGTCCTTCCCTGGAGTGTGCGGTGGGCGTCGAGGGTCACTTCTGTGCGGCCGGCTCGCGCCCGCGCAGGTAGACGCCCCAGGTCAAGCAGAGGCACAGGCCGTAGTAGCCGAGGAAGGCCAGGTAGGCGGCATTGCCGTTGTGGGCGTTGAGGAAGGACTGGCGGATGGCGAGGTTGACCAGGACGCCGCCGAAGGCGCCGATCGCGCCGGCGACCCCGATCAGTGCGGTGGCCTGGCGCTGGGAAGCTTGCTCGGCCTCGGCCTGGCCCATGCCGGCCAGCACCGCGGCGCGGGCCTTGGCTTGGAAGATGGCTGGAATCATCTTGTAGGTGGAGCCGTTGCCGATGCCGCTGAGCACGAACAGGGCGATGAATCCGATCAGGAACAAGGGCAGCGAGTGTTGTTCGGAGGCGATCAGGACCGTACCCGCGCCGAGGGCCATCGCGGCGAAGTTGCAGCAGGTCACCCGGGGGCCGCCCCAGCGGTCGGCCATCCTGCCGCCGATCGGGCGCACCAGTGAGCCGAGCAGCGGGCCGAGGAAGGTCAGGTAGGCCGCCTTGAGGGGGCTGTCGAACTGGGTGTGGAACTGCACCTGCAGGACTTGTCCGAAGGCGAAGCCGAAGCCGATGAAGGAGCCGAAGGTACCGATGTACAGCGCGGACATCACCCAGGTGTGCGGTTCGCGGCAGATGTCGCGCAGAGCGTGCCGCTGGTCTCCGGAGGTGTCGAGGTTGTCCATCCGAAGGGCGGCGCCGAGCGCCGCCAGGACGATCAGGGGGACGTAGACCAGGGGCAGCAGCCGGGGGTGGGTGGCGCCCGCGGTGGCCAGGATCAGCAGGCCGACGAGTTGCACGGCTGCGACGCCGATGTTGCCGCCGCCCGCGTTGATCCCCAGTGCCCAGCCCTTGAGGCGTTGCGGATAGAAGGCGTTGATGTTCGCCATGGAGGAGGCGAAGTTGCCGCCGCCGACTCCGGCCACGGCGGCCAGCACCAGCAGGGCGGTGTAGGAGACGCCGGGCTTCAGCAGGGTGCCGGCCAGCACGGTGGGGATCAGCAGCAGCAACGCGCTGGCGATGGTCCAGTTGCGCCCGCCGAAGCGCGCCACCGCGGTGGTGTAGGGCAGGCGCAGGAGCGATCCGGCGGCTGTGGGGACGGCGGTGAGGACGAACTTCCCGGCTGTGTCGATGTGGTACTGAGGTCCGAGGAAGAGCACCAGGACCGACCACAGGCTCCAGACGGAGAATCCGATGTGTTCGGACAGTACGGAGTAGACCAGATTGCGCCGGGCCACCGCAGCACCGGTGTGCTGCCAGAAATCCGGGTTCTCGGGCTGCCATTCGGCGATCGTGCGGGACCGGGTCCGGGGTGGGGTCTTCGTGGTGGCGGTGTGCGAGTCATGGACTGTCGCGCTCATGGCTGCCTGCCTTCGGCGGGGGTTGCGGCGGCTGCCGCTGACTGGTCCCCACCCTGGGGAGCGGATGTTTCGCAGCCCGCTTCGCGAGGGCACCACAGCGCTACGGATCACGCACATCGACCGTCTGCCCGTGTGAAGGCGGCGGTCGGATGGCGTCGAGAGCTGGGCTGAAGTGGTATCAGGGCTCAGGGTTGCAGTCGGATCGGCCAGGTCCGCAGTTGGCTGCTGTTGCCGTCCGGTGCGGTCTCCTCGTCCAGACAGGTGCCGTCGCGCAGGTCGAACGCCTGCTTGTACATCGGGGAGATCAGGACCGGTACCGGGCCGCGGGTGCCGAGCAGGCCGCGGGCCAGGACGTAGGCGCCGCTGAAGGGGTCGCGGTTGTCCAAGGCGTAGAGCTGTCCCGCGCGGTCGCGGAAGGCGGCGACCTGTTCTCCGTCGACCAGCAGGGCTGTGCCGCGTCCAGGCGTCAGATCAGCCAGAGTGCACACCGGAGTCCAGTTCCTGCCGTCGTGGATCTCGACCCGGGATGTCGGCGACTGCCGCGCGGAGGGGTGGTGGGTGCACTGGGCGGCGGGCTGCTGAACGGTGGGCTGTTCGGTGAGTGTCAGCGTCATCGGGTACGTACCTCCAGGGAAGGGCCGGCAATCAGGGGCACGGGCGCCACCGGCAGGGTGTGGCCGTCCTCGTCGGGACGGGCGGGGCGGATCTGGTCGCGCTCGGGAACGAAGCGCACGGTGGGGTCGGGGGTGTCGGGCGCGTTGGTGAAGGAGACGAAACGGCGCAGTCGCTCCGGGTCGGCCAGGGTGGCGGCCCATTCGTCCTGATAGGTGGCGATGTGGCGGGCCATGAGGTCGTCGAGGTCGGCGCAGATGCCGAGTGAGTCGTCGAGCAGGACGGCGCGCAGGTGGTCCAGGCCGCCTTCGAGGCGGTCCAGCCAGGGAGCGGTGCGCTCCAGATGGTCGGCGGTGCGGATGTAGAACATCAGATACCGGTCGATGGTGCGGATCAGGGTGTCATGGTCCAGGTCCTTGGCGAACAGGTCGGCGTGGCGCGGGGTCATGCCGCCGTTGCCGCCGAGGTAGAGGTTCCAGCCCTCGGCGGTGGCGATGACACCGAAGTCCTTGCTCTGCGCCTCCGCGCACTCCCTGGCGCAGCCGGAGACCGCAGATTTGATCTTGTGTGGAGCGCGCAGGCCTCGGTAGCGCAGTTCGAGTTCGATGGCGAGGGCGACCGAGTCCTGCACTCCGTAGCGGCACCATGTCTGGCCGACGCAGGATTTGACAGTGCGCAGGGCCTTTCCATAGGCGTGGCCCGACTCGAAGCCCGCGTCCACCAGGCGTCGCCAGATCAGGGGGAGCTGGTCGACCGGGGCCCCGAAGAGGTCGATCCGCTGACCGCCGGTGATCTTGGTGTAGAGGCCGAAGTCACGGGCGATCTCGCCGATGGCGATCAGGCTGTCGGGGGTGATCTCGCCGCCGGGGATGCGGGGTACGACCGAGTAGGAGCCGTTGCGCTGCAGGTTGGCGAGGTGGTGGTCGTTGGTGTCCTGCAACATGGCCTGTTCGCCGTCCAGGATGTGGCCCTGGTCCAGGCTGGCCAGGATGGAGGCGGCCACGGGCTTGCAGATCTCGCAGCCCTCACCCGTGCCGTGCTCCTCCAGCAGCCGCGAGAAGCTGTTGATGCCCTTGACCCGGACGATCTCGTAGAGCTCGGCGCGGGTGTGGGCGAAGTGCTCGCACAGGCCGCGGGCGACCTCGGCTCCGGACGCCTCCAGTTCCTCCTTGAGGATGCCTTCGACCAGCTTGCTGCAACTGCCGCAGCCGGTACCGGCCTTGGTGCACTTCTTGACCTGCGGCAGGGTCTCGCAACCGCCGTCGCGGACGGCCGCGGCGATGCTGCCCTTGTCCACGTTGTGGCAGGAGCAGACCACGGCGTCCTCGGGCAGGGTGAGCGGTCCGAGGGGCGCGCCGAGTCCTGCGGGCAGGACGAGTTGCTCGGGCGAGGCAGGCAGCGGTGCCCCACTGGCAGCGAGTGGCCGCAGAGTGGCGTAGGACTCGGTGTCGCCGACCAGGACACCGCCGAGCAGCCGGCCCTGCGCGTCGATGACCAGTTTGCGGTACACGCCGGTGCGGCTGCTGGTGTAGACGACGTCCAGGGCGCCCTCGGTGGTGCCCTGTGCGTCACCGAAACTCGCCACGTCCACACCGAGCAGCTTGAGCTTGGTGGAGGTGTCGGCGCCGGTGAAGCTGCCTTGGCCGCCGGTGAGCCGGCGGGCGACCGTCTCGGCCATGGCATAGCCCGGTGCGACCAGACCGTGGACGCGCCCGTCCGCGGTCAGCGCGCATTCGCCGATGGCCCAGATGTGCGGGTCGGCGGTGCGGCACTGCTCGTCCACAACGATGCCGCCGCGTTCGCCGACCGGCAGGCCACAGTCTCGGGCGAGCTGGTCGCGGGGGCGGACCCCGGCCGAGAACACCACCAGATCGACGTCCAGGACGGTGCCGTCGGAGAGGGTCATGGTGCGGGCCCGGCCGTCCGCGTCGGTGTCGATGCGCTGCGTCGAGGCGCCGGTGTGGACGGTGACGTCCAGTTGCTCGATCTTGCGGCGCAGTGCCTCGCCGCCGCCGTGGTCGACCTGCAGGGCCATCAGCCGGGGGGCGAACTCGATCACGTGGGTCCGCAGGCCCAGGGCCTTGAGCGCGCCCGCGGCCTCCAGACCCAGCAGCCCGCCGCCGACGACCGCGCCGACCCGGGCGGTTGCGGCGTGGTCGCGGATGACCTCCACGTCCCCGATGGTCCGGTACACGTGGCAGCCCTCCGCATCGCGGCCCGGGATGGGCGGCACGAACGGATAGGAGCCGGTGGCCAGGACAAGGGCGTCGTACCGGAAGGTGCGGCCGGAGCGGGCGGTGACGGTGCGGGCTCCCCGGTCGATCGCGACCACGGGATCAGCCAGGCACAGCTCGACGCGGTGACCCGCGGCACGTAGCCGCTCCAGGAACTGCGGCGTGCACAGGGAGAGTTCCTCGGCGGTGGTGCCGGAGAACCAGGAGGTCAGGTGCACCCGGTCGTAGGCGGGGCGTGGCTCCTCGCCCA
This sequence comes from Streptomyces sp. NPDC049954, assembly GCF_040656295.1. NCBI lineage: Bacteria > Bacillati > Actinomycetota > Actinomycetes > Kitasatosporales > Streptomycetaceae > Streptomyces > Streptomyces sp. NPDC049954. The sequence goes on from NZ_JBFALS010000001.1 coordinate 709,495, forward strand.
GGATGGTGATCCGCCACGGTGCGGTCGAGGCCTGCTCGGCCAGTGCTTCCAGGAAGCGCTGGCCGACCATGCCGTGTCCGGCCAGGACCAGGTGCTGTGGTGTCACGGACGGGCTCCTTCGAGGGACGGCAGGGACCGGGATACGGGCACCCATGGACGGGACCCGTGCGGAGTGCGCGTTCGGACCATGCCCTGAGCGTCGGGGGAGCGGGTTTCCGGACCGGGTCGCCAGTGTTGCCGCAGCGGTACGGGGGTCTCACGAAGGCGCCCCCCTAAGGTGACCGGGACGACATATTCTGGACTCCCGAGGGCCGTGCGCTCACGCCGACGTGACCGGCACGCAACCGTGGCGAAACACGGCTGCTGGAGCCTTTCGCCTCATGGCAACAGGTCGCATGTCCGACACCGGTCCGCCCGCGCGCCCCGACCGGGCGGGCCCGGCAGCCGTTCCGCCGACGGGTCCCTCGCTGGGTCCGCTGACCGGGTTCACCGTCGGAGTGACCGCCGCGCGTCGCAGCGACGAGCTCTCCGCGATGCTCAAGCGCCGCGGCGCGCGTGTGGTGAAGGCGCCGACGGTGCGGATCGTGCCGCTCGACGACGACAGCGCGCTACGCCGCGCCACCGAGCGCTGCCTGGTGGCCCCGCTGGACTACGTCGTGGCCACCACCGGGGTGGGCTGGCGCAGCTGGATGAGTGCCGCCGACGCCTGGGGCCTGGGTCGCCGCCTGGCCGAGGCCTGCCGGGACGCGGTGGTGGTCAGCCGTGGCCCCAAGGCAACCGGGGCGGTGCGGGCCAGCGGCCTGGGCGAGACCTTCTCGCCGCAGAGCGAGGTCAACGAGGAACTGCTCACCTGGCTGCTCGCCCGCGATCTGCGCGAACGGCGGATCGCCGTACAGGAGCACGGCGCACCGCTGGACGGATTCGCCGCCGCGCTGCGCGAACGCGGGGCGGAGGTGATCTCGGTGCCGGTCTACCGCTGGGGACCGCCCGAGGACCCGGCTGCGGTGCGTCGTCTGGTCGAACAGACCGTGCGCCGTGAGGTCCAGGCCGTCGCCTTTACCAGCGCTCCGGCCATTACCGGCTTCCTCGATGCCGCCCGGACGCTGGACCTGCACGCCGAGGTGGTGACTGCGCTGCGGGGCGGCGTCGGGGACGGTGGTGTGCTGCCGGTATGTGTCGGTCCGGTCTGTGCCAGGCCGCTGGAGGAGCACGGCGTTCATCCCACCTGCCCCGACCGCGGCAGGCTCGGCTCGCTGGTGCGCACCATCGTCGAAACGCTGCCGACCGGAAATCGCGAACTGAGCGGCAAAGGAAGCCGGTTGGTGCTCCAGGGAAACGCTCTCCTGGTCGCCGGGGAGTGTCTGTGGTTGTCCCCGACCCAGAGCGCGCTGCTGCGGGCCCTGTCCGACCGGCCCGGACATGTGCTCAGCCGGGCCGAACTGCTGCGCCGCGTCTGGGTGGGCAGCAACGCCGACGAACACGCGGTGGAAGCCGCGATAGCCCGCCTGCGCACGGTGCTGGGTCCGCACGCCGGTCTCGTCCGCACCGTGCTCAAACGCGGTTACCGCCTGGCCGCCACGCCCTGACCGGCCCGGCCGGACGCAGCCCGAGGACGGCCGCCGCGCGCCCCGGGGACGGCCGCCGCGCGGATCACACGCCGACGGCGGACCGGTGAGCCGGACGTAACCACCGGCGCGCGGCGCGCGTGACCCGGGCGCAACGGATGGTTCCTAAGGTGCGGTGCGAAGCACTCGCCCACCTGATGGGGAAGGGGCATTTGTGACGGCATCGGCTCCCCAGGCCGCCACCACTGCGGTGAAGACGGTCTGCTCGTACTGCGGAGTGGGCTGCGGGATGGTCCTCGACGTCAGCAGCGACCCGGCCACCGGTCGGCGCACGGTGACGAGGGCCTCCGGCGACAAGTCCCACCCGGCGAACCTCGGCCGGCTCTGCACCAAGGGCGCGACCAGCGCTGACCTGCTCACCGCCGACGGCCGGCTGACCACTGCTCTGGTCCGGAGTGAACGGGGAGCGGAGCCAGAGGCCGCCGACCTCGATGCGGTGATCACCGCGACCGCGCGCCGGCTGCGGGAGATCCTCGACGCCCACGGGCCCGACGCACTGGCGTTCTACGTCTCCGGCCAGATGACGCTGGAGGCGCAGTACCTCGCCAACAAACTGGCCAAGGGCTTCGTCGGGACCAGCCAGATCGAGTCCAACTCCCGGCTGTGCATGGCCAGCGCGGGCAGCGGCTACAAGCTCTCCCTGGGCGCCGACGGCCCACCGGGCTCGTATCAGGACTTCGAACACGCGGACGTCTTCTTCGTGATCGGCGCCAACATGGCCGACTGCCATCCGATCCTGTTCCTGCGGATGATGGAGCGGGTCAAGGCGGGCGCCAAACTGATCGTGGTCGATCCCCGGCGCAGCGCCACCGCCGCCAAGGCTGACTTGTTCCTGCAGATCCGGCCCGGCACCGACCTCGCCCTGCTGAACGGTCTGCTCCATCTGCTGGTACAGGACGGCCGTACCGATGCGGCGTTCATCGCCGAGTTCACCGAGGGCTGGGAGGCGATGCCCGAGTTCCTGGCGGACTACCCGCCGCAGCGCGTCGCCGAGATCACCGGCGTCCCCGAGTCCGACGTCCGCCTCGCCGCGCAGTGGATCGGCGCGGCTGCCGAGTGGATGAGCTGCTGGACCATGGGGCTGAACCAGAGCACGCACGGCACCTGGAACACCAACGCGCTGTGCAATCTGCACCTGGCCACCGGCGCGATCTGCCGCCCCGGCAGCGGCCCGTTCTCGCTGACCGGCCAGCCCAACGCGATGGGCGGACGCGAGATGGGCTACATGGGACCCGGGTTGCCGGGCCAGCGATCGTCCATGGTCGCGCAGGACCGCGAGTTCACCGAGCAGTTGTGGGGCCTGCCGCCCGGCACGCTGAGGGCCGAGGCCGGTCAGGGCACCGTCGACCTGTTCTCCCGGATGGCCGAGGGCGACGTCAAGGCCTGCTGGATCATCTGCACCAACCCGGTGGCCTCGGTCGCCAACCGCAAGACCGTCATCGCAGCCCTTGAGGCCGCCGAGTTCGTCATCACCCAGGACGTCTTCGCCCAGACCGAGACCAACGCCTACGCCGACGTGGTGCTCCCGGCCACACTGTGGGCCGAGGCCGAAGGCGTGATGGTCAACTCCGAACGCAACCTCACCCTGCTCCGACAAGCCGCGGACCCACCCGGCCAGGCGCTGCCCGACTGGCAGCTCATCGCCCGGATCGCCGGCGAGATGGGCTTCGCGGACGCCTTCGACTACAGCTGCGCCGAGGAGGTCTTCGAGGAGATCAAACGGGCATGGAACCCGGAGACCGGCTACGACCTGCGCGGCGTCACCTACCAGCGGCTGCGGGACACCCCGGTGCAGTGGCCCAGCGCCACGGTCGACGGCAGCGACCGCAACCCGATCCGCTACCTCAACGACGGAGCCCACCAGACCCCGGTCGAGCGCGCCGACGGCAGCCACCCCCGGCTGGTCTTCCCCACCGCCAGTGGCCGGGCCGTGTTCTACGCCCGCCCCCACCTGCCCGCCGCCGAACTACCGGACGACGCGTTCCCCTATGTGCTCAACACCGGCCGGCTGCAGCACCACTGGCACACACTGACCAAGACCGGGAGGGTCGCCAGACTCAACAAGCTCAACCCCGGCCCCTTCGTGGAGATCCACCCGGACGACGCGCGGCGGTCGGGCATCACCGAGGGCGATCAGGTCGAGGTCTGCTCCCGCCGCGGCAGAGCCGTACTGCCCGCCGTGGTCACCGACCGGGTCAGGCCGGGCAACTGCTTCGCGCCGTTCCACTGGAACGACCTCTTCGGCGAGTACCTCAGCCTGAACGCGGTCACCAACGACGCCGTCGACCCGATCTCCCACCAACCCGCATTCAAGTTCTGCGCCGTCACGCTGACCAAGGTGTCGAGCAAGGTGACATCACCCGAACCCGGACCCGCGCCCGGGCCCGCGCCCAGTGCCCCCGCTCCGGCCGCGGGCGAGCCGAACAGTGACCTGGCCACTGCGCTGGGCAGTCTGCTGGGGGTGGGCCTGGTCGCAGCACCCGTCTTCCCCGACGAAGAACAGCTCTACCTGTCGGGGTTCCTGACCGGCATCGGCGGCGGACCGCGTCCCGGCGGCGCGGCGAACGGCGCCGTGCCCGTGCTCCCGGCGATGGCTCCGCTCGCGCCGGACCGGGCCCGGTGGGTCAACGGCTTGCTGGCCGGCTTGTTCTCGCGCACCGAGGCGGACCACGCCGCGCCGTCGGCCGACTCGCTGCCGTGGTCCCAGGCCCAGTCCCCGTCCCAGCGCCGTGAGGTGATGGTGCTGTGGGCGTCGCAAACGGGCAACGCCGAGGACGCGGCCGCCGCAAGCGTCCGTCGGCTGTCCGAAGCCGGCTGGCTCCCCCGCCGGCTCAGCATGGACGACTGCACCCCGGACGCCCTGTCGCCCGGCGCGGTCGTCCTGGTCATCACCAGTACATTCGGCGACGGCGAGGCCCCCGACAACGGAACCGCCTTCTGGCAGGCCCTCAGCGGCAGCGACGACTCCCGCGCTCAGCTGAGCGGCCTGCGGTACGCCGTGCTGGCGCTCGGCGACTCCAGCTACGACGACTTCTGCGGGCACGGCCGCCGCATCGACCAGCGCTTGGGCGATCTGGGTGCCACTCGGCTGGTTCCGCGCATCGACTGCGAACCCGACTACCAACAGGCCACCGATCAGTGGCTGGACCAGGTCCTGGCAGCGCTGGCCGGCCCCGGTCCCGTCGCCGAGCCGCCGACAGCCGTGCCTGCCGGGGTCCGCGCGGCAGCGGCCACGCCCAAGCACGAGGCCGGGTACTCGAAGGCCTCCCCGTTCGCCGCGCTGCTGGTCGGCAACCGGCTGCTCAGCCTCCCCGGATCGAGCAAGGAGGTACGCCAGTTCACCTTCGACACCCACGGCGGCGACCGTGGCCATCTCAGCTACCAGGCCGGCGACGCCCTGGGCGTCTGGCCCGCCAACTCCGCCGATTCGGTGGCGCAGTGGCTGACCGCCACCGGACTCGACGCCACCGAGCCCTTCCCGTTCGCCCACCTGGGCGAGGTTCCCCTCGGCGAGGCCCTGTCCACCCGCCTGGAGATCGCCCGGATCACACCCGACCTGCTCCGCTTCGTGGCCGAACGCACCGCGGACCGGCATCTCAAGCAACTGCTGCGCCCGGGCAACAAGGACGATCTGGCCAGATGGTGTTGGCGACGCCAGGCGATCGACGTCCTCACCGCCCACCCGGTCCGGGCCACCGCCGCGGAATGGGCGGCCGTGCTCAAACCCCTGCAACCGCGGCTGTACTCGATCTCCTCCAGCCCGCTGGCCCACCCCGGCCAGGTCAAGCTCACCGTCTCGGTCGTCCGTTACCGCAACGACCGCGGCGACCCGCGCACGGGAGTGTGCTCCGCCTACCTCGCGGACGACGCCGACAACGGGCCCGTCCCTGTCTTCGTCCAGCGCTCCCCGCACTTTCGACCGCCCACCGACCCCACGGCGCCCATGGTGATGATCGGCCCCGGCACCGGAGTCGCGCCTTTCCTCGGCTTCCTGGAGGAACGTCGGGCCCGTGGGGACACCGGGCGCAACTGGCTGTTCTTCGGCGAACAACGACAGGCGACCGACTTCTACTACCGCGAGGAACTCACCGCCTTCCACCGCTCCGGCCACCTCGACCGCCTTGACCTCGCCTTCTCCCGAGACCAGCGGGCCAAGATCTACGTCCAGGACCGGATGCGCGAAGCCGGGCACCGGCTGTGGGACTGGCTGGACAACGGCGCGTACCTGTATGTCTGCGGCGAGGCCACCCGCATGGCCAAGGACGTCGACCGGGCCCTGCGCGACATCGCGGTCGCCCACGGCGGCCTCGACGAGGAGCACGCCGAGGCGTATATCCGACAGCTGGCCGCCGACCGGCGCTACGTCCGCGACGTCTACTGAAAACCGAAACGCCCCGCCCGGTTCACCGGGCGGCGGCGGCCCCGTGGCCTGTGAGTCCGTCGACAGCCGCACCGTGGCGGCTGCGATACGCCGGGGCCCTCCATGCCTTCCGTCAAGGCAGCCGTACGCGGTTTCAGGGCGGTGTGGGGGCGTGTCGCGCTCGGTGGTGAAGTGTTCCGTAGTGGGGCAGCGCCTTGGCCACGGCAGTCTGGGAGGGGGCGATGGCGGCCCGCCCGTCCTCGATGTCCCATGGCGGTGGTGGCCGGCGGGGCACCGTCCCGCCGTCGGCCGGCGCGTCCCGCCGTCCGACGCTGGAGCGCCCGCGTCACCGTCCCGCCAGTCTCTCCCCCCAGGGATGTCCGGGATGCACACGCGCCAGCCACCCGGCGAGAACGTCGCGCCGAGCCCGGCTCAGCAGCGGCAGCGCACCGTCGAAGTCCGCCTGGTCCTTGGGCCGTGTCGCCTTCGCCTTGAACAACAGCACCAGCTCCGGCACCAGATAAGGGATGCCGTCCGCGGTCCGCTCGATGATCGCGTCGTACGGCAGCCGCAGGCTCTCGTCCCTCCGGCAGATCCATGTCGCGCCCTCGTGCGGTTCGCGGAAGACGTCGAACAGGAACTGACCGCTCACCGGGTCCCGCATCCAGGTCTGGTGGGTGGCCGCGAGCACCTCCGCTCCGGCCGCCGCCCAGACACGTCCCGAGCCCACCGCGTCACACACGTACTCGGGGAAGCGGTCCCGGACCTCCGCGAACGCAGCCGCGGGCACCGCGATCTCCAGATCACCGTGGGGCCGCGACTGCTCCCCGCGGAACAAGTCCAGGGCCCACCCCGCCGCGACGCACCAGGGCGCACCGACCCCGGCCAACCGCTCCGCGACCTGTTCGGGCCGCCAGGCGTCCGCCCACCGGGCGTCCAGTTCATCCGCGTCAATGACGGCGCCCCTGGGCGGCACGGAATCAGTCATCGGCACAGGGTACTGCTCCAACCGGTCTTTCGGAGGGGCGCAGCAGGCCGTCCAGCGGGCCGGCGATCAGCTCGGCGTGGACCGGGCCCGGCTTGGGGTCGGGCCCGGGGACGGTGCTGATCGTCTCCGTGGGTGTGACCTCCTCCACGCCCTCGCCCTGGTGCAGCACTGGTTCGTGCCGCCGCTCCTCGCGCTCGCCGGTCCGGGGGCCGTCGGCTCGTTCCAGTTCGTCCCGCGGCAGAACCGGGTCTTCGTCGCGGGTGGCGACCAGGCGTCCGTCGCACTGAGCCTCAACGGCTCGACGGACTGTGTCGGTACCGCCGTCGGCGCGGGCCTCGGTGGCGTCGTGCTCTCCGGCTCCGACGCCACCTTGATCGCCCCGGCCCTGGTGGCGCTCGCAGCGGTCGTCCCCGTCCTGGCCTGGCTCACTGCCCCCGGACGCCGGGCCGGCCCGTGGCCCGGCGCCCAGACCATCCGAGGTGAGGAGCCCCAGCCCAGCGGAGGCTGGACCGCGGCGAACCGGGAGGCCGCCGCCCCGCACCGGGCGCGCACCACCGATGCCGGCGGCCTCCGCGGCCGACTGGCACCGCGCGATCAGGTCAGGCAGGCGGGCCGGGGAGTTGGCCGCGGGCTCAGCCTCCGGGCGTCCATCTGCGCATATCGGCGTGCTCGGCCAGGTCTCTGAAGTAGCGGTGCCGCGACCAGTCGTCGAAGTCCCCGATCACGATGAGCCGGCGCCGGGCGCGGGTGACGGCGACATTGAGGAGGTTGGGCTTCTGGGAGGCCCAGCCACGAGAGTTCACCTGGCTCCTCCCGGTACCGAGGACCAGGATCACGATGTCCGCCTCCTTGCCCTGCGCGGTGTGCACCGTCCCGTAGCGCCGGGGGTCGAGACGGTCCCCCGCCACCCTGCCGATACCGTTGACGACCTCGCGGAACGGACTGACGACGAAGACCGTCTCGTTCAGCCGACGCCTCAGCTCCTGGGCGGACTCGCCTCCCGCCGCGTCCTGCGCGGCCGGCCCCTCGCCCGTCGCCTGCTCGATGCGCCCGCTGATCAGGTCGAGGGAGAGCGCCAGTTTCCTCCCCTCCTCCGGGTTCCACTTCTCCTCGCCCGGCAGCGAGCCCACATCCATCCAGATGCTCCACCGAACCGGCGGAAAGTGGTCCTGGTCGCGTGAGACTCCGTAGACCATCATCCCGTCGTAGGCGATCTTGTTGCTGACGTCGAACATCAGGCGATCACAGCGCCGGTGCACGCGCAGCGGGGAGCCGAGCCAGACACGTTCCCCGTCCTCTCCAGCCAGCCAGGTGCCGTAGGGGTTGAGCCGATCCGCCAGGCTCTGCACGGAGGCTGCGGCCGGTGCCCACTGGCGGTGTACGGAGAAGTGTCCGGCGAGCCGTTGCTGCCCCGTCCACGGGAGGGTGACGACGGGTTCGAGCTGGAGGGGATCGCCGACGACGACGGCGCGCCGCGATCTCCACAGCGCGCCGACCACCTCCTGCGGTGCCGCCTGACCGGCCTCGTCGACGAAGAGCCAGCCAAGGGCCTCGCTTCCCAGCCGGCTGAACATCCGTCCCGCCGAGGCGAAGGTCGTGGAGACCACGGGGACGACCAGGAACAGCATCTGCCAGGCCGCGAGCACCGTCCGCGCGGGCAGATCGGCCGGCGCCTGGCCCTTGACCACGTCCATCACGGCCTGCAGGTTCCTGCGCAGCAGATCGGGTGCCGTGGCCAGCAGGGCACGATGCAGGTTCAGCGCCGCGAGAAAGAGCTCGGAGCGTGCCGCGGCGAACTCGGCGTCCATCCAGGGGGCGGACAGCTCCCGCCTCTCCATCGCGCTCCGGTCGTCGGGCCCCGCCTGCCACTCGTCACCCGGTACGTGGTTCCCCCACCGCTCGCGCGCCCCGGCCAGCCGCTGGCGTTCTGCCTCGCGCTCGCGGCGTCGCCGGACCACCTGGTGCCCGGCTTCGGAGGCCATGGCGAGCTGCCGCACGCGCGCCTGTTCGCACAGGGCGAGCCGCGCTTCCCTCCGCCGGACCGCAGCTGATGCCTCGTCCAGCTGCCCCTGCGCGGTGCGCAGATCGGCGTGAAGTGCGGCGGCGTCGGAGGCCAGGACGGCGAGACGGGCATCCGCAGCGGCGACGTACGAGGCGAGGGGAGCGCGGCCGGCCTCCCATCGGCGCATGGGTTCCCGGGTGAGCACCCGCCTGACCGGACCGGGCTTGGCCACGTCGTGGGCGTGGAGCGCGGCTTCCGCCTGCCTGACGCTCTCCTCCCCCACGCGCACCGCCGCCTCGGCCGCATCGAAGCGAGTCCGCGTCGAGGCGACCACCGCCCGACGCCGGGCGTACTCGTCGCGGCCGCGGGAGACCGCGGACTCCACGCGGGTCTGCTCCTCCTGGAGGAGCCGGACGGCGTCGTGCGCGTGGGACCGACGGGCCAGCAACTCGTCCAGGAGGGAGTCCGGCCCCGACACCCGGGCGCGGAGATCTGCGATCTCCTGCCGCTCTGCCGCCAGTTCACGCACCCTCCGGCGGGCTCCCGTGAAGCGCTCGACGGCCTGCGCCCACGTCTCGCGCCCGAGCGGTGGTGCGGTCGGGGGCGCATCGGAATGCGCGGCTGCAGCGCCCCGCGGGGCCACTGCGGACTGGGCGCGCTGCAGTCGCAGCATCTCCTGGAGCCCCCGGGGGCTGTCCTCGCCCGCGCCCCTCGCCGGTCCGCGACCGGACTTCTTCGCCGGCTCACCCCACCAGAAGCGTTCGACGAAGTCGGAACGGTTGCTTCGCCGCCCCAGCCGTGCGGCGATCGCACCCCAGGCGTCCTCGCCCAGGAGAAGGCCGGCCGGGTCGGAGAGGTAGTCGGCGTACGGTTTCCAGTCGTCGCCGATCGCCCGCGCTCCGGGGACCTCCAGGGTCACGTTCTCCACCGCACCGTTGTTGGACGAGGCGATCACCATCTCGAAGCCGGTGAGTTCGGGGATCAGCGGATGGATGGTGCGAGGGAACGGTTTGCCGGCGGTTTCCTCGGTGCGCCACGTCAACGGCTTGCGTGCGAAGGCACGTTCCGGGCTGTCGAGGGTGGCCAGTCGTTCGGCCCGGCGAACCACGAGGGCCGCGATCAGGTCGCGCAGCATGGTGGTCTTTCCGGTGCCCGGCGGCCCGTTGACCGCGTAGACGCCACGCCCGTCGTCCGCCCCCAGGGTGTCCATGATGCGGTTGACCGCGAACTGCTGGCTGAGGACGAGAGGCTTGTCGTTGTCGGCGGGCCACCGTCCCAGGGGCATGTGCGCGGGCTGCACATGCCCCAGGACGGTCGCGGGCTCGCCGCGCACGTCGCAACGCGGTGCCGCGTCCAGCTCCGCCTCCTCACGGAGATAGTCCCGCAGGGCGGTGCCGACCTGTCCGGCCTCCAGGGCGTCGGCGACCCGTTCGAGATCGTCCGCGTAGAAGCTGTTGAGGAACGTGTCGCCGCCGGAGTCCTCGGCCTGTCTGGCCGAGACCTGGTAGCTCTTGACCCGGATCGCGTTCGGTCTCAGGACGGCGGCGACGCCGAGTCGCTCCGCCACCCAGCGGGTGACAGCGGCCAGGTCGTGCACATCGAGGACCTTCGTCCCGACGGCGGCCGGCGGGCCCTCCGCCTCGGTCTCGGTCTCGTGCCCCTCGGCCAGTTCCCCCGTCTCGTCCACACCCTCCCCGGCCGAAGGGGCGCCGTTGTTCCGGCCGGGCAGTCGCGTGGCCGCCGAGTCGAGCAGGTCTGCGCCGACCTGCTCGATCACCTTGGCGGCCACGGCCCCCGCCACTGGGCCCAGGCCCCCGCCGACCGCGGCGGCCGCCGCACCCACCCCGCCCTTGGCCGCGCTGACGGCGATCCGGGACATGAGCCCCGCGACTGCGCCGAGCCCGGCTGAAGGCGACTCCTGGTCGGGCGGTGGGCAGCGCTCCACGTCGACCTTGCCGTCCCCGAGGTCCAGCAGGCGTTGCGACAGCAGTGTGCTCTGCGCCTCGAACCCGGTCAGCCACTGGTCGTCGTGCGGTCCCGGGTCAAGGGTCTGCCCGATCGCCCAGGCGCAGGAGGACAGCGTGACGCTGTCCTTGATCAGCTGCCCCTGCTCGTTCACCGTGAAGCACAGCACAGCTCCGTCGCCGCCGGTCCGGCCGTCGAAGTCCTGTTCGGCGTCCGGTACGCGGAAGGCGTCCAGCAGGACGTTGCGCACCTTGTCGACGGAGAAGATCCCGGCATAGACGGTGTGCCGCCACACCCGGTTCGCGCGGGGCCGGGATTCGTCGATCCTGGAGCCGGGTTCCCACGGCAGCGGCCGGTTCGCACCCACGGCGAACAGATGCTTCTTCGGGTTCACCGGGTCGACCTTGGGAGGGCTGAAGTACTCCACCGCCCGCCAGAAACGAAGGATCTTCGCCTGTCGCTGCCGCTCTGCTGCCGACCGGTCGACGGTTCCCAATCGTCCCCCTGAGATCGTTGATCTCCGTACACCTCGGCGCACGCAGAAAGTGCCTTCGCACAGTGATGGCGGAAGCCCTGGACAGGCTCCATCATCCCAGCCCGGAAGAGACTCTCGCGGACCGCCCCCGGATCCGGACAGACACCGGGTGCCTCGTGCGTTGCGCCCTGGCGGTGCACCACCGGCGGCCGGCTACTCGGGGACGGCGCTCTTCGCCCCCTGCGGCGTGGCCCCGGGGCGCGCGGTCCAGTTCCTGAGGAACACCGCCGCGCCCACCGCCATCAGTACGGACAGGCCGGTGGCGACGTAGGCGGCGGCGGACAGTCCTTCGCCGAGGCCGGCCGTGGCGGCCCGGCCCACCGAGGGGATCCGGTCCGCGAACCCCGAACCGACGATGGCCACGGCTCCGCCGTCCTCGTTGATGCCGGACACCGTGCTCCCGACCCCCGGGGGAAGACGCAGGGCCGGCAGGCGCGAGTCGAGTGCCGACTGCGCCCGGGAGAAGAGCAACCCCCCGAGGACCGCGAGCCCCAGGGGACCGCCGAAGACCCGCATGATCTCCTGGGTCGCCGCAGCGGTGGACTCGAGTGCGGCGGGGACCGAGTTGACGGCGGCGGCGGTGACACCGGCCGTGGTCATGGCCTGGCCCGTCGCGAGGAAGAGCACGTAGCCGAGCATCGCCGAGAACGAGCGGTTCTCGATGGGGGCCAGGGCCAGCCAGGTGTTGGCGACGGCCAGGAACACCAGTCCCGCCACGACCAGGACCCGCACGCCGGCGAACCGGGACAGCATGCGCCGGCAGGCGAAGCCGGTGGCGCAGGCCAGCACCCCTTCGAGGATCAGGCCGGCGGCGGCGAACTGCGGAGTGTGCCCCTGGGCGACGGTGAGCCGGATCGCCCAGAGGTAGGCGCTGCCGATGAAGACGAACCACACACCCAGTACCAGTACCGTCGCCAGGGAGAAGGCCGGAATACGGAAAACGGACAGGTCGAGCATGGAGCCGGGACGGCGTTCCATGAGGACGAAGCAGGTGAGGGCCGCCGCCGCGACGAGGAAGGCCACGATGACGGGGTTCTCTCCCCAGCGGGTGCCCGAGCCCTGGATGACGGCCCAGAGCAGGGCCGTCAGGGTGACCATCAGGAACGCCTGCCCCTTCACGTCGATCGGCCGGGGACGCTCGGCGCGCGATTCGGCGCCGCACAGCGCGATGACGGCCATCCCCAGCGCGGCGGTGACGGCCAGGGCCAGGAACGCGCCTCGGTAACTGCTCTCCGTGGCGAAGAGGGCGGAGAAGCCGGCCGAGGCGATGACCCCCGTCGAGAGGCTGGCGGCGAAGGCGGCCAGGTAGCGGGGGCGTCGATGCGCGGTCCGGCTCGCGGCGGCGACCATGGTCAGCGAGATCGCTCCGAGCCCGCCGGCGCCGACGCCGGCCAGCACTTGGCCGACGATCAGCGTGGACAGGCTGCCGGAGAACGCCGCGACCACCAGGCCGACCGCGTTGACGCCCGCACTGGCCACCAGCATGCGCCGGCGGCCGACCCGGTCGGCCAGTGAACCGGTCAGATACGCGGCCAGGGCCGCTCCGAGCCCGGAGGAGGAGGCGGCCCAGTTGAGTTCCGTACCGCTGATGGTCAGTTTCACCGCGATGGAACCGGTGATGTTGCCGACGAGGGAAGGTGTGGCCATGGCCAGGAAGATGGCGACACATCCGGCGATCAGCGACCCCGCATGACTGCGGAACGAGTCTCCGCTCCGCCCGCCCTCCTGCTGAGGCCGGTCAGCCGCTGTGACGTCGTCCTCGCGCAGTCGCGGCCCTTTGCCGGCGGAGGGAGAAGGCGGACCTGTACGCATACGGATGTACCACGCTTTCAGTTGCCCATCTCGTGATGGGGAGGTGAATGAGCGGGAATGTCGCCCGGATCCTGGTTCTCGATGCGGCGGGAAGGGCCGTCAGCCTCGTCAAGTCCTGGTCGTTGCCCTGCTGAACCCGTCGTCGTGGTGCTGTCAGCCTCTCCGCACGCTTCAAGGGCGTGGGCGCGCGCGGGGCCGGGCGGGGAATGCACGTCTCCCCTTCAGCGCCGCTGTCGATCCCCGATCCAGGCGTTGGTGGAAAGTGGGAAGTCGAGGGGCGTCCGGCCACTCGCCATCGCGGCCTGTGACGCTGAACTGTGCACGGAATGCGTTGAGTTGCTGCGGTCAGCGCCTTGCGTGACGGGACGGCTCCACGCCGCGGGAGTCGGGCGCGAGGCTCCCCGTCCGCCGCTTGCCCCTCGCGTCGGAACCTGTGCGGCGCCGTGACTGAGGAGCGGACCGGATGCCCCACCTACGCCCGTCTGGGCGACTGGCATAGCGGGTCACTGGCATAAGTGATAACAGGCAGTCCGGCACTCTCTGTCCGGTGGACTTCACCTCGTCTCGTTCGTCGGGCGTCCCGCATGCGGCGACAAGCGGGCACAACAGGTCACCCCCGGGCCCCGGGAGGAACTTCTGCGGCCCTCACGCTGTCCAGCTGTGGGGCGCTCAGAGATCGAGCACGAGCCTGCTCCCCGAGCACCGCGACACACAGACCATCATGTACTCGTTCGCTTGCCGCTCTTCGGGGGTGAGTACCGAGTCGCGATGCTCCGGAACGCCCTCCAGCACCGCGGTCTCGCAGGTCCCGCAGATCCCTGCTCTGCAGGAGGAGAGGAGGCTGACCCCGTTCTCCTCCAGGACCTCCAGAATGGACTTGTCCGGCGGAACATCGAGGCTCAGCCCACTCTGGACGAGCTCGATCCCGAAACCCTGCTGCTGTGTCGCGCCGCCGGGCTCCCTCGGCGTGAACCGTTCCATGTGCAGTGAACCCGGCGGCAGGCCGGCGCATTTCTGCTCGACCGCGTCGAGCAGCGGCCCGGGCCCGCAGCAGTACACCAGACCGCCGTCGGGGAACGAGCCGAGCAGTTGGTCCAGATCGAGCAGGCCGGTCTCGTCCTGCGGGAAACAGCGGACACGGTCGCCGTACTGTTCGAGTTCCGAGTGGAAGGCCATCGTCGACCGTGAGCGGCCGCCGTAGGCGAGCAGCCAGTTCGCGCCCGCCGCCGCGACGGACTGAATCATCGGCTTGAGTGGGGTGATACCGATTCCACCGGCGATGAACAGGTAGCTGTCGGCCTCATGGAGGGCGAAGTGGTTGCGCGGTCCTCGCACCTGCGTCACGCTGCCCACCGCGAGGGACTGGTGCAGGTGTTCTGAACCGCCGCGGCCGCGCGGAGCGCTCTCGCGCAACACCGCGATCTGCCAGACGTCGTGGTCGTCCGGGTCGCCGCAGAGGGAGTACTGGCGCGTGAGGCCGGGCTTGAGGATCACGTCGATGTGCGCGCCCGGGGCCCATGCGGGCAGGGGCTCACGGTCCGCGCGACGAAAGGTCAGGACGACGACGGAGTCCCCGTCCATGTGCCTGCTCGCCACGACTACGGGGATGGTGGCTTCATCGGCGGCCACCACCCCAGCTGCCTCACGAGTTGCTTCTTCGGTGATCGGCATGGCTGCGGGTCATCTCAGTCGGTGGGGGTGTGGCGGCGGAGGGGCAGGCCCGGTCCGCTCGGCGATACGGGCAACGCCGGGTGGAGCGGCCTGCCCCCGGCCACGGGGGCAGAAGCACGTCGGCTCCGGGGCGGTTTCGCGGGTGGCCGGGGCAACAGGTGCGGGACGCATGCGAGTTCCGGGACAGCCCCGGGGTCCGCGACGGCTCCGGCTCAGGGCGGCCTCACCCCAGGACAGTCCTCAGCTCAGGACGACGTGCAGCTCCGGCGGGCCGTGGAACGGCCAGCCCATGGCGGCCGCGGTCCGGGACGGGTCCAGGGCGATGTCGGGGAACGCCGCGAACAGTTCCTCCAGGGCGACGCGCGCGATCTGGGGTGCGAGCGCGCTCCCCACGCAGCTGTGCCGGCCGTCGCCGAACGCGAGGTGAGCATGACTGGGCCGGTCCATGTCGTACAGCTCGGGGTGGTCGAAGGTGTCGCTGTCATGGTTCGCGGAGCCGTAGACAAGCCGGACCACGTCCCCCTTACCGAGGGGCACTCCGTTGAGGACGAGGTCGTGTCGCGCACTGCGCGTGGGGCCCGCGTAGAGCGGGGCCATCCAGCGCAGCCCCTCGGCGATCGCCTTCGGCAGCAGGGCGGGTTCGGCGACAACCCGGCGCAACTGGTCGGGATTCGTGGCGAGTCCGAGAAAAGTGTTCCCCAGGGCGTGACCAGGCTCCTGCAGTCCCCCGAGCAGAACGACGAGCATCGAGGGCAGGATGAAGTCGATCGACCACTTCACGCCGTCGGGCGAGTCCGAGTTGAGCCACCTGGCGATAACGCTGTCGGGCGCTTCCGGATCGTCCTTCGACTTCTCTTCCAGATAGCCCCGGATCTCGGCACGCGCGCGATCGGCGCCGTCGAACCCTGCCGGGTTGGCGAACGAACCATCCGCGTGAGTCGCGGCGTTGACGGCTCCCGACTTGAGGTCGTGAAACCACCGCCGAAGCGTGTCCGTCTCGACTTCGAAGAAGCCGTAGGAATCAGCTACACACCGCACGCTGATGGGTTCGAAGTACTCCGCCATCAACTCGGCCCGGCTCTGGCCCCGTATGCGCTCGATCAGCCCCTGGGCCGTCGGCCGCATACGGGACTCGATCTGGGACCGGATCGCACGGGCGCTCACCGGGGTGCCCACGGCTCGCCGCAAGGAGGCGTGCAGGTCCCCTTCGGTGCTGAGCACGTCCGGAGTGCCGAACACGCGCTTGGCGAGCGGAATGGCCACGCTCTCGAAATTCTCCGAGTCATTGGCGATCTGGTGACAGAGGTCCCAACTCGTCGCCAGATACATCCCGGCAGCGGGAACCCACGCCAACGGGGCCTCTTGGCGCAGGCGGGTAGTGATCGCCTGCGGGTGCAGCAGGTCCTCGGGTGAAATGTGCTCGATCCAGTCCTGTGCCGAATCCGCAATGGCCTGCTTCGCTTGCTCCATCGTGCCTCCGATCGCGATACGCGGCGGCTCCACCAGCGTGTTATAACATATTCCGGCCTCCAATCACTGTCAACGGTCGTGCAGTGAGAGAGGGGTGAGAGAGAGGTCGCGGGGATGCCCGACCCACCGTCACCGACGACGAGGAGCGCCCCCTTTTCCGCCAGATCCGGCCCTGGTCTCCGGTCCGTGCCACCGGCCACCTTCGCCGGCGAACAGGCCCCCCTGGTGCGACAGCCGAATCCCGGCACCGCAGGGGAGCCGGCCCCAGCAGCCGGAACTCTCCTGATCGGACATCAGGGACAGACTTCCGCCCACCGGCACGCGATCGCTCGCGCCGATGACCGCTGGACCGGTGTTCCCCACGGACAGACCGTTCCCGATGCCCCGTCACGGGGCGGGTGGGGTGGCGCCCCACGGCTCTTGACGGTGTCGCTTGCGCGAACGAAGAATGAGCGGGACTTTGACAACGTTGTCCAGAGCTCCGCCGCAGGAGGCGCATCCGTATGAACCACCCCCCGGCCGGGCTGAACAGGCGCCGATTCGTCCAACTGAGCGCCGTGGCCTTCGGCTTGGCGGCCGCTCCCCTTCCCGGTGCCGCGTCGGCCGTGGCCGCGGGCCTGCCGGGTGGTCACCGTCCGGCTGCTCCCGACGACATAGCGGAGGCCTATTACCGGGCCCTCCTCACCCACACCCGCTGGTCCGAGACCCAGTGGGACGCGGACCGGGGCCACTACACCGCGAAGGACTTCGGCTTCGCGGTCGTCCTCGGCAACGCCCTGCTGCTCACGCGCGGGACGTACGACGCCGAACGGGCCGGTGTCGAGGAGAAGACGCTGCTGGCCCGCACGCTCGCCACCCTCAAGCACTTCGCCGCCTCCAACCGCCTCACCGGCGGCACCGAATGGGGCCGCACCCTCTTCTTCGACACCACTTTCCAGCTCTACTTCGTCCTCGCCGCGCGCCTCCTGTGGGATCAGCTGGACAGCGCGACCCGCGACCACGTCGACACCATCGTGCGTGCGCAGGCGGAGTTCACCGCCGGGCTCGGCACGGGTGACGATCCCGCCTCGGGGGACTGGACGCCGCGCGGTCTCACCGGCGGTTTCGTGGGCGACACGAAGCTGGAGGAGATGGGCGTCTACGCGCAGTCGCTGGCCCCCGGTCTCGCCTGGGCACCCGACCACGCCGGGTACCCGCGGTGGCGGGACGCCTTCGGCCGCTGGAGCCGCAACGAGACGGGGCTGCCCGCCGCCGACCGTGCCAATCCGGCCCCGGTCGACGGGGTTCCCGTCAGCGACAACACCGCGCGGAACCTCTACGACACCTTCATCGTCGAGAACCACGGCTCCTTCGGCCCGCACTACCAGTGCGAGCTGTGGCGTACGTCCGGGCGCAACGCCGCGCACTTCATCACCGCCGGCCGGCCGCTGCCGGAGGTCCTGAGCGCCCAGCCGAACGCGGGACCGCTGTGGGACACCCTCCTGACGGTGATGTCCGACTCGGGCGAGCCCCTGATGCCGATGGTCAACGACCGCGAACACCTCTACGGACGCGACGTCATCCCGGTCGCGTTCCTCGCCCAGGTGCTCGGGGATCGCGCCGCGGCCCGCGCCGAGGCCGCGCTGGCCGAGCGGCTGGCCGCCTACCAGGCGTACCCGCCGGTCGACCGCCTGACCAAGTTCTCCGGGGAGCCCAAGTACGAGCCGGAGGCCCGTGCCGAGGTCGCCATCAGCTATCTGCTGCACGAATGGCGGGCCGCGCGGGGCAGTGCGGTGCGTCCTCTCACGGAGAAGGAGCTGTTCGCGCGGGCCAGCGGCGTACGGGACTTCGGCACCGGGCCCGGACTGCTCGCGCACCAGTCGCCCGCGGCCTGGGCGGCCGCAGTCAGCAAGGCGGGCTTCGTGAAGTTCGCCTGGCAACCCGCCCACGACGACTGGCTGTTCGCCCTCAGTGGTGCCACGCCGATGTTCCTTCCCGCGACCAGCGGCACGCCCTCGTCCCGCAACGTCCGTACGTACAGCACGCTCCGGGACGGTTTCGACGGCAGCGCCACGCTCCTCACGCTGCCCACGGGCTTCGCGGGGTTCACCACTCTGCCGTCCGGGGCGGTCGTCTACGCGACGAGCGGCACCGCCGCCGGCGAGGGCCACCTCGAAGTGCACAACCTCACCATGCCGGGTATCGCCGGCCTCGACGGTGGCCGCACCTACACCACCGCCGAGGGCGAGACGACCGTGGCGGCCGAGGACGCGGCGGGCACCGGCCCGGCGCCCGCCGCCACCGGGCGCACGGACGACACCACCTTTCCCCGGGCCTCGTACCGCCATCTGCGGATGCTCGGGGTCACCCCCGACCCCAGGTACGGGTACTCCCTGTACGCGGTGGAGATCCGGGACGGCGCCGACGGCGCGGACCTCGCGCGCGGCACGAGTGCGACCGCGTCCTCCGCCGACGCGGGCAAGGCGGCGGCTCTGGCCGTCGACGGCGACGGCACGACGCGCTGGGCCGTCTCCCCCGCCGAGCGTTCCCGCGCGGACAGCTGGATCACCGTCGACCTCGGGCAGGAGCGGGAGTTCGACCGTGTCACTCTGCGCTGGGAGTCCGCCGCCGGCCGGGCGTACACGCTCCAGGGCTCCGCCGACGGAAAGACCTGGACGGATCTGGCGCACTATCCGCACGCCGACCTCAGCAGCACCGGCGGCTGGCTCTCGGTGGACGGAAGGGCGGGCCTCGTCGTGCGCGGGGCGAAGAACCCCCTCGCGGTGTACGGCGACACGATCGTCCTCTCCGACGGGCCGGCCGAGGCCGTCCTCGTCGAGGGTCTGCCCGACGGCGATCCGGCCGAGGTGAAGGCCGCGGCGGGGCGCCGGGCGCCCGGCTCCGGGCATGCCGCCGTACGCGCGAGCACCGCGGGAGGTCACCTCAGCCTCTTCAACCTGTCGGGCGCCGCCGTGACGACCACGGTCTCGCTGCCGCAGGACACCCGTGAGGTGCGGCTGTACGCCGGTACGCAGTCCGTGACCGCCGACGGAGTCGAGTACCGCGCCGAACTGCCCGCCGCCGCCGCGGCGGTGGCACCCGCCCGTTTCGTCCTGCGCCCGGCCGCGGGGGGACGTGTTCCCGCCGGGCTGCGCGCCGAGGTCGTGGACGCGGCCACCCTCAGGCTGACAGGCCCCTCCTGCCGCCTGGTGGTCACCGCACCCGGCGGGCACAGCGCCCAGGTCACCGTGCGCGGCGGACGCACCGAGCAGGTGTCCGTGCACGGAGCCACCGCCTATCCGCTCGCCGACGCGGCCCTGGGGTGCCGCACCTTCCCGACGGCTCCGCTCCCGGACGGCATGTCCGATCCGCGGGCGGCGGTGGACGGCGACCCGCACACGTCCTGGACTCCGGGGACCGCAGGCCGGATGGTGGTGGATCTCGGGGCGCTGACGGACGTCGGGGAGATCCGGGTCGACTGGACCGGAGGCCGTGTGCCGTCCGCGCAGGCCGAGTTCAGCACGGACGGGCTGTCGTACGACACCGCCGGGACGCTCAGGGTCAAGGGGCGCGGCGCGGCGCTCACCACGAAGGGGTCCGCCCGCTACGTGGCCCTGAAGGTTCAGGGACGGGGCGCCGGCGACGCCCGTGTCGTCTCCCTCTCCGTGTTCCCCGCCTGAGCCGGAGGGATCGGCCGGGGCGGTGAGTCCGCCCCGGCCGGCGCGGGCCCCGTCGACTCCCTGACGACGAGGTGCGGGGGCGGTACCTCGGGAGGGGCCGCCACCTTCTCGCCGAGCACGGTCAGCAGCCGCAGGGCCGCGGCCCTGCCGATGAGCTGGACGTCCTGGCTGATGGTGGTGAGCCCGGGGTACGTCCAGACCCCGATGGGCAAGTCGTCGTACCCGATGACCGAGACGTCCTCGGGGACCCGCAGCCCCCGCCGGGCCAAGGTCCCGATGCCGGTCAGCGCCATGGCGTCGTTGGCGTACAGGACAGCGGTCGGTGCCGGGCCGGGCCCCTCGAAGAGGCGGGTGGTCGCCCGGTGCGCGGCGGCGTTGCCGAACTCGCCGGTGAGGATCGAGTGGGGTCTGAGCCCGTGTCCGGCGAGCGCTTCCTCAAGGGCCCGGCGGCGCAGCACGTTGTGGACGCGGTCCTCCGCCCCCGCCACTGAGGCGATCGAGCGGTGGCCCAGGGCGACGAGGTGGTCGACGGCGGCGGTGATCGCTTCCATCTGGCCGTCGACATGCAGGCTTTCGACGGTCCCGGGTGCCGTCGGGCGCTCCTCCCACGGCCGGCCCACCAGCAGTCCCGGCATGTGCAGCCGGTGCAGCAGGCCGGGGCGGGCGTCGCCGAGACGGCTCTCGGTGAGGACGAACCCGTCCACCCGGCGTTCTCGCGACAGCCGTTCGTAGAGCCGCTGTTCGTGGTCGGCGTCGGTGCCGATGAGGTGCAGTTGCAGTCCGTAGCCGAGCGGGCCGAGTTCCTGTTCCATGCCCGCGATCAGTTCGGTGAAGTACGGGTCGGTGGTGAGCAGGTCGGGGGCGCGGGAGATGACCAGGCCCACCGTGCGGGTGCGGTCGCCGCGCAGCGCGGTCGCGGAAGCGCTGGGCGACCAGCCGAGTTTGCGGGCCGCGTCGTGGATCCGCCGCCGGGTCGGCTCCGAGATGCCGGGGCGGTTGTTGAAGACCTTGGAGACCGCGGATTTCGACACTCCGGCGAGCGCGGCGACGTCGAGGATCGTGGGCTGTGCCGGGCGGGTGCGCGCGGGCGGCGGGGCCGGAGCGCTGTCCCGTTCGGTCGTCATGCTGGGTGGCCTCCGGTTCGTCGTTGCCTCTCCGTGCGCCGTCCGGCAGGGGGCGGCGGCGCGTGCGCCGGGACGTCGTCACATCTTGACCGCGCCGCTGATCAGGGCCTCCTCCATCCGGCGCTGGAGCAGTACGTACACGATATAGACCGGGACGAGGGTGAGGGCGGTGCCTGCCATCAACACCCCGTACTCGGTGGACTGGTTGCTCTGGAGGGTGGGCAGGGCGACCTGGATGGTGCGCTGGCTGGTGTCGGGGCCGATGATGACGAGCGAGTACAGGTACTCGTTCCAGAAGTTGAGGAAGTTCAGCAGCAGGATCGTCGCGATGCCCGGCATGCAGAGCGGTACGAAGACCTTGCGCAGCACGGTCAGGGTGCCGGCGCCGTCGACCCGGGCGCTCTCCTCCAGTTCGGGCGGGATGGTGCGCATGAACTGGGTGAGGACCACCACGGACAGCGGCATGGCCCCCGCGGGCAGCAGCAGCATCACGAAGGTGCGGGTGTGGAAGAGGCCGGTGAAGGCCGACATGAGGAAGGTCGGCACCAGGGCGGCGAAGGTGGGGACGAGGAAGCCGAGCGAGAAGACGCGCTCCAGCAGCCGGGCCGTGCGGCCGTGGCCCCGGGCGAGCGCGAAGGCGGCCGGCACGGCGAGCAGCAGCGTCAGTACGAGCGCGACCGCGGTGACCAGCGCGGAGTTGACGAGGGCGAGGTCGAGCCGGGCGTAGTGCAGCGCGTCGCCGAAGTAGTGCCCCACGGGGTGGGCCGGCGGGGTCAGCGGGGAGTCGAAGATCGCCGTGGTGGTCTTGAACGAGGAGATCAGGAGGTAGTAGAGCGGCAGGACCAGTACCAGGGCGTAGAGCCAGATCATGGTGTGGCTCAGCCCGGCGAGCCAGCGTCCCGGGCCGTGGGAGCGGCGGCGGCCCCGCTGCCTGGTGCGGGAGGGGGCGGTGGCGGAAGTGCCCTCCCCGGTGGCGGGGTTCGAGGTGTTCGTGAGGGTCGCCATGGCTGCTCCGGGCGGTCAGTAGGTCTGCCGCAGCACGCGGCGGATGGCGAGCATGCCGAGCAGCCCCGTGGCGAACAGAAGCACGCCGGCTGCCTGGCTGTAGCCGAGGTCGGACTGGACGAACGCCTTGTTGTAGACGAGGAACGACAGGTTCGTCGTGGCGTTTCCGGGGCCGCCCTGGGTCAGCAGCAGCACGTTCTGGGCGGAGGAGAACAGGATCCAGAGGAACTGGAGCATGGTGGTGACGCCGACGTAGTCCTTGGCGACGGGAAAGGCGATGCGCCACATGCGGCGCCAGTGCCCCGAGCCGTCGAGTTCGGCGGCCTCGTAGATCTCCTGCGGGATGCCGCCGAGCCGTGCGGCGAAGAGGACGGCGGTGAAGCCGATGCCGCTCCACAGGTCCATGGCCATGATGCAGGCGAGCGCCGTGTGTTCGTCGGCGAGCCAGGAGCGGGTGAGCGCGTGCAGCCCCGCGCTGTCGAGCACGCCGTTGAGCAGCCCGCCCGGGGCGAGGACGCCGTAGGCGAGCATCGCCTTGGCGGAGGCGGAGATCAGCGCCGGGGTGAAGAGCACGACGCGCAGCAGTCGGTGCCCGCGCGGGCGCAGGGTGAGGTAGTAGCCCACCATGAAGGAGGAGACGATCAGCAGGGGGAGGACGACGCCGATCTGTACGGCGCTGTTGCGCGCCGCCGTCCAGAACAGCGGATCCCCCAGCACCGTCGCGTAGTTGTCCGGGCCCGCCCAGGAACGGTGGGCGAGCATGCCGGGCCAGTGCAGGCCGCTGATGACGAACATCGCGATCAGCGGGCCGGCCAGGAAGAGCAGGTACCAGACCAGCGCGGGCAGCGCGAGCAGGGTGACGGAGGCGGGCCGGCTTCGTGGGGCCCTTCCTCGCGGTGCGGTGGGTCCCGGGCGGGAGAGGGGGACCGCCCGGGCGGGTGCCGGTGGACTGCTGTGCGCCATCGAGGAGTGCCCTTTCCGCGTGGGGCGCCGGTCGGCGGGACCGGCGGGGTGGGGTCGGGATCAGCTGCGGTAGGCCGTGTCGAGGGCCGCCGCGATGGAGCGCGCGCTGCGGCCGGGTGCGTAGGCCAGGCTGCTGGCGCGGATCAGCGGCTGGGAGACGGAGGGGGGCACGTACGAGTCGGGCATCACCGCGTACGCGATCCGCGAGGGCGGCAGCCGGACGGACCGGGAGACCAGCGGGAAGCGGGGGCTGTCCGCGGCGCCGCGTACGGCCATCACCTGGCCCGCGTCCCGTACGAAGGCCCGGCTGTTGGCGGGCCGGTAGAGGAAGGTGACGAAGCGCCGCACGAGGCCGATCTTCTTCAGGCCGTTGGGGCTGATCCAGACACCCGTGGAGGTGTAGCCGCGCAGCGCGGTGGGCTTGCGGTAGACCCCGCCGGGCGGTACCGGCCAGCCGCCCAGTTCGGTGACGGCGGCGACCTCCTCGGGGACCTCGGCGAGTGTCGAGGAGATCGCCGAGACGGCGGGGGCCCGGCCGGTGTAGTAATCGGTCTTCATGGAGTCGGAGTTGAGCCCCTGCGCCCCCTGGAAGAAGACGCCCGCGTCCCGCAGCCGGGTGAACAGCTCCAGGCCGCGCAGGGCGAGCGGGTCCGCGGCGTAGCCGCCGTGGCGGAACAGCCGGGCGGCGCGCGCGGGCGGCAGATAGCCCTGCATGATCTGCATCAGGAGCTTCTGCCCCGACCAGTCGTTGCCGCCGATGCTCACAAGCCCCTTGCCGCCGCCGGCCCGTACGCGGTGTGCGGCGGCGGTCAGTTCGCCGGTGGTGACCGGCACGCGCGGGACGCCGTAGTGCTTGAGCAGCCGCGTGTTGTAGGCGACGGGCCAGGTGAAGCCGTTCCACGGGAAGCCGGCGACCCGGCCGCGCGCGTCCGTCCACTCCTTGAGCGCCTGCGGCAGGAACACGTCGCGCAGCCCCCATGCGTCCAGGTAGCGGCCCACCGGGACGGTCGCCCCGAGCCCGGTCCAGGAAAGGGACTTCTCGGCGAGGTTGACCATCACGAGATCGGCCTCCTTGTGGGCCAGCCGCGCGGTCTCGTAGACGTTGACGAGGTCGGTGCCGCCGGAGACCAGGTTCTTGATCCTGGCTCCGGGGTGGTCGTGCTCGAACTGCCCGCAGACGCGGTCGTAGACCGCCGCGGTGTCGGAGCCCGCGGTGAGCATGTTGTGCACCACGAGCGTGTCCGGATCGTCGTCACCCGGGCTCAGCGCGCCGCATCCCGCGAGGACGGGGGCCAGCGTGGCCGAAACCGAGCCTGTGAGCAGAGTTCTGCGCCGCACTCCGGAGTCCTCCCGATCGCCGCTTCGCCTCTACGCGTGGAACGGTTTCGCGCAGCTTAAGAAGACGTTTCGGTGACGTCAATAGCCAGCCACCGGCTGGTTCATGGGATCTGACCCCGCCGGAAGCCACACTTGATCGGCCGACAGTGGAACGGTATACCGATGGCTGCCCCGGTCATTCGCTCCAGCCTGGGCGACCCGGCGACAGACCGGCCGGCAGCACCACCTGGCGTGAACTCGCGGTGAGGCAGACCCTTGCCGGGTTGCGCGCCACGACGGCGGGCCACGGACCGCCCGCCCGCCACCGGCCGCGCGTATGGACCAGTTGACCCGCGTATGTCGCCTATGCTCCGTTCTCTCTACCCGCTGCGTCAGGAATGGGGACTCGGTCCATGGCATCGGTCGACGCGGTCGCCGTCCGCCGGATGACGGACACGCTGTTCATCGAGCGTGCGCCGCGCAGCCCGAGTTCGACGCGGTTCTGGGGGCTGCTGGTCCTGGCGGCCGTCATCGCGGGTACGGGAGTGGTGGGCGATTCGACGGCGACCGTCATCGGGGCGATGATCGTCGCCCCGCTGATGACGCCGATTCTGGGCGGTGCGCTCGCGCTGGTACTGGCGGACCGCTCGCAGGTGGTGCGCTGCGCCCTGCTGGTGCTGGGGGGCGCGCTCGCCGTGATCGCGGTCGGCATACTGCTCGGCTGGATCGTCTCCCCGCCGGACGCCTTCTCCTCCAACACCCAGGTGTCCTCGCGGATCAGTCCCCGCCTCGTCGACCTGCTGGGCGCCCTGGCCACGGGGACGGTCGGCGCCTTCGCCCTGGTGCGCGCCGACATCTCGGACACCCTGCCCGGCGTCGCGATCGCCATCTCCCTGGTGCCGCCGCTCTCCGTGACGGGCCTGCTCGTCACGGTCGGCCGGTATCACGACGCGAGTGAGTCCGCCCTGCTCTTCGCGACCAACGTGGCCGCCATCCTGGCGACCGGGACCGTGGTCTTCCTGGTCTACGGGACCCGGGGGGCCGCCCAGGCGGCCGGTCTGCACGTCGGCCGGTTCCGCGGCCGCACGCTGTTCGCGGTGGGGGCCGTGCTGCTGCTGATCGCGGTGCCGCTCACCACCGGCACGATCGCCGTCGCCGAGGACCGCGCCCTGGCCGCCGACGCCCGGCCGCTCGCCGAGAAGTGGGCTTCGGCCGGCAAGTGGCAGCTCGCCTCCGTGGAGGCCCGCGACGGGGTCGTCGTCGTCGGGGTGCTCGGCCTGCCGCCCCAGCCCGTCCCCGCCCGGCTGCGCTCCGCGCTCGACCGCCACGGCATGCGCGCGGCGGACCTGGAGATCCACCTCGTCGGCGGCCGTACGCACTGGTGCCCGGCGGACACGGACACCTGCACCGTGCGGGAGGCGGGAAGCGGTTGACCGTCCCGGCCCGGGCCCGGCCCGGCCCTCAGGGCCCACGCAGGGCCCCGGCATGGCTGATGAGCGGGAGCGGCGCGTGCGGCGGGGGCCGGGGCGGCCGCGCGAGGAACGCGTGACGCGCGCCGTGCTGGGCGCCGTCGTCGGGCTGGTGGCGGAGAGCGGCACAGGGGCGCTGACCATGGACGCCGTCGCGGCCCGCGCCGGGGTGAGCGAACCGGCCGGGTACCGGCGCCGGCCCGGCACACAGGATCCGGTGATCGCCGCCGCCGGATCGCGCGTCGGCCCGCCGGCCGTCCCCGGCACGGGCGACTTCCGGGCCGAGCCGCGCGCCGTCCGCGCCAACCGTATGGAGACGTGGCCGAGCGGCGGACGGACCGGGTGCCCGTCAGGAGTTGAGGATGCGCGCCTTCTCCGTCGCGAACTCCTCCTCCGTCAGGGTCCCCTGGGCTTTGAGATCGGCGAGCGCCTGGAGCTGCGAGACGCGGTCGGCGGGGGCGGCCTGGGGCGCGGCCGGGGGCGGCGCCTGCTCGGTCCGGTAGTCCGCCTCCTGGCGCATGTCGCGTTCGTCCATGCCGCGCCGGACCCGGTTGGACACCGCCGTGGCCGTGCCGGAGATCGCGGCGGTGCGTGCGATGGCGCCCAACAGGCCGGGACGCCCGAATCGTTGAGGCATCATGACGTGACCCCTTCCTTCGTTCTGATGTCGCCTCAGTCGCCGTCGAGCGCGTTGACGGCTTCGACGACGGTGTCCCTGGGAATGCGTTCGAGCATCAGGATCTCGCCGTGCGAGTCCCGGATCGCGGCGCCCAGCCGGGCGGCCCAGGTGTTCTCCCAGGCCACGATCACGGCTGAGGAACCCGGGGCGAGGCCGTCGGCGACCAGCCGCATGTCGTCCTCGCTGAGCAGGTCGAACCGGGCATCGGTGACCTTGTGGAAGGCCTCGGACACCTCCGGGTCGGCGAGTTCGACGAGGTCGACCGAACCGTCGCCCGCCTTCCGTACGAAGGTCATGTCGAGGATGCGTACGGTGTCGTTCTGCCGCAGGTCCCGCAGGGCGGGCACGATCTCGCCGTTGAACCGGTCGCCTTCGAAAGCGACCACCGCGACGTCCACCGGGCCGACGGACTCGGCACTGAGGCCATTGCGCACGGGGTCCACCTTCCATGAAGGATCGATGAAGGAACGAACAGACACATGTGAGCATATGTCGGTGTCCGGAGGTGCGCCCCCGCTGCGCCGCCGACCGGGCGTCCCGGTCCGCGGTGACGGGTGACCTCCGGAGGAAGGGTGCGCACTCTTCCCGAGGCCACCACCCGGGAGCGCGGGGCCACCGGCATGACGGGTCCCGGCGGCCGGTCACGAGCGGGGGGCGCGCAGGCGGATCAGCACGCCGCCGCGACGACGCTCACGTCGGGCCGAGTGGTGCCGCGCGTCACACGGTCTCGGGCAGCCCGGAGCCGTCCGTGGTCAGGGAGCGCAGCAGCCGGTCGAGGTAGGTGCGCAGCCGGCCCGGCATGTCGTAGGTCCCGGGAGCGAGTGCCCACTGGAGCTGCAGCCCGTCCATGACCGCGGCCCCTTCGGTGGCGATCCCCTCGCAGTCGGTGTCCGGTGCGAGTTCCCGGCCTCGCCCAGTAGCGTGCCGTCGGCGTCCACCAGGACGGAGCCGAACGGCTCGCCGCCGGCCGCCCGGCCCCCCGACGTCGGTCCGTCTGTGCGCGGGGACGGCCCGCCGTCGGGCGGGTGCCGGGGTCAGTGGAGGCTGCCGACCAGGCCCACGTGGAAGGCGTTCAGTTCCTCCGTGCGTCCGGTCAGGACCTTCGTCAGCCACTCGGGGTCGCCGAGCAGCGCCCGGCCGACCGCGATGAGGTCGAACTCCTCGCGCTCCATGCGGTCGAGGAGGTCCACGATGTCGGTGACATTGGCCTGCTCGCCCGCGAAGACCTGGAGGAACTCGTTGCTCAGGCCCACCGAGCCGACGCTGATCGCCGGCTTGCCGGAGACCTTCTTGGCCCAGCCGGCGAGGTTGAGGTCCGAGCCCTCGAACTCGGGGAGGTGGAAACGCCGCGTGGAGCAGTGGAAGGCGTCCGCCCCGGCCTCCACCAGCAGCCCGAGGACGGTCTCCAGCTCCTGCGGGGTCTCGGCGATCCGGGCCTGGTAGTGGTCGCCCATCTTCCACTGGGAGAACCGGAAGGAGATCGGGAAGTCGCCTGAGACGGCCTCCCGGCAGGCCGCGACGATCTCGGCGGCGAAACGGGTCCGCCGGGCGACGTCGCCGCCGTAGCCGTCGGTGCGGTGGTTGGTGTACTCCCACAGGAAC
The DNA here is from genome assembly GCF_040656295.1 of Streptomyces sp. NPDC049954. Taxonomy (NCBI): domain Bacteria; kingdom Bacillati; phylum Actinomycetota; class Actinomycetes; order Kitasatosporales; family Streptomycetaceae; genus Streptomyces; species Streptomyces sp. NPDC049954. The sequence continues at coordinate 737,741 of NZ_JBFALS010000001.1, forward strand.
TCGTCGACGAGGTAGCCGTGACCGCCGTGGATCTCGACGCCGTCGAAGCCCAGCGCCTCGGCCGAGGCCGCGCTTGAGGCGTACGCGGCGACCACGTTGTCGATGTCGGCCTGCGTCATCTCGCGCCCCGAGCGGGTTCCGTCCAGGGCGATGCCGGAGGGGCCGATCCGGGGGGCGTCCGGGACGGGAGGCTTCCCTGCGGCGCGGTCCATGCCGACGTGCCACAGCTGCGGCATGATCCGGCCGCCCTCCGCGTGGACCGCCTCGGCGACCGCCGCCCAGCCCGCCAGCGCCTCGTCCCCGTAGAAGTGCGGGACTCTCGCGCTGCTGCCGGCCGAGTCGTGACCGATGTAGGTGCCCTCGGTGATGATCAGGCCGACACCGCCGGCCGCCCGCCGGGCGTAGTACCGCGCCACGTCCTCGCCCGGGACGCCCCCGGGGGAGAACTCACGGGTCATCGGAGCCATGACGACGCGGTTGGGCAGGTGGAGGCCGCCGAGGGAGAAGGGACGGGACAGGACGTTCTTGACACGCTCAACCGGAGTGACGGACATGTGAGTTCACCTTAGTCAGGAAGCCGGCCGCACGGTGCCGGGGGACGAGACCGTGCGGCCGGCGGCTTGGAGGTACGGAAAAGGTCGGGCGGGGCCGGTCCGGGCCCGCTCAGTCCGCGGGAGGCGCGCCGAGCGGGTCCCGGCCGGTGGTGGCCGGGGCGGGCGGGGTCGCGGGCACCGGCTCGGCGGCCGGGGCCGCGCGGATGAACCACGCGGTGCCGAGCGCCGCCACCGCGAGGAGGACCGCACCGACGACGACCCCGTGCAGCCCGCTGCTGACGGCGTCCGCGACGGTGCGACGGACCTCGGCGGGCAGCCCTTTGAGCAGGCCGGGCGTCAGCTGTCCGCCGTCGGTCAGCCTCTTCTGGGCTGCCGGGCCGAGCCGTTCGGACAGGACCTCGCCCATCCGGCTGCTGTGCACGGCGCCGAGGACGGCCACGCCCAGGGAGCCGCCGATGGTGCGCACCAGGGTGACGGTGCCGGTGGCGGCGCCCATGTCCCGCGGGGCGGCGTGGTTCATGGTGGTGAGCAGGGTGCTCTGCATCAGGGCCCCGACCCCGAGCCCGACGACGAGGGTGAGCGCCGAGGCGAGGGCGAGCGGGGTGTCCGCGCCGAGCATGAGCAGCAGCAGCGCGCCGACGACGGTCGCGGTACCGCCGACGAGCGGGACGACGCGGTCCAGTCCGCCGCGGTCCATCAGCCGGCCGGTGGTGAGCTGGGCCGTGAGCATGCCGAGCATCAGCGGGAGGATCAGCATGCCGCTGACCGTGGGCGTCGCTCCCTGCACGAACTGCATGTACTGCGGGAGGTAGTTGACGAGGGAGATGAGCACGGCGCCGACCAGGAAGCTCAGTACCTGGGCGAGGGTGAACTCCCGGCTGGTGAACAGGCGGGGCGGGGTGATCGGTTCGGCGACGCGGCGCTCCACCCGGACGAACCAGGCCAGGCTCGCGACGGCGAGGACGGCGAGTCCGGCGATCTGCCAGGACACCCACGCGTAGGTGGTGCCGGCCCAGCCGGCGAACAGGGTGAGAGCGAGGATGCCGGTGGTGAGCAGGGCCGCGCCCAGGTAGTCGATGTGCCCGGTGACGCGCTGGGCGGGCAGCCGGACCCCCTTGGCGACCGCCACGAGCGCCAGGAGGCCGATGGGCACGTTGATGTAGAAGGCCCAGCGCCAGTCCAGGTAGTCGGTGATGAATCCGCCGAGCAGGGGGCCGCCGACGAACGAGACCGGCAGCATGATCCCGACCATGGACTGGACCCGGCCGCGGTCCTGCGGCGGCACCAGCACGCCGATCACCGAGAGGGCCCCGACCATCAGCCCGCCCGCGCCGAGCCCCTGGACCGCGCGGAAGGCGATGAGCTGGGCCATGTTCTGCGCCAGGCCGCACAGCACCGTGCCGACCAGGAAGAGCACCACCGAGTAGAGGTAGGCGCCCTTGCGGCCGTAGAGGTCGCCGAGCTTTCCCCAGAGGGGGGTGGTCGCGGCCATGGTGAGCAGGTACGCGGTCACCGACCACGAGAAGAGGTCGAGTCCGCCGAGGTCGCCGACGATCGTGGGCAGCGCGGTGCTGACGATCTGTCCGTCCAGGGTCGCCAGGAAGATGCCGAGCATCAGCCCGAAGACGCCCAGCCAGGGCAGACCCGGCCGGTCCTGGGCCGAAGAGGGTTTCGGGTGGTCGTTCATCGCTGCCCCCAGGGCACGAGTGGTGGCGCGTCAGACGGCGTACGGGCGGGCGTTCCTGGCGTCCCGCAGGGCCTCGGCCCACCAGGTGAGCTGGTCGAGCATGGCCTTGGCCGCCACTTCGCTGCCCGGATCGGTGGGCTTGCCGTCTGCGCCGAAGACCTCGCCGTAGTTGTGGAAGCTGACGGTGTTGCGGATGGTCACCGCGTGCAGTTCGGCCAGGACCACCCGGAGCTGCTCGACGGCCCGCAGACCGCCGGCGAGGCCGCCGTAGGAGACGAAGCCGACCGGTTTGGCGTGCCACTGCTCGTTGTGCCAGTCGATGGCGTTCTTCAGCGCGGCGGGAAAGCTGTGGTTGTACTCGGGGGTGACGACGACGAAGGCGTCCGCCTCGGCCAGCCTCGGTGTCACGGCGCCGAGCTGGGCCACGATCTCGTCGGAGGGGGCCTGGCCGAAGGCGGGGAACACGGTCGGCACCGGGGTCTCGACGAGGTCGATCACGTCGGCCGTCATGTCCTCGCGCTGGGAGATGTGTCCGGTGATCCAGTCGGCCACGACCGGGCCGAAACGCCCGTCCCGTGTGCTGCCGATGATCACCGCGGTCCGTACCGGGCCGCTGGTCGCGTCAGCCATGGGAACTACCTCCGGGTGTGTACGACGTATCTTACTCATACAACGTACACATCCGTGTGTACGTTGTCCACTGCTGATACGCTGTACACAGCACTGGTCGGCGGAAGGAGCCCATGCGATGGCCGCGCGGGAGAGACAGACAGAGTCGCGGGAGAGACAGGCACAGGAGGGCGAGCAGGTCTCCGTCTGGGAGCGCCTCGAACGCCCCGCTCCGGCGCCCCGCACCACGCTCACGCCCCGGCGGATCGCCAGGACCGCGGTGGGCATCGCGGACGCGGAGGGGCTGGACGCGGTCACCATGCGGCGCCTGGCCACGGAGCTGGGCGTCGCGCCGATGGCCGCCTACCGCTACGTCACCGGCAAGGACGAACTGCTGGAGCTGATGGTCGACTTCGTCTACGGCGAACTGGAGCTGCCGGACGGCTCGGACGACTGGCGCACGACCATGCGCAGCCTCGCCGTGCGCATCAGAGCCGTACTGCTGCGGCACTCCTGGGTGACCCGGGCGACCTGGTGCGGGCCCACCCCGCACCAGCTGGCCGTACCGGAGGCCGCCCTGACCGCGCTCGACGGCCTCGGGCTCGACGTGGACGACGCGATGGCGGTCTACAGCACCGTCACCGCGTACGTGCAGGGGGCGGTCGACGCGGAGGTGGGACTGACGCAACTGCTGCGCGTGCGCGGCTGGTCCAACCGCGAGGAGGCGCGATCGGGGCTGTCCTCGCAGATGGCCTGGCTCGTGAGCACCGGCCGCTTCCCGATGTACGCGCGCTACATCGACGAGGCCGGCCGCAAGGACGACCCGTTGTGGCAGTTCGAGACCGGCCTGGACAGCGTGCTCGACGGAATCGCGGCCCGGCTCGCGGTCCGATGACATTTCCCGAACAGCTCACTCAGGGAAACAGTAGGTCCGCTACAGAGGAATGACACGCATCGGGTCTTCTCTTGTCCCCGCCGCAATCCCCGAAATAGATTCGCCGCACTTCGAGGCGGTAGGGGATATGGCAGACAGGTTCACGAACACCACGAGGCACGCGCGACCCACGACTGTTCCACGAGAGTGCGAGGGCGCCGCCTGCGGGTCCGGCGGCGCGGACCGGGCCCGGGATCTCGCGGCGGCCGGCACCCGGCTGTGCCCGACCTGCCGGCTGCGGCTCATGAGCGATCTGCGCCGCCTGCCACGCCTGCACGAGGAGTGCGGACAGCTGCTCACCGGCGTCGACCGGCCCCGCGACCGCACCTCGGGCGGGCCGCTGCCCGGCATGGCCTTCAACACCGCGGCCGCCGAGGCCCGCTCCCAGATCCTCGGGACCCTGCGGTGCTGGACCTCCCTGGTGGTGGGCGAACGGGGGGCCGCCGCGCCGCCGGACACCCCGGCCGCGCTCGTCGCCGCCCTGTTCCAGCACATCGACTGGCTCCTCGCCCACCGGGCCGCCGGTGACCTGACCCGCGAGGTCCGCCGGTGCGTCCGCCGCGCCGGCCAGGTGATCGACCCCGCCCCGCGGCACCGGCTCCAGGTCGGCGACTGCGTGGAACCCGGGTGCCGCGGCTCGCTGGCGGCGGTGGCGCGGGCGGGCGCCGCGGGCACCGACGTGGAGATCGGCTGCGACGCCGACCCCGCGCACCGGTGGTCCGGCCGTCAGTGGCTGCGGCTCGGCGGCCGCGCGGCCGAGCGGCCGGAGCCCGAGGTGCGCTGGCTGGCCGCCCGCGACATCGCCGCGCTGTGGGGCCTCGCCCCGGGCAGCGTGTACCGGCGGGCCGGTGAGGACGGCTGGCGCAGGCGCGCCCTGAAGGGACGCACCTACTACCACCAGCGGGACGTCGAGTCCTCGCTCGGCACCGGCCACCGAACGGAATGATCCGGGAAACCGGCTGGAAACAAAGGGAAATTCGGCCCTGTCGGGGAAAACCCCTGACAGGGCCTTTTCCATGCGCCCGCGAATATCGAGTTGACGTGATTCTGACGCAAGCCTGTCATTGACTCAAAAGACCTGTATTGACTTCCTCGGTGATTCCGAAGAAGCTCTTTATTAGCTTCCGCAGCACTGTGTCGACCGGTCCACCACACCTGGTTCCCGCGCACATCCGACTGCCGAAGAAACGACCTTTCCCAGGCGGCGCACCGATCTCCCTCCGGTGCGCCGCCTCGTCGTATCCACCATTCCGACGCTCCGGAGGACACATCCATGGACGCTTCCGTCATCGTCGTCGGCGCGGGCCCCACCGGGCTCACCCTCGCCGGGGAACTACGGCTCGCGGGGGTCGACGTCATCGTGCTGGACCGGCTCGCGGAGCGCACCGGCGAGTCGCGCGGGCTGGGCTTCACGACCCGGACGATGGAGATCTTCGACCAGCGCGGCCTGCTGCCCCGCCTCGGCGACATGGGCACCGGCAACGGGGGCCACTTCGGCGGCATCCCCGTCGACTTCGGTGTTCTCGACAGCGTGCACCAGGCGGCCAAGACGGTGCCCCAGTCGGACACCGAGACGATGCTGGAGGGCTGGGTCAAGGAGCTGGGCGCCGACATCCGGCGCGGCCACGAACTGCTCTCCCTGGAGGATCTCGGGGACGGTGTCGAGGTCACGGTGCGCGGCCCGGGGGGCGCCGAGAGCCGGCTCTCGGCCTCGTACCTGGTCGGCTGCGACGGCGGCCGCAGCACCGTGCGCAAGGCGGTCGGCTTCGACTTCCCGGGCACCCCCGCGACCCTGGAGATGTACCTCGCGGACATCAAGGGCATCGACCTGAAACCGCGACTGATCGGGGAAACCTTCCCCGGCGGCATGGTCATGTCCGGACCGCTGGGCGATCGCGGAGTGACCCGCATCATCGTGTGCGAACGCGGCACCCCGCCCCGCCGGCGTACCGAGCCACCCGCGTTCGCGGAGGTGGCGGCGGCCTGGGAGCGCATCACCGGCATCGACATCTCGCACGCCGAGCACGAGTGGGTCAGCGCGTTCGGCGACGCGACCCGGCTGGTCACCGAGTACCGGCGCGGCCGGGTCCTGCTGGCCGGGGACGCCGCGCACATCCATCTGCCGGCCGGCGGCCAGGGGATGAACACCGGGGTCCAGGACGCCGTGAACCTCGGCTGGAAGCTGGCCGCCGTGGTCGCCGGCAGCGCGCCCGAGGGGCTGCTGGACACCTACCACGAGGAGCGGCACGCCGTGGGCGAGCGGCTCATGATGAACACCCGCGCCCAGGGCCTGCTGTTCCTCAGCGGCGACGAGGTCCAGCCGCTGCGTGACGTCTTCCGGGAACTCATCCGCTACGAGGAGGTCAGCCGCCATCTCGCCGGCATGGTGAGCGGCCTGGAGATCCGCTACGACGTCGGCCCGGGCCGGCATCCCCTGCTGGGGCTGCGGATGCCGCACCTGGAACTGGTGGGTGAGCGGCGCAAGACGAGCAGCACCGAACTGCTGCGGGCCGGTCGGGGCGTCCTGCTCGACCTGGAGGACAACGCCGTTCTCCGCGGCCGTGCGGCCGGGTGGTCGGACCGGGTGGACATCGTCAGCTCACAGCCCCACGGCGTACCGGCCGGCAGCCCGCTCTCGGGCACGGCGGCCCTGCTGGTGCGGCCCGACGGGCACGTGGCCTGGGCGGCGCCCGGCAGCCACCACGACCTGCCCATGGCACTGGAGCGCTGGTTCGGCCCGTCCCGGATCCAGCAGCCCTGAAAAGGAGTGACTCATGCACAGCACGTTGATCGTGGCCCGGATGGAACCCCGTTCGGCCGATGAGGTGGCCGGTCTCTTCGGCGACTTCGACAAGACGGAGATGCCCCACCTGATGGGCACCCGCCGCAGGCAGCTCTTCTCGTACCGCGGCCTGTACTTCCACCTGCAGGACTTCGACTCGCAGGACGGTGGCGAACGGATCGAGGACGCGAAGAGCGACCCCCGGTTCATCGGGATCAGCGAGGACCTCAAGCCGTACATCGGCGCCTACGACCCGGCCACCTGGCGCTCCCCCGCCGACGCGATGGCGCAGCGCTTCTACCACTGGACCGCGCTGTGAGCGGCCCGGACGCCCGGCGCGTCGTGATCACCGGGATCGGTGTCACCGCGCCCGGCGGCGTCGGCGTCAAGAGCTTCTGGGACCTGCTGACCGCCGGGCGCACCGCGACCCGGCGCATCAGCTTCTTCGATCCCGCGCCGTTTCGTTCGCAGGTCGCCGCCGAGGTCGACTTCGACGCCGAACTCGCGGGCCTGAGCCCCCAGGAGATCCGGCGGATGGACCGCGCCGCGCAGTTCGCGGTGGTCACCGCGCGCGGGGCGGTCGCCGACAGCGGACTGGAGTTCGCCGCCCTCGACCCGCACCGCACCGGGGTGACCATCGGCAGCGCGGTCGGCGCGACCATGGGGCTCGACCAGGAGTACCGCACCGTGAGTGACAGCGGGCGGCTCGAACTCGTCGACCACGAGTACGCCGTACCGCATCTGTACAACTACCTGGTACCCAGCTCCTTCGCGAGCGAGGTGGCCTGGGCGGTGGGCGCCGAGGGGCCGGCCACCGTGGTCTCCACGGGCTGCACCTCCGGGCTGGACGCGGTGGGGTACGCCGCCGAACTCATCCGGGAGGGCTCGGCCGACGTGATGGTGGCGGGCGCCGCCGACGCGCCGATCTCCCCCATCACCGTGGCCTGCTTCGACGCCATCAAGGCCACCACCTCGCGCAACGACGACCCGGAGCACGCCTCCCGCCCCTTCGACGGGACCCGCAACGGCTTCGTCCTCGGTGAGGGTTCGGCCGTGTTCGTGCTGGAGGAGCTGGCGAGCGCCCGCGCCCGCGGCGCCCATGTGTACGCCGAGGTCGCGGGGTACGCCACGCGCAGCAACGCCTTCCACATGACGGGGCTGCGCCCCGACGGCCGGGAGATGGCCGAGGCGATCCGGGTGGCCCTGGACGAGGCCCGGCTCGCCCCCGAGGCCGTCGACTACATCAACGCGCACGGCTCGGGGACCAAGCAGAACGACCGGCACGAGACCGCCGCGTTCAAGCGCAGCCTCGGCGAGCACGCGTACGCCGTCCCGGTCAGCTCCATCAAGTCGATGGTGGGGCACTCGCTGGGCGCCATCGGCTCGATCGAGATCGCGGCGAGCGCGCTGGCGATGGAGCACGGGGTGGTGCCGCCCACCGCGAACCTGCACACGCCCGATCCCGAGTGCGACCTCGACTACGTGCCGCTGACCGCGCGGGACTGGCGGACCGACGCGGTGCTGTCCGTGGGCAGTGGCTTCGGCGGGTTCCAGAGCGCCATGGTGCTGGCCCGTCCGGATCGGAGGGCCGCATGAGCGGGAGCGGGGTGCGGGTGGCCGTCACCGGGCTCGGTGTGGTCTCCCCCAACGGCCTGGGCACCGAGGCCTTCTGGTCCTCGACGCGCAAGGGGGCCAGCGGCATCGGCCGCATCACACGTTTCGTACCCGATCAGTATCCCGCGCAACTGGCGGGGGAGATCGACGGGTTCGCGGCGGAGGACTATCTGCCGGGCCGGCTGCTGCCGCAGACCGACCGGATGACGCGGCTGGCCCTGGTGGGCGCCGACTGGGCTCTTCAGGACGCGGAGGTGCGGCCCGGGGAACTGCCCGATTTCGACATGGGGGTGATCACCGCCAGTTCCTCGGGCGGTTTCGAGTTCGGGCAGCGGGAGTTGCAGGCCCTGTGGAGCCGGGGCAGCCGGCACGTCAGCGCCTACCAGTCCTTCGCCTGGTTCTACGCCGTCAACAGCGGCCAGATCTCCATCCGCAACGGGATGCGGGGCCCCAGCGGGGTGGTCGTCAGTGATCAGGCCGGCGGGCTCGACGCCGTCGCCCAGGCCCGGCGGCAGATCCGCAAGGGCACCCGGCTGGTGCTGTCGGGAGCCGTCGACGCGTCGATCTGCCCGTGGGGCTGGGTCGCGCAGATGGCGAGCAACCGGCTGAGCACGAGCCAGGACCCGGACCGCGCCTATCTGCCCTTCGACGAGGCGGCGAGCGGTCATGTGCCCGGCGAGGGCGGCGCGCTGCTCGTCCTGGAGGAGCTGGAGCAGGCGCGGTCCCGGGGCGCGCGGCAGATCTACGGGGAGTTCGCCGGGTACGGGGCGACCCTCGACCCGCGTCCGGGCAGCGGCCGCCCGCCCGGCCTGCGCAAGGCGATCGAGCTGGCGCTCGCCGACGCGGGGACGGCGCCCGGGGACATCGACGTGGTGTTCGCGGACGCGGCGGCCGTCCCCGAACTGGACCGCGTCGAGTCCGCGGCGATCACCGAGGTGTTCGGGGCCCGGGCGGTCCCGGTGACGGCGCCCAAGACGATGACCGGACGGCTCTACTCGGGGGCGGCGCCGCTCGACCTGGCCGCCGCCCTGCTCGCGGTGCGCGACGGGGTGATCCCGCCGACCGTCGGCGTGTCCCCCGCCGCCGGGCACGGACTCGACCTCGTCGTCGGCCAGGAACGGGCGGCCCCGGTGCGCTCGGCCCTGGTGCTGGCGCGCGGCTGGGGCGGTTTCAACTCCGCGGCCGTGGTGCGCGCCGTGTGAGACGCGGCGGAGCGACGCCCGGTCCCGGGATCAGCGAACAGCGAACAGCGACGAAAGGACAGTTCTTCATGGACGAGCAGCAGTTCACCCTCGACGACCTCAAGCGCATCCTGTACGAGGGAGCCGGCGCGGACGAGGCCGTCGACCTCGACGGGGACATCGCCGACGCCGACTTCGAGGCCCTGGGCTACGAGTCCCTGGCGATGCTGGAGACCGGCAGCCGGATCGAGCGCGAGTTCGGCGTCACCCTGGACGACGACACGCTGACCGAGGCCAGGACGCCGCGTGCGCTCATCGGGATCGTCAACTCCCTGCTGGTGCCGGCCGAGGTCAGCTGAGGCCCGCACCCGCCAGGAACCGCGCCGCCGGCCCCGCCGGTCACCGTCGATGCCCCGGCGGGGCCGGTGGCGCGCACCACCCCGTACACCCCTCCTCCCCCGCCGCCGGGCCTGCCGGCGACGCCCGGTGAGGTCGGCAGCCGTTCACCGACGCATCCAGGAGACAGACATGACGCGGACAAGTCCCAAGGTCGCCATCGTCACCGGCGGCACCAGTGGCATCGGCCTGGCGGTGACCAGGCTGCTGGCCCGCGAGGGCCACCGGGTGTTCCTCTGCGCCCGCACCGAGTCGAGCGTGACGCACACGGTGAAGGAACTCCTGGGCGAGGGCCTGGAGGTGGACGGCGCCCCGTGCGACGTGCGTTCCAAGGACGAGGTGGCGCGGTTCGTGCAGCGGGCCGTCGACCGCTTCGGCACGGTCGACGTACTGGTCAACAACGCCGGGCGGTCGGGCGGTGGCGTGACCGCCGACATCAGCGACGAGCTCTGGTACGACGTGATCGACACGAACCTCAACAGTGTCTTCCTGATGACCCGTGCCGTGCTCACCACGGGCGGTCTGCGCGGGAAGGACCGCGGCCGGATCGTCAACATCGCCTCCACCGCGGGCAAGCAGGGGGTGGTGCTCGGGGCCCCCTACTCCGCCTCCAAGCACGCCGTCGTCGGCTTCACCAAGGCGCTCGGCAACGAACTGGCGCCCACCGGTATCACCGTCAACGCGGTCTGCCCCGGTTACGTCGAGACCCCGATGGCGCAGCGGGTCCGCCAGGGGTACGCGGCCGCCTACGACACGAGCGAGGAGGCCATCCTGGAGAAGTTCCAGGCGAAGATCCCGCTGGGCCGCTACTCGACCCCCGAGGAGGTCGCCGGCCTGGTCGGCTACCTGGTCTCCGACACGGCCGCCTCCCTCACCTCCCAGGCGCTGAACGTCTGCGGCGGCCTGGGCAACTTCTGAGACCCGAGAGGAGATTCGTCATGACGACTCGCCAGGTGGAGCACGAGATCACCGTCGCGGCTCCGGCCGCCGACGTCTACCGGCTGATCGCCGAGGTGGAGAACTGGCCGCGGCTGTTCCCGCCCACCATCTTCGTCGACCACGTCGAGCGCGGCGCCGCCGAGGAACGCATCCGGATCTGGGCGACGGCGGGGGGCGAGGCCAAGAACTGGACCTCGCGGCGCACCCTGGACCCGGACACGCTGCGGATCACCTTCCGCCAGGAGGTCTCCACCCCGCCGGTCGCGGCCATGGGCGGCACCTGGATCATCGAACCGCTGCCCGGTGGGTCGGCCCGGGTCCGGCTGCTGCACGACTACCGGGCCGTCGACGACGACCCGGCGGGGCTGCGCTGGATCGACGAGGCCGTCGACACCAACTCCCGTTCCGAGCTGGCCGCGTTGAAGACCAATGTGGAGCGGGTGCACGCCGAGGAGGCGATCACCTTCTCCTTCGAGGACAGCGTGCGGATCGCCGGTCCTGCCAAGGCCGCCTACGACTTCGTCAACGAGGCGGGCCGCTGGGTGGAGCGGCTGCCCCACGTCGCCTCCGTGCGCTTCTCGGAGGACACCCCGGGCTTGCAGACGCTGGAGATGGACACCCGCGCCAAGGACGGCTCGACACACACCACCAAGTCGTACCGGGTCGCCTTCCCGCACCACCGGATCGCGTACAAGCAGGTCACCCTGCCCGCGCTGATGACGCTGCACACCGGCTGCTGGACGTTCGCGGAGGACGAGGGCGGCGCCACCGCCTCCTCGCAGCACACCGTCGTGCTCAACACCGCGAACATCGCCCGGATCCTCGGGCCGCAGGCGAGCGTCGCGGACGCCCGGGAGTACGTGCGCGGCGCGCTGAGCACCAACAGCCGCGCCACCCTGGGACACGCCAAGGACCACGCCGAGAACCGGCTCTGATGCCGGCCGGGCCGAAGACCGACGTGATCGTCGTCGGCGCGGGTCCGGTGGGCCTGATGCTCGCCGGTGAGCTGCGCGGCGGCGGGGCGCGGGTGCTCGTCCTGGAGCGGCTGGCCGAGCCCACCACCGAGTCCCGCGCCTCGGTCCTGCACGCCCGCACCGTGGAACTGCTGCACGAGCGGGGCCTGCTGGACCGGTTCGGACCGCTGCCCGACGCCGGCCCCGGCCACTTCGGCGGGCTGCGCCTGGACCTGACCGAGGCCGGGGACAGCCCGTACGCGGGGCAGTGGAAGGCACCGCAGACCCGGGTCGAGGCCGTACTCGCCGACTGGGCGGGGGAACGCGGCGCCGAGGTGCGGCGCGGCCACACCGTGACCGGACTGGCCGAGGAGCACGACCGGGTCGAGGTCACCACCACCACACCCCAGGGGCAGCGGCGGCGGTTCAGCGCCGCCTACGTCGTGGGCTGCGACGGCCAGGACAGCGTCGTGCGCCGGCTGGGCGGCTTCCTCATGCGCGGAGCCGGGGCCACCAAGGAGCTGCTGCGCGCCGACCTCGTCGGTGTCGAGCTGCGCGAGCGCCGTTTCGAGCGGCACCCCAACGGTGTGGCCAACGCCCGGCGCGGCCCCGACGGTGTCACCCGCGTCATGGTGCACGCCTTCGACCGGGTCCCCGGTCCGGACCGGACGCCCTCCTTCGCGGAGGTCAGGCAGGTGTGGGAGCACGTCACCGGCGAGGACCTCGGCGGGGCCCGGGCGCTGTGGCTCAACGCCTTCGACAACGCCCGCCTGCAGGCGGCCCGTTACCGCAAGGGCCGGCTGCTGCTCGCCGGGGACGCCGCGCACGCCCAGCTGCCGGTCGGCGGCCAGGCGCTCAACCTCGGTCTGCAGGACGCGCTGGACCTGGGCGGAAAGCTCGCCCGCCATCTGGCCGAGGGACCGGGAGGGGCCGGCGGCGACCTGCTCGACAGCTACCACGCGGTCCGCCACCCGGTGGGCGCCCGGGTGCTCACCAACATCGACGCGCAGGCCCAGCTCCTCTTCGGCGGCCCCGAGGTGGACGCCCTGCGGTCGGTGCTCGGGGAGTTGCTGGGGATCGGCGTCGTCCGCCGCCACCTCGGCGCCATGATCAGCGGGCTCGACGGCGGGAGCCCCGGCGGGACACGGTCCCCCGCGCCGGTCTCCGCCCCCGAGCTCGTACCGATTCGTCAGCACATCTCGCGAAGGGACATCACCATGGGCAGGCTCAGCGGAAAGACCGCGCTCGTCACCGGTTCGAGCCGGGGCATCGGGCGGGCGACGGCCCTGCGGCTGGCCCGCGACGGGGCGCTCGTCGCGGTGCACTGCTCCAGCAGTGGGGAGGCCGCGGAGGAGACGGTCGCCGCGATCGAGAAGGACGGCGGCCGGGCCTTCGCCGTACCGGCGCAGCTGGGGGTGGCCGGTGACGTCCACGCGCTGTTCCTGACCCTGGAGCGGGAGCTGAAGGAGCGCACCGGCGCCACCACCCTCGACATCCTGGTGAACAACGCCGGGGTGATGGGCGGGGTCGACCCCGAGGAGCTCACGCCCGAGCAGTTCGACCGGCTCTTCGCCGTCAACGCGAAGGCGCCGTACTTCCTCGTGCAGCGGGCGCTGACCAACCTGCCCGACGGGGGCCGGATCATCAACATCTCCTCGGGGCTGACCCGGGTCGCCAATCCGCAGGAGGTGGCGTACGCGATGACCAAGGGCGCGATCGACCAGCTCACCCTGCATTTCGCCAAACACCTGGGCGCGCGCGGCATCACCGTGAACAGCGTCGGCCCGGGGATCACGAACAACGGGGCGCCGGTCTTCGACAACCCCGAGGCGGTCGCCGCCATGGCGGGCTACTCGGTGTTCAACCGGGTCGGGGAGGCACGGGACATCGCCGACGTGGTGGCCTTCCTCGCGAGTGACGACTCCCGCTGGATCACGGGCTCCTACCTGGACGCCAGTGGCGGCACCCTGCTCGGCGGCTGAACGGGCGGCGGGTCAAGCGGATGTCGACACTCTCCTCCCCTCCCGCCCCCCGGACCGGCGCCGGGCAGCGGGCCCTGCTGTTCGTCCTGGCGGGCAACATGCTCGTCGACGCCCTGGAGGTGTCCGTCGTCCTGGTCGCGCTGCCGGCCATGGCCGGGGACCTCGGGCTCTCGGCCTTCGCGGCGCAGTGGGTCATGAGCGGTTTCGCCGCCGGGTTCGCGGCGCTGCTGGTTCTCGGCCCCCGGCTGGTCGCCCGCTGGGGCCGGCGGCGGGTGTACCTCGCGGCGCTGCCGGTGTTCGTCGTCGCCTCGCTGGCCGGCGGCCTCGCCGACCAGGGCGGGGTGCTGATCGCCACCCGGGTGGTCAAGGGCGCGTGTGCCGCGCTGACCGCCCCGGCCGGACTCGCGATCATCGCCGCGACCTTCCGGCCGGGCCCCGGGCAGCGCCGGGCGGTGTCGGTGTACTCACTGTTCGGGGCGGCCGGTTTCACCGCGGGCCTGCTGTGCGCCGGGGCGCTCACCGAGCTGAGCTGGCGGTGGGTTCCGGTGTTCCCCGCGCCGGTCGCCCTGCTCCTGCTGGTGGCGGGTTTCCGGCTGATCCCCCGCGACGCCCGGGGGCCTGCGGCGGTACCGCTGCGGGTGACGCTGCCGCGGCTGCTGCGCATCGGTCCGTTCACCCGCTCGGCGGTGTGCGCCGCGGTGCTCAACGGCACGTATCTCGGGCTGCTGTTGCTGCTGACCCACCGGCTGCACGACGCGTGGGGCTGGGGGTCGATGCGGACGGCGCTGGCCCTGCTGCCGGCCTGCGTGCCGCTGGCGGTGTCCCTGCCGTTCGCGGGCCGGGCGGTGCGGCGCTTCGGTACGCAGCGGCTGATCGCCGCGGGCGGCTGTGCGGCGGCGCTCGGCTGTGCGACCGCCCTGCTGACGGGGGAACCCGGCGGGTACCTCACCGGGGTGCTGCCGGCGCTGCTCCTGGTCGAGGCCGGTTTCGTCCTGTCCTTCGCGGCCCTCAATCTGCAGGCCACCTCGGGGGTGGCGGCGGAGCACCGGGGTGCGGCGGTGCCGGTCTACCAGACCGCCGTGCAACTGGGCCCGGTGATCGCGCTGCCGGCCGTGGCGGCGCTCTCCTCGGCCGGCTACCGCCCCGCGCTGGCGCTCCTCACCGCCCTGTCGGCGGTGGGGGCCGTGGTCGGCTGCCGGTACCGGGGCGGCGCCGCGAAGTCCCCCGCTTCCTGACCCCCGCGAGCCGGTCACCACTTCGGCGCCCGGCCCGTACGCCACCGGGCGGGGCCCCGCCCGGGACTTTCCGCACCGGCGCCACCCCCCTTCATCAACGCCACCTACGCGCGCGAACGCGAACGGAGATCAACGATGCGTGTCCTGTTCACCATCTTCCCGGCGACGGCACACCTGTATCCGGTCGTACCGCTGGCCTGGGCGCTGCAGAGCGCCGGGCACGAGGTCGTCGTGGCCAGCCACGCGGGGGTGGTGGACCCCGCGGTGATCGCGAACATCAGCGCGGCGGGCCTCAACGCCGTCGCCCTCGGTACCCCCGAGGAGTTGCCGGCCGCTCTCGGCCCGCACACCGGGGACACCAAGCCGGACCGGCCCTCGCTCGGCTTCGACGCCCACGAGAGCGCGAGCGGCGGTTCCTGGAGGATGACCCGCGCGATCCTCACCGGCATGTTCCGGCTGCACTACCCGACGCCGGAGGACCCGGACGCCCGCAGGCCCGTACTGGACAACCTGATCGACTTCGCGCGCGACTGGCGCCCCGACCTCGTCCTGTGGGACCCGCTGATGTTCCCCGCGCCCGTCGCCGCCAGGGTCAGCGGCGCCGCGCACGCGCGGCTGCTCTGGGGGATGGACAACATCGGCGTGATCCACGAGCGGACGAAGCAGGAACTCGCCGATCCAGAATCGGAGTTGACCACGCACCCGTGGCTTGAGTGGTTCGGCCCGGCGCTGGAGCGGTACGGGCTGGAGTTCAGCGACGAGATGGTACTCGGCCAGTGGAGCCTGGACCTGACCCAGTCGCGCATGCAGGCGCCGCTGACGGTGCCGCGCATCCCCGTGCGGCGGGTCCCCTACACGGGCGCGTCCACCCTGCCGGAGTGGCTCCACCGGCGCCCCGACCGGCCCCGGGTGGTGCTGTCCCTGGGGGTGAGCCGGCGCAAGATCTTCGGCAAGTACAGCGGTTTCCCGATGCGGGACTTCTTCGACTCGGTCTCCGCGCTGGACATCGAGGTGGTCGCCACCGTCAACAGCCAGCAGCTGGCCGAGGTGGGCACCCTGCCCGACAACGTCCGCGCGGTGGAGTACGTACCGCTCAACCAGGTGCTGCCGACCAGCTCCGCGATCATCCACCACGGCGGGGGCGGCACCTTCGCCTCGGCCGTCGCCTTCCGGGTCCCGCAGCTGGTGATGCCGCTGGTCATGTGGGACGAGATGGTCACGGCCCGCTATGTCGCGGACATGGGCGCGGGGCTGGTCGCCGACCACGAGGCGCCGGACGCCGCGGGTCTGCACAAGCAACTCGTACGGCTCCTGGAGGACCCCTCCTTCCAGCTGGGCGCCGACCGCCTCCACCAGGAGATGCTCGCCACCCCCGCGCCCTCGGACATCGTCCCGCTGCTGGAGCGGCTGACCGCCGAACGCCGCTGACCGCACCCCGGAAGGACTGTCCGCCGATGCGCGTACTGGTGATCTCCACTCCCGTGCCCACCCATCTCCTGCCCTCCGTGCCCCTGTTGTGGGCGCTGCGGGCGGCCGGGCACGAGGTGACCGTCCTCGCCCAGCCCGATGTGCTCGAAGCCGTCCGCTCCAGCGGGCTGGTCGGTATCGGGGTGGGCGAGACCTTCGACGTCGACGCGATGCTGCTCAAGGGGCTGCCCGAGGACCGTCGGCCGCTCCAGGCGAGGCCCCGGCCCGCGGCCGAACACCTGGGCGGCTACGGCCGGTTGTGGTGGGCCCACGCCGATTCCCTGCTCGACCGCTACACCGAGGTGGCCGACGCCCACCGCCCCGACCTGCTGCTGGCCGACCCGCTGGAGTACTGCTCCCTGCTCATCGGGGCGCGGCTGGGGGTGCCGGTCGTGCACCACCGGTGGACGGTGGACGCCATCTCGGGACCGGCCCGCGCGTACGCCGGCTCCAGGGCGCGGGAGCGCTGCGCCTCGCTGGGCCTGCCCGGACTGCCGGACCCCGACCTGCTGCTCGACCCGTGCCCGCCCTCGCTGCGGATACCGGGGGACGGGACGGGGGCGCCGATCCGCTACGTGCCCTTCAACGGCGGCGGTGAGGTGCCGGCCTGGGTGCGGGCCGACCGGGGCCCGGGGGCGGGGCTCAAACGGGTGGCCGTCTCCCTCGGCAACACGCTGGCCCTGCACGGCGAGCGCTTCACCGGCGACCTGCTGCGCGCCCTCGCCCGCAGGCCCGCTACCGAGTTCGTCGTGACGCTGCCGACCTCCCGCCGCGCCGCGGTCGGTCCGCTGCCCGCCGCCGTACGGGTCGTGGACCCGCTGCCCCTGCACCTGTTCCTCGGCGGCTGCGACGCGATGGTGCACCACGGCGGCGCGGGCACGGCGATGACCGCGACGGCCTTCGGGCTGCCGCAGCTCGTGCTGCCCCAGCTCGCGGACCACTTCCCGCTGGGCGACCGGCTCACGGCGACCAGCGCCGGGCTGAGCTTCGACACCCCGCAGCAGCAGGACGACCCGCGGCTTCTCGGCGAGGCACTGGAGGCGCTGCTGACCGACCCCGGTCACACCCGGTCGGCGCGCCGCCTGTCCGCCGAGATGGCCGCGATGCCCACCCCCGCCGCGGTGGCGGCGGAACTGGAACAGCTGACCCGCTCGGCGGCGCAGCCCAGAAAGGCGAGCGTGTAGTGCACATCGAGGAAATGCCCCTTCCCGGGACCTACCTGATCACCCCCCGGCACCGGCCCGACGACCGGGGGACCTTCTACGAGGCGATGCGCGGCGACCTCCTGGAGGAGGCCACCGGCGTCCCCTTCCTGCCGCGGCAGATCAACTACTCCGTGTCCAGGCGCCATACGCTGCGCGGTCTGCACAGCGTGCGCATCCCGCCGGGGCAGGCCAAGTACGTCACGTGTGTGCGCGGCAGGCTGCGCGACATCGTCGTGGACCTGCGCATCGGCTCGCCGACCTTCGGGCAGCACCGGGTCAACGTGCTGGACGCGGACGCGGGCACCTCGGTCCTCGTACCGGAGGGTGTCGGCCACGGTTTCCTCGCGCTCAGCGACGACGCCTGCATCTGTTACGTCGTGAGCTCCACCTACGTGCCCGGAACGCAGATCGACATCAATCCGCTGGACCCGGATCTCGCACTGCCCTGGGACTGCGCCGACACCCCGCTCATCTCGGACAAGGACGCCAAGGCGCCGAACCTGGCCGAGGCCGTGAGGGCAGGGCTGCTGCCCCGATTCCACGAGGCAGGCACACCGTGAGGATGCTCTTCGTCGCCGCGGGCAGCCCGGCGACCGTGTTCGCCCTGGCCCCGCTGGCCACGGCCGCCCGCAACGCCGGCCACCAGGTCGTGATGGCCGCCAACGACGACATGGTCCCGTACATCACCTCCTCGGGCCTGCCGGGCATCGCGACCACCGGGCTGCCCATCCGCCACTTCATCACCACCGACCGGGCCGGGCGGCCCGAGACGATCCCGACGGACCCGGTGGAGCAGGCGCTCTTCACCGGCCGCTGGTTCTCCCGCATGGCGGCCTCCAGCCTGCCGGACATGCTGGAGTTCTGCCGGGCCTGGCGCCCCGATCTGATCGTCGGCGGCACGATGAGCTACGTCGCCCCGCTGCTCGCCCTGCATCTGGGCGTACCGCATGTGCGGCAGAGCTGGGACGCCATCGAGGCGGACGGAATCCACCCCGGCGCGGACGCCGAACTCCGGCCGGAACTGGCCGGGTTCGGGCTGGAGCGGCTGCCGGAACCGGATCTCTTCGTGGACATCTGCCCGCCGAGCCTGCGTCCGGCGGGCGCGGCCGAAGCGCAGCCGATGCGCTATGTTCCGGCGAACGCCCAACGGCGGCTGGAACCCTGGATGCTCGCCAGGGGCGAGCGGCGCCGGGTCCTGGTGACCTCCGGGAGCCGGGTGGCCAAGGAGAGCTACGACAAGAACTTCGACTTCCTGCGCGGCCTCGCGAAGGACGTCGCCTCCTGGGACGTCGAACTGATCGTCGCCGCACCCGACGAGGTCGCGGGGGTGCTGCGGGAGGGCCTGCCGGGCGCCCGGGTCGGCTGGGTGCCGCTCGATCTCGTGGCGCCGACCTGCGACCTGCTCGTGCACCACGCCGGTGGCGTCTCCACCCTGACCGGGCTGAACGCCGGTGTGCCCCAACTGCTCGTCCCCAAGGGCGCCGTACTGGAGAAGCCGGCCCTGCGGGTCGCGGACTACGGCGCCGCGATCACCCTGCTCCCTGGCGCGGACTCGGCCGGGGCGATCGCCGACGCGTGCCAGGAGCTGCTGTCCGAGGACGGATACGGCGACCGGGCGCGGGAGCTCTCCCGTGAGATCGCCGCCATGCCCGCCCCCGCGAGCGTGGTCGCGACGCTCGCCCAACTCGCGTGACCGTCGCACGACTCGCGTGACCGTCGCCCAACTCGCGTGACCAGTCGCACGACTCGCGTGACCATCGGACGACTCGCGTGACCATACGAACCGAGAGGACCTCTCGATGAAGGCTCTGGTGCTCGCAGGCGGGTCCGGTACCCGGCTGCGGCCTTTCACCTACTCGATGCCCAAACAACTCATCCCCATCGCCAACACCCCCGTGCTGGTGCACGTACTGGAGTCCGTCCGCGCACTGGGGGTGACCGAGGTCGGCGTCATCATCGGGAACCGGGGGCCCGAGATCGAGGCGGTCCTCGGCGACGGCCTCCGGTTCGGCGTGCGCATCACCTACATCCCGCAGGACGCGCCGCGCGGGCTGGCCCACACCGTGGCCATCGCCAGGCCCTTCCTGGCCGAGGACGACTTCGTGATGTACCTGGGCGACAACATGCTGCCCGACGGCGTCGTCCCGATCGCCGAGGAGTTCGCCCGGCACCGCCCGGCGGCCCAGGTCGTCGTGCACAAGGTCGCCGACCCGTCCGCCTTCGGCGTCGCCGAACTGGGCCTTGAGGGCGAGGTGCTGCGTCTGGTGGAGAAGCCGCGGCAGCCGCGCAGCGACCTCGCGCTGATCGGCGTGTACTTCTTCACCCCCGCGATCCACGAGGCGGTGGCGGCCATCGAGCCCAGCGCCCGCGGCGAGCTGGAGATCACCGACGCCGTCCAGTGGCTCCTGGACACCGGGGCCGAGGTCCGGGCCAGCCGGTACGACGGCTACTGGAAGGACACGGGGAAGGTGGAGGACGTGCTGGAGTGCAACAGCCACCTCCTGGAGGGCCTGTCGCGGCGCGTGGAGGGCCGGGTCGACGCGGGCAGCGTCCTGGTCGGCCAGGTCGTCGTGGAGCAGGGCGCCCGGATCGTACGGTCCCGCATCGAGGGCCCGGCGATCATCGGCGCCGGGACGGTGGTGGAGAACAGCCACATCGGCCCGCACACGTCCATCGGGCAGGACTGCCTGGTGCGGGACAGCCGGCTGGAGCGCTCCATCGCGCTGGACGAGGCGTCCGTGACCGGGGTGCGCGAACTGCGCGACTCGCTGATCGGGCGGGCCGCGTCCGTGGGCATCACCGGCCGGGGCACCGGTCACCACTGCCTGGTCGTCGGAGATCACACCCGAGTGGAGGTCGCGGCATGAGGATTCTGGTCACCGGAGCGGCGGGGTTCATCGGCTCGCACTTCACGCGCGGGCTGCTGGCGGACGAGTACAGCGGCTGGGAGGGCGCGCGGGTCACCGCGCTGGACAAGCTGACCTACGCGGGCAACCGGCAGAACCTGCCCGCCTCCCATCCCCGCATGGAGTTCGTCCGGGGCGACATCTGCGACCGCGAGCTGCTGCGCGGACTGCTCCCCGGGCACGACGCCGTCGTCCACTTCGCGGCCGAGTCGCACGTCGACCGGTCCCTGGAGGGCGCGGGCGAGTTCTTCCGCACCAACGTCCTGGGCACCCAGACCCTGCTGGACGCCGTGCTGCACACGGGCGTCGAGCGGTTCGTGCACGTGTCCACGGACGAGGTGTACGGGTCGATCGAGGAGGGCTCCTGGACGGAGGAGTGGCCGCTGGCCCCGAACTCCCCCTACGCCGCCTCGAAGGCGGGCTCGGACCTGGTGGCGCGCGCCTACTGGCGTACCCACGGCATCGACCTGTCGATCACCCGCTGCTCCAACAACTACGGTCCCTACCAGCACCCCGAGAAGGTCATCCCGCTGTTCGTCACCAATCTCCTGGAGGGCCGCCAGGTCCCGCTGTACGGGGACGGGCGCAACGTGCGCGAGTGGCTGCACGTGGCGGACCACTGCCGGGGTATCCATCTCGTGCTCAACGGCGGGCAGGCCGGCGAGGTCTACAACATCGGCGGCGGCAACGAGTACACCAATCTCGCCCTGACCCGGCGGCTGCTCGAACTCACCGGAGCGCCCGAGGAGATGATCCGCCGGGTCTCCGACCGCAAGGCCCACGACCTGCGTTACTCGATCGACGAGTCCAAGATCAGCGAGCAGCTCGGCTACGCCCCGCGGATCGGCTTCGAGCAGGGCCTGGCCGACACCGTCGCGTGGTACCGCGACAACCCCGGCTGGTGGAAGACCGTCAAGGACGGCACCCACCGTGCCGGCTGAGCACCGGCCGGTCGCCGGGCTGTCGGTGGTGGTCCTGGGCGGCACCGGCTTCCTGGGCCGCCGTCTGGGCGCGGAGTTCAGCGGGCGGGGCGCCCGGGTACGGCTGTTGTCGCGCACCGCGACCCCCGGTGCGGCCCCGGCGGCCGGCCCCGGGGTGACCGCCGCGCGCCTCGACCCGCTCACGGCGACCCACCAGGAGATCGCCGAGGCACTGGCGGCGGCCGGTCCCGACGTCGTGGTCAACGCCGCCGGGCGGGCCTGGCGGGCCGACGAGGCCGCGATGGCCGCGGGCAACGCCGAACTGGTCGAGCGGACGGTGACCGCCCTCGCCACTCTGCCGGGCCCCCCGGTGCGGCTGATCCAGCTCGGCAGCGTCCACGAGTACGGCGCCGGCGCCCCGGACGGCGCCACCGGCGAGGACCAGCTCCCGCTGCCGGTCACGGCGTACGGCCGTACGAAGCTCCAGGGCACCCTGGCGGTGCTCGACGGGGCGCGGCAGGGCGTCGACGGGGTGGTGCTCCGGCTCGCCAACGTGCTGGGCCCGGGGGTCCCGGAGGGCAGTCTCTTCGGGCGCCTCGCGGCGAGTCTGCGCGAGGCGGCGCTGGCCCGGGCGCTCGGCGGGGAGGTGGCGGCGCTCCGGTTGCCGCCCCTGCGCACCGCCCGGGACCTGGTGGACCTCGCCGACGTCGCCGAGGCCGTGGTGGCCGCGGCGACCGCACCGGCGGCGGTGGTCACCGGCCGGGTGATCAACGTGGGCCGCGGAGAGGCGGTCCCGATGCGCGCACTGGTCGACCGCATGATCGCGCTCAGCGGCCTGCCGGTCACCGTGACCGAGGCGGCCACCGCCCCGGCCGCGCGCACCGACGTCCCCCGACAGTGTCTCGACGTGTCGCTGGCCCGCGAGCTGCTCGGCTGGCGGCCGCTGCGCGACGTGGACGACTCCCTGCGGAGCCTTCTGGCCTCCGTCCTGCCCCCGGAAGGCCCCGTGCGGGGCACATCCCTCGGTTTCACGGCCGGTACAGCGGCCACGGAAAGGAACTGATCATGAGCGATCGCAAGGACCTCATCCTCGAAGAAGTCCGCAAGTACCACCAGGAGGCCTCCCCGCAGCGCGAGTTCGTGCCGGGCACGACGGAGATCTGGCCGTCCGGGGCGGTGCTGGACGAGGCGGACCGCGCGGCGCTGGTGGAGGCCGCCCTGGAGATGCGGATCGCCGCCGGGCGCAGTTCCCGCAAGTTCGAGTCCGCCTTCGCCCGGCGCCTCAAGCGCCGTAAGGCACACCTGACGAACTCCGGTTCCTCGGCCAACCTGCTGGCCGTGTCGGCCCTGACCTCGCACCTGCTGGAGGACCGGCGGCTGCGGCCGGGCGACGAGGTCATCACCGTCGCCGCGGGCTTCCCGACCACCGTCAACCCGATCCTGCAGAACGGCCTGGTCCCCGTCTTCGTGGACGTGGACCTCGCCACCTACAACGCCACCGCCGACCGGGTGGCCGCCGCGATCGGGCCCAGAACGCGCGCGATCATCCTCGCTCACGCGCTGGGCAACCCCTTCGAGGTCGCCGAGATCGCCCAGCTCGCCGAGGACCACGACCTGTTCCTGATCGAGGACAACTGCGACGCGGTGGGTTCGCTGTACGACGGGAAGCTCACCGGCTCCTTCGGCGACATGACCACCGTCAGCTTCTACCCGGCCCACCACCTCACGATGGGCGAGGGCGGCTGCGTCCTGACCTCCAACCTGGCGCTGGCGCGGATCGTGGAGTCCCTGCGCGACTGGGGCCGGGACTGCTGGTGCGAGCCGGGCGAGAACGACCGGTGCCTGAAGCGGTTCACGTACCAGATGGGCGACCTGCCGGCCGGCTACGACCACAAGTACATCTTCTCGCACGTCGGTTACAACCTGAAGGCCACCGACATCCAGGCGGCCCTCGGCCTGACCCAGTTGGGCAAGCTCGACTCCTTCATCGAGGCGCGCAAGCGCAACTGGCGGCGGCTGCGCGAGGGCCTGGACGGGGTCCCGGGGCTGCTGCTGCCCGAGGCGACCGAGCGCTCCGAGCCGAGCTGGTTCGGGTTCGTGCTCACCGTGGACCCCGAAGCCCCCTTCAAGCGCGCCGAGTTGGTGGACTTCCTGGAGGACCGCAAGATCGGCACCCGCCGGCTGTTCGCCGGGAACCTGACCCGGCACCCGGCCTACACCGACCAGCCGCACCGGGTCGTGGGCGAGCTGACCAACAGCGACATCATCACCGAGCACACCTTCTGGATCGGGGTCTATCCGGCGCTCACCGACGAGATGCTGGACTACGTCACCACCTCGATCAAGGAGTTCGTGGCCGCGCGTGGCTGAGCCGGCCGGCCCTCCGCCCCCTGAAGAGATCGGGACGACGTATGGACATCGTGGGATCGGGTTTCCTCGCCCGGAATCTGCGCCCGCTGGCCGGCCGCCATTCGGACACCGTGGCCCTGGCGGCCGGCGTGTCCTGGGCGAGCGGCACCTCCGACGAGGACTTCGCCCGCGAGGCGGCCCTGCTGCGCGAGATGGCCAAGGGCTGCGTGGACACCGGTCGGCGACTGCTGTTCTTCTCGACCGCGGCGAGCGGCATGTACGGGCTCGTGGACGGGCCCGGCCGGGAGGACACCCGGGTGCGGCCCTGCACCCCCTACGGCGCGCACAAGCTCGCCCTTGAGGAGCAGCTCCGCGAGTCGGGCGCCGACCACCTGATCCTGCGCCTGGGTCATCTGGTCGGGCCCGACCAGCCCGAGCACCAGCTGCTGCCCACCCTCGTACGGCAGTTGCACCAGGGCACGGTCCGCGTGCACCGGGGCGCGGCCCGCGACCTGATCGAGGTCGGGGACGTGGTCACCATCATCGACCACCTGCTCCAGCGGGACCTGCGGGCCGAGACGGTCAACGTGGCCTCCGGGTTCGCGGTGCCGGTGGAGGACATCCTCGACCACCTCGCCCGGGTCCTCGGGCTCCGGGCCCGCCGGGAGTTCGTCGAGACCGGGGTACGTCAGCACGTCATCTCGACGCGGAAGCTGCGCGCCCTGGTACCTCAGGTCGCCCGGATGGGCTTCGGCCCCGACTACTACCGGCGCATCCGCGGCCCGTTCACGACCTCCGTGGCCTCGGACACGACCACGCCCGCCTGAGCGCGGCGGACACCCACCACAGGGAGGCCCCGTGCGCACGCCGACGACACGGCGGACGGGACCTGCCGCAGACGACGGAGGAGAGCCCACCGGATGACGCGCCTGAAACGTATGACGATCGCACTGGCCGGCGCCGCGCTGCTGTTCACGGGCGCACAAGGTCCTGCCGCCGTGGCGGCCCCGCCCCGGGCCGCCACGGCGCCCCTCGCCCCGGCGCCGGCGTCCCACACGGTCACCGTCGCCTCGACCGCCGAGGGGCTGTCCGCCCCGGAGAGCACCCGCCCCGGCCTCACGACCTTCGACGCCTCGACCACCGAGGCGGGCAAGGGCTGGGTGGGCCTCGCGCGGCTGAAGGACGGCAAGGGCTGGGACGACTTCCTCGGCGCCCTCTCCGGCGCCCTGTCCAACACGCCCTCCGAGGTCCCGCCGGGGGCGGCCGAGCTGGACCGGACCGCGACCCTGCTCGGCGGGCTGGTGATCCAGCCCGGCCGGCCGGGTTCCTTCACCCAGCGGCTGCGCCCGGGCCGGTACCTGCTGTTCGACTACCTGACCGCGGGCGACGCCGCACCGCGCCACCGGTGGCTGACGGTCACCGGCACCCCCGTGGACCAGGGCCTCGCTCCCACCGCGACGCTCGTGGCGCGCGACGTCGCCGGTGTCGGGCCGCGCCTGGAGGTGCGCGGCACGCTGCGGGCGGGCCGGCCGCTGCGCTACGTCAACGAGATCCCCGGCCAGGTCAACGAACTGCTCTTCGTGAAGATCGCGGAGGGCACCACCGAGGCCTCTCTGCGGGCGTACTTCGACTCCCTGCCCGAGGACGGCTCGCTGCCGCCGGGCTCCCCGTTCACCTCGGTGAGCCTGGGGAGCCTGCATCTGTCCACGGGCCGCTCCTCGGTCATCAGCGTTCCGCTGGAGCGGGACCGGTACGCGGTGATCACCTGGTCGAAGGACGCCACCGACGGGGCCAGGCTCGTCCAGAAGGGCCTGTTCGCGATCGTCGACGTCGGCTGAGCCGGAGGCCCGGCGCAGTCGCCCCCGGCCGCGCCGGGCTCCGCCACACCTCCCACCCCGGTACCCCTTCGCACCCGTGGAGTTCCCTTGACCCTGCCTCTGACCCTCACCCCACGTGACGACACGGCGCTGCTGGCGGACCGGCTCGCGCTCTCGGCCGCCACCACCCGGGGCGCGCACCTGTCGACGGACGGTTTCGAGGACTGGCTCGCCGGGCGCCGCCGGGCGAACGCCTTCCTGGTGAGCCGGGTTCCCTTCGCCGCGCTGGACGGCTGGTCGTTCGAGGAGACCACCGGCGACCTCGCGCACCGCAGCGGACGGTTCTTCACCGTCAAGGGCCTGCACGTGACCGAGCGGGGCGCCCCGTACGGCGACGGCCCGGACGCCGAGTGGTACCAGCCGACCATCGAGCAGCCGGAGGTCGGCATCCTGGGCATCCTGGCCAAGGAGTTCGACGGCGTCCTGCACTTCCTGATGCAGGCGAAGATGGAGCCCGGCAACCCGAACCTGTTGCAGCTCTCGCCCACCGTGCAGGCCACCCGCAGCAACTACACCAAGGTCCACCGGGGCGCGGACGTCAAGTACATCGAGCACTTCGTGGGCCCCGGGCGCGGCCGCGTCATCGCCGACGCGCTCCAGTCGGAGCACGGTTCGTGGTTCTTCCGCAAGTCCAACCGCAACATGATCGTCGAGGCGGACGGCGAGGTGCCCCTCCTGGACGACTTCTGCTGGCTCACGCTGGGGCAGGTGGCACAGCTGCTGCACCGGGACAACGTCGTCAACATGGACTCCCGGACGGTCCTGTCCGCACTCCCCGTCTCCCAGCCGTCCGAGGGCGCTCTGCGCTCCGACACCCAGTTGCTGTCCTGGATCACCGGCGAGCGCGCCCGGCACGACGTGCACGCCGAACGGGTCCCGCTCGCCGCTCTCCCCGGGTGGCGGCGCGACGACATGGCCGTCGAGCACGAGGAGGGCCGCTACTTCACGGTGGTGGCCGTGTCGGTGCAGGCCGGCAACCGGGAGGTCACCAGCTGGACCCAGCCGCTGTTCGAGCCGGTGGGCACGGGCGTCACCGCCTTCCTCACCCGCACCTTCGACGGCACCCCCCACGTCCTGGTGCACGCCCGGGTCGAGGGCGGCTTCCTGGACACGATCGAACTCGGTCCCACGGTCCAGTACACGCCCGGCAACTACGCCCATCTCCCTCCGGACGCGGCCCCGTTGTTCCTGGACACGGTTCTGAGGGCGCCCGCCGGGCGGGTCCGGTACGAGGCGGTGCACTCGGAGGAGGGCGGCCGCTTCCTCAACGCGGAGAGCCGGTACCTGCTCGTGGACGCCGAGGAGCAGGACGCCCCGCTCGATCCGCCGCCCGGCTACGCCTGGGTCACTCCCGGCCAGCTCACCTGGCTGGTCCGGCACGGCCACTACCTCAACGTCCAGGCCCGTACGCTGCTCGCCTGCCTCAACGCGACCCGGGCGGTGGGCCGATGAGCGCACCGGTCCGTGTCGGGGTGCTCGGCTGCGCCGGTATCGCGGTGCGGCGGATGCTGCCCGCGTTCGCCGCCTGCCCGGACGTGGAGATCGCGGCCGTCGCCAGCCGGGACGCGGCCAAGGCCGGGAAGGTGGCCGCGGATTTCGGCTGCCGCCCGGTCGAGGGGTACGCCGCCGTGCTGGAGGCGGCGGACGTCGAGGCCGTCTACGTCCCGCTGCCCGCCGCGCTGCACGCCCCGTGGGTCCAGGCGGCGCTCGACGCCGGGAAGCACGTGCTGGCCGAGAAGCCGCTGACGACGGATCCGGGGAGCACCGAACGGCTCCTGGACCTGGCCGGAAGGCGGGGGGTGGCCCTGATGGAGAACGTGATGTTCGTCCACCATCCCCGGCACGAGGTGGTGCGCGATCTGGTGGCCGCCGGGCGCATCGGTGAACTGCGTTCACTGCACGCGGCGTTCACCATTCCGCCGCTGTCCGACGGCGACATCAGGTACGACCCGGAGCTGGGCGGCGGCGCGCTGTCGGACGTCGGCCTCTACCCCTTGCGGGCGGCCCTGCACTTCCTGGGGCCGGCTCTGGACGTCGTGGGCGCCCGGCTCGTCCGGGGCGCCGGGCGGCGGGTCGAGACGGCGGGCGAGGCGCTGCTGGCCACCCCCGCCGGGGTCACCGCGCATCTCAGCTTCGGCATGGAGCACGCCTACCTCTCGCGCTACGAACTGTGGGGCGGCGAGGGCCGGATCACGGTGGACCGGGCCTTCACCCCTCCGGCCTCCCTCGCCTCCACGATCACCGTGCACGGGGGGACACCCGAGGAGATCGGGCTGCCGGCCGCGGACCAGGTCGCGGCCACGGTCGCCGCCTTCGTCGCCGCGGTCCGCGCGGGGTCCGCCCCGCGCGCCGACACCCTGCGCCAGGCCGTCCTGCTGGACGACATCCGCAGGTGCTCCGGGTGAGCCCCGCCCCGCCGCCCGCCGAGCACACCCAACCGCCTCCCGTCGGGGCGACAACCCCCGGCAATGAGGACATACTTGGCACATCGACTCCAGGAAGGCTGCCGACGTGCAGAAAACATCATCGGGCACCGTCACGGTGGACGTACGGATCGCGCTGGACGTGATCTGCGTGCACTCCTACGTCGGTTACACCCGCTTCACCCGGGCGGCGAACCGGTTGCGTGACCAGGGCGTGTCCGTCCGGGTGGATGTCCTGCCCTTCGAACTCGCCCCCGGGGCCGGCACCGAGGGGCAGCCCCTCCTCCCGGTACTGGAGCGGGCCTTCGGGCCGCAGGCGGTACGGCAGACCCTCGCCTACGCCGGTCAGCTGCGGTCGGAAGGGCTGGAACTGCACTACGAACACGCGGTGGCCACCGGCACGTTCGAGGCGCACCGGCTGATCGCGCGGGCCGCGCGCCAGGGCCGGGCCGAGCAGATGACGGAGCGTCTCTTCCGGGCGCACTTCAGCGACGGGCTGCACATCGGGGACCCCGGGGTACTCGCCCGGCTCGCCCGGGAGGCCGGTGTCGATCCGGAGGCCGTTCCGGTGGACGATCCCACCCCGGAGGACGCGCGGTTGCGGGCCGAACTGGACCGGGTCCGCGGGCTTGGAGTGACCGGGGTGCCGGTGTTCTTCGTCGAGGACCGGCCTGCGCTCACCGGGTCGCAGTCGGAGGAAGCCCTGTTCACGGCGGTGCGCGAGGCGGCCGGGACCGGCGCCGGTCTGTGAGGTGGGGGTCCGGAACCTCAACTCCACTACCGGGTAGGCACAGATCCGCGTCAAGCCGCCGCTGAAACCCTCCTGTGCCTGATTGGCTGAAGTCCCCCCTCGGCCCGGGCCGCATGCCTCCATGCGGTGATGTTTCAGGACTCAGCACAGATTGGGCTCACTATGGTTTCGCGACGCAGGTTCCTGGCCTCCGCGACAGCGGTGGCCGGTGCCACCGCGGGATTGACAGCACTGACCCCGTCCATGGCACAGGCCGCCGCGAAGATCGCCCCCGAGGTGATCGTCAGGCCGGGCGACGCCCGCTACGCCGAACTCGCGGGGCGCGGCTACAACGGCCGGTTCGTCGCCACCCCGGACGAGATCTGGCTCGTTCACGGCGCACCTCAGGTGGAGAAGGCGGTGAACCAGGCCCTCGCCAGGAAACAGCGCATCACGGTGCGCGGCGGCGGCCACTCCTTCGAGGGGCTCGTGGACGATCCGCAGTTCCGCCTCCTCGTCGACCTCTCCGAGATGAGGGAGATCACGTTCGACCCGGCGATGCGCGCCTTCTCCGTCCAGGCGGGCGCCCGTCTGAGCGACGTGTACAAGGCGCTCTACGAGGGCTGGGGCGTGACCGTTCCGGGCGGGGTGTGCCCGGAGGTGGGGGTCGGCGGACATGTCAGCGGCGGCGGGTACGGCCCGCTCTCGCGCCGCCACGGCCTCGTGGTGGATCACCTCCACGCGATCGAGATCGTCGTGGCGGGCCGGGGCGGCAGGGCCAGGACCGTCGTCGCCACCCGTGAGCCCGGCGACCCGAACCGGGACCTGTGGTGGGCCCACACCGGCGGCGGGGGCGGCGGCTTCGGCATCGTGACCCGGTTCTGGTTCCGGACACCGGGAGCCTCGGGCGGTCCGTCCGCCCTGCTGCCCAAACCGCCCGCGCGGATGCGCAAGACCGTGGTGAGCTGGCCCTGGGCCGGGCTCACCGAGGCGGGCTTCACGCGCCTGGTCCTCAACCACGGCGCCTGGCACGCCGCCAACAGCTCCCCCGGCTCCGCGTACTCCGTGATGCACAGCTCACTGCAACTGCACTCCTACTTCGCGGGCACCTGCGAGCTGGAGATCCGCTGGGACGCGACCTCGCCGGACATGGAGCGGATGCACGACGCCTACATCCGGGCGGTCAACGCCGGGGTGGGCCTGGAGCCGACGGTCACCGTCAAGGAGGGCACCTGGCTGGAGATCGCCCTGGAGCCGACCCCGAGCTACGGGGAGTACTCACGGCAGAAGTCCATGGGCGGGCACCTGCGCAAGCCGCTGACCGTCGAGCAGGTGGGCGCGATGTACCGCTCGCTGAGCGACCAGAGCCACTACGGCGCCGGACTGGTGTACCTCGCGGCGTACGGCTGCGAGATCAACACGGTCTCGTCCTCCGCCACGGCGATCCCCCAGCGGGACTCCGTTCTCAAGCTCTGGTACTCGAACAACTGGGCCGATCCGGCGCAGGACGAGATCGAGGTCGAGTGGATCCGCACGCTGCGCAAGAGCGTGCACGGTGCGACGGGCGGCTTTCCCGTGCCGAACGCCCGGCAGGACGGCGGCTACATCAACTATCCGGACGTCGACATGCGCGACCCGGCCCAGAACACCTCCGGCGTGCCCTGGTACTCGATCATCTGGAAGGACAACTACCCCAGGCTGCAGCGGGTGAAGAACACCTACGACCCGCACAACGTCTTCCGGCACGCCCTGACCCTGACCCCCACCACCTGAGCGTGGTCCGGGCGGCCGCCACCGTCCGGGCACCGGCACCGAAGCGCACAGCACTCCCCCAAGTGGCCGGGCCGGCCGGAGCGTTCTCCGGCCGGCCCGGCCCGACACCCCCCGGAGGACTTCATGACCAGCAGTAACCCCGCTGCCACCGGCACCACCACGGGGCGGCGGACGCCGCCCACCTGGCAGGTCGTGGTGGGGAGCGCTCTCGTCGCCGCGATCGTCGACGTGATCATCCTGCTGATCGGCGACGCCGCGGGAGCCTCACTGGTCCTGGAACTCAACGGTGAGCCGGACAAGATCGGCGCCGGCGACGTGATCTTCATCTCGGTCGTGGCTCCGGTGCTCGGCATCCTGGTGACCGTGCTCCTGGCCCGCTGGAAGCCGGTGTTCCTGCGCGTGGGCCAGGTCGTGGCCGGCGCGGTGGCGGTGCTCACCGCGATCGGCCCCCTGGTCCAGGACACCGACGGCGGCACGGCGGCCACCCTGATCCCGATGCACCTGTTCGTCGGCGTCGTGGTGGTGGCCGCTCTGGAGGTCGTCCGCCGGTCCAGGGCCTGAGCCGGCCCACACGAAGGCCCCGCGGAGCTGCCGGTTCCGCGGGGCGCCCGGAGAAGGCCGGGGAGCGGCGCCCCCGACAGGGCCGGACATGAAAGAAAGACCGCCGATCGCCGTTGACCGGACAGCCCTTCCAGGATCAGTGATCCTCGACTTCCTCACCTGCACGTGCCCGTGGGGGCGCGTTTCAGGCGGTCGCACAGGTCCAGGTGGTGCGCGGGTGCAGGCAGCAGGCAGGCTCAGGCGGTGCCCAGGCGGAACCCGACGCCGCGGGCCGTGACGATCCAGCTGCTCGATCCCAGCTTGCCGCGCAGGCTGCTGACATGGGTGTCGATGGTGCGGCCCGGCTCGGACCGGGAGTCCCGCCACACCTGCGCCATGATCTGTTTGCGCGTGACGACGCTGCCCGGGCGCGAGGCCAGCAGGTACAGCAGATCGAACTCCTTCCGCGTGACCTCGATGGGCCGGCCGTCCAGGCGGATCTCCCTCGTGCGCGGGTCGATGCCCAACAGGCCCACGGTGATGGCCTCGTCGGACGAGGCGGGCTGCCGCAGCGACCGCCGCATGACGGCCTCGATACGCGCGATCAGCTCGGCGAGGCTGTAGGGCTTGGGGACGTAGTCGTCCGAGCCCGCCCGCAGGCTGAGCACCCGGTCCAGCTCGGAGTCGCGGGCCGTCACGACGATGATCGGCACATCGCACAGGGCCCGGATGCTCCGGCAGAGTTCGACGCCGTCGAGGTCGGGGAGGTTCAGGTCGACGAGGAGGAGATCGGCGTTCCGGTACTGCTGGAGGGCCTGCGCTCCGGTCGGCACGCTCTCCGCCTGGTAGCCGTGCCGCCACAGGTCGTGAGTCAACTTCTGCGCCACCTGCGCGTCGCTCTCCACGGCGAGCACGCGCAGGGTCTTGCGGGATCTCCGCGCCTCCGGCCTGAAGGACGCGGTGCGCGCCGGTAACTGATGCGGAGCACGCGGTTCAACGAGCTTTATGGACTGATGCCCCATCCGAGCTGTCCCCCACTGTCCATTCGATTGAGCGGAGCGTCGAGCCAACCTCAAATCAGGTCCGCAGGAAGCCTACCGACGAAACTCCTGATCCGTCAAAGCTACTTATTGGACGGATTCGGCATTAATCGAGAACGGAAACTCCATGGAAACACAGGAGATTCGGCAGGCTATCGACCGCTGCCGGTCGCACACCACTTGACGCAGGCCAAGGTGTTTCACTCGGTCGCCAAACCATTGCACTGTGGCCGGTTTCCATTGATCGAAAAGGCTCAAACTCCCGGACGCCGTTCTCAAGTAATGGAGACGTCAACCGCATCAGTCTCCACACAGACCCGTCACAGCTCCCATATACATCGTACGCGCATATGCGTACGATGTATACGAGAGCTGGGTCACACGGCCGAGCCCTCCGACGTGGTAGCGAGCCCGGGCCGGGTGCCCGTCGAGGAGCCCGCGCAGCTGACCACCCCTGACCAGGGGAAAGGCTCGCCGGACGAGCGGACACGGGCCGGAACTCCATGAGCGTGCGGGCCCGCTTCCGCCTCCGTCCCCGCCCTGGAGCGCACCGGGGCCGTGCGCCGGGGCGTCTCCTCACCGGAACCGCGAACCGGCGGCATCCGGCCATTTCCGTCCGGCGGGATTCCGGCCCCACCGAACGGCGAGGGCGGCCGTGGTCACCCCGGTCGCCGTCGTTCGCCACCCTGTCCGGATCACCACGCCCACCCTCCGGTCACGGCATTCCGCAGCGCACCGAGCGGCCCGGGCCGTAGGCGTGGAGCAGCGAGACCGCGTGAATTCTTGATTAAACCCTGCGCGGATTCCGGCCGCCAGAGATATCCGGACATCCCTTCACGTCGCGCGGCCCGGCAGCCCGGAACTCCACGCCGGTACATATGCGCCCCTGCTCGCCGCCGATGCCCCAACGGAATACGGTCGCGGCGCTAATCGGGGGCGGCGTGCGGGGAGATCGTTCCTTTCCCTCAGGCGGTCAGGCGGTCAGCCATGTCCTCACCGGGCCACGGCCGAGTAGTAGTCCTCGTCCGTGGCGAGGAGGTTGCGGTGGGTGTCCTCGGCGGTGATGACCCCCTCGTCCAGGACGAGGACGCGGTCGGCGGCGTCCAGCAGGGCCGGGCTGCTGGTGACGACCAGGGTGGTGCGGCCCCGGCGCAGCCGGGCGATGTTGCGGGCGACGAGCTGTTCGGTGACCGCGTCGACGGCCGTCGTCGGGTCGTGCAGCACGAGGACCTCCGCGTCGGCGGCCAGGGCGCGGGCCAGGGAGAGCCGTTGGCGCTGGCCGCCGGAGAGGTTCGCGCCCCGGTCGCGCACGCCGTGGTCGAGCCCTTCGCGGTGCAGAGCGACGACATCGGTCAGCATCGACGCCTCGACGGCCTCGGCGACCAGCCGGCTGGTTCCCGCCGGGTCGATGTTGGTGCGCAGGGTGCCCGCGAAGATCTCCCCGTCGTACGGGTTCACCAGCAGGTGTTCGCGCACCGCCTCCACGGACAGGTCCGCCACGGGCACTCCGCCGAGCCGCACCACTCCCGCGTACGCCTCGGGCGGGACGTTCAGGGCCAGGATCGAGGCGAGATCCGCCGCAGCGCGCGGCTGGTAGCCGGCGATCGCCACGAACTCGCCGGCCCGCACCCGGAACGTCAGTTCCCGCAGCGTCCCGAACCGGACGCGGTCGACGTCGAGGTCCCCGCCCGCGGCCGGGCGCCCGGAGCCCGGGGCCGTCACCGCGGGGGCGTCCAGTACGAGCGCCATCCGCTGGGCCGAGGCCCGCGCCGTCATCACGTACTTCGGCATGTCCGAGAACAGTCTGAGCGGCTCCATGATGAACTGCGCGAGCCCCACGGCCATGACGAGTTCCCCGACGCCGATGCGGCCCTGGAAGGCCAGCCGGCCCGCCGTCAGGGTCACGGCGGCGGCGAGGACCGCGTTCAGGGCCAGGGCGACACCGGCGTACGCGCCGTTCGCCCCGGCGACGGCGACCGACTGGTGCCTGGCGTCGGCGCTGACCCTCCGGTAGGACCGGAAGGCCGCTTGGTTGCCGCCGAAGCCGTGCAGCGGGCGCAGGCCGGTGATCAGGTCGGCGACCTTCGCACCGGCCCGCGCCACCCGGGCCTGCTGTTCGCGGGTGCCCGCGCCGATCCGCCGGGACATGACGCTCAGGACCGACAGGATCGCCGCGGTACCCACGATCACGAGGAGGCCGAGCCGCAGGTCGGCCAGGCCCAGTGCGACCGCCGCGACGGCCACCGCGACCAGCGAGCTGATCAGCAGCGGCACGACCTCGATGATGTCGGCCGTCTGGTCGGCGTCCTCGGTGGCGATGGTCAGCACCTCGCCGGACTTGAGGCCGAAGTCCCTGGCCACCGGTTCGAGTCCGCGGCCGGCGACCCGCACCCGCCAGCGGTGCGCCTCGGTCGTGTTGGCCTTCTGCAGGACGCGCATCCCGAACCGCCACGACAGTGAGACGGTCGTGATGATCACGGCCAGCGCGGCGATCGACAGCGCGAGCGAGCCGAGGCTCCGGTTCTCGCTCAGCGTGTGTTCCACGATCAGGCCGAGCGCGATGGGGAACGCCGTCTCGCCCGCCTGGTACAGGCCCATGAGAACGGTGCCCAGAGCCATGGCGCCCAGGTTGCGGCGCAGCGCGGTACGCAGGATGCCGGCGCCCGCACGGCGCCGCCGCTCGTCAGTTGTCAACGGACGTCACCCGGCTGCCCTCTCGCCAGGCACGCCACAGCCGCGCGTAGCGGCCGCCCAGGGCCACCAGTTCGGCGTGCGTGCCTTCTTCCACGACGCGTCCCGCGTCCAGTACGGCGATGCGGTCCGCCGCCATCGCCTGGGTCAGCCGGTGCGCCACGAAGAGCGTGGTCCGGCCGGCGCAGGCGGCCAGCACGGCCCGCTCCAGTGCGGCAGCGCCCTCGCTGCCCGCCTCCGCGGTCGACTCGTCGAGCACCACCACGGGGGCGCGGCCCAGCACGAGTCTGGCGAGGGCGACGTGGGCGACCTCGGTGGCGTCCAGCCGCTCCCCGCCCTCGCCGACCGGGGTGTCGAGCCCGTCGGGCAGTGCCTCGGCCCAGCCGCCCGCGCCGACCGTGCGCAGGGCGGCCGTCAGCTCGGCGTCGGTCGCCTCCGGCGCGGCCAGCCGCAGGTCGTCGGCGAGCGGGCCGGAGAACACGTGCGTCTCCTGGGTGAGGATGCTGACCAGGGCTCGCGCACCGGCCTCGCCCAGCGTGGCGAGGTCCTGGGAGCCGATCCGCACCGAGCCCGCCTCCGGCGTGCCGATGCCCGCGATCAGCGCGGCCAGCGTGGACTTGCCCGCGCCCGTCGCCCCGACCAGCGCGAGCGAGCCGCCCGCCGGGATCTTGAGGTCGATGTCGCGCAGGACCGGCTCCTCGGCGCCCGGGTAGCGGAAGGTCAGCCCCTCGACCGTCACCGGGTACGCCACGGCCTTCGCCGGCAGGACGGAGGGGTCGCCGACAAGGCGGTCCTCGGCGGGCTCGGACTGCGCCCCGACCAGCCGGGTCAGGCTCGCGCCCGACTTCTGCGCCTCGTCGAAGGTGAACATGATGGCGCCCAGCGGTGTGAACAGCCGGTGGAACATGAGCGGGGCCGCCGCCACGTCGCCCAGGCTCGCGGCGTCCGCCTCCAGGAGGGCGTACCCCACCACCAGGATCAGGACCAGGCCGATGAACTCGGCCCGGTTCTCCCTGCCGACGAAGCGGCCGAAGAACCGGAACACCTCGACGCCGAGTTCACGCACCCGCCACGACTCGCCGGTGACCTGCGCGCGGACGGCACCCTCCAGGCGGTACGCCCGCACCGTGTCGATCCCGTCCAGGCCGCTGATCAGGACCTGCGCGCGGGCCGCCTGGGCCACCCGCTGCTCGCGGTAGAGCGGGGCGGACCGGGGAAGGTACCAGCGCAGGGCGAGGGCGTACGCGGGCAGCGCTCCGGCGCCCGCGAGACCGAGCCGCCAGTCAAGACCGAACATGCCGGACGTGGCGACGAGGACGAGTACACCGGCCGAGAAGACCGTGGGGACGGCCGTGCGGATGCCGTTCGACAGCACGGCCACGTCGTCACCGACCCGGGCCAGCACATCGCCCCGGCCCACCTGTTCGACGCGCGCGCTCGGCATCCCGAGCACCGCCCGGACGGCGCCTTCCCGCAGCCGCGCCAGCAGGTCCGCGCCCAGCCGCCCGATCAGGTAGGTCGACACTCCGGTGGCCGCGGCGCCGAGCAGCGCGGCGGCCACCATCAGGGCCCCGATCGTGACCAGGACCGACTGTGACCGCCCCGCGACGACCGCGTCGACGACCCGGCCGAGCAGGAGCACGGGGAGGATCTGCAGCGCCGCCCCGGCCACCGTGGTGAACACCATGGCCGCGGACAGCCAGGGCACGTCGCGGCAGTGTGCGCGGACCCAGCGCGCCGCCTCACGTCCGGGCGCCGTACGCAGCGCCGTGGCGGGGACGGGCGGCGAACCGACGGCGCTCACGCCGGGACCCGGTCGGGGCGGGGACGGGACAGCAAGGTGGACGGCCTTTCGCGTCGGTCGGCTTCGTGAGACGTCGACCGCGTACGGCACCAGTGCGCACAGGCGTGGGCGTACGGCGGGGACCACCAGGTGCCCGTGCACGCCGCGCCGTCGCGACAGGTCGACGCCCCCAGCTTAGGCGAGCCTTAGCTGACGTTCACAGGCGAGCCCCGGCTGATCCCGCGGACCCGCCGACCGCCCTGCCGTGGGCCCCGGCCGCCCGCCGTGCCGCCTGTGCGGGACGCGTCCATTTCGTCCCGCTTCACCTCACGTCCGCCTCGTCCGTCTCCCCCGGTTCGGCCGTCGTCGTCTCGCCGAGGAGGCTGTCGAGCACGGCCGCCGGGTCCTGGCCGGGGGTGCCGCGCGGCCACCAGTCCTCGGCCCCCGGCTCGGACTCGTATCCGTACCAGGTGCCGTCCCGGCCCAGGCGCAGCTGGTGCCGTCCGCCCGGCCGGGTCAGCCGGTTGTGCCAGGGGCGGTACGGGGCGTGCCCGTACGCGAGGAGCAGGGGTCTGGCCCGGTCGAAGGGGCCGGCCGGCGGGTCCCACGGTTCGCCCTCCAGTACCTCAAGGGCCTCGGCCCCGCCGCGTCGCCAGGCCGCCACGGCGCGCATCAGGTCGGTCGGGGTGCGCCCGGCGGCGACGGCGAGTCGCGTGTACAGCGTGCGGCCCGAGGAGGTGAGCCCCGAGCCGGGCCGGGACGCGGCCAGCCGGACCGCGTCCCGCCACAGGCTCAGGCCCGCGACCGGGTCGGTTCCGGTGCGCAGGAAGGTGAGGGCGCGGGTGGCTGCGTCGCTCGCCACCTGGTCCAGGGCCAGCGGGTCGGGCCCGCCCTGCGCCGCCGGGTAGGGCGGGGGCGGATCGATCCGGTCGAGGCGGGGCAGCGGCGGGGGCAGGGGACGCAGCGGGCGGGACAGGGCCTCGGCAGCGGGCATGCCGGGCAGCCGCTCGGCGCGGCCCTCCTCCTCGGCGGCCAGGTGGGCGTGGCGCCGGGTCAGTGCGTCGACCAGGTCCTCCTCGCCGCGGCCGCGCAGCAGGAGCAGGACGAAGGGGTCCTCGGCGATCAGCCGGCCGACGCGGTACGCGAGGGCCGCGGCGTGCTTGCAGGGCCGGGCGGCGTCCGGGCAGCTGCACTCGGGCGCGGGCTCACCGGCCGCGGGGGGCAGGGCGGCGCCCTCGGCGGTCAGCAGCGCGGCGGGCAGTTCCTTCTCCAGCAGCGCCGCGAGCCGTTCGGGGCGGGCCGCGAGCGCGTCGAGCAGCGGGGCCCACTCCGCCTCGTCGAAGGTCCGCAGCCGCAACCGGGCGCGGTAGGGCCTGGCCCGGCTGCCGTGGACGTAGGCGAGCGCCTGCCCCGGTGTGACGGTGACGGCGGCGACCTGACCCTGTTCCTCGTAGCGCCGGCCCCGCTCCAGTCGGCCCGGATCGGCGGACAGGCCGGTGACCGCCTCCTCCCACGCGCCGGACCACACCGTCGCGGAGCCTGCGCCCGGGTCGCCCACGGGGGCGTCGGCCGGGAAGGTGCGACGGGGGCCGCCGGGGGGCGCGGTGGCGGTGTGGGCCTGGCGCCTCGTGCGGGAGCGGGCCGAGACGGGATCGGTCCCGGTCTCGGCGGGCGCGGCGATGCGGGAGCGGGCGAGGGCGGCGGCCGACAGGAGGGGGTCGGCGGCGCGCTGCGACGCGGTGGGCACGGAGGAGGCGGAAACACCCTCGCGGGGGCCTTGTTGTGCGGGCTCGGGCCGCTCGGCGCGTGCCTGGCGGCGCGGCGGGCCGTCCTCCCGTGCGTCACCGGTGCCGGCCGACTGCGGTACGGGCGACTCCTGTTGGGCCTGCTGCCCTTCGGCGGGGTCCCGTTCGGTCCGTTCCCGGCCCGTCGGCTCCCGTTCGGCCGGCTCCCGTTCCGCCCACTCCCCGTCGGCCGGCTCCCGTGCGGCCGGCTCGTCCGCGTGCGGCTCCTGCGCGGCTGTCCCCCGCGTGTCCGGTTCGCCGCCGCGCGCGACGCTTGCGCGCAGGGCCGCGCGGGCCGCGTCGCCGGGGCGCGGACGGGTGGTCTCCTCGCCGGGGCCGAGGGTCGTGGCGGCCGGCGCGGTGGGCGCGGGGCCGGACCCGGCGGTTCTGCGTGCTCTGATCTGCGCGCGCACCCGGTCCGCCGGGTTCCCCGCCGCGTCCTCCGGTGGAACGGCCGGGCCGGTGCGGTGGCGCGCCGTGGCCGAGGCGCGGGCGCGCGCGGCCGGTCCCGGGGGACGCCCGGAGGTGTCGCGGCGGGGGGCGCGGCGGATCGCGGCCCGGGCCCGCTCGGCGGGCGAGGGTCCGTCAGCCGGGTCCTCGGAGCCGGACTCGGCTCCGGCTCCGGGTTCCGGCTCGGACTCGGCTCCGGGTTCCGGTTGGATCTCGGGTTCGAGTTCGGGCGCGCGGGCGGCGCGCGCCGCTTCGTCCGGTGCGGAGGCGTGCTCCGCGTCGCCCGCCCCGGCGGCGGCCGGGTCTTCGGCGCCCTGCGGACGCGCGTGCGCGTCGTCGGCTGTCACGGCTGCCTCCTCAGCGACACGAGGTCGGCCAGGTCCCGGTCGGTGAGTTCGGTCAGGGAGGACTCGCCGCCCCCGCCGAGCACCGCGTCGGCGAGCGCCTGCTTGTCGGCGAGCATCGCGGCGATGCGGTCCTCCACGGTGCCCTCGGTGATGAGCCGGTGGACCTGGACGAGCTGGGTCTGGCCGATGCGGTACGCGCGGTCGGTGGCCTGGTCCTCGACGGCCGGGTTCCACCAGCGGTCGAAGTGCACGACGTGCCCGGCGCGGGTCAGGTTCAGCCCGGTACCGGCCGCCTTGAGCGACAGGACGAGGATCGGGGTGCGGCCCGCCTGGAAACGGTCCACCAGCCGGTCGCGTTCGGCCACGGGCGTACCGCCGTGCAGGAGTTCGGCCGGCAGCGCCCGTCGGGACAGGTGCTCGGACAGCAGCCCGGCCATGCTCACGTACTGGGTGAAGACGAGCGCCGAACCGTCCTCCGCGAGGATCGTGTCGAGGAGTTCGTCGAGCAGGGCGAGTTTCCCGGAGCGGCCGGCGAGGCGGGCGCCGGGTCCTTCCTTCAGGTACTGCGCGGGGTGGTTGCAGATCTGTTTGAGCGAGGTCAGGAGCTTGAGGACGAGGCCCCGGCGGCTCATGCCCTCGGCCGCCTCGATGGCCGCCATCGACTCGCGGACCACCGCCTCGTACAGCGCGGCCTGTTCCCGGGTGAGCGGGACGGGGCGGTCGGTCTCCGTCTTCGGCGGCAGTTCGGGGACGATTCCGGGGTCGGACTTGCGGCGGCGCAGCAGGAACGGGCGGATCAGCCGGGCGAGGCGTTCCGCGGCCTCCGGGTTCTCCAGGTGTTCGCCGTTCTCCACGGCGCGGGCGTGCCGGGCGCGGAAGGTGGTGAGCGGGCCGAGCAGCCCGGGCGTGGTCCAGTCGAGCAGCGCCCACAGCTCGGACAGGTTGTTCTCGACGGGGGTGCCGGTGACCGCGATCCGGGCGGCGGCGGGCAGGGTGCGCAGCGCCTGGGCGGTGGCCGACCGCGGGTTCTTGACGTGCTGGGCCTCGTCGGCCACGACCAGGTCCCAGTCCTGTGCGGCGAGGCGGGTGGCGGAGCCGCGCAGGGTGCCGTAGGTCGTCAGGACGAAGCCGCCGCCGAGCAGGTCGAGGTTGCGTTCGCCACCGTGGAAGCGGCGCACCGGGACGCCGGGCGCGAAGCGGTTGATCTCGCGCTGCCAGTTCCCGAGCAGGGAGGCGGGGCAGACCACGAGCGTCGGGCGTTCGCCGGGCAGCCGGGACCGGCTCAGGTGCAGGGCGATGACGGTGACGGTCTTGCCGAGGCCCATGTCGTCGGCGAGGACCCCGCCCAGGCCCAGCGAGGTCATGAGTTCGAGCCAGGCCAGGCCCCGGGCCTGGTAGTCGCGCAGGGTCGCGTGGAGGCCGGGGGGCGGCTGTGCGGGGCGCAGTCCGGCGGTGAGCCGGTCGCGCAGGGTGGCGAGGCTGCCGGCGGGGACGGCCTCGACGGTCTCGCCGTCCACCTCGGCGGTGCCGGTGAGGGCGACGGTGAGCGCGTCGAGGGGGTCGAGCAGGCCCAGTTCGCGTTTGCGGGCCCGGCGCACCAGCTCGGGGTCGACCACCACCCACTGGTCGCGCAGCCGGACCACGGGGCGGTGGGCCTCGGCGAGCTGGTCCATCTCGGCCTCGGTCAGCTCCTCGCCGCGCAGCGCGATCTGCCAGCGGAACTGGAGCAGCGCCTCCGTCTCCAGGAAGCCGGTGCCGTCGGTCGCGGAGCCGGGGGCGGGGCGGACCACGGCGGTCGCGGTGAGGTCCTGGGCGAGGTCGCGGGGCCAGTGCACGGCGACGCCCGCGGCGTCGAGCCGGGCGGCGGCGCGGCCCAGCAGATCGTGCAGCTCCTCCTCGCTGAGGGCGAGCACCCCGGGGACGTCGAGGTCGGCGAGGCGGGCCAGCGGGGGCCAGACCCGGGCGGCGCGGCGCAGGGCGAGGGCGGCGTCGACGCGGGCGCGCGGGCCGAACCCGGTGCCGCCGTCGCCCTCGCCGGTCCACAGGGTGCTCGCATCGGTCACCAGGGTGGGGTCGGCGAGGCTGTGGACCTGGACGATCGCGGCGCCGCCGGGCCGCTCGGCGGCGTCCTCGGAGGCGTCGAAGAGGGTGTCGGCGGCGAGGTCGAGGCGCAGCGAGACGCGGACCCCGCTGTCCGTTCCGGCCGCGGCCTCGGCCGCCCAGTCGCGGGCGCCGGGCAGCCGGACCGGTTCGCGGGCGGCGAAGGGGGCTCCTGCGGCGTGCGGGGCGGCCGGGGTGCGGGGCAGGGTGTCGGCGACCGCGTCGAGGAAGGCCCGTACGAGCGCCTCGGGGGCGGGTACGCGCGGGGGGCCCGCGCCCGGCAGGGGGTGGGCGAAGCCTTCGGCGGGGAGGGCGGCGGCGAGGGCCCGCAGGTGGGCGGTGTCCCGGGCGTCGAGCGGTCCGGCCCGCCAGGTGTCGAGGTCGCCTGCCGCGAGCCCGGGGACCAGCCTGCCGCGGGCCACGAGGCGCAGGGCGTGCAGGGCGGCGGCGCCCCAGCAGGCGGTCGCCGGGTGGGCGGAGGCGGTGGAGCTCGCGGCGACGAGCACCGGGAGGGCCTCCTCCATGCCGAGCAGCAGGACCGGGACCTCTTCGGTGCGGGGCCGGCCGTCCTCGCCCGGTCCGTCCTTCCCCGCGCGGACCACGGCGAGGGTGCTCTCCCGGCCCTGCCCGGTGGCGGGGAGGGCGGCCCCGGACGGGTCCCAGAAGGCGAGGCGGCTCTCGCGGCGCAGGGGGGCGGCGAGGAAGACGGCGGCGGCCCGGGACAGGCGCGCACCGGACGGGGCGCGTCCGGGGACGCGTGCGTCGTGCGCCGTGCTCATGCTCACCACCTCCGCCTCCGCCTCTGCCCGGGCTCCACCGGGCTGCCTGCCCCGCATCTGCCGCCCCCGTACCCGCCGCTCGCACCCGCGTGGTCCGGCGACGGGCGCCCGCCCTGGTCACAGGGGCGGGACCGACGCCTTCGACTCTACGGGCGGGCTCGGACATTCCGGTCGGCCGGCGGTCCGGGCCGCCGGTTCCCGGGGGCTCGCGCCGCCCCGGCTACGGCGTCGTGTCCGCCACCACGTACACGACGGGGTGCTTCTTGTCGGTGCGGTCCACCGTGACGTCCTGACTGGGCCGCGGGTCGTCCTGGTGGTGGACGAGCCCGGTCCAGCGCACGCTCTTGTCGAAGCTCCAGCCGGTGATCTTCCGGTCGCGGGTCTTGATCGTGACGCCCGGCCTCAGGTCGCTCTTGGAGCGGTCGAGGGTGTGCAGGAACTTGGTCAGGCCCTTGTCGGTCGTGCGGAACTGGACGTAGAGCCGGCTGGTGCGCCAGTTGTTGGTCTCGTAGTACGCGACGAAGGACGACACCCCGCCCTTCGGGATGTCCACCTCGTAGATGCGCCGCTGCACCTTGGAGGGCCAGCCCGCGGTGAGCCCGGTCGCCGAGTACTTGTCCTCCTTGTCGCGGCCGCTGTCGCGGCTCTGCGCGGCGGAGATCAGCAGGTAGCCGGCGGGCACCCCGATGAGCAGCACGATGATGAGGAGCGTCAGGGAGCGGCGCCGGATCATCGCGGAGCGGGTCTCGGGTGCCCTCTCCCCGTGGGGCGGGCCGGGCTGCTGGGGAACGCTCACGTAAGTCCCCGGGTCGTGCCGGTGCGGTCGGCCGCCTGCGTGTAGCGCTCGTAGCGCTCGACCCGGCGTCGGTTCGCGCGCCGGAAGCGGCGGGCGACCAGCCGGGCGAGGTCCGCGGCGCCGACCATGCCGGCCTCCGGGCCGAGCTGCGCCTTCGCGATCCGGGCCTCGGGGCGGTAGCCGCGGCCGGTGAGCTGGCGGCGGAAGGCGTCCCTGGCGGGGCCGATGAGGAGGTCGTCGGCCGCGCTGACCCCGCCGCCGATGACGAAGCAGGAGGGGTCGAGGGCGGCGGCCAGGTTGGCGATGCCGACGCCGAGCCACTGTCCGATGTCCTGGAGGAGTTCGACGCACATCGCGTCGCCGGAGCGGGCCAGCTCGGTGATGAGGGGGCCGGTGATGTCGCCGACGTGGCCGCCGACCCGGTCGATGATGCCGTGCGCCACCGGGGAGTCCGCGGCGGCCAGCTCGCGGGCCTCGCGCACCAGGGCGTTGCCCGAGCTGTACTGCTCCCAGCAGCCCCGGTTGCCGCACGGGCAGCGGTGCCCGCCGGGGACGACCTGCATGTGGCCGAACTCGCCGGCCACTCCGAACTTGCCGCGTTTGACCCGGCCCTCCTCCAGGATCGCGCCGCCGATCCCGGTGCCCAGGGTGATCATGACGAGGTGGTCCTCGCCGCGTCCGGCACCGAAGCGCCACTCTGCCCAGGCGGCGGCGTTGGCGTCGTTGTCGACCATGACGGGGACCGCGAGGCGGCCCGAGAGGCGGTCGCGCAGCGGCTCGTTGCGCCACGCGAGGTGGGGGGCGAACAGCACGCGGTTGCGTTCGGCGTCGACCCAGCCGGCCGCGCCGATGCCGACCGCGTGCACGTCGTGCCGGTCGGAGAGGTCGAGGACCAGTTCGGTGATGGTGTCCTCGACGACCTTGGGGCTCTTCGACTTGTCGGGCGTCTCGGTGCGGAGGGTCTCCAGGATCTGGCCGTCCGCGTCCACGACGCCGGCCATCACCTTCGTACCGCCGATGTCGATGCCGACCGTCGGGACGCGGGGAGCGCTCAGGTGGGAACGGCGCTCGCGGGTCCCGACGGTGCGCGTGCGCAGGACGGTGGCGCGGGCGGAGCCGCGATACGTGCTCATCGGGTCCCTGCTGGATCTCGGGGGTGGTCGGCCGGCGGGCCGGCGGCGGACGGTGCCCACCGGCCCTCGATTGTGCCATTGCCCGTCGCGTCGCCGGACTCAGCCGTGCGGCGGGCTCAGACCCTCGGCGTGCCGGGGCCGCCGAGCTGGGGGGCGGGGGTGCGCTCCAGCTCGTGGCTCAGCTCCTCCAGCTCGGAACCGCCCGCCATCTGCCGGGTCAGTTCGTCGAGCGTGATCTCGTCCCTGCGGTGGCTGCCCGCCATGGTGC
This sequence comes from Streptomyces sp. NPDC049954, assembly GCF_040656295.1. Taxonomy (NCBI): domain Bacteria; kingdom Bacillati; phylum Actinomycetota; class Actinomycetes; order Kitasatosporales; family Streptomycetaceae; genus Streptomyces; species Streptomyces sp. NPDC049954. Next base: position 781,968 of record NZ_JBFALS010000001.1, read on the forward strand.
CGCGCTTGAGGAGCACGAAACGGTCCCCGACGAGGTAGGCGTGGTGCGGGTTGTGCGTGATGAGGACGACACCGAGACCCGCGTCGCGGGCGGCGGCCACGTACTTGAGGACGACGCCGGACTGCTTGACGCCGAGCGCGGCGGTGGGCTCGTCGAGGACGAGGACCTTCGCGCCGAAGTAGACGGCGCGGGCGATGGCCACGCACTGCCGTTCGCCGCCGGAGAGGGTGCCGATGGGCTGGTCGACGTCGCGCAGGTCGATGCCCATGCGGAGCATCTCGGTGCGGGTCGTCTCGCGCATGAACTTCACGTCCATGCGCTTGAAGGGCCAGACGCCGGTGACGGGCTCCGAGCCGAGGAAGAAGTTGCGCCACACCGGCATGAGCGGGACCACGGACAGGTCCTGGTACACCGTGGCGATACCGAGGTCGAGCGACTGGCGCGGGGAGGACAGCCGGGTGTCCTCCCCGTTGAAGCGGAAGGCGCCGGCGTCGTGCTGGTGCAGCCCCGAGATGATCTTGATGAGGGTGGACTTGCCGGCGCCGTTGTCCCCGAGCACGCAGCTGATCTCGCCCGCGCGCACCTCCAGGGAGACCCCTTCGAGGGCGCGCACGTTGCCGTAGTACTTACTGACGTCGTCCAGCTCGACCAGCGGGGGCGCGGTGTCCTGGAGGGCCGCTCCGTCCTCGGTGGGCTCGTCCGCGGCGGTGTTCTTGTCGTTCGTCGTCATGAGGTGGCCTCCGCACGCTTGCGCACCCACGCGTTGAGCAGGGCGGCGAGGAGCAGCATCGCTCCGAGGAAGAACTTGTACCAGTCCGGGTTCCACTCGGCGTAGACGATGCCCTTGCTGGTCATGCCGAAGATGAGAGCACCGATCGCGGAGCCGATCGCCGAGCCGTAGCCGCCGGTGATCAGGCAGCCGCCGATGACGGCCGCGATGATGTAGATGAACTCGTTGCCGACGCCCTCGCCGGACTGGACGGCGTCGAAGGAGAACAGCAGGTGCTGGCCGACGATCCAGGCGCCGAAGGAGATGCCGAGGTACAGGGCGATCCGGGTTTTGGTGACCGGCACGCCGACCGCGCGCGCCGCGTCCTCGTCGCCGCCGATCGCGAAGACCCAGTTCCCGGCGCGGGTACGCAGCAGGATCCAGGTGCCCACGGCCACGAGGCCGATCCACCACAGGATGGTGACCTTGAAGTCGACCCCGCCGATCGTGAGGGTCGAGGCGAACAGGGAGCGGGCGGAGGAGAAGCCCTCCATGTCGGCGATGGTCTTGGTCGAGACGCCGCCGCTGATGAGCTTGGTGAGGCCGAGGTTGAGGCCGGTCAGCATGAGGAAGGTGCCGAGCGTGATGATGAAGCTCGGCAGTTTCGTCCGGCTGCGCAGGTAGCCGTTGAAGAAGCCGATGGCCAGTGTGACCAGCAGGGACACCCCGACGCCGACCCAGACGTTGGCGGTCATCTGGTAGCTGAACATCGAGGAGACGAGCGCCGAGGTGGTGACCATGACACCGGCCGACAGGTCGAACTCGCCGCCGATCATGAGCAGCGCGACCGGCACCGCCATGATGCCGATGGTGGAGGCCGCGTACAGCACGGTCGCCAGGCTCGTGGTGCGCAGGAAGCTGTCGGCGAAGACCGAGAAGAAGACGAGGACGGCGACGGCGCCGACGACCGAGCCCAGTTCCGGGCGACGCAGCAGCTTGCGCAGCGTGGAGGTGCGCAGCACGCGCTCGTCGCCCCGGGGTGGCTCGCTGTGCGGGGCGGGGGCGGTGGTGGTCATCGGGTCTCCCGCTTCGTGTACTCCTCCAGCGCGGGGGCGTCGGCCTGCGTGATGATCTGCGGTCCGGTCAGCACGGGCTTGCCACCGCCGAGCACGTCGGCGTTGTAGCGGTAGAGCCACAGCAGGTCCACGGCCTGGTAGCCCTGGAGCCAGGGCTGCTGGTCGACGGCGAAGCCGAGCTTCTTGGCCTTGAGGGAGGCGGCGACCTTGGCGTTGAGGTCGAAGGTGTCGACCTCGGCCTTGCTGCCGGCGCCGTCCTTGGCCTGGACGGCGGCGTCGGCGAAGGGGGCGCCGAGGGTCACGACGGCGTCGATGTCCTTCTCGGACTGGAGCTTGGCCTCCAGGGACGCCTGGACGTCGGGCATGTTGGTGCCGGTGACGTAGATGTTCTCCATCGTGCCGTCGAAGGTCTTCTTCGCTCCGGCGCAGCGCTGCTCGTGGCCGACGTTGCCCTGCTCGTGCAGGACGCACAGCGCCCGCTTCTTGCCGCGTTTGTTCAGCTCCTCGCCGACCGCCTCGCCGGCGATGGTCTCGTCCTGGCCGATGTGGGTGAGGGCGCCGAACTTCTTGGAGTCCTCGGAGCCGGAGTTCACGGTGATGACGGGGATGCCCGCCTTCTCGGCGCGGGCCACGGCCGCCTTCATCGCGCCGGGCTTGGCGAGGGTCACGATGATGCCGTCGACCTTCTTGTCGACGGCGGCGTCGACGAGCTGGGCCTGCTGCTGGCCCTGGTCGTTGTGGGAGTACAGGAACTTGATGTTGTCCTTGAGGGCGGCCTGCTTGGCCCCGTTCTGGACGATGTCCCAGAAGGTGTCGCCGTCTCCGGAGTGGGTGATCATGGCGAAGGTCCAGCGCGGGGTGTCCACCGCCGCCCTGCCGCCCGCGGCCGCGGCCTTGCTGGCGTCCTCCGCGCGCTTGCCGCCGGTGCTGCTGCAACCCGCGAGGGAGAGTCCGAGCGCCGCTGCGACCGCGATGCTCACCCAGGTCCGAAACCGTGCCACGAGGACATGCCCTTCTTCGTCTTGCCGTATGTGTGCGGATGCCGCGAGGCCGGGATTCCCGTCCTGGCTGCGTGGCGGCGCAGGCCGCCCCGACCGACCAAGTATCGTGCACGCGCCAAAAGGGCGTGCGCGGCGGGTCCCGGGGCGTACGGGCGGCACCGCCGAGTTGTAGCGGGGCGCGGCGGCCCGCGTCAATCGGTACGACGTCCCCGCCCGGGGCGCGAGCTTCCGTCCCCGGCCGGCCCGGGGCCAGGTACCCGGCGCATCGGCGGCCTCAGTGGCTGACCAGGAGCCGGAAGTCGAAGGAGTAGCGGCCGGCCCGGTAGGTGTGCGCTCCGTACTCGACCGGGCGCCCGGTGTCGTCGTACGTGGTCCTGCGCATGGTGAGCAACGCCGCACCGGGCGCTTCGTCCAGCTCCCCGGCCTCCTCGGGGGCGGCGACGGTCGCGCCGACGGACTGGCGGGCGCTGTGCAGGGTGATGCCGGCGGCCCGCATGAGCCGGTAGAGCCCGGTCGCGGCGAGCCGCTCGCTCTCCAGGGCCAGCAGTCCCGGCGGCAGGGCGTTGCGCATCCGGGCCAGCGGTTCGCCGTGCGCGAGGCGCAGCCGGTCCACGAGCTGGACCTCACTGCCCTCGGGCACAGCGAGGGCTGCGGCCGTCTCGGCGTCGGCGGGGCCCGTGACGATCGACAGGACGCGGGTCTCGGGCCGCTGCCCGGCGGCCTCCAGATCGTCGTAGAGGCTGCTGAGTTCCATGGGGCGCCGGACCTTGCTGTGCACGACCTGGGTGCCGACGCCCCGGCGGCGCACCAGGAGCCCCTTCTCGACGAGGGTCTGGATGCCCTGGCGGACCGTGGGCCGCGACAGGCCGAGCCGGGCGGCGAGTTCGATCTCGTTGCCGAGGAGGCTGCCGGGGGTGAGACTGCCGTCCTCGATGGCCGCCTCCAGCTGTCGCGCGAGCTGGTAGTAGAGCGGTACCGGACTGGAGCGGTCCACGCCGAGCGCGAGCGGCCCGCTCGGCTGCCTCACTGGTCTGGCCATGGGTCCCCCAAGGGTTCGGGCACGGGCCGAGGGTAGTGCGGCGGGGGCATGACGGGAAGCACGGAAGTCAGATTGTCCTGACATACGGCGGTGGTCTCGCTCCCTGACTGTCGGCGGGGAGCGAGACGGCCCCCGGACTGCCGGCCGGGGCCCGCCGCGCGGCCCGAACCGCCGCGCGCTCACCGCTCCGGGAGGTCGGCGTCGTACGTGAGCAGGGCGATCTGCACGCGGTTGTTGAGGCCGAGCTTGGCGAGCACGCGGGAGACATGGGTCTTGACCGTCGCGACGCTCATGTACAGCTCACCGGCGATCTCCGCGTTCGAGCCGCCCCGGCCCACCGCGAGGGCCACCTCGCGTTCGCGTTCGCCGAGCGAGGCGAGGTGCGCGCGGGCCCGTGCGCGGCGTGCGTGCGGGGCGGGGCCGGCCGCGACCTGGTCGATGAGCTGCCGGGTCACGACGGGCGAGAGGAAGGGTTCCCCCGCGGCGACCTTGCGGACGGCCTCGGCGATCCGCGCGGGCGGGGTGTCCTTGAGGACGAATCCGGCGGCGCCCGCGCGCAGGGCCCCTGCGACCTGTTCGTCGGCGTGGAAGGTGGTCAGGACGAGGACCTCGGGGGCCCCTGGCTCGGCGCGCAGCCGTTCGGTCGCGGTCAGCCCGTCCACGTCCGGCATGCGCAGGTCCATGAGGACGACGTCGGGGCTGAGGCGGCCGACGAGTTCCGGCACCTCGTTGCCGTCGGCGGCCTCGCCGACGATCTCCAGGTCCTCGGCGCCGCCCAGCATGAGCCGCAGCCCGGACCGGACGAGCGCGTCGTCGTCGACGAGGAGCAGCCTGAGCGGGTTCATGACGCCCACGGTAGCCAGGCCGAGAGCCGGAAGCCGCCCCCGGGCAGGGGTCCGTGGCCGGTCCGGCCGCCCGCCAGCGCGGCGCGTTCGCGCAGCCCGATGAGCCCCTGCCCGGAGCCGGGCACCGGCTCCACCCGTCCGGGCGGCGCGGGGTGGGTGATCTCCACGGACAGCCCCTCGCCCGGTCCGCCGTGCACGCGGACGGTGACCTCGGCACCGGGGGCGTGCTTGCGCGCGTTGGTCAGCCCTTCCTGCGCGACGCGGTAGACGTTGCGGCCCAGCGCCGCGGGCACGGCCGCCGGATCGGTGACCGCGACGTCCAGGACCACGCGCGCGCCCGCCGTCCGGCTCTCCTCGGCCAGCCGGCCGAGCGCGGCGAACGTGGGCTGCGGTCTGCCCTCCGCCCCGGGCTCCTCGCCGGTGCGCAGCACCCCGATGATCTGCCGCAGGTCCTGGAGCGCCTCGTGCGCGCTGTCCCGGATGACGCCGGCCGCGCGCCGCACCTCGGCCTGCGGGGCGTCGGGGCGGAACTCCAGCGCCCCGGCGTGCACGCTCAGCAGGCTCAGCCGGTGGGCGAGGACGTCGTGCATCTCGCGCGCGATGTCCTCGCGGGCCAGGCGCTGGGCGTGTTCGGCGCGCAGCGCCGCCTCGGCCTCGGCGCGCCGGGCCCGCTCGCGCAGCGACAGGACGAGCTGACGGCGGGCCCGCACGAACATGCCCCAGCCGATGACGGTGACGTGGATGAGGCACACGAACAGCACCGCCGCCCGCAGCGACAGGTCCGGGTCGGGCCGCAGGTAGTAGTGGGGCGCGGTGAGCAGGAGGGTGAGGCCGCCGATCCAGGCGACGTAGCGGAAGGGGCGGTGCACGGTGAGCGTGAAGAGGCTCACGACGGCCGCGCCGCCCGCGGTCTCGGAGAACAGTCCGGCCACGAGCATCGCGATCGCGAGACCCAGGGGCCACCGCCTGCGCAGCCACACGGCGCAGCAGGACAGCGCGCCGATCGCGATGTCGATGTCGCCGGAGAGGTCGGAGAGGTGCGGGTCGCGGGTCAGGGTGTCGAGCCCGAGGAAGCCGAGCAGGACCGCGAACAGGAAGCACAGGGTGTCGACGCACCAGTCCCGGGGGGTCCGCCGGAGCGGTCCGCCGAGCCCGGCGGGGTCCTGCCCGGGGCCGAGGACGGCGGAGGGCAGCAGCCACGGGTACTCCGGGCGCGTCCGCCCGCCGTCCGGGCTCCTGCTCGCGCGCGCGGCGCCGCCCGGCCGGGTCCACACCGGACGCCGGAGGCGCGCCGTCCGCCCGCGCTCGGGCTCGGCACGGGTCCGGGAGGTCGTTGCAGCCATGGTCGACAAATTTACGCACTCCTCGCCGCCCGCAGCCCCCGTACGGCGGAAGCGGATACCGAAGTCGGTGCGGAGGCTACTTAAGAAGGGGCGGCCGCCGCACGGACCGAGTCGTACGCCTCAGCGAGGGCTCACTCGTTGGTGAGTTCCGTGGCTCCCGGGCTCCGCGCGGCCTGACGCTGAGCGCAGCGGGCCAGGCAGGGGCCGCTCTCGACGCACGGCGGGTGGGGGACGGTATGGCCGGGGACGCGGAAGCCCGTGGTGGGCTGGACGGACAGGCGGTGCTGCTCGCGGCGGGGCTCGCGGATCTCGCGGTGAGCGGCCTCGGCTCCGCGTTCGGGGCGGTACGGGGCCTGCTGCGGCGCTCGGACGCCGCCGAACTGGCGGCCCAGGCCGAACGGGACCTGACGGCGCGCGGTCGCCTCGCGCTGGACCGGTACGCGAGCGCGCCGCCCGCGCATCTGGAGACGCTGGCCCGGCACGCGCTGGCCCGGCGGGCCGCCGATGACGCCTGAGCGGTGGGAACCGGTCGCCTTCAAGGCGCGTGTCGACGAGGTGCTCCGGCGTTTCGTCGCCGAGGAGGCCGGCCTGTTGTCGCAGGTCGATCCCGCCCTGGGGCCGGTGGCGGATCAGGTGGAGGGGGCGACGGCCTCCGGGAAACGGCTGCGCGCGGCGTTCTGCTACTGGGGCTGGCGCGCGGTGGGCCAGCCGGACAGCGAGGCGCTGCTGCGGGCGGCGGCCTCGATGGAACTGGTGCACGCCGCCGCCGTCGTGCACGACGACCTGATCGACGACAGCGCGCTGCGGCACGGGCGGCCGACCGCGCACGTGGCCCTGCGCGGCGCCGTCGCCCACCATCCGCAGCCCGCGGTCGCGGCCCGGGCTCTGGCGATGCTGGCCGGGGACCTGCTGATGTCGCTGGCCGGTCAGTTGTTCGTCGGCAGCGGTCTGCCCGCCGCCTATCTGGGCCGGGCCCGGCCGCTGTGGGCGGCGCTGGCGAGGGAGCTGATCGCGGGCGAGTGCCTGGAGATCCTGCACACCGGTGCCGCCCCGGACACCGCGGCCTCGCTGAAGGTCGTCCGCTACAAGACCGCCAAGTACACCGTCGAGCAGCCCCTGCTGATCGGCGCCGTCCTGGGCGGGGCCGATGGGCGCCTCCGTGACGGCTTCTCCGCTTACGGCCTGCCGCTGGGCGAGGCCTTCCAGCTCCGGGACGACCTGCTCGGGCTGTTCGGGGACCGGGAGGTGACCGGGAAGGCCGAGGACGACGACGTGCGCGGCCGACGCCCCACGGCCCTGCTCGCGGAGACCTGGCGGCTCGCCGGGGACGCCGATCGCGAACGGCTGCGCGCCCTGCTCGGGCGACGTGATCCGGACGGGGAGGCGCCGGCGGCCGTACGCGAGGTGATGCGCCGGGTGAAGGCGCCCGAGCGGGTCGAGGACATGATCGCGGCCCGGGTCGCCGAGGCGCTGCACGCGCTGGACGGACTGCGCCTGCCCGCGCCGGCCGCCGCCGCGCTCACCGCGCTGGCGTCCTCGGCCGCGGTCCGCCGTTCGTGAGCCCCGGCAGAAGCCTGTGCGCCTCCGGGGAGACCGGGGAGAGGCGCGCGCCCGGACGAGAACCGCGTGCCCCCGAGGGGGAGACACGCACCGAGAACAGGAGTGCCGCCATGACCTGCACCGAGTCATCGATGAACGCGCTGCGGCAGTCCGGCGACGAACTCGCCGACGCCACGGTCGCCACCCTCTTCGAGCGCGGGGAGGTCGGTACCTTCAACACCCTGATGCGCTACGTGTCCACCGCCGGGGCCCCGCTCCCGGACGGGCTGCCCGAGGTGGCCAGGGAGTACCTGCACGTCACGAGCGCCCCGCCGGCCTGGGTGGACTGGGAGGAGATGGAGAAGGCCCGGCTGTTCTTCGTCGACAACAACGTGCACATCTCCACGGCGCTGTCCTTCGCGTCCATGCCCGCCTGCTACGTCGTCCCGCACGTGGCGAAGCTGCTGTCGGCGACGCACGGACTGAAGTACCCGTCCAAGCGGATGGCGGAGACGGGGCAGTTCACCGTCTACCTGATGCGGCCCGACGCCTTCGAGGCCGGCAGCCGCTTCATCCCGGCCGCGCAGAAGGTCCGTCTCCTGCACGCCTCCATCCGCCTCCACCTCCAGCGCGAGAACCGCTGGGACAGCGCCGCGCTCGGCGTGCCGATCTGCCAGGAGGACCTGATCGGCGGGCAGATGTTCTTCTCGATGCTCGTCCTGGACAGCCTGCACCGGCTCGGCGTCCACATGTCCACGGAGGGCGCGGAGGCCTACTACTACGCCTGGCGCGTGGTGGGCGCGATGCTCGGTGTCGATCAGTCGGCCGTCCCGCAGAACCTGGAGGAGGCCCGCCGCTTCCTCGATTCGTACATGATCCGGCACATGGGCCCCTCCCCCGAGGGCGCCCACCTGACGCGGCAACTCCTCGACCTGTACGAGGAGATCGTGCCCGGCACGCTCCTCGACCCGGTCGTCGCGGCCCTCGTCCGCCATCTCGTCGGCGACACGTGCGCCGACTGGCTGGAGGTGCCCCGTACGCCGTTCGACACCCTCGTCAAGGCCGTACCGCACCTGCTCGGCGTGCTGGAGACCATCGAGGACCGCTCCCCGCTCGGCGCCTGGGCGCTGGACCGGCTCGGCCATCTGACCACGGTCCTCGAACTGTCCTCGCTCACCCGGGGGCGCGTCATGCACTACGCGATCCCCGAGCACCTCAAGAAGGACTACGGCGTCTCCTCCGCCCCCTCCCGTACGCGGCGCTGGACCCCGCCGGCCGCCACCGTCGGCCCGTGAACCGGTCCGGCGGGGCGGCGGCGGGGCGGCTGCTCAGCGGGCGGCCCGCAGCGGGGTGAAGGTGAGGTTCAGGCGCGCCGGACGGGCCAGGAGGCGGTGCGCGGGGAGCACCCCGGGCCCGCAGGAGGCGGAGCCCAGACCGTGCTGCGCCACGTCGAGGTTGAGCAGGATCACCTCTCCGGGAACCAGGTCGACGGTGTGCGCGGCGGCGTCCAGTTCTTCGCTGGTCCAGCGTCGCGCGGTGAAGTCGAAGACCGGTTCCCCGTCGACGCGCAGCCCGTCCCCGTCCGGCGAGGTCAGCAGCAGCCGGCGGGCGTCCGTGCGGTTGCCGTTCTCCTGCGGGTGGATGTACGGGGTTTGGAGCGCGTCGACGCGGCGGGTGTACCGGCCGATCCTGGCGGCCTGACGGCTGTCGGGGTACGCCTCCTCGGGCCCCGGGCCGAACCACTCGGCGGTGCCGAAGGACCCGGGCACGGCCATGCGCAGGCCGATCCTCGGGAGGGTGCACGGCCAGTCGCCCTCGGGGGTGACGTCCACCCGCAGCCGCAGCCGGTCCTCGTCCGCGCTCCATTCGTGGACGACGGACATGCCGAAGAACTGCCCGGCGGGTGCCACCCGGGTGCGCACGAGGAGGGAGTCCTCCCCGGGCTCGACGCGGCGGACACTGTGCTGGAGCCGGTCGAGCCCGGCCGCCCGCCACTGCCGTTCCTCGGACGGTTCGCCGCCGCGGTCGTTGTCGGTGGGCGCGCGCCACAGGTCCAGTCGGGGGCCCTCGACGGGGTGCCCGCCGATCGCGCGGAGCGCGCCGTCGACCGGGTCGAACTCACCGGGACCGAGGCGGAGGACGGGCCCGGCCACCAGGCGTGCGCCGCGGGCCTGCGGGGCGGGCGGCGCGGCGGGGGCGACGGGCAGCTGTCCCCAGCCGACGACGTGTCCCGCCGGTGCCCAGGGCGTGTCCTCGGCGAGTACGGCCCGGACGGTGAGCCAGCTCTCGCCGCGCACCGCGGGCAGTTCGGGCAGCGGCAGTGCGGTGTGCAGACCGGCCGGTACGGGCGCCACGGACAGGGTGCCTTCGGCGACGGCGACGCCCTCCTCCTCCAGGGTCCAGTGGAAGGCGAGGTGGCCGGTGTCGAGGAAGTCGTAGTGGTTGGACACCTCCATCGCCGCCCCGGCCGCCTCGATCCGGACGGGCTCGAAGACCTTGGCGAACTCGTGGAGTGAGGGCGAGGGTTCGCGGTCCGGGGAGACGAGTCCGTCGATGACGAAGGTGCCGTCGTGCAGCTCCTCCCCGAAGTCGCCGCCGTAGGCGAAGTAGGCGCGGCCCTGTGCGTCGGTGCGCCGGATGCCCTGGTCCACCCACTCCCACACGAGGCCGCCCTGGCAGCGGGGGTGGCGCTCGAAGAGTTCGCGGTACTCCAGCATCCCGCCGGGCCCGTTCCCCATGGCGTGTGCGAACTCGCACATGATGAAGGGCAGTTCGCGTCGGCGGGCGTTCTCGTCGAGCCCCTTGCCGATGCGGTCGACCTCCTCGTGGGAGGTGTACATGCGGCTGTGGACGTCGACGTACTCGCACGCGAGGTCGCCCTCGTAGTGGACGGGGCGGGAGGGGTCGCGTTCGTGGGTCCAGGCGGCCATGGCGGCGAGGTTGGCGCCGGTGTGGGCCTCGTTGCCGAGGGACCACAGGATGACCGAGGGGTGGTTCTTGTCGCGTTCGACGGTGCGGCGCATCCGGTCGAGGCAGGCCTCGGTCCAGCGGGGGTCGTCGGTGGGGTTGTCGCGCCAGCCGTGTTCGCCGAATCCGTGCGTCTCCAGGTCGCACTCGTCGATGACCCACAGCCCGTAGGTGTCGCACAGTTCGAGGAAGGCGGGGTCGGGCGGGTAGTGGCTGGTGCGCACGGCGTTGACGTTGTGCCGCTTCATGAGCCGGATGTCCTCCAGGGCGCTCTCGCGCGGCACGGCCCTGCCCAGGTCGGGGTGGAACTCGTGCCGGTTGACGCCGCGCAGCAGGACGCGGCGGCCGTTCACCTTGAGCAGTCCGTCCTCGACCACGACCGTGCGGAAGCCGACACGGGCCGGGACGCGTTCGGCGTGGCTGTGCACCACCGCCTCGTACAGGCGCGGGTGCTCGGCGCTCCACGGTTGCACGGAGGGGAGTTCGGTGGGCCGGCCGGGGGGCAGGTCGGTGACGCCCAGCTCGGGCACGCTCAGGCGTACCCAGGGGTCGGCGTCGAGCCGCAGGGTGCCCCGGCCGGTGCGGTGGTCCCAGTCGGCGTGGACGGTGTAGTCGCGTACGCCGCCCTCGGGCCGGGCCAGCAGGGTGACCTCGCGGAAGATGCCGGACAGCCACCACATGTCCTGGTCCTCCAGGTAGCTGCCGGAGGACCACTGGTGGACGCGGACGGCGAGCACGTTGCCGCTGGGGCGCAGCAGCGGGCCGACGTCGAACTCGGAGGGCAGCCTGCTGCCGCGGGTCACGCCCAGTTCACTCCCGTTGAGCCAGATCCGCCCGCAGGAGTCGATGCCGTCGAAGCGCAGGACGCAGGGCCCGGCCGGCCAGTCCTCGGGGAGGTCGAAGGTCAGGCGGTGGTCCCCGGTGGGGTTCTCGGAGGGCACCTCGGGCGGGTGGACCGGGAAGGGGTAGGTGATGTTGGTGTAGGCCGGGCTGCCGTGGCCGTGGAGTTGCCAGTGGGAGGGGACGGGCAGCTCGTCCCAGTCGTGGTCGTCGTAGTCCTCGCGTTCGACGCCCTGCGGTGCGGCGGCGAGCGAGGGCGACAGGCGGAAGCGCCAGGTGCCGCTCAGGCTGAGCGCGGGGGCGCCGGAGCGGAAGGCGGCGCGGGGCGGGAGCGCTCCGTGCCCGGGGCCGGGGTCCTCCACGTAGTCCGGCTTCGTCTGCGTGCTGGTCACGCTGGTCCTTCCTTTCAGCCCTTGAGGGCGCCCGCGGCGACGTTGCGGATGAAGTGCCGGGCGCCGAAGAGGAACAGGATGATCAGGGGCACGATCGAGACGAGCGTGCCCGCCATGACGACGCTGTAGTCCGTGACGTACAGCCCGTTGAGCTGGGCGAGTGCCACCTGGAGGGTGATGTGGTGCGAGTCGATGAGGACGACCAGCGGCCACATGAAGTCGTTCCAGGCGTTGACGAAGGTGAAGATGCCGAGGAACGCGAGCGCGGGCCGCAGGACCGGCAGTCCGATCCAGAGGTAGGTGCGGAAGAAACCGCAGCCGTCCATCCGGGCGGCCTCCAGCAGTTCGTCGGGGACCGAGCCGGCCGCGTACTGCCGCATCCAGAAGATCCCGAAGGCGTTGGCGGCGGCGGGCACGACGAGCGCCTTGAGGCTGCCGACCCAGCCGAAGTGGGCCATCAGGGAGAACTGCGGGATCGCGGCGAGCTGGGTGGGGACGACGAAGGTGGCGAGCAGCAGGCCGAACAGGATCTTGCTGCCGGGGAAGGTGTACTTGGCGAAGGTGAACGCGGCCAGCGAGTCGAAGAACAGCACCAGCAGGGTCGTCGCGATCGCCACGACCAGGGAGTTGGTGAGGGAGCCGAAGAAGTCGATCCGGGAGAAGACCTCGCCGATGTTGTGGAAGAGCTGACTGCCGAAGACGAGCTTCGGCGGGGTGGCGTACACGTCGGAGGTGTCGTTGGACGCCATCACCACGAGCCAGTAGTACGGGAACAGGGTCACCAGCGCGCCGACGACGAGCGCCGCGTACGTGAGTATCCGGCCGCGAGTGGTCATGCCCTCGGCTCCTTCCGTACGGTGCCGGCCCGCTCGGGCCGCTGCACGAGACGCCAGTTGAGGATGGAGAAGAGGACCACGACGAGGAAGATGCCCCAGGCGATGGCGGCGCCGTAGCCGAAGTCGTTCCCGCCGAAGGCCGTGTTGTAGAAGTAGAGGACCATGGTCAGCCCCGCGGAGCCCGGTCCGCCGCGGTTGCCGAGCAGGACCTGTGTCTCGGTGAAGATCTGCATGCCGCCGATCGCGGACATCACGACGGAGAAGAGCAGGACGGGCCGCAGCAGCGGCAGGGTGATCCGGAAGAAGGTCTGCACCGGGCCGGCCCCGTCGATGCGGGCGGCCTCGAAGACGTCCTTGGGCAGGGCCTGGAGCCCGGTCAGCAGGATGATCGCGTTGTAGCCGGTCCACCGCCACACGACCATGAGGGAGACGGCGCAGCGGATGCCCCAGGGATCGGTGAGCCAGGGGATCTCGCCGATGCCGAACAGGCCGGCCACCCAGTTGAGGATGCCGAACTGGCCGCTGAAGATCGAGCCGAACACGAGGGACATGGCGACCACGGAGGTCACGTTGGGCAGGAAGTAGGCGATGCGCAGCGCGCCCTTGTGGCGGATGGAGGAGTTGAGCCCGAGCGCCACGAGCAGGGCGAGCACGATCATCGGGACCGTCGACATCACCCAGATGATCAGGGTGTTGCCGATGGAGTGCCAGAAGACGGAGTCGGTGGCGAGGAAGCGGAAGTTCTCCAGGCCGACGTACTTCATCGGTCCGACGCCGTCCCAGCGCTGGAGCGCGAGGTAGAGCGAGTACAGCACCGGGTAGAGGCCGAAGACGGCGAAGAGGACGAAGAACGGGGCCACGGCGAGGTAGTGCGGCAGGTAGCGCCAGCGCCTGCGCCGCCGCACCGCGTCGGGGACGGGTGGGGTCCGGTCCGCGGGGGGTGCGGGGACGTCCTGCACGAGGGTCATGAGAGCACTCCCTGCCGGCGCAGCAGCCGTTCGATCTTGGTCCGGGCGTCCTTCCAGGCCCTTTCCGGTTCCTTGCCACCGAGTTCGACGTTGGTCAGCTCGTCGGTGTAGTAGTCGGTGATGTTGTAGTCGAGGGGCCCGAAGTACGCGTACCGCACCTCTTCGGCCACCTTCGAGAAGACCTGCATGGTCGACTGGCCGCCGAAGAACGGGTCGGGTGCCTGGAGCCGCCGGTCGGTGAAGGCCTTGGGGCTGACCGGGAACAGCCCGATGTCCAGGTAGTTCTGGGGCTGGTTCGCCGGGGACAGCAGCCAGCTGATGACCTGGAACGCGGCCTCGGGGTCCGGGCACGCGCTGGTGACGGCGAGGAAGGAACCGCCGCTGTTGCCCGCCCCGCCCGGGGCCCGGCACACGCGCCATTTCCCGGCGGTGCGGGGTGCGGCCTGCTTCATCTGGCCGGTGAGCCAGGACGGGCTGACGAGGGTCAGCTCCTGCCCGGTGTTCCACGCGGCGTGCTGGTCCACGGACTGCCCGCTGGACCCCTGGGAGCTGGCGAAACCGGAGGTGAGGCGCCGCTGTTGGGCTTCCACGGCCCGGTCCCAGGCGCGGCGCACGTGGCTCTGGTCGTCGAGGTAGTGGTCGTGGCGGTCGAAGTACTGCTGCGGTTCCTGGGACAGGGAGTACGTGAAGACCTTCGTGGTGTCGGTCACGAGGTAGCTGCCGGGCAGCTTCTTCTTGAGCTCCTCCCCGAGGTCGAAGTACTTCTCCCAGGTGCGTACGGCCGCGGCGACGTCCTCGGGCTCCGCGGGCAGGCCGGCGCGTTCGAAGCGGTCGTGGCGGTAGTAGAGCGCGACGGGGCCCGCGTCGAGCGGGAAGCCGAGCTGGAAGCCGTCGGGGGTCCGCCCCGCCTCCCACTTCCACGGCAGGTACTGCGAGGCCAGCTTCCCCGCCCCGAACGCGTTGAGGTCCACGAAGTGGTCCTTCTCGGCGAAGTACCGGGCCACGTTCACGTTGAGCAGGACGATGTCGGGCACGTAGGCCCGGCCGGCCAGGGCGGCCAGAAGCCGCTGGTTGAGGTCCCCGCTGACTTCCGAGGGGGAGAACTTGGCTGCGGGGAAGCGTCGTTGGGCCTCCCCGAGGAGCTTCTTGGACAGCCCGTTGTAGGAGTACCAGAGCGTCAGGCGCCCCGGGTCGGCCGTACGGGGGCTGGAGCAGGCACTGGCCAGCGCGGTCGTCCCCAGGGCGGCGGCGGTGTTCAGGAGCCTTCGTCGAGTGAGCGTCATCGAGCACCCTTCCCAAGCCATGAACGTTCCCGTGAACGTTCACGGGGACGGTCGGCAGTCTGGGGAGCGCGGCCGAAAGGTGTCAAGAGAGGTGACAGGAAAGGGCGGTGCCGGGCCGGCGGTCCGGAGGGCGTCGCCGCACCAGCACGCGGCGGGTGACCTGGAGGTCCGTCCTTCGCGAGGGCCCGCCGTGTCGCCTCGCGGGGGCCGGGAGGGTGCAGGGGCTGCGCACGGCCGGGGCGGCCGGATACGGTGGGTCGTCCAAGGCTGCCCGCAGGCGGCGTCCTTGGACGGTTTCCCGGCGCGCCGCGCCGCCCGAGGGTCCGGAGGTGGTCGGTGGTGGTGTCGGGTGCGGGGCCCCGCAGGGTGACGATCCACGATGTCGCGAGCGCGGCGGGGGTGAGCCGGCAGACGGTGTCACGGGCCCTCAACGACAAGGGCGAGATCGGCGGTTCGACCAAGCAGCGGGTGCTCGACGCCGCGCTCGCGCTCGGCTACCGGCCCAGCCGCTTCGCCCGGGGGCTGGTGCGACAGGACACCACCACCGTCGGTCTGGTCATTCCCGACCTGCTCAACCCGTTCTTCACCGAAGTGGCGGCCGCCGTACTGGAGTCGGCGCGCTCGCGGGGCTGGCAGGTCGTGCTGTACGACACGGCCGACAGCCCCGAGGAGGAGCTGCGGGCGCTGCGGGTGCTGGTCTCCCAGGTGGACGCCGTGGTGGGGTATCTCAGCGGGCCGGAGTCGGAAATCGAGGCGCTCACCCGGGGGCTGCCGGTGGTGCTCGTCGGCCGGGAGCTCGACGCCGCGCGGTTCAGCTCGATCAGGGTCGACGGGGAGGCGGGCATCCGCGCGGCGATCGCCCGGCTGGCGGCGGTCGGCCACCGCAGGATCGGCATGGTCGATCACGTCACGCGACCCGAACCGAGCGTGCGCTGTGCGTGGTTCACCCGGGCGCTGCGGGAACAGGGGCTGGACGAGGGGCCGGTGGTGCGTGCCCGGCAGTCCGTCGAGGGCGGCGAGGAGGCGCTGGGGGCCCTGCTGGCCGGCGATCCCTCGGTCACCGCGGTCTTCACGTACAACGACGTCATCGCCGTGGGGGTGCTGCGGGCGGCCCGGCGGCTGGGCCGGTCGGTGCCCTCGGAGCTGGCCGTGGTCGGCTTCGACGGGGTGCGGCTCGGCGCCTATCTGGAGCCGCCGCTCACCAGCGTCGCCCTGGACACCCGGTCACTCGCGGCGCTCGCCCTCGACCAGATCGGGCGGCAGCTGTCGGGGACCGAGCCGCTCGGGCCCCAGGACCTCGTCGTCCGGGCGGAGTTGCTGCCGCGCGAGTCGGCCTGAGCCACCCGCGCGGAGGGGCCGGGGAAGGTGGCGCCCCGCCCGCGCCGTGGTGCTGTGGGAGGTCGCGGGGCGGGGCGCCCGCTGGGGAGGGTCAGCAGCCGAAGTCGACGAGGTCGAAGCTCGCGTAGTGGTCGGAGGTGTAGTAGTCCTCCTGGGTCTTCGCACCGGTGACGATGCGTCGGGCGCCCCGGTCGGAGGAGCCGGGCGTCTTGACGGTGTACTCGTGGTAGTAACCGGTGGACTGGGACGGCAGGACGCCCTCGCGGTTCTGGAAGACGGTGCCGTCCTGCGGGTACGGGTAGGGGCCGCCCTTGGCGATCAGGCCGAGGGTGTCGTGGGCCTGGGCGGGCAGGTCGGAGGAGCAGATCTTCCCGACGGCGGCCACGGAGACGAGGGCCGAGTGCGAACTCGGGGCCGGGGCGGGGGCCAGGGCCTCGGCGGTGGCCGGGCCGCCGAGGAGGAGGGTGGCGGCGAGAGCGGTCAGGGCTGCGATGCGTGGGGGATGAATGCGCATGCCTCAACGATGACGCGCGTAGATGACCGCTGTCCATGTCAACCCAGGTGAAATTTCCGTGTGTTGGTGAACAGGCGGTGCACGAGGTGTGCGACGCGCGCCTTTCGGGCGCCGGGTGCGCGACCGCCGCGCCCCGGGCGCGCCCCCGTGATCGCGTCGGGGCGGGGCGCGCCCGGTTCCTCCCGTGGGTACCGGTGGACTGTCGGTGGGGCGCCGGCGGGGTGCCGTTGAGGGGGGCTCAGCCGCGCAGCGCCTCGTAGCGCTCGCGCAGCCGGGCCAGTCCGTCGGCGGTGGGTGCTCCGTGCAGCCGCAGCCGGGAGACGCCGCCGTCGGGGTGGATGTCGAGGCGGGCGTGGGTCGCGGTCACGGGGTCGGGCAGCGCGAAACGGTGGACGGTGTCGGGCTGGAGCCGGGTGCGGGGCAGCACCTCGGTCCACTCCCCCGTGCCGTCGCGCACGGTGAGACTCGCCCAGCCGGCCGCGTTGCCCTTGTAGCACGCGGTGTCGATCTCGACGGCCCGGACCTGGGAACGCGCGCCGAGCGCGTACGTCACCCAGTCGTGGCCCCGGTCGCGGCGGCGCCGGGTCTCCCAGCCCTCGTCCATCGTGCGGGAGCGGCCCGGGCGCAGGGTGTTGTCGGGCGGTGAGTAGAAGCGGTCGGAGGCGTCCTCGGCGCGGCCGCCGTGTTCCAGTGCGAGGACGTCGAAGGAGCCGAGAGCGGTGAGCCAGGCCGGGTCGGGCACGACCTCGCCGTGCACCCGCAGCCGGGCGACGCCGCCGTCGGGGTACTGGTTGAGCCGTACGTGGGTGAAGCGCCGTTCGACGTCCACGGTGAAGCCGTTGGCGGCGTGCCCGCCGACGGGGGTGCGCGGCA
This sequence comes from Streptomyces sp. NPDC049954, assembly GCF_040656295.1. NCBI lineage: Bacteria > Bacillati > Actinomycetota > Actinomycetes > Kitasatosporales > Streptomycetaceae > Streptomyces > Streptomyces sp. NPDC049954. The sequence continues at coordinate 799,531 of NZ_JBFALS010000001.1, forward strand.
CGAGGGGGGTCCAGACGACCTCGGGGGCGAGCAGGTCCTCGGGCGAGGGGCTGCCGCCCACGGCCGCCGCCTCGACGGAGACGGCCTGCGGGTGGTTGCCCCGGAAGTGGGCGGTGTCCACGACCAGCCCGCGGATCACGCCGGGGGTGCCGAGCCGCACCAGTGCCCAGTCGTGGTCCTCCTCGGCGGGCCAGGGCTGTCCGGGCCCTTCGCCCCTTCGGCGGCGCGTCTCCCAGCCGTCCATGATCTTGCCCTTGTGCCCGTAGCGCTCGGGGTCGAAGACGGCCCGGTGCGGCAGGAGCAGGTTCTCGCGTTCGGCGAAGAACTCGTCGTTGGCGGCGAGGACGCTGCCGCCCAGTTCTCGGTCGGCGAGGTCGAGGAGCCGGGTGAAGGGGAGTTCGGCGGTGCGGTAGTCGGCGTAGGGGTCACCGCCGGTGTAGGGCCGGGCGTTGTCGGCGTAGGTGGTCGCGGGTGTCGCCGTCACAGTGCGGGGGTGTTCCTTTCCAGTAGTCGGCCGTGCGGGCCGCTGAAGGCTCCGTCGTGCAGGACGCGTCGGCCACCGAGCCAGGTGGATCGCACCACTCCGTTCAGGGTGCGGCCCGCGTAGGCGGTGACCGGGTTGCGGTGCTGGAGGCGGGCGGGGTCGACGGTGAAGGTGTCCTCGGGGGCGAGCACGGTGAAGTCGGCGTCCTTGCCCGGGGCGATGGCGCCCTTCGTGTCGAGTCCGGCGAGCCGCGCGGGTGCCTGGGACATCCAGCGCACCACGTCGTCCAGGGACAGTCCGCGCGCCTTCGCGGCCGTCCACACGGCGGGCAGGCCGAGTTGCAGCGAGGAGATCCCGCCCCAGGCGGTCGCGAAGTCCCCGGTCTTGAGGTCGGCGGTGGAGGGCGAGTGGTCGGAGACCACGCAGTCCAGCGTGCCGTCGGCGAGTCCCTGCCACAGCAGGTCCTGGTTGGCGGCCTCCCTGATGGGTGGACAGCATTTGAACTCGGTGGCGCCGTCCGGGACTTCCTCGGCCGTCAGGGTCAGGAAGTGCGGGCAGGTCTCGGCGGTGACGCGGGCTCCGGCCGCCCTGGCCCCCGCGACGAGCGGCAGGGCGTCGGCGGAGGACAGGTGCAGGATGTGGACGCGGGCGCCGGGGTGGCGGGCGGCGGCGTCCAGGAGGGTGCGGATCGCGTCGTGTTCGGCGGTGCGCGGCCGGGAGGCGAGGAAGTCGGCGTAGCGGGCCCCGCCGCGCTGAGGAGCGCCGTCCAGCCGGTGCGGGTCCTCGGCGTGCACGATGAGCAGCCCGCCGAACGAGGCGGTCTCGGCGAGCGCGCGGTCCAGGCCGGCCCGGTCGAGTTCCGGGAACTCCTCGACGCCGGAGGGCGAGAGGAAGCACTTGAAGCCGAAGACCCCCGCCTCGTGCAGGGGGCGCAGTTCGGCGGTGTTGTCCGGCAGGGCGCCGCCCCAGAATCCGACGTCGACGTGCGCCTTGGGCGCGGCCGTCTCCCGTTTGACCTTGAGGTGGTCGACGGTGGTCGTGGGCGGCAGGGAGTTGAGCGGCATGTCGACGAGGGTGGTGATCCCGCCCGCCGCCGCGGCGCGCGTCGCCGTCCAGAACCCCTCCCAGTGGGTGCGGCCGGGGTCGTTGACGTGCACGTGGGTGTCGACGAGTCCGGGCAGCAGCGCGTCGTCCCCGAGGTCGAGGAGCCGGACACCGGCGGGTACGGGGGCCGCGTGCTCCCCAACGGCGGCGACCGTGGCACCGGTGACGTGGACGGACGCGGGGCGGGTGCCTTCGGGGAGGCAGACGCGGGTGGAGCGCAGTACGAGGTCCTGTTCGGGCGACACGGTCGCTCAGCCTCCGATACGGGTCGGCACACCTGCCGCGGGGCCCTGTCGGCGGCGCTGCCCACCCCGGCGGATTCAACGTTCTGTTGAAGACCTTCCGCGGCGAGTCTGGGCCCGCGCCGCACGCCCGTCAAGGGGTGCCCGGGGAGCCGCACCTCCTCGCCTTTTCCGGTAACCGGAAATACACTTCCGCGAAACAGACCCGGAACACTCGCTGTGCGGTGTGCGGCGGGGCCGCCGGTTCACGGCCCCTGGTACGCCGGTTCCACGGGCGCGCCGGTTGTCAGCCTGCGGGCGCCGGTGCCGCGGGCGCCGGGTCACGGCCTGCGGTAGGTGGGCCGCTCACCCGGTCCACCGGCGCGCCGGGAACGCCTCGCCCCGCCGGGTAGGCTGCTGACTTGCCCGTCTGCCCGAAAGGACCGCGCCGTGCCGACGTCGAGCGCCAGCGACGCCACCTCCCCTGCCGCCAAGTCCCCCGCCGCGGGCGGAGTGCAGTCGCTGGAACGCGCCTTCGACCTGCTGGAGCGGATGGCGGACGCGGGCGGCGAGGTGGGGCTGAGTGAACTGTCGAGCAGCAGCGGCCTGCCCCTGCCGACCATCCACCGGCTCATGCGCACGCTCGTCGCGTGCGGGTACGTCCGCCAGCAGAGCAACCGCAGGTACGCGCTCGGCCCGCGCCTGATCCGGCTCGGCGAGTCCGCCTCCCGGCTGCTGGGCACCTGGGCCCGCCCCTGCCTGGCCCGCCTGGTCGAGGAGACCGGGGAGACGGCCAACATGGCCCTGCTGGACGGCGACGAGGTCGTGTACGTCGCCCAGGTCCCCTCGAAGCACTCGATGCGGATGTTCACCGAGGTGGGGCGCCGGGTGCTGCCGCACTCCACGGGGGTGGGCAAGGCCCTGCTCGCGGGTTTCCCGCCGGCCGAGGTACGTGCGTTGCTGGCCCGTACCGGCATGCCCGCCGCCACCGACCGCACGATCACGACCCCCGACGCCTTCCTCTCCGCGCTGGAGCAGGTCCGCGCCGCGGGTTACGCGATGGACGACAACGAGCAGGAGATCGGCGTGCGTTGCCTGGCCGTGCCGGTCCCCGACTCCCCCACGGCGGCCGCGCTGTCCATCTCGGGGCCCGCGGGCCGCGTCACCGAGGAGGCGACCCGGCACATCGTCCCGGTGCTCCAGGAGGTGGCGCGGGACCTGTCCGAGATCCTGGCGGCTTCCGGTCACGGGGCCTGAACGGGACACGGGGCCGGACAGTGGCCGGTCCCCGGTCCCCCGCTACGGTCCGGCCGGCCCGAACAGCTCTATGGCGGCGCGCACTTGCGCCAGCGCCGGGGCCAGCGCGCTGACCGAGCCGACGGCCGCCGTCACGAGGAGCAGGGACCGGCGCAGCCGCGCGACCTCCGGGGCCCCGTCGCCCGCGGTCGCGGCGAGCGCGGCGAGTTCGTTCTCGGCGACGGCACGATCGGCGAACTCGACGGCGTACGTGGCGATCTCACGGCGCAGCCCGCTCACGGCCGCGCCCAGCTCGGTGACCCTCGGGTCCTCCTCGCCGCACACCGTGCGCCGCGTCCCCGGCTCCTCGGCCCGGTCGAGACTCCTCGCCGTGGCCTGATCCGTACCGTGCACAGCGGTACCCCCCCTCGCACTTCCTCGTGCGTCTTCCGTGTGTCGTACTGAGGTCCCCACCAGGGCTGGTCGGGCTCCGGATCAAGGGACCGCCGCCAGTATTCGCCACCCGGCGCCGACGCGCCAGTCGGTAACCGGCGATCCGTCACACGTAGGGTCCGGGAGCGCGGAGGCACAGCGGAGAGAGGGAGGTGGCCGGGTATGCGGACTCGGACCCGGGGGGCGGTCGTCGGGGTGCTGCTCGCGGCGGGCGGCGGTCGGCGCCTGGGCGGCCGGCCGAAGGCGCTGCTGCGGGGCGGGGGGCTGCTGCTCGTCGAGCGGGGTGTGGCCGCCCTGCGCGACGGGGGCTGCGCACGGGTGCACGTCGTACTGGGCGCCCGGTCCCACGAGGTGCGGCGCCGGGTCGAGGAGCGCTCGGCGGGGACGGACGGGAGCCGCCACGGCGTCACCGGGCTCGCCGAGTCGGTCACCTGGGTGGAGAACCCGCTCTGGGAGTCCGGGATGGGCTCCTCGCTGCGGGCGGGCCTGACCTCGCTCGACGGAACGGGTGCGGGCGCGGCGCTGATCTGCCTGGTGGACCAGCCGGGCATCGGCGCGGCCGCGGTGGCCCGGGTGGCACGGGCGTACCAGGGCTCCGGCAGCCTGGCCTGCGCCGCGTACGAGGGCCGGCGCGGCCACCCCGTGCTGCTGGGGGCCGACCGCTGGCCCGCGGTCGCCGCGAGCGCCGTGGGCGACCGGGGCGCGCGCGGGTATCTGCGGGAGAGGGAGGCGGAGTTGACGCTCGTGGAGTGCGGGGACGTGGCACAGCCCTACGACATCGACACGGCCGCCGACCTGGGACGGCTGGACACGCTGTGAGGGCGAGCCCCGCGACCAGGGCCCGCACGGCCGGTGTCAGAAGCCCCGGCCTCCGGGCCTCTGGCACCTGGCACCCCACCCGCCCCCGCCACCACCGCAGAGCATTGAACTTCCACAATGAGAAAACTAGTATCCGGAAAACAGAAGTACCGCTGACCTCCGGAGGGCGGGCCCCGCCTTCCGCACCGAGCCCCGGCCCCGTGCCGGCCGCCGAAGGAGCGCCCGCCCATGTCCTCGTCCGCGCCCGCCGTCGTCACCGCCGACGCCCCGCCGTTGAGCCGGCGGGACGAGATCCTCACGCCCGCCGCGCTCGCCTTCCTCGGCGAGCTGCACACCAGGTTCACCTCCCGACGCGATGAGCTGCTCGCGCTGCGCGCCGAGCGCCGGGCCGAGATCGCCGAGACCTCCTCGCTGGACTTCCTGCCGCACACGGCCGGTGTGCGGGCCGACGAGACGTGGCGGGTGGCGCCCGCCCCGGCGGCGCTGGAGGACCGGCGGGTGGAGATCACCGGCCCCACGGACCGCAAGATGACCGTCAACGCCCTGAACTCGGGCGCCCGGGTGTGGCTCGCCGACTTCGAGGACGCCTCGGCGCCCACCTGGGAGAACGTGATCCACGGACAGGCGAACCTGGTCGACGCCTTCGAGCGGCGCATCGACTTCACCGACGAGCGCACCGGCAAGTCGTACGCGCTCGGGCCGGCCGGGGAGCTGGCGACCGTCGTGGTGCGCCCGCGCGGCTGGCACCTCGACGAACGGCACCTGGAGGTGGACGGACGGGCGGTGCCGGGCGCCCTCGTCGACTTCGGCCTGTTCTTCTTCCACAACGCGCGGCGCCTCTCGCAGCGCGGCCTGGGCCCGTTCTTCTATCTGCCGAAGACCGAGTCGCACCTGGAGGCGCGGCTGTGGAACGAGGTCTTCACGTACGCGCAGGAGGCTCTCGGCGTCCCGCACGGCACGGTGCGGGCCACCGTGCTGATCGAGACCATCACCGCCGCGTACGAGATGGAGGAGATCCTCTACGAGCTGCGTGAGCACGCCTCGGGGCTGAACGCGGGCCGCTGGGACTACCTGTTCTCCATCGTGAAGAACTTCCGTGACGGCGGGCGGAAGTTCGTCCTGCCGGACCGCAACGCGGTGACGATGACGGCCCCGTTCATGCGGGCGTACACCGAACTCCTCGTGCGCACCTGCCACAAGCGGGGTGCGCACGCGATCGGCGGGATGGCGGCCTTCATCCCCTCGCGCAGGGACGCCGAGGTCAACAAGGTGGCCTTCGAGAAGGTGCGCGCCGACAAGGACCGGGAGGCCGCCGACGGCTTCGACGGCTCGTGGGTCGCCCACCCCGACCTCGTCCCCGTAGCCCGGGAGTCCTTCGACGCGGTGCTCGGGCGGCGCCCGCACCAGAAGGACCGGCTGAGGGAGGACGTGTCGGTGGCCGCGGCCGACCTGATCGCGATCGACTCCCTCACGGCGGAACCGACGTACGAGGGCCTGGTCAACGCCGTGCAGGTCGGCATCCGTTACATCGAGGCGTGGCTGCGCGGCTCCGGTGCGGTGGCCATCTTCAACCTGATGGAGGACGCGGCGACCGCCGAGATCTCCCGTTCGCAGATCTGGCAGTGGATCAACGCGGGCGTCGAGGTCGAACGGGAGGGCGTCCGGGTGCCGGTGACGAGGGAGCTGGCGCGCGCCGTCGCGGACGAGGAACTGGGCTCTCTGCGAGCCGAGTTGGGCGAGGAGGCTTTCGCCTCCGGCCGCTGGCCGGAGGCCCACGAGCTGCTGCTGGAGGTGTCGCTGGACGAGACGTACGCGGACTTCCTGACCGTTCCCGCCTACGAGCGGCTCGGCTGAGGCCGCAGGGGCCGGGAGCCGCCGCTCCCGGCCCCTCCTCGCCCACTGCTGTTCTCACCCGCCGTGCAGGTCCGGCACGTGCTGGAGCCAGGCGGGCCGACCCGCGCGGGTGCGTGCGCGCCGCTTCTCGTCGGCGGCCGAGAGTTCGCGCGCCGTCGGGAAGTCGGTGGGCAGCCAGCTCGCGGAGACCGCCGCGCGCGCGGCGAGCACGGAGACGTACGCCTCACGGACCTCCTGCGGCCCGGCGAACCCGGGTTCGTGCGTGAGCCACCCCTCGGGGACGAGCGAGACGACCTCGTGCAGCAGCTCGCGGGTCACGAGCGGAGCGAGTTCGGCGTCGGCGGCCCGTACGTCGGGCGTACAGGCGCCGAGGGCGTGGGCCCGGAAGTCGTACGCCTTGCCCACGGAGGCGGCCGCACTGTCCCAGCGGTGGTGGAAGACGAGCGCCGCGCCGTGGTCGATGAGCCACAGCCGGGCGGGCGCGGTGCCGGACGCCGGCCACACCATGAGGTTGGGGCTGTGCACCGTGCGGTCCACGTTGGCGGTGAGCGCGTCCAGCCACACGACGCGCCCCGCCTCCAGCGGACCGACCTCCAGCGCACCGGCCGCGACGGGTCCGCTGCCTCCCGGCACGAAGTCGACGGCCCCCGGCAGGTAGTCCATCCCCAGGTTCAGCCCGCCGCTGGCCGCAAGCAGGTCCCGCACCTCCTGGTGCGGTTCGTGCACGCCGAGTGCCGGGTCGAAGTGGGCGAGCACGAGTACGGGCACCCGCAGCCCGAGCCGCCGGGCCAGCTCCCCGACGATCACCTCGGCGACGAGCGCCTTACGCCCCTGCGCGGAACCGGTGAACTTCAGGACGTAGGTCCCGAGGTCGTCGGCCTCGACGATCCCGGGCACGGAGCCACCGCCGTGGAGCGGTTCGACGTAGCGGGTGGCGGTGACCTCTGTCAGCATGTTCCCGGCCGGCCCGTCTCCCTGACCCTGCGATCCACAGCCACCTCCGAGGCGCTCGCCGGGCGAACCTGCCGCCCCGCCGGGGGCCGCCCCTCCCCCGCGTCGTCTTCCCGCATGAAGTGGGCATAGTAACCCGGGGTGATCGCTGACCGGGTCAGCGGGCGGGGCGCACCGCCGCGGCGATGCGCCCCGCCCCGTACCGGCCCCGGCCGGGCGGGACCGCGCTCAGACGGCCGCGGCGCGGCGTCCCGTCACGATCAGGTAGCCGAGCTCGGGCATCTCCATGTTCTCGCCCTCGGCGGGCTTCAGCTTGGCGAAGACCTCGGGGTCGATCTTCGAGGCCAGCTCGCTCATGTTCTTGGCGAGCGCCTCACCGAGCCGCTTGACCGACTGCCTGGTGGTGTTCTCACTGACGTCGACGATCTCCGTGGGACGCAGCCCCGCCTCGCGCAGGAGCGCGGGGTACGCCTCGAAGGAGGCGGGCGACTGGGTGAGGTACCGCTTGAGGATGCCCTCGATCACGGGCCGGCGTTCCTCCGATATGGTCTCCCGCTCGTAGTTGTCCGTGAGCGCGAGCCGCCCGCCCGGCCGCAGGACCCGGGCCGCCTCGGTGAGCGCCGCCTTCCGGTCCGGCATCTGCATGACGGACTCCAGCATCCATACGGCGCTGAAGGAGGCGTCGTCGAAGGGCAGGTCCATGGCGTCGCCGTGCTGGAAGCTGACCTTGCCGCTCATACCCGCGGCCTCGGCCAGTTCGTTGGCCTTCTCGACCTGCTTGCCGCTGACGCTGATGCCCACCACCTCGGCGCCGGTCACCTGGGCCAGCCTGATCGCGGGCCCGCCGACACCACAGCCGATGTCGAGTACCCGGTCACCGGGGCCCACCTGGAGCCGCTCGATCATCATGTCCGTGAGCCGGTTGGCGGCCTCCTCCAGGCCGGTGGCGTCGTCCGGGTTGTTCCAGAAGCCCACGTGGATGTTGGGACCGTACAGCGAGGCGTCGAACGCACCCACCAGCTGGTCGTAGAACTGGCCGACCTGCTGACCTACGGGGGTGAAACTCGATGACGTCACTTACTTCCTCCTGCTGTGTGCGATCTGCGTCAACGGAAGGGCCGGCGTGCCGGGAACATCCCGGGCCGGTCCTTCCGGCTTCTTTCTCTTCTTCATCTCGCGTCGCGCGAGCGCGTGCCCGGCCGGGTGCCGGGCCGCGCGTCACACGTGTTCCGCAAGCCAGTTGAGGACGGCCGCCGCGGTGGTGCCCGCGTGGTCCTCCATCATGGTGAAGTGGTTTCCGGGCACTTCGATCCGGGTCAGTTCGGCTCCCCAGGCCGATTCCTCGTCGGCCCCCTGCTCCGAACCGGTGAAGGACTCCTCGGCCTTCACCGCGAGGATCGGTGCGCCGATCGGGGCCGGCCCCCAGTCCGAGAACAGGCGCAGGTATCCGCCCATCGCGGTGAGCCTGCTCTCGTCCACCGCGCCGAACATCTTCTCGCGATCGAGCATCTGTCCGGAGAGGTTGGTCTGGATCCACGGCAGCGCCTCGCTGCGGGGCAGGTAGGTGTCCAGCATGACGACGGCGGACGGGGCGCTTCCGCGCTCGGCCAGCCGCCCGGCGACCGCCTGGGCGATCCACCCGCCGGACGAGCGTCCGACGAGCACGACCGGGCCCCCACCCGCGCTCCGGAGCACCGCCTCCACCTGCATCTCCACCACCGCGTCGATACTAGCCGGAAGCAACTCACCCTTGCCGAAGCCGGGTTCGGGCAGCACCGTCACATCCCGCCGACCGCGGAAGCCCGCCGCGAAGCGGGCGTACTCCCGGGGCCCGGAGATGGCCACCAGCGACGGGAAGCACACGAGGCCCGGCGCCGTACTCCCCTTGGACAGGCGGACGATCTTGGGTGCGGTCGTCACCTCGGCGGCCGTACGGAACGAGGGGCGCAGACGGGCTGCGGCCATCAGCAACTGGGTCCCCGCGACGTACTGCCCGTCGGTGCATGCCTGCCGGTAGAGCGCCTCGATCGTGGAACCGGTGTCGTTCCCGGCCGCCGGGGCGGTGGCCGCCTGCTCGCTCGCGCCGCTTGCGGCGGACGGCTCGTGGGACGGTGTGGTGCCGCTCGCGCCCGGCACCAGGCGGGTGCGCAGGTGGCTCGCGAGCGCGGCCGGCGTGCCGTGGTCGAACAGGAGTGTCGCCGGCAGGGTGAGGCCGGTGACGTGGTTGAGCCGGTTGCGGATCTCCACCGCGGTGAGCGAGGTGAGGCCGAGTTCCAGGAAGGCGTTGGCCTCGTCCACGGTGTCCGGCGAGTCGTGACCGAGGACCGTCGCGGTGTGCGTGCGCACCAGGGCGGTCAGGGTCCTTATCTGCTCGGCCTCCGTCTGCCCCGCGAGCCGCTGTCCGAGTGGTGCCGCTCCGGTGTCCCGCACGGTGTCGGCGGCGCCGTCGACCACCCTGCGGACCGGGGCGCGGACCAGGCCGCGCAGCAGGGCGGGCGTCCCGACCGAGGCGGCCTGTGCCTGCAGGACCGCGAGGTCCAGGCGCATGGGCACCAGGAGCGGGTCCGCTCCGGAGGCGCCGTCCTCACGGCTGTGCGTCGCCGCGACCGCCGAGTCGAACAGGGCGAGCCCCTCCTTTGAGGTCAGCGCGGCCACTCCGGAACGGCCCAGCCGCTGGACGTCTCCCTCCTCCATGTGGCCGGTCATGGCGCTGCGTTCGGCCCACAGTCCCCAGGCCAGTGAGGCCGCGGGCAGGCCCTCGGCCCTGCGGTACTGCGCCAGGGCGTCGAGGAAGGCGTTGGCCGCCGCGTAGTTGGCCTGTCCCCCGGCACCGAACACGCCGGCCGCCGAGGAGAAGAGCACGAACGCGGAGAGCGGCAGCTCCCTGGTCAGCTCGTGCAGGTGCACGGCGGCGTCGCTCTTCGGGCGCAGCACGGCGTCCAGGCGCTCCGGTGTCATCGACCCGAGGACTCCGTCGTCGAGGACACCGGCCGAGTGCACCACTGCGGTGAGCGGGTGCTCGCCGGGCACGGTCGCCAGCAGCTCCGCGAGGGCGGGGCGGTCGGCGACGTCACAGGCGGCCATCCGCACCGACGCCCCCAGGGCGGTCAGCTCCTCCACCAGTTCGGCGGCACCGGCCGCCGACCGTCCCCGGCGGCTGGTCAGCAGCAGGTGCCGTACGCCGTGTTCCGCCACCAGGTGCCGTGCCACCCGGGCCCCCAGGACGCCCGTCGCCCCGGTGACGAGTACCGTCCCCTCCGCGTTCCACACCGGCGCGAGGGCCGGGGGCTCCCCGAGCTGGTCGCCCTGCTGGTCGCGGTCGGTCCGAGCCGCGCGCACCCGGGCCAGCCGGGCCGCGAGGGGCCGTCCCTCGCGTACCGCGAGCTGCGGTTCCTCCCCGCCCAGGATCTGCGGCAGAACGGCGAAGGAGGCTTCCCGCTCGTCCAGGTCCAGCAGCACGAACCGGTCGGGGTTCTCCGACTGCGCCGCCCGCACCAGGCCCCACGCCGCGGCCTGGGCCGGGTCGGCGATCCGCTCACCGGGACGGGTGGCGACCGCACCGCGGGTGACGAGCACCAGCCGGGAACGCTCGAAGTGCTCGTCGGCCAGCCAGTCCCGCGTCAGTCGCAGCGCCCGGTGCGCCGCGTCGCGTACGCGCCCGGCCGAGAGCGGCCGGGGCGCGCCGTCGCCGGGGCCGTAGGCGTCCGGCGCGCAGAGCGGGACGAACACCAGGTCCGGCGCTGTGCGGCCGTCCGCCACGGACTGTGCCAGAACCGACAGGTCCGGGTACTTCTCGGCCTGCGCCCCGGCGGTGCGAGCCGACTTCAGAGCCGTCGGCAGCCACGTCTCGTCGTCGCCGAGTACCGCCCACCCGGCCGGGGGGACGGCGGCGCCGGTGACCGCCACCGCGTTCCACTCCAGCCGGAAGAGGGACTCGTGGAAGGTTCCGTGCGCCCGGCCGAGCTGCTCCCGTGAGATGGGCCTGGTCACGAGCGAGTCCACCGAGAGCACCGGCCGGCCCGACGTGTCGACGGCCGAGAGCGCCACCGCCTCGGGCCCCGTGGGTGCCAGTCGTACGCGCAGTACGGACGCCCCCTCCGCGTGCAACGACACGCCGTTCCAGGCGAAGGGCATCCGGACGCGCCCGGTGTCCCCACCGGATGCCTGCCCGTCCCGGCCGGCCCGCTCCGGCGCACCCTCGGCGGGGGTGCCGGGCAGGCGGACGAAGTCGCCGAAGGCCATCGCGTGCAGCGCGGAGTCCAGCAGAGCCGGGTGCACGCCCAGGTGCCTGGCCTCGGACCACTGTTCCTCGGGCAGACCGACCTCCGCGAACACCTCCTGGCCCCGGCGCCATACGGCACGCAGCCCCTGGAACGAGGGACCGTAGCCGAAGCCGTTCCGCGCGAACCTCTCGTAGAGCCCTTCGACAGGGACCGGTTCCGCGTCGGCCGGCGGCCACGCCTCCTCGCTGCCGGGACCGGTGACCGGGCCCCCGGCCTCGGTGAGCGCGCCGGTGGCGTGCCGGGTCCAGGGGCCGTCCTCGGTCTGTGAGTGGACACTCATCGAGCGCCGGCCGGACTCGTCGGGGCCCTCGACGGCCACCTGGATCGCGACCGCTCCGTCCGCGGGCAGCACGAGCGGGGCTTCCAGGGTCAGTTCGTCCACACGGTTACAGCCGACCACCTCCCCGGCCCGCAACGCCAGTTCCACGAACGCCGTTCCCGGCAGCAGGGAGACCCCGGCCACCGCGTGGTCCGCCAGCCAGGGATGGGTCCGCAGGGACAGCCGGCCCGTCAGCAGGGCGCCGTCCGTCGCCGGAAGGGTGACGGCCGCGCCCAGCAGCGGATGGCCGGCGGCCGACAGACCAGCCGCCGCCACGTCGCCCGCCACACCGGCCGTCGGGTCCGACTCCAGCCAGTAACGCTGGTGCTGGAAGGCGTACGTGGGCAGCTCGACGCGGCGCGCGCCCGTCCCCTCGAACAGGGTGGCCCAGTCGACGGCCGCGCCACCGACGAAGGCTTCGGCGGCCGAGGTGAGGAAGCGCTCCAGGCCGCCCTCGCCCCGGCGCAGAGAACCCACCGCCGTCACTGCGGTGTTGTGGGCCTCGGCGGTCTGCTCGACGCCCATCGTGAGGACCGGGTGGGCACTGGACTCGACGAACAGCCGGAACCCGTCGGCCAGCAGCGCGTCCACCGTCTCCGCGAAACGCACCGTCTGGCGCAGATTGCGATACCAGTAGCCCGCGTCCAGACCCGATGTGTTGAGTACTCCGCCGGTCACCGTCGAGTAGAACGGCACCGACGCCGTACGCGGGGAGACATCCGCCAACTCCCGCGCAAGGACACTCTCGATCTCCTCGACGTGCGCGCAGTGCGAGGCGTAGTCCACCGCGATCCGCCGCGCCCTGATTGCGTCCGCCTCGCAGACGGCCAGCAGTTCGTCCAGGGCGTCCGCGTCACCGGACACCACCACCACGCCGGGACCGTTCACGGCGGCCAGCGAGACCCGGCCCTCCCACCGGGCGAGCAGATCACCGATCACGTCCTCGCCCAGGGAGACCGAGACCATCCCGCCCCGGCCGGACAGGACCTTGAGCGCCTTACTGCGCAGCGCGACCACCCGCGCCCCGTCCTCCAACGACAAGGCACCCGCCACACAAGCAGCGGCGATCTCCCCCTGTGAATGTCCCACCACGGCGGCCGGTACGACACCCATCGACCGCCACACCTCGGCCAACGACACCATCACAGCCCACAACACCGGCTGCACGACATCGACTTCACCCAGCCACGCGTCGTCACCAGAGGCATCGCGCAGGATCTCGGTCAACGACCAGTCCACGAACGGAGCCAACGCCGCACCGCACTCCGCCACCCGGCCGGCGAACACCGCCGACGACTCCAGCAGTTCCGCCGCCATACCCAGCCACTGCGAACCCTGACCCGGGAACACCAACACCACACGGCCATCCGCACCTGTCGCGACACCACGGACGACACCGGTACTCTCACGGCCTCGCGCCAGCGACTCAAGGCCGCTCAGGAGACCGTCACGGTCGGCGCCGAGCACCACAGCCCGGTGCTGGAACACCGTTCGCGTGGTGGCCGAGGACAGCCCCACGTCGCTCACCGAGAGGGCCGGTTCCTGTCGGACCCGTGCGGCCAGCCGGTCCGCCTGTGCTCGCACTGCCGTCTCGGTCTTGGCGGACACGACCCACGAGACCACGGCGGGCACCGGGGACGGCAGCTCGCGCGGGCTTCCCTCCGTCTCACCGGCTGCCGTGGCCTGTTCGAGGATGATGTGCGCGTTAGTGCCGCTGAGGCCGAACGAGGAGATCCCGGCCCGGCGCGGACGGTCGGCCTCGGGCCACGGCGTGGCCCCGGTGAGCAACTCGACCGCTCCGGCCGTCCAGTCGACGTGCGGGGAGGGTTCGTCGACGTGCAGGGTTTGCGGCAGTACGCCGTGCCGCATCGCCAGCACCATCTTGATGATCCCGGCCACCCCGGCCGCCGCCTGTGTGTGCCCGATGTTCGACTTGATCGACCCCAGCCACAACGGCCGGTCCTCAGGACGGTTCTGCCCGTACGTCGCCAGCAACGCCTGCGCCTCGATCGGATCACCCAACCGGGTCCCGGTACCGTGCGCCTCGACCGCGTCGACCTCGGCCGCCGAAAGCCCCCCACTCTCCAACGCCGCCCTGATCACCCGCTGCTGCGAAGGACCGTTCGGCGCCGTCAGACCATTACTCGCACCGTCCTGATTGACCGCCGAACCCCGCACCACCGCCAACACCTGATGCCCATGACGCCGCGCGTCCGACAACCGCTCCAGCAGGAGCAGACCGACACCCTCACCCCACCCCGTACCGTCCGCGGCAGCAGCGAACGGCTTGCACCGGCCGTCCGCGGCCAGCCCACGCTGCCGGCTGAACTCGGCGAAGGTCGCCGGGGTGGACATCACGGTGACGCCACCGGCCAGCGCCAGATCACATTCGCCCTGGCGCAGCGACTGTGCCGCGAGGTGCAGGGCCACCAGAGACGAGGAACAGGCGGTGTCGATGGTGACGGCCGGGCCTTCGAGGCCGAAGGTGTAGGCGATGCGGCCGGACGCGATGCTGCCCGAGCCGCCCGTCGCCAGGTAGCCCTCGGCGCCTTCCGGGACGCTCCGCAACTGTGAGCCGTAGTCGTGGTACATCAGGCCCGCGAACACACCGGTCGCACTGCCGCGCAGGGACGAGGGATCGATGCCGGCCCGTTCGAAGGTCTCCCAGGAGGTTTCCAGGAGCAGTCGCTGCTGGGGGTCCATCGCCAGCGCCTCGCGCGGCGAGATCCCGAAGAACGCCGGGTCGAAGTCGCCCGCCGCGTGCAGGAAACCGCCCTCGCGCACGTAACTCTTGCCGTCGGTGTCCTGGTCCGAGTCGTACAGCCCCTCGGTGTCCCAGCCGCGGTTGCCGGGGAAGCCGGAGACGGCGTCCTCTCCCGCGGCGAGCAGGGCCCACAGCTCCTCGGGCGTGCGGACGCCTCCCGGGAACCGGCAGCCCATGGACACGATGACGACGGGGTCCTCGTCGCGGCCGGTCCCGGAGGGGGCCGCCGGGGCGGTGCGGCGGGCGAGGTCGTCCCGGCCGGTGATCTCCTGGCGCAGATGCCGGGCCAGGTCGGCGGGCGTCGGGTAGTCGAACACCAGTGTGGCCGGCAGCCGCAGCCCGGTGGCCGTGGTGAGCCGGTTGCGCAGTTCCACGGCTGTGAGCGAGTCGAATCCGAGGTCGCTGAAGGCGCCCCCCGGCTCCACGGTCCCGGCGTCCGCGTGCCCCAGAACCGCGGCCACGGCACGGCGTACGACGTTCAGCAGGAGGCGTTCGCCCTCGGCGGCCGGTACGCCGGCCAGCTGTTCCCCCAAGGGGGAGGCGCCCGCCTCGGCGGCCACCTCGACAGCCCTGCGGTTCGTGGGCCTCACCAGGTTCCGGAGTATGTGGGGCACCTCGCCCGCGTCCCGGGTCCTGACGGTGTCCAGCCGCATGGGGATGGCCACCGGAGTGTCCGTCGCGCAGGCGGTCTCGAACAGGGACAGCCCCTCCTCGGGAGACAGTCCCACCACGCCGGACCGCTCGATGCGTCGCAGGCCGGTCCGGTCCAGGCCGCCCGCCATACCGCTCGGTGTGTCCCACAGGCCCCACGCGAGCGACAGGCCGGGCAGGCCCGAGGCCCTGCGGTGGCACACCAGCGCGTCGAGGAAGGCGTTGGCGGCGGCGTAGTTGGCCTGCCCGGCGGTGCCGAAGATGCCGGCCGCGGAGGAGAACACCACGAAGGCCGACAGGTCCGAGGCCGCGGTCAGCTCGTGCAGGTTGACCGCCGCGTCCACCTTGGGCCGCAGGACCGCGTCCACGCGCTCCGGGGTGAGCGATTCGACGACGCCGTCGGCGAGCACTCCGGCGGTGTGCACGACTCCGCGCAGTGGACGGTCCGCCGGAACGGCCGCCAGTACGGCGGCCAGCGCCTCCCGGTCGGCCACGTCGCAGGACGCCCAGGTCACGGACGCGCCTGCGGCCACCAGCTCCGTCTCCAGCTCATGAGCGCCCTCGGCCTTCGCGCCCCGGCGGCTCACCAGCAGCAGGTGCCGGACGCCGCACGCCGCCACGAGGTGCCGCGCGACCAGGGTCCCGAGCGTGCCTCCGGCGCCGGTCACCAGGACCGTGCCCCGCGCGTCCCAGGAAGCCGAGGGCTCCGGCGCCCCCGTGGCCCGTACCCGGTCCAGCCGTGCGCCGAGCAGCACCCCGCCCCGCACGGCCGACTGGGGTTCACCGCTGGACACGGCGGCCGACACCAGGGAGAGGTCCTCCTCGCTCAGCGGCCGCCGGCCGAACGGCTCCGGCCCGTCCTCGGTCCGGGCGTCCAGGTCGACCAGCACGAAGCGTCCGGGATGCTCCGTCTGCGCGGTCCGCACCAGGCCCCACACGGCGGCGGCCGCGAGGTCGGTGACGCCCTCACCCGCCTCGACCGCCACCGCGCCCCGGGTGGCGATCACCAGACGCGAGCCGGCGAGACGCTCCTCCGCCAGCCAGCCCCGCACCAGGCCCAGTGCCCGGTGGACGGCGTGCCGCACCTCGCCGGCGTCCACACCGGACACGGGAGGCAGGAAGGCGAGAGCCACCGGCGGCACCGTCGCACCGCTCTCCACAGCCTTGCTCAGCGCGTCCAGACCGTCGTGGTGGCGCGTTCGTTCGAGCGCCCCCTGTGTCAGCTCGTCCCGGGACGCGAGCCCCGGGCCACCGAGCACGGCCGGCGGAGCCGCCGAGCGGTGCGCCGACGCCTCGGCGCCGGGCACACGACGCCATCCCAGCCGGAACATCGACTGGTGCAGCACCCCGCCGGCCGCGCTGATCTGCTCGGCGGACACGGGCCGTGTCACCAGCGACCCGACCGTCGTGACGAGCGCGCCCCCCGGATCGGTCGCCTCCAGCGAGAGCCGCGACCCGTCCGTTCCATCGGGCCTGAGCCGTACGCGCAGAACGGAGGCCCGCGTCGCGTGCGCCGAGACGCCGTTCCACGAGAAGGGCAGCCGGATCCCCGGCGCCTGGGGGTCGGGGCCGGCCGGTCCCCCGGAGCCGGACGAGGTCGCCGCCGCGCCCATCGCGTGCAGCGAGGCGTCCAGCAGGGCGGGGTGCACGAGGAAGTTGCCCGGCTCCGTCGCCGCCTCCTCCGGCAGGCGAACCTCCGCGTACACCTCCGATTCAGTGCGCCATACGGCCTTGAGGCCCTGGAAGACCGGTCCGTACTGGAGGCCCGCCGCGGCCAGCCGCTCGTAGTAGCCGTCCAGGGCGACCGGCTCGGCGCCGTACGGCGGCCACGCCTGCTCCGGCGTCCGCGGGGGCGCCTCTTCGGGCGTGAGTGTGCCCGTCGCGTGCCGGACCCACGGGCCGCTTTCGCCTTCGCTGTCCCCACGCGAGTGCACGGTCAGCGCCCGGCGCCCCGAGCCCTCCGGCTCAGCGACTGTCACCCGCACCTGCACGCCACCGCGTTCCGGCAGGACCAGGGGCGCCTCAAGCATCAGCTCCTCAAGGCGCGGGCACCCGACCCAGCCTCCGGCGTGGAGTGCGAGGTCGACGAACGCGGTTCCGGGCAGCAGCACCGAGCCCATGACGCTGTGGTCGGCAAGCCAGCCGTGCGAGGCCAGCGAAATCCGGCCGGTGAAGAGGCAGCCGTCGGAGTCGGGCAGCGTGACCGCGGCCCCCAGCAGCGGATGGTCCGCCACCCCCAACCCGGCCGAGG